>JBEEHV010000022.1:0-515661 GCA_041167585.1 Verrucomicrobiota bacterium
ATCATGGGCCGCGATTTTACCGCGGACGACAACAAGCCGGGCGCGGAAAAGACGGCGCTGCTCGGTTACGAAATCTGGCAGCGCGATTTCGGCGCCAATCCGAAAATCGTCGGCGAGAATGTGCGCATCAACGGCAAGGCCGCCACGATCATTGGCGTCATGCCGCCGAACTTTAAGTTCCCGAATTCGGAGCAACTCTGGGTGCCGCTCTACAATGAGTTCCCGCTTGTTCCTCGGGAAGATCCGCGCTCGAACAATTCTGCTCCCCAGATGATTGGCCGCCTGAAAGATGGCGTCTCGCTCGACCAGGTGAACGCCGAGTTTTCCTCGCTCGCGAAACGAATGGCGAAGGACAATCCGAAAACGAACGAGCATCTGACGGCGGCGAAGGTTCAACCGTTGCTAAACTCCTTCACCGGGCCGCAACTGCGCGGAACCGTTTACGCCATGCTCGGCGCGGTCCTCCTGGTTCTCGTCATCGCCTGCGTGAACGTGATGAACATGCAGTTCGGCCGCGCCGCGTTGCGCGCCAAAGAGCTGGCAATCCGCGGAGCGCTCGGAGCGACCCGCTGGCGTTTGGTCCGTCAGATGATGACGGAAAGTTTCCTCGTCGCCGCGATGGGCGCAGTCGTGGGCGTGTTCTTTGCCGAGTGGGCCGTAAGTATGCTCGTCCGCACCACGAACGCGCTGCCGTTCCCGTTACCCTACTGGGTCCAATTCACCATCGATGGCAAAGTGCTCGCCTTTACTCTCGGCATCGTCCTGGTGGCGACGATTCTGTCCGGGCTCGTGCCTGCGATTTTGAGCGCCCGCGGTAGCGCGGCGGAAATGATGAAAGAAGGCGGACGCGGTAACAGCAGTCGTCTCGTGAACGTGATCACCCGGGTCCTGGTCATCGGCCAGATCGCACTCACGGCCGCGTTGCTCATCGCCGCGACGCTGCAGATCAAATCGATCCGCAACCAGACCGCGCAGAATTACGGGTACGACGAGAACGCCGTTTACAGTGCCCGAATGGGATTGATGGAAGGCGATTACCCGACGGACGACGTGAAGCATCAGTTTTTCGTCCGCGCCCTGCGCTCGCTCCGCGCCAATCCGGCCTTCGAAAATGCCGCGATGAGCGATCGTTTCCGGATGACCTTTGCGAACTTCGGTTCATACGAAGTCGATGGGAAGACCTACCAGACCGATCGCGACCGGCCCACCGGCAATTCGGAATCGATCTCGGACGGCTACTTCAACACGCTCGGTTTGAAAATGCTGGAGGGCCGCGATTTCACCATCGAAGACAGCGACGCGAAGCAACCGGTCGCGATCGTGAACGCGAGTTTCGCGCGAAAATATTTTGGGGCCGAGAGCGCGATCGGCCATCAGGTGCGCCGGTTCAATCCGGCGAAACCCGAACAGTGGCGTACCATCGTGGGCGTCGCGCCGGACATGCTGATGCAGGGGCCGTTCAACGGGGAGAGGGATAGCGTGGGATTCTATGTTCCGTTGCTGGCGTCCACTCCCGCGGCGCAGTTCTGCACCATGGTGGTGCGTCCCCGCGCCGGCCAAAACGCGGCGAATATGGGCCCGGTCCTGAGCAAGGCCATTTCCGAATTGGATTCCAATCTGCCGACTTATTTCGCCGGTACGCCCGCGCGTTTGCATGATGAAATTCTCGGCGTGAATCGCCTGACCGCGAATCTGTTCACGATATTCGGCGCGGTCGCCTTCATGTTGTCAGCGGTCGGTCTTTACGGGGTGATGAGCTTCTCGGTAAACCAGCGCACGCAAGAGTTCGGCATTCGCATGGCGTTGGGCGCGGATGCAAGACGCATTTTCCGCATGGTCATGCAACAAGGCGCCTGGCAATTGGCCATCGGTCTTTTCCTCGGCATAGGCTCGGCCGCATTACTTCTCGGCGTCCTCGCCGCGCAAGCGCTTCAGACCATCCTGTTCAAGGTCAAACCGCTCGACCCAACTATTTATCTGGCTGTCGCCGGCCTGCTCACTTTGGTCGCTGCCGCCTCCTGTTTCGTCCCCGCCCGTCGTGCCACACGCGTGAATCCGATGGAAGCACTGCGAGCGGAATAGAGACGAGACCGTTCGCCGACTCGTTGTCGAAAGATCACCTTTACCGGCGGTCCGCCAGTGTCACGTGCCCCTCGGGCGACGTTCTGACACTTCCGGGACGTCGCGCCGTATCTTCGTGAACTCTTTAGCTAGAAAGGAATCTGTTTCGAGCAGCGGCGGTAATCGATCTCGGACAGGTTTATAAGGGTATCGTGCTTGAATCCGACTGCCAGGGCATACAGGTAATGGGCAAGCGATACTCCACGATGGATGTGGTTACCTTCTTTCAAGAGAATAGGCCTCGCTCCGGATAACAATATAGGTCATTTATCCTTGGTCCTCGCGGGAGTCAGGAATAAGCAGCTCAAAAACTCACAACAGAAGCAATCAACCATGCAACTCAACCATCTTCCGAAAGCTTTGTGTATCGCCCTGGTGCTTGCCTTTGGCGGTAGTCTCGCTAGCGGCGGCCCGCCGCCTTCGCGGAACTGGGTCAGCCATCCCGCTGTGGTCCAGGTGGACGGGCAACACTTGGACCTCTACGCGATTGGCGATGTGCATGCAGATGCAGACCGGCTGCTGGGTGTGCTCGTGGCCTTGAACGCGATCAGACCCGAAACGCCTACCGACATGGATAACACCAAGTGGAAGATGGCGCCCAGATCAATCCTGGTGGTGACCGGCGATATGATCGACAAAGGACCAAGACCTGGCGGAAGCTCCCTCCGCGTGATTTCGCTGCTCCGCGCGCTCCAAGATTCGGGCCCTGATGTTAACAGCCAGGTCATCCTCTTGATGGGCAACCACGAGGCAGAGTTTCTGGCAAAGTGGGACGGGAATAAGACAGACGAGTTCAGAAGGGAGTTGGAGGTGAAGGAAAGTGAACTGAAGCGGGATGGAAAAGTGGAGGAGGCCAAAGCATTCAACCCCCAGAACGTTGCGAATTGCCAAGGCGATTTGGGACAGTTTCTTTGCAACCTGCCCATCGCAGCAAAGGTCAAGGATTGGTTCTTCAGTCACGCTGGAAATACGAACGGTCGAACAATCGCGGCACTCAGCGCAGACATCGAAGCCGGTTTTGCGAGCAAAGGATTCGCGACCCCAGAACTGATCGGTGAAGACTCCATTCTCGAGGCTCGCCTCAATAGCAAAGGTTGTGGCCGTAAGCCGTGGTTCTACGACTGCGGTCGCCAGACGGACGCCGAGTTTGTTCTGAGGCGAAATGCGACCGCGCTGGGAGTGAACCACATCGTTCAGGGTCATCAACCTGGCGAGGTGAAATTCAACGACGGAGTGAAGCGGGAAGAGGGCGCCGTATTTCAGCGATATGGGTTGCTGTTTCTGATCGACACCGGCATGAGTCGAGGCATTGAAGGCAACGAGGACGGCAAAAAGAGTGTGGGTGGCGGCCTGAGCATCATACGAAACCCGGTAGATGAAAACGTGACCCTTTTATGCGCCAAGAGCGACGGTAAGTTAGACTACGATAGCAGCCGCTGGACAGGATTGTGGTCGAGCACGGAAAAACAACCGATAGCTGCCCGGCAATGCCGCTGACTTCGAGTCGCAAGCAGTCTCGATCCCTTTCTCAACATTTTCCCCGTCCGACCGTTGTGGGCCGAAGTGCTAATTCCGCACTGGGAGAAAGGGAGCAAAGTTCTTGGTGTCTGTTTGGTGTCTACAATTTAAGAGCACCAAAGAGACTATGAGAATCAGAACCACTTTAGAGAAGTTCCTTAAATCGAGCTGAGTTAACCAGTCGAGAGAAAAATGTTTTGCCCCACGGGAGGGAAGCGGGATTCTTGTTCCCCCCAGCGGTTCACCACCACGCGAACATGCCCCACAGCATCGCTCGACCCAACTATTTACCTGGCTGTCGCCGGTCGCTGCCGCCTCCTGTTTCGTCCCCGCCCGCCGGAGTAATCAGTCTCGAACGCCCACTCGTCCGTTAAGCGGAAGAGCGCCCGTTAGGTAGTGTCCTAGGGCACCACTGGCCGTTAAACAGGCTTGACAGGGGGCCCGCTCCTGACTCTAACTCGGGGACTCGAAGGAGTCCCCCTTGAACTGCGAAACGGTATCTCTCCCGCATCGGCGGCCTGCTCCAGGCGCAATCGCCTTTCCCCGCGCTCGCTCTGCGCGCATTCCTTTCGGCTTCAGCCGCCACGCCCCCAAACCCCAAATGACAGACAAACCCCATGAACTGGACAAAAACACCAAACGTCGCCCAATACGGAGGCGCCTCCTGGAAGAATTGGATCGCGACCCAAAACTTTGGCACGGTCGCCGCCGCCCAAAACTACGCGGCCCAGAACCCACAGATCACGTTCTTCTTTTATGCCCGGCAGTACATGAGCTTGAGCAACGGACGAAGCTTCAATCCTGGCGATGCTGCTTTCTTTTCCGGCCAACCCTGGTGGGGCAGCGCGCCCCAATGTGATTCCTACCAGAAGAACGTATTCGACACGCCCGCGTTTATCCACGACTTCCCGATCGGCTCCGCGCAGGACATGGCGGTCTGCGCTCAGTGGAATACGAACATCACCGGCTTCACCCAACAGGCGATCATGGGTGACCCGTGGAACCTGCTTTACTCCTCAAACCAGACCTCGTATTTCGACACCACCGTAACAAAGATTCCGTCGAGCGCGACGGCGGTCATTATCACTTGGGAGGCTTTTCCCAATCGACTCGGCCAATATCTCGGCGCACAGGCCAGCCCGCCGAACCCATACAATTACAGCAGCAACCAGGTGCTCGCGCTCGCCGATCAAGTTGGCTTTGGCAATGTGTCGGTGCCCGCCTTTCAACAGATACCGACGGTCTTGTGTCCGCAGGCGAATTGGAAATGGAACCGGCCGCCGGCGAACCCACCATCGCACATGTATGGGCCGTACGGACCCCGGGGATGGCAGGATGAGTATTGCGAGTGGAGCGTGGTCCGCGATCCGGCGAGCAAGAAAATCACGCGAATCGATTTCACCTGCGAGAATCCCGAGTATTGGAACACACTCTGGATGATCGATCCGCAGAAGGTCGCTGATCTGTATTCTTCGACGTTGAGTTGGGATGCCCCGGCCGGCCAGCAAGTCAAGGTGCCGGTCACCGATCTCTACCTGATCGACCCAACGACAAAAAAAGTGGTGACCGATCCCTCGACAGGGCGGCCAGCCTACAATCCGCTTAACAAGTGGAACTCCGGGCCCGTGGCGGTGCGCGGCACCAGCGCAAACTCCGGCGGAGCCATGCACCTAACGAGCACTCCAAACACTATCCAGACCGAGATGCAATTAGCGGGCGGGGCGACCGTGCTACGGCAAATCGGAAATAGCAAACCCCACCAATTGATCTGTTGCGCGCAATATGGACAAGCCTACCGCAATAGCGATCCCCACATCGGCCAGTCGGTGAATCAAGTCGTCGGCGGCCAAATCACCGGATCGCCTTGCCAGGCGGCGCTGGCTAATCCCTCCGGACTCTACATTCAAGTGCCCGACCTTTCGACTTTCCAGTTGCCGAGCGACCCGAAGCTGCCGGCGGGCGCCACTGCTCAGGACTGCTGGCAGATCGTGCGAGGCTCCGCTGTGCTGACAGATCCTGTGACCGGGCTCCCGTTTGGCGCTACTTCGTCGGCGCCTCAGACCACCGGCAATTTCGTGCTGCACGCGGTGTTTCAGCTTCCATCAGCCTGGGTGCAAGCCGGAGTGAAGTTCACTGTCGGAGACATTAAGGATGGCAACGGCACTCCCATCCAATGGGCGGGCCAGGTAAGCCAACAGATGAATATCGGAATTTGGGCGCGTCCCCTCACGGTGCAAAACCCTGCCGCGGCGCAGCCTTGCGTGCTGCCGCCTTCCAACGGGGTTCCTACGCCGCCGAACAGCCCGACGCCACCAAACTATGCGCAGGCTCTTCAGCTCTTTCACCAGGTCCTCTGGAATGCGCTCTACAATACGTCAGTCCCCAACCCGATGAAGACCCCGATTCCTCTTGCGAGCAATTCGACCTTCATCGCTCCCATGATCAAACAAGGAGCTACCAAAGTCATGATGTGCCTCACGTGCGCGGCCAATCTGGGACCGCAGGGACAACTGCCTCAGGTGAATTTCGGCCCGGATATCACGGTGACCTCGCTGAGCTTTGATCCGAACATTAACTACGCCGTCCCCGGTGACTCCTATCCATCGGGATGCGGAATGCTAGCCATCGCGGTGAGCGTTACCCCAACGGCGGCAGCGGGTCTCCGCGGGGTGATCCTAACGAATTATGGGGATCCGGTGCAGCCAGCCATGCCAGGACTCCTAAACATTATCACTATGTAGTAATCCCTCTCGCCACACTTATGAAGGTTCCTCTCCCAGTTTCGGCGTCGCCCAGTCCGCGTTCAGCCTTTCCAACCGCCATTCTAGTAGCTGGCGTGATCTTTGTTGCCGGCTGGCCGATGACTCTCCCGGCCGGCACCCCCACACCTACACCGACACCCCCATGGCCCGGAGTTCCGGTGGTGCAGCCCACTATCCCGCCAGACTCGCGCGGAACGAGTCAGAGCGCCTTTAACAATCTGGCGTGGCAGCAGTTCATAGCGCTCAACTGGGTGGCAGATCCCAACTCCCCCGGACAACCCGATCCCAAAGTGCCGCCCTCGGCCTTCGGGACTCAGTTGGATTCGCGTCCTTTAGTCTGGGAAAGCTTCAAGGAAGCTTCCGAGGTTTTTCAACCGAATGCCACACCTCCAACTTCGTGGAAGGCCGCTCGAATGCTGCCTTCCGCTCTGAGCGCGCCCGCTGGCAAAGCCAAGTTGAAGGCAACTTCGAAGTTGGGAGTCAAGGGACTGTTCGCCGTGTCCAAGTTTACCGGAGGACCTCAACTGGACCTAAGCGAGTTCGGGGAAGCTTTCACCGGCGGCTCGTGGCTAACTGCCCAAGCCAGGATGAATAACTACATTACCCTTTACGAGAAACGCCTTAATCCGGACGAATTCAATTACATCAATACGAACCACCTCTATAACGCGGCTGTGCAAAGTCCATTTGCGCTGAACCCCGGGCTCAATCTCCCGGACGGCTCAGCAACTTTCTCCCAGTACGGCACAACCGGAGCCATCGAGATAAAAGCCGCCTGGATCGAGTTGGATGATAAAGCCCTTTGGCCTCTCTTCAAAATATCGCAGGCCTATGTCTCCTATCCATCGGCTAAAGGACCTACTCCCCCAAAACTGGTTACGGTGGGGTTAGTGGGACTGCACATCATCCGCAAGACACCGAATGCGCAGCAATTCATCTGGAGCACCTTCGAACATGTGAACAACGCCCCCAGCGTTACGGATATCCAGAACAAGACGCTAAAAGCCTGGTATACCTACTACAATCCGGCTTGCAACCCGGCCACCGATCCTTACCAGTGCGTCCAGAATTACCAACCAGTTCCCTGCACACCTTCGCCGTGCACGAATCCGTACGGCGCGCCGGTCCAGGTCGTCCGCACGACCCCTATCAGCACCTCCACCTCGAACAACATCGCGCAGCTGAACACGAACACTTGGACAACCATCGCGGCCGCTAACCCTAAATCGGTCTTCTTGAACTATCAGTTGGTTAATGTCCTTTGGCCTAACGATAACACGTCCATCCCCGCGGGCGCTACTGTCCCGCTGACCGATGGTAATGCCACGCCGAAACAGTCCCAGCAACCAGTCGCCAACACGGTTCTGGAAACTTACCACCAGAATTTGAATTGCCTCGCCTGCCATACTTTCGCGCCGGTGGCCTCGACCGCTTCCACCAAGACGGCGATTACAGTTAAGGCCCCTCTCCGTAGTGCTGGGGTAACACCCGCCGTCCAGGCCTCGCCGACCCCACCACCTGCCTTGGCTTCAGATTACTCGTTCCTCTTCAGCGAGGCGCAAATGCCGCCACCCTCGCCGACTCCCGCAGCGGCGAAGCCGTGATTTCCGGTAGTGCCGCGTCAAGTTGGCCGTCGCATATGCGAAGCCGTTCGGCCTTTTATATATTTTTGTTTCGGGTTTGAACTGGCGGTGGCAATTAGTGACTTGGAATCCTGACGAAATTCTCGTGTTCAACCCAATTTGAAAATCGCCGTGCTGGGGGGGCCTCGCTACCGGTTCACCACCACGCGAACATGCCCCACACCATGACGGTGGCGGCTCCTCCAATCGCCATTCCGAGTGCGGCGGAGTAAGGGAGGGCGCGTCTCCAAGGACTTTCCCCGGTCGAGTCCGGGCGAAGGAACGTCCAGATGAGAATCAGGGGATAGCAGAGAATGCTTAGAACCAGAACTGCCTCGATCCACGACATGGCCATCGCCGAGATCCAATAGATGAACCGAGCCAGATCATCGAATCGGCTTCCGGTGCTGGGCAGGTGAGAGTTGTGCTCGGGGCAAAAAGGAATTCGTGTTTCGCTGCGATGGCCCGGGTTGCCACCGACATATTTAGGCGCTGTGTCGACGCGCCGGCAAAACGGCGCCGCGCAAAGTTCGGCCTTGGGCGGGAAAGCCTGATCGTCCTTGAAGTGCGCGAAGATCCAGGCAGCCCGATGCCAAACGTCCAGGGATTGAGCCGGGGCCTGGCGAAAAGAATACAGAATCGCCAGGAGGGCGGCCGCGCCGATGAGGCCCGCGACGACGCAGCCGATAGCGGAAGACTTCGGTTCCTCGGAGCTCACGTTGGCTATTGTGTCCGAGCCATTTGCGCGGTCGAGCACTCAATTTGGCTTCGTCGTGTTGGGGGCTTCTGGCGTCTGGTCGGGACAACGGTAAACTACCAGCATGAATGAAACGGATGTCATAGTGCGGGGCGACGCGTCCGGCTTTGCCCAGGAGATAGTGGTTGGTCCACACAAGTTAACGGCAGACGAACCAACCAACTTGGGCGGGAAGGACACCGGACCTTCGCCGTATGATTTGCTCCTGGGCGCGCTCGGCTCCTGCACTTCGATGACGATTTCGCTCTACGCTCGAGCGAAAAAATGGCCGCTCGAGAGTGTGACGGTGAACCTGCGGCATTCGAAGATCCACGCGGCTGATTGCCGTGATTGCGAAATCAAGGCAGGCAAAATCGATCGGATCGAACGCGATATTCACCTGGAGGGAAAGCTGGATGCCGACCAGCAGAAGAGACTGCTCGAGATCGCGGACAAGTGTCCGGTTCATCGCACTCTGAACTCCGAGATTAAGATAGAGACGAGGGGGGTCTGACTGGAGCTGGCGCGCGCCCCGCGCCGATTTAGCTGGAGCCGGCGCGCCCTCGCGCCGGATGGCTGCATGATCGTCTCCCAACGGCCTGAGGGCAGGCCGTCTCCAGACAATCGTGCTAGATTGCAGGTCCGATGTTCGAGATCAAAGCGAAGGATAAGTTGGTCGAGCGCGCGCTCCTGATCGGGGCGTATCTCGACGCGGACAAAAAAGTTGAGGAGCAGAGTTTGCTCGAGGAGTTGGAAGAGCTCGTCGATACGCTCGGCATTCCCGTGGTCGAGCGCATGCTGGTGCACCATCGCGAGCAAAACCCGCGTTACCTGATCGGCTCGGGCAAAGCGCAGGAGATCGTCGACTACGCGAAGAAGCTCGAGTGCGATGTCCTCGTCTTCGACAACGAGCTGAGCCCGTCGCAACAGCGCAATTGGGAAGAGCTGGCTGGAATGACCGTGGCCGACCGGCACGAAATCATTCTCGATATTTTCGGCGCGCGCGCCCAAACGCGCGAAGCGCGGATCCAGGTGGACCTGGCCCGGATGGAATATTCCCTGCCGCGACTGACGCGCGCCTGGAGTCACCTTGGACAACAAGGCGGCGGCATCGGCGCGAAAGGTGAAGGCGAAAGCCAGCTCGAGCAGGACAAGCGCAAGATCAGATTGCAGATCGATCGGCTGAAGCGCGAACTCAAAACCGTCCGCAGTGCTCGAGCGACCCAGCGGAAGGACCGCAAGCGAGCCCCGGTACCAAATGCCGCGATCGTCGGGTACACTAATGTGGGCAAATCTTCGCTCCTTCGCCGGCTCACCGGCGCGGAAGTTTTCATCGAGGACAAACTCTTCGCCACGCTCGATACCACCACGCGGAAGATCGCGCTTCCGAACAAGCAGCCACTTCTCCTCACCGATACAGTCGGGTTCGTTCGCAAACTTCCGCACCAACTGGTGGAGGCGTTCAACGCAACGCTCGAGGAAGCCGCGCTCTCCGATTTTCTCATTCACGTCCTCGATGTTTCCCAGCCGGAAGTGATGGAGTTTTACAACACGACCATGAGCGTCCTCACCGATCTCGGCGCCGACACGAAGCAGATGCTCGTCGTCTTCAACAAGGTCGACAAGCTGAGCGATCCTTCGGCCCTCTTCGCTTTGCGGCGTCATTTTCCCGATGCCGTTTCTGTCTCCGCCCTCACGGGCGAGGGGATGGGGGAATTGGTGGAACGCATCTCCGAATTCGTCGCCAAAGGCACGATGACCGTGGAGCTGCGCTTGCCGGCCGCGCGCGCCGATCTGCTGGCGCGTCTGCATCGCGACGGCACCGTGCGCGAGGTTCACTACGAGGGCGAGTTTACCGACGTCGTGGCCGCGATCCCAACGCGCGCGCTAGATGTGTTCGCGCCGTTTCTGGCGAGTCCGATCTCGACGCCAGTGGATGATGCCGCACCGGCATCAATCGGTTAACTCATTGGATCTGGCGCACCCCAACCCAGAGCTGTTCGCGGCTCGCGGGCAAATTTGAATCCGCTCAATTGTTCGTCGCCGCCGTTTTTCGAGAGGGCAAGGAATTGAAAAGCGGTCCCGAGAAATTCGGGGTGCAGCAAGGTTTGCAGGGCACGGCGGGTCCGCGGCTCGGTTTCTTCGGTGAAATCGTTCGCCAGCAAACGTGAGATCACGCCGGTGATGAAATGATATTGATCGGTGAAGCCGTTTAAGGTGAGGCCGCATTTCTCGGCACGCTCGGCCACGCTCGTCCATTCCACATGTGCGGAAATGTCGGTGTGTCCGATCTGCTCCAGCGGCGACGCAATGGCGCGGTGCGCGGAATAACATTGGAGGGTACCGGTCGCGCGTTCGGGCGAGTAATATTTTTCGCGCGCATAACCGTAATCGACTGCGAGCACGTATCCGCGAGCAAGCTTTCGCGCCACTTTCCCGATCCAGTCGAGGGCGGCAAGATTTGCCTCGGTCTCGTAAGGCGGAGCGGCATGCCGCGGAATCTTCTCCAGATACCAGCGCAGATTTTCATCTGTAATCGGGTGGGAAGTGAAAACGAATTCGTCTCCCGAGACATCGAGATATTTCTCCTCCCACGCGTCGCTAACGCTGCGGCGGATCAAATGCACCGGCATCGCGTCGAGCAGTTCGTTGGAAAAGTGGACGCCGCAAAACGGCTCCAACTCGTCGAGCGATTTGTGCCAGGTGATCTTTTCGAGGAACGGCCCCAACTTTTCCACCTGCCGCTCTTTCAGAACTGGAAACGGCTCGACAATTTGATACCTCAGCGCAGCAAAAAACTCCGGCGTTCGTTCCCATGCGACCTCGAGAACATCGCGCGCGAAATCCCCGTGGTGCGCGCCCTGTTCAACAATGACAAAGTCACCCGACCGGCCGAGCGCTTCCCACATCTCGGCGAATTGCGCGGCGAGAAGCCGGCCGAAGAGCGGCCCCACGCTCACATTCGTGAAGTAATCGCCGCGCCGTCCGATCGCGCACCGGCCGGAACTGTAGTAGCCATGCTCGGGGTGATAGAGCGCCTGCTCCATAAACCAGGCGAAGGTCACGGGCCCGGTCTGCCGGATCGTTTCGCGGATGAAGCCGGTCAATGCTTGATCGCCGGTGGCCATAGGTATGTTTTGCTTTAACGTTGAATTGGAAATGCCTGAATCGTTCTATCGACTACCCGCCCGCGGCTTGACCCAACCGACTTAACGCTCCACACGATTCAAAGCGCTCAGCCGCATGCCAGTCTCCTATCTCTCTCCACCGACGGTTGATTACGTCCATCGCCGCTGGTTTACCAAACCAAAATTCTATCTGCCGATCGGCGGAGTGCTTGTCGCGCTGATCGCGTTCGGCATCTACTTTTGGTATCTCGCCTCTTACCTCAATGCGGAGGCGGGAATGTTCGATCTCTCGAAGCTCGAACAGATGGAATCGGCCAGCGTCATCCTGGACCGGAACGACAAGATTTTCGGCCAGATCTACGTGGAAAATCGGGAGACGGTGCCGTACGACCAGCTCCCGCGCGACCTGGTGAACGCCGTGGTCTCAATGGAAGACAACAAATTCTATCAACACGGCGGTTACGATCTCTTCGGAATCATTCGCGCCGCCCTCAAGAATTTCACCGCGGGTCATGTGCGCCAGGGCGCGAGCACGATTACCCAGCAGCTCGCGCGAAACAGTTTCGCGCTGAAGGAACGCACTTTCCGGCGCAAGCTGCTCGAGATTTTTCTGTCGCGCCGGATTGAAGAGCAATTCGGCAAGCAGAAGATCATGGAGCTTTACCTCAACCGGATCTATTTCGGCGGAGGGTTGTACGGGGCGGAGGCTGCGTCGCGCGGTTACTTCGGAAAGCCGGCGCGAGACATGACGCTCACGGAATCCGCCACGCTGGCGGGTTTGATCAAGGCGCCGAACAAGCTTTCGCCCTGGACCGACAAGGCGGCGTCGCGCGATGCGCGGAACGTTGCGCTCAGCCGCATGCGCGATCTTGGGTTCATCACGAATGCGCAGTGCGAGACGGCTCAGGCGGAGGACATTGTTATCGGTAACCGGCAAAACGCGCAGGGCCAGACCTATGCGGTGGACTACATTCGGCAGCAGGTCATCGCCGCGGTGGGTTGGGACCGCGCCATGAACGAGGGCTACCGGATCCACACCACGATCGACGCGGAGCTGCAAAAGGTCGCGGAGGATTCGTTGAAGGCCCATCTCGCGCAAGCCGAGCAGCATCCCGGTTACAATCATCCCACCTACGAAGCCTTTGCCACGCGCTATAAAAACGCGAAGCAACTCGCTGTCCCGAATCTCGCCACGGCGCCCGATTATTTACAGGGGGCGCTCATCGCGCTCGATAATCAAACCGCCGGTATTTTGATTCTCGTCGGTGGCCGGGATTTCGAGCACAACCAGTACGATCGGGCGCTCCAGGCGAGACGTCCGGCCGGCACCGCGATCAAGCCGTTTGTGTATGCCGCGGCTTTCGAGAATGGACTTTTCCCCGGCACGCTCGTGGAGGATTCGGCGCTCGATAATCGCGCGGTCATGATCGGGGGCACGACTGGAATTCTCGGCGAATGGGGGCCCGAATCCGAGGACAACCGTTACGAAGGACCGATGACAGCGCGACAGGCGCTGGCGAAATCGAAGAACGGCGCCACGGTCCGGATCGGGATGACCGTTGGCGTCGAGCCCGTCATCCAGCTCTGCCACGCGGCGGGCATTCGTTCGCAGCTCCGTCCGTTTCCCGCGACGTTTCTCGGCAGCAGCGAGATCACGCTGGCCGAACTCGCGCTCGCCTACACGGTTTTCCCTAATGGCGGATGGCGCCCTGGCACGCCGCATATTCTCGATCGCATCGAGGAAAAGGATGGCACGGTCGTGTGGCAGGCGCCGGACGAGCGGACGCGAACGAAAGTGGTAAAGCCCGAGACGGCTTACGAAGTCCATTCCTGCCTGGTGGATGCACTCGAAACCGGGACGGGCAAAATCGCGCGGGAGAAATTTGGACTGAAAAAATTTCCGGCCGCTGGTAAGACAGGAACGGCCTACGATTTTACCGACGCGCTTTTTGCCGGATACGACAGTTCCATCACCTGCGCGGTCTGGGCGGGGTTCGACAAGCCGCAGAAAATTTATCGCGGCGCCTTCGGGAGCGAGCTCGCGCTCCCGATCTGGGTCGATATCATGAATGCCGCCAGCGAGCGCTATGCGCCAAAGGAGATTCCGGCACCCGCGGGAATGCAGAAAGCCGAGATCTGCACGCGGTCGGGTTTACTCGCGACCGACAAATGCTACGACTCGGTGAAGTCGGGCGGTGAAACGGTCCGGCGCCGCACCACTTACGTCGAGATCGCGACTTCCGCGCAAATGCCCACCGAGCCCTGCAATGTGCATGGCGAAGTAAAGGCACGTTTGGTGCGCGATCTACCGGCGTCGGGATTTCCGCGCGCATCGCTTGCGGTCGATCCCCGCCAGGTTTCGGTCGTAGCGGTGAAAGGGCCTGTGCTGCTGGCGGAAAACGATCCGTATAACGCGGTCAATTCGACGCTGAAGCCCAAGGCGCCGGAAAAAGAAAAGGAAAAGCCCGCGGTGAACGAAGAGGAGAGCATGCCCGATCCGAGCAAGCCAGTTTTGAAAGCGAAGCCGGTCAACCCCGAGGAGACCACACCGAGTCCGAAAGCGGAAGCCGTGGAACCGGAATCGACCAAGCCAATTCCGAGGGCAGAGCGGGTGGTGCCAACGCCGACGCCGAAAATGGAAATCCGCCGCGCCAAACCCGTACACCCCGCGGACGAAATTCCCAGCGACCAGATTTTAAGACCGACGCCGCCCCCGCCGGCGGACCCCAGCGACTAGCATGTCTTCTCCCGATTCAGCGCGGTTCCGCCTGACCGTTCTTAATGCCGGCGGACGGGATCCGGAACAGCACTTTCCCGATGGCGCCGGTGAAACGACGCAGGTCCATCAGCCAACCAACTTCCACGCTTACGCGGCCTGCACGCGCGGAAGTTTTCATAGGGACGTCCAGCGTGCGATGGCCGAAGAGACGCCGGTCCTGCTTTTGCTTTGCGGCGACTTCATGGCGTCGGAGCGTGCGCTGATTTTCCTGCACAAGGAGGGACGGCGCGTTGCCGTCTCGTTGAAAGAAACGGGACTCCACCAGATCGCGGACCAGCTCCAAGCGCCCACGAGGCTTGCGCGTTTCATGCGGATCGTGAGGAAGGCAGATGGCTGCATCGCGCCCACGCCCGAGGCCGCCGATCTTTATCGCGCGATTCGAGGGGGACTCGATCGGGTGGCTTTCATCCCGACCCCTTATCCGATCGACGATCCGCGCTGGAATTTCTCGCGGCCGCTCGAGGAGCGTTCGGGCATTTTCATCGGGACGCGTGAATGGGACGTGCTCTCGCGTAATCATGCCGGCGCGTTGTTTGTCGCGCGCGAGTTGAGCGAGACGACCGGAGAGCCGGTCACGGTTTACAACTTCGACCGTCGCAAAGGCGCGCGCCGTCTCACGAGCATGGAATTTCCGTCCGGAAAATTGCGCGTCCTGGATCGGAAACAGGCCTATCCCGATTATCTTCGGGAAATCGCGCGGCACAAAATCGTGCTCCAGCTCGACACTAGTTTTGTGCCCGGCCAGGTCGCGGGCGACGCCTTGCTTTGTCGTGTGCCTTGCGTCGGCGGAAACGGCGCCATCGAGCGGCTCGCCTTTCCGGAAAGCTGCGGCTCCGCGCGTTCAATCGACGATATTGGAAAAGCCGCGCTGCGGCTCCTCACCGACCGAGCGTATTATCAGGAGAACATTGCCCGGATCGAGACGGTGGCTTCGCCTCGGCTATCGTTCCAAGCTGGCGCGAGTCAGCTCGAGGATTTTTTCAGCTAGGATTTTTCACCTTCGCCATCGCTTCGAAGTAGTAATCCTCTAGCTGATGCGTTTGCGCAGTCTGTTCGAATTTTTGCCGGACGGACTCGGCGCCGGCGCGCGCGATGTCGCTTAGCGTTTCCGGTTTCGATACGGCATTGAGCAAAGCGCCGGCGAGAGCGTCGTGATCGCTTTCCTTTACCAGGATTCCGCTCTTTCCATTTTCGATCGCTTCCGGAATTCCGCCGTGCTCGGTCGCGAACACGGGCAGACCGCTGGCCATCGCTTCAAGCATGGAATTGGGGACGCCTTCCTGGTTTCCGTCTGCGGCCTGCTCGCTGGGATGGAGGAAAACGTGCGAGCGATCGAATAGTTCGCGCAGTTCCACCTGCGAAACGAACCCCGTGAAGTTGACCCGTGCGGCAAGGCCAAGCTTCTGCGCGAGCAACTCAAGTTCCTGTTGAAGCGCTCCCTCTCCCGCAATCGTGAAAGTGGAGAGCGGATAGCGCGTGCTGAATTGCGCGAACGCGAGCAGACTTGTTCTGAGCCCTTTTTTTTCGATCAGGCGACAGGCCTGCACGAACTTCCAGGCGCCATCGAGTGGCCAGACTCGTTCGCGGAATGGGATCTCTTCGGTCGGTATGCCGGTGCGCTGGATCCGGATTTTATCCGGCGCGCAACCTATCTCGACGAGTGCGCGCCCCAGCGATTCCGAGCGCACCAGGACGAGCCGCACCGCATCGAGCATTTCCTTCGTCGCGCGGCGGTAAGCGGGCTTCTCCAAGTCGACCATCACATCGGCTCCGTGGAATGAAACGACCGTTGGATTTGGCCAGGCGCGGATCAAGGGCCGGAAATGCACACCGATGTGGCCAAAGTAGATGTGCAGGAGGCGCGCGTTCGCTTCATCGAGCACGCGCGTCAGCGTCTTTACTTCGCCGGGCGAAATTTGCCAGGGCGCGGCGCGCACCTGCTTGAACCAAAAACGCCGCGCGAAGTGGGTCGCCGGTTTGGGAATGACTGTGATCTGAGCGAAAGGGAAGCGCTCTGCTTCCTCGCGTTTCTGCGCGATCACTATCGGCGCGACGCGCTGAAGGGAAGTAATCTGCCGGTAGATGTGAAGCATCTCCGGCTTCAAGAATGTCGCGCAGTAGGAGGCGACCACCGGCCGTTCCGCCGGCGCGGAACGGTCAGCTGTGTCCGTCAAAATCGGAACTCAAAAAGTTTAATACCTCTCCAGCGGATAGGATCACTGGGATCGTAGGATACGGCGTCCTGCGACGTGCCGTATTTGGCCGGGGCCTTAGGGTTAAACATTTGCAACGGATTCCCGCCCCGAATCGCGCGGGGGACCACACCATCCACTTCGCGTTTCTGTGAAATCGGCGGCGCCGGCCGATGGCGCTGCTGTTTCGGACGGGTGAGCGGCGCAACGAGAGTTTCCGCGCTGGACGAGGCCACGGCGGTGACAAGTAGAAGCAGAGCGATCAGGTAGGTTTTCATGGTGTAGACTTAAGCGCGAAGTCGCAGGAATTGGGTCAGACCGTCATTGAAGGCAGGTTTTCCTTCCGGGCTCAACCATTGAATCGCAAAATCGGTAAATGGTTCCATGAAATCTTGCCCGCCTCGATGGCTGAGCGCACAATCATAGGGCGATGGATTATCTTGAAAAGGCTCGACGCGTTCTCGATGTGGAAATTTTCGAGCTCCAGCGGCTCCGGGAGCGTCTGGACGAAAATTTCTCCCGCGCGATCGATCTGATCCGGGAATGCGTCGAGGCGCGCGGGAAGGTGGTTGTGCTCGGGGTCGGAAAATCCGGACACATCGGAGGCAAGATCGCGTCCACGCTGACCAGCACCGGCTCTCCGGCCGTGGTGCTCGATTCGCTCAACGCCTTGCACGGCGATCTCGGCATGATCGCGGACGGAGATGTCATCCTCGCCTTGAGCGCCAGCGGTGAGACGGAAGAGATGCTGCGAATCCTGCCCGCCATCGCGCGATTCCAAGTGAAGATCATTGGAGTCTGCGGCGACGTGAATTCGACCCTGGCCAAGAATTCGCATGTCGTCCTCGACGTAAACATCGAACAGGAAGCGTGTCCGCTAAACCTCGCGCCCACCTCCAGCACCACGGTGATGCTCGCATTGGGTGACGCGCTGGCCATGGTCCTGCTCGAGGCGCGCGGTTTCCAAAAAGAGGATTTCGCGCGTTTTCATCCGGCGGGGATGGTTGGGCGAAGCCTCCTTCTGCGCGTGCATCAAATCATGCGGCCGCGCCACGCCCTCGCCATGGTCGCGCCCGACGCGCCGATTCGTGCGGTCCTAAAGACAATGACGGATGTCCGCGCCGGCGCGGCGGTCGTTTCGGATGAAAACGGTCAACTGCTCGGAATCTTCACGCACGGCGACTTCGTGCGTCATTTCCAATCGGACACGAAAATTGCCGATCGTCTCGTCGGTGATCTGATGACGTTGAATCCCGTCACCGTTCACCAGGACAAGCTCGCCGTGGAAGTATTGAACCTGCTCGAGCGCCACCGGATCGACGATTTGGTGGTGGTGGACGACCAGCAGGTGCCAGTAGGCCTGGTCGACTCCCAGGATCTGACGAAGCTCAAGTTGCTTTGAGCGGTCCGGCGTTGTAGACAATTGCCCGCTTCAACTCTCAACGCTCAACGAAAATCTCATGGCTGCTGCGAACGATCTCCGGAAGGGAATGGCAATAAAATACAATGGCAACACCGCCATTGTCCTGGAAGTAAATCACCGCACGCCCGGTAACCTGCGCGCATTTGTGCAGGTCATTATCCGTTACATCGCCACCGGGAAAAGTGCGGACGTGCGCTTCGGCTCCACCGACAAGGTGGAGATGGTCGACATGCACCGGAACACGCTCGAGTTCAGTTACAAGGACAACAGCGGATACCATTTCATGGATCCAAACACCTACGAGACGGTCACGCTGAACGAAGATCTGCTCGCGGACGCGAAGGAATATCTCGTGGAAAATCTGCCCGTGGAGGTGCTTTCAACCGGTGGACGGCCGGTACAGGTGGAGTTGCCTTCCTCAGTGCAGCTCAAGGTGGTGGAAGCGCCGGAAGGTTTGCGCGGTGATACCGCGTCAAACGTGACGAAGCCCGCTATTCTCGAAACCGGCAAGACGGTGAACGTCCCGCTCTTCATTCAGGAAGGCGAGAAGATCAAGATCGATACCCGCACGGGCGCCTACATGGGCAGGGCGTAATTCGCGCCGGGGCGCGGGTGCGGCAAAAAGGAACGCGAGAGCGTCCTGCTCCTGATCATAATCTTAATCCTGATCCCCCGCACTGGAACCGGAAAGAGCATGATCATGATCATGAGCAGGAATGAGATTGTGATTTCCTTCTCTCCATCTGCGCCAATCTGCGTAATCTGCGGATAACTTGGCGACGAAGAAGCGGAGATCGACTTTACATCACGGGCGCGGGCGCCGGCCCCGTCGCGGGAAGATGGCAGCGTATGCTCCACCCGTTACGCGGCCCCAGCTCGCTGGCGAACCGTGGCTCATTCCCACCCGCTGGGTGAAGTTCGTTGTCGCCATTTTTCTGCTGCCGCTTTGCGCGGTGCTGACCCAAACGTTCTTCACCGTCTTTGCCCGCGCCACGGTCACGCAACGACTTTGGGCGGGTGAGGAATTTTGGTTTTTCTCGTTAGGCACGGTCCTGTGGCTGATCGCGTTTTTTGGTCTGCCGCGGCCGATGCTCGTTTACGTTTTCGGGCACGAGCTTACTCATGCTTTTTGGGTTTTGCTCATGGGCGGACGGGTAAGCCGTTTCAAGGTGGCGCGTCACGGGGGTCACATCGTGACCGACCGGAATAATTTCTGGATCGCGCTGGCCCCGTATTTTTTCCCGCTCTACAGCCTGATTATCATCGGAGCGTACGGCGCTCTTAGTTTGTTCTTCAATGTGCGGCCGTACGGTCGCGTCCTCTATGCGCTGATCGGCGCGACCTGGACATTCCACTTCACCTTTACCTGCTGGATGATCCCCAAGAAACAAACGGACCTGACCGATCACGGCACGTTTTTTTCGCTCGTGGTGATCTATCTGATGAATTTGGTGGTGCTGAGCGTGATGCTCGTGCTCGCCTCGGCCCAAATCACCTTCGCGGATCTCGGCGCGGATCTGGCGGCCAACATTGGCCGTTTCGCGCACTGGCTCTCGACGCGTTTCGGCTGATGGAAGGCGGGCGAAGCGGAGGTCCGCGAATTAATCCAGGCTAGCCGCCGCGGCGTCCTGACCCTGAAGCTCGAGAACCATGCGGCGGATGTGGCGGTAGCTCTGATGCCCTTGGAGAAGGCGCAGGCTTTCGTTCGCATCACCCCAGCGCAGAATCTGAATCCCTTCCTCGCGCGCACCCCAGGAATTCATGGCGCTACGGCTCGGCATGTAGAGGTCAATCGTATTCCGGCCGGCCAGGGCCCAGCCGTAATCGTCGACTTTGTAGACCTGCCCAGTCGAGAGAAGACGGAAAACCGTGCCGGCAGGCCAACGGGACCAGTCTGCGGCCGCGCTTCCGATTTGGGGCTTGGCGACGACCGTCACGCGTTTCGTTCCGTGCTTGGTCTTGATCACTTTGGTGGTTCGCTTCGGCTGAAGCGAGAACGGCTCGAGGTTCGTACCGCTGTAGGAAGCGCGTCGGTAGTCGGAAACGTCGGTGCTTACGGCGGTAGCGCGCGGCGTGTATTCAGCGCGGCGAATGGCGCCGGTCGCGGCATGGAGACGGCCACCGAGCGCGTTGTGGTTGCCGTAAGGAAGATGGTCAGACTCGGTATGGGTGTAGGCCGTCGTCCGGACATTTTGGAAATCGCGCTTCACCAACGGCGTCTCATATTTTGGGAGAGGCGTGTTTCTCGAAGTCGTGGAAGTGGTCCCGCAGGCGCTCAGAAAAAGAGCGCAGGAAGCGAGAACGATGAGAGAAAAATGGTCCCGGTTACGCAACGGGAAGGTTATTAGCAGTTATTCACAACCCCATGCAAGAGTATTTTTCTGGGAAATTTGAGTAGGTAACACAAGATGACGCGTTATTCGCAAAGAGCGTAGCTGTCATTCCGAGCGGCGCACGGCGAGGAACCCAGCAGTCGTACGGAAAGTTACCCAAGCCCCGTTCCGCGACCCGCGCAGCGATGCGTGACGAATGAGCATGGCCTCTAATTCGTGTAACGACAGACCGCCTGCGGGGTTCCTCGCCGTCTGCGCGGCTCGGAATGAAAGCAAGGGATGGAGCTTTGCGACGGGACGACAAGTATCGGATGTGGCCAACTCACCGCGCGATTGGCTTTTGTATTCAGGGCAGCCTGAGTATCCTGAACCATGCTCGCGGAATTTGATCAGCAGCTCGCAAACACCCTGGCGGAGATCAGATCGCAGGGTCTTTACAAAACCGAACGCATCATCACCAGCCCGCAGGACGCCAAGATCGAAATCACCGGGGGCCGTCGCGTGCTCAACATGTGCGCGAACAACTATCTGGGCCTCGCAGATCATCCCGCGCTCATCACCGCCGCGAAAGAGGCGCTCGACACGCATGGCTTCGGCATGGCCAGCGTCCGGTTTATTTGCGGCACGCAGGACATCCACAAAGATCTGGAAGGCGAGCTGACCAAGTTTCTCGACACCGAGGACACGATCCTTTACCCGTCCGCCTTCGACGCGAATGGCGGTTTGTTCGAGACCCTGCTCGGCCCCGAGGACGCGGTGATCTCGGACGAACTCAATCACGCCTCGATCATTGATGGGGTCCGGCTCTGCAAAGCGCAACGCTTTCGCTACAAGCATAACGACATGGCCGACCTGGAGGCCAAACTGATCGAAGCGAGCGACGCGCGCGTGCGCCTGATCGCCACTGACGGCTGTTTCTCGATGGACGGCACGATCGCGGAGCTCGGCACGATCTGTGAGCTGGCGGACAAATATAAGGCGCTCACCATGATCGACGACGCGCACGCAAGCGGCTTCCTCGGCCGAACCGGCCGGGGGACGCATGAATATCGCGGCGTGATGGGACGGATCGACATCATCACGGGCACGCTCGGGAAAGCGCTGGGCGGCGCGAGTGGGGGCTTCACCAGCGGTTGCAAGCGCATCATCGAACTCCTGCGCCAGCGCTCGCGTCCTTATCTCTTTTCGAACACCGTGGCGCCGCCAATCGTCGCGGCATCGATCAAGGCGCTCGAGCTGTTGATGGCTTCGACCGAGTTGCGGGACAAGCTGGAAGAGAACACGAAGTTCTTCCGCGCGGCCCTGACCGAGCGCGGCCTAACGATCAAACCCGGAACCCATCCGATCGTGCCCATCATGCTGGGGGACGCGGCGCTCTCGCAAAAATTCGCGGCGCGCATGCTGGAGAAGGGAGTTTACGTGATTGGCTTTTTCTATCCGGTGGTGCCGCATGGCACGGCGCGCGTCCGCACTCAGGTCTCCGCCGCGCATTCACGGGAAGATTTGGAATTTGCCGTGAACGCGTTCGCGGAAACCAACGAAGAGCTGCGGTAGGGACGGCGCGCTGCGCCGTCCGAAGTGTTTGTGTTTTACCCAGGACGCCTTCGCAGAAACTACGAAGAGTTGGGGGTAGGACGGCGCCCCGCGCTGTCGGCGGCTCACGCCGAGTGGTGCGTTAGGTTGGACGCCGCAGGGCGGCGTCCCTACCAGTGCTGCATGGGACGGCGCGCGCGTTCGCACTCAGGTTTCAGCGGCGCATTCACGGGAAGATTTGGAATTTGCCGTGAACGCCTTCCCGCAAACCAACGAAGAGCTGCGGTAGGGACGGCGCGCTGCGCCGAACGAAGTGACTTGCCTCCGCCGGACACCTTCGCGGAAACTCAACGAAGCGCCGAGATGACCGGAGGCCGCAGCGCGGCGTTCCTACCAGTTAAGGCGCGTGGAGCGCGATGCTCGAACCAACCCAGGTTTTGTCTTTGTTAAATTTCACGCCCATCATTTTGCCCTGGCTCATCCGGACGAGATTGTTGACCAGCATCGGTTCCCCGTTTTCCGGCCAGACAAACATCATCCTGATCTCCCCCTTCGACCGCGGCCCGTCCGGGGTCGGAACGAAGTCGGCGTAATCGACCTTCTTTTGCAAAATCCACGCGCGCGGGTCGGGGAGCGCCGCCAGTTTTTCCGGACTCGGCTCGAGGTCAACGCCGAGACCTGAGAAGGAGTAGAGCGGCTTCAAGACATAATCCGGCAGCTTTTCAGCAGCCGGAAATTCATCGGCAAAAAATGCGGGAGCCGCGTGCCTGGATTTCAGAAACGGCAGCGAGTGTTTGCTGATGCGGAAATACCAATTCGGGTGTCCGACCCAGGTCACATCGATCTCGTCGTGGAAGTTGAAATCAAGCTTCAGATCCGGGCGGCGCTGCAGTTCGTCGAAAATGACGCGGTTGTAAATTCGTTCGATCCGGACCTCGCGACCATCCCGTTGGTAAAACAATTGCCGGCCTCGTTTTGTTACGTCCGTGAGGGAGACAGGACGAACACCGAGCAGGCTGTCGGTGCAGGCGAAATCAATGCGGGTGTTTTGTTTTTCCGGGTCGACCTCGAGCAGGACTACATTCTCCGTCTCAGCATCGCCAATGATCACCTGGCGCAGCAGCGCGGTGTAGCTCTCTTCATCCATGCCGCCGAAGAACGGCACCCAATCTTGCGGGATCGCGGGATAAGCCGCGCGCATGCAACCCACCAGAAATAGCTGAAACGCGTAGAGGCTGGGAAAGCCCTGCAATTCGATCAGGCGCGGTGTCAGGCGTCCGTCCACTTCGCAAATGGCGAAGTCCACCTGGAGGAAAATCGGATGCGGAGTTTCTCCCGGGACTTCGAGTCCCGCGGGAATGGCTGTGCGGGCGTGCGCCGCGAACTCCGGCGTGCGTAGTTGCGCAACGATGTCGCGTGCCGCCTTCGCCACTTCCTCCGTAAACTCGTGGGTCAGGAAAAGCGGGCTCTCGGAGATCCGGAAATCGACCGGCCAATATTCGCTCTCATTCGCGATGCGCAGGAGCTTCGCATAACGCTCGTCGCTGAAGTCAGCGTTGAACCGGGCGCGTAGTTGCGGATCCATGATACGAGATCCGCTTCGCCTCAAGCGCCGTTCGACTGCTCGATCACTCCGCTGATGTGAAGCGGACCGAGCACAGCGCTCGTACCCTCGTCATCAAAAACGACAACTCGATTGCCGCGTGGAGAGATGTGAGCATGATCGACCGTCGGCACCGCGTATTCGTGACCGTCGGATGTCCGAACAGAAAAGGGGGCAAATGGCGCCCGCTGCAGTCGCTTCCGGATCTCATCGATCATCGGCGCATCCTATACCAAAAACTTCCCGCGTTCCATCACCTTCAGGTCGTCGAACCAGATGTCGAAGTCGCGCCCGACGCAATCGATGTGGGTTTTGGAAAGCCAGGTTTGCCCGGTGTGTTCCGCATAGGGGTGGCCAAAAGCGATGTGAATGCCGGGAATCTTTTCGTCCTGCAAAATATTGCCAATCACATGGGTGCAAGCGGTGTTCGTCCCGACCGCGAACTCGCCCACGCGATTGCTGTTTTCATCGGTGCTGGTGTAGGCGCGAAATTCTTCCAGCAGTTCCTTGTTCTCACATTGCAGGCTGCGGATCCGGTTATCCTGGACCTCGATCGTGAGCGGCGTTTCCTGGATGTCGCCGTACTTCTGGCAGAGATAATCGCCCACCACGCCGTCGACGACGAAGACGCCGTTAGAATCCGCCGGCGAAGTGAAAATTTCGCCGCCGGGCAGGTTACCCCATTTATCCGGCGTGATGATCCCGCTGGTCTTAAGCCATTTTAGCGTGGGCGAGAATGTGGCCTCGTAATCGGTGCCGGCCGCGGTGCGGCATTTGATCCGCTCGGTCATGCGCGCGCGCTCCACCAGCCGCTGGCTCAACGCGTCGATCGCGCGAAAATCCGCCCGCATCCCTTCCATCATGATCTGATAGGTGATGTTGACCATGTGACCGTGGCGGATGCGGTGCCGGTTCACGATGTCGCTCATTTGCATGCGGGAACGCAGTTCGCCCCGCTGCGATTGCGCGCAAAAAATACTGACCTGCGACTGCGCCAGATCCTCCAGGATGATTTCCGGCATGTCGGTCAACGGGCGCTCCGCATATTCCTCGATGACGAAGACCGCGTGTTCGGCTCCCACTTCTTCCACTTCTTTTTGCAGAGCCGCCGCGATTTCACGGGTCACTTCGTCGGTGATAATCGTGATCCGTTCCTTCGGCTTCAGGCGCAGACAATCGCGAATGGCATTCCGCGCGCCGGGCTGAAGTTCCGGATCGATCGTTAGGGTGTGGGCGCGGTCTGGCATGGTGGAAAGAGCCGTCATCATTACGCGAAAACCGGGCGTCGGCAATTCACGATCGACCCTTAACTGGCGACGCCTTCCGGCTCGTCTAACCTCAGCCCCTCGTAGGTTTCACGGACAATGAGATCGACCACGGCTTTTATGTCGTGATTCGTTTTTTCCCACTCTGCGAGCTGCCTATCCGCCCCGGTGCCTTCGCGCAAGAGCTTCTCGACATGGGCAATCTCATGCCGGCTCCCGAGCTCATCGATCTCGTGCTCCACGAACTCGAGAATTTCATTGATCAGGCTTCGAGTCTCGACTTCCTCTTCGCGGCCGAAGTCGATCAGTTTGCCGTCGAGACCGTAACGCGAAGCGCGCCACCGGTTTTCATCGATCAGCCGGCGGCGATAGATGCGGAAGCTCAGGTTCTGGTGCTGCAATTTATGCAGCCGCACGACCACGGCCTGAATGAGTGCCGCCATGGCCAGCGTGTCATCCACGCGCGATTGCGCATCGCACACCCGAATCTCAAGCGTATCGAAAAACGGATGGAGCCGGATGTCCCACCAAATCTTCTTCGCGTTATCGACGCATTTGGTGCGGACGAGCAGCTTCAAATAATCCTCGTACTCGGAGAGACCTTCGAAGGCGTCGGGAATGCCAGTGCGCGGGAAGCGCTCGAAAACTTTCAGGCGGTAACCTTTGAAACCGGTGTTGCGGCCCACCCAGAAAGGCGAGTTGGTGGAGATCGCATAGATGTGCGGCAAAAAATAGCGTGCCTGGTTCATGACGTGGATCGCCATCTCGCGATTGGGAATTCCTACGTGCACGTGCAGGCCGAAAATCAGGTTCGCCCGCGCCACCTGCTGCATGTCTCTCACGATCTCCTTGTAACGGTCGCCCTCGGTGATGAGTTGATCGTGCCAATGCGAAAACGGGTGTGTGCCCGCCGAGGCTATTTTCATTCCGCCCCGGCCGGCGAGACGGGCGAGATGGCTCCGCAATTCGATGACGTGCGCGCGCGCGTCCACGACAGATTGGCAGATCTCGGTTCCCAGCTCGACCACCGATTGGTGCATCTCCGGCTTGATCTGTTCCTTGAGCGTGAGCTTGCCGCCTTCCAGGATTTCCTGGATATGCGAGCGCAATTCGCCCGTCTGCGGATCGACGATCGCGAACTCTTCCTCGATACCGAGGGTGAAGACGTGGTCTTTCGGGATCACGTGTTCAACAAGCGCCAAGTCGGGGGAAGGCGCAAGTCTCTGAGCTAAGGCTCGATATCATGCGTGTCATCCCGAGCCGCGCAGACGGCGAGGGACCTCGCAGTCGGTCCAAGGTCACACTAACTAAAACCGACATGGTCGGCCGGTTGCGCTTCGTGGATCGCGAAAGCGGTCCTGGTTGGATTTCCTGCGACTGTGAGGTCCCTCGCCGTCTACGCGGCTCGGGATGACAAGCACAGGGCGGAGTTAAGGGAGCGCTCGTCAGGCGAGCTCGTCGAGCGATCGCCCGGTGGCGCCGGCTTGGACGAATTTGCCCCAGCTCAAGTTATCGCGGCCGGGCTGATGCTCCTTCGCTTTGCGGATGGCCATGTCTGAGACGGCGTCGACCACCCACTCGAAATTCGCCTGGCCGACACTTGTGACTTCCGCGTCCGGCGCGGGATTGCAGAAGTCGATCGCGAGCGGCACTCCATCACGAATCGCAAACTCGACTGTGTTCAGATCGTAGCCCAGATAGCGGTTCAAGGTCAGCACGCCGTCGTGGACTTTTTGCAGAATCTCCGGCGGCGTCTGCCACTCGGTTTGATAACGCAAGTGATAGGGATGCCGGGGCTCATACGGCATGATCCGGACGTTGCGCTGATCGATCGAATAGCAGCGGAAGTACATGTCGAAGATCACTTCTTCCTGCAACATCATCACGAGCTGCCCTGTCTCGCTGTAGGCGCGGAAAAATTCCTCCGGGTTATTCAGCTTGTAGACATTCTTCCAGCCTCCGCCCGCGAACGGTTTGAAATATGCGGGCCATCCGACGTAGTTGAACATCCCTTCCCAATCGAGCGGGAACGCGAGGTTGCGGAAAGAGCCGTCATTCGTATCGGGCGGCACCTGATGGGAGGGCAGCAGCACCGTCTTCGGCACCGCCACGCCGATCTTGGTGGCGAGCGCGTTGTTGAAAAACTTCTCGTCCGCGCTCCACCAAAAGGGATTGTTCACGACCGCGGTTCCCGTCAGCGCCGCGTTTTTGAGAAAGCCCCGATAAAACGGCACGTCCTGCGAAATGCGGTCGATGATGACATCGTATCCACACGGCTCGCCTTGGACCACCTTGTCGATGCGGACAAATTCAGCCTGAATGTCCTTGCCGCCGGTTTTCAGGTTCACGCGCTCCACGAACGCGGGTGGAAAACTGTTTTCCTGACCAAAGAGAATGCCGATTTTTTTCATAATGTTTTCGCCGGCTCAAACGGCAAGTGCACCCGGTTCCTATAAGAGCGATAAGTAATACGGGAAAGAATTTTTCCAGTCACTCCATTCGTGGCCGGACCACTTCCGATCGTCCAGAAAATGTTTGATGCCCTTCGAGGATAGGAGGGCCGAAAGCCGGTGATTTTCGGAGCGGCAATGGTCCCACTCACCGGTGCTGAGAATGATGCCCATGTGATTGTATTTCCATGGGTCGCTGCAGTGCGCCATGTAATCGAAAAGATTGTTGTAGTAGAAGTTCTCGTCGTAATAGCCGTCCACGAACGACGTCATATCGAACGCGGCGCTCATGGAGATGGCGTGGCTGACGGCGTCCGGATGCCGGAAGGCGAGGTTCACGGCGTGCCAGCCGCCGAAGCTCGCGCCCGCCACTGCCACCCGCGCCTGCGACGTCTCGCGCCGGGCTAAATCGAAGACGTCGTGCAGAATTACTCGTTCGTAGGCCATGTGTGTCATCACCCGGTCGGCCGGATGGATCTTCTTGTTATACCAGCTCTCATCGTCGATCCCGTCCGGGCAATAAATGGTGACCCGGCCCGCGTCGATGTATCCAGCCGCGGCGCCGATCAATCCGAAATCCTTATTCTGATCGTACCGGCCGTACGAGGTCGGAAAAAGGACGAGCGGGATACCCGCTCCATCGCCGAACACCAGCATTTGGAAGTCGCGACTCAAATGCGGTGTCCACCAGCGGATGTAGCGTTCGGTCATCTTGCTTATTTCGGCGCTCGCCCCTCTCCTGTGCGGGAACCGCGCGGACGAATGGCGGCCGAATAGTTACCTAACCCGCGGTTTTGCGCCGTGCCAAGTCGAAAGCATCCGCTGTCTCTGGACAACGCGTATCTCTTCGACCATACCTCTCCTGCGAAATGCCCAGCACTCTGACCGGAAACATCCAGCAGCATCCGAGTTTTCCCTCGAAAATTCTGCGGAACCGTCGTGACGTGCTGGTTTACCTTCCGGTGGGCTACCGTCGTTCCCGGACGCGCCGTTATCCGGTTTTGTACCTTCACGATGGGCAGAATGTCTTCGATGCCGCGACGGCTTTCGGCGGGGTGGAATGGGGCGTGGATGAAACAGCACAGCGCCTGATCGCCGCGAAACTGATCGAGCCGGTCATCATCGTCGCCGTCGCGAACACGGGCGATGATCGCATTCATGAATACGCGCCCACGGCCGCGCGCCTCGAACCGACAAAGCGGAAACGAAGCAAAGGCTTGCTTCGCAGCTACGGACGATTCCTGACCGAGGAACTAAAGCCGTTCATCGACAAACAATATCGGACAAAGCCGGAAGCGGAATTTACCGCGCTCGGCGGGTCTTCCCTGGGAGGACTGGCTACATTCATCCTTGGGCTTTGGTATCCGAACTATTTCAGCCGGCTCGCGGTTATGTCGGCCTCGATCTGGTGGGATGATTGCGTGGTCTACAAAATCGTGGACGCCCTCGACGAGAACGCAAAGCCGCCGCTAAAGATCTGGCTCGATACCGGTACTCATGAGGAGGGTTGGGAGCGAGCCCGGGAACTGCGCGATCGTCTCGTGGAGAAAGGATGGCGGCTGCACGACGACCTCCATTATCTGGAGGCCGAAGGCTCCGATCACAGCGAAGGCGCGTGGGCGGCCCGGATGGATCCGGTGCTCCGTTTCCTGTTTCCGCCGCCTCCGCCGAAAGCCGAAATTCCGAGGCGGCCGCGGCTCAGCGCAGCGCGAGAAGCGCTGCATTCCATTTTGAAACGAACGAAACGTCTCGCTAGGACGCGGTAGATGTAGACGCTTCGGCCGCGACAGACGCATCTGCCGTCACTTCTTCGGTGTATTTTCCTAGCTTCCGGAATTTTTCGTAGCGGAGCTGCATCAACTTTTCGATCGGATGCGCGGAGATCTTCTCGAGATTCTGGCGCAAGGCTGTGCCGAGATTGGCGGCCGCGAGGTCATGGTCTCGATGCGCGCCGCCTTCCGGTTCCGGCACGATTTCGTCCACCACTCCGAGCCCGATCAGATCCTGCGCCGTCAGCTTCAACGCTTCGGCCGCCTCCGGGGCATGCCGCCGATCTTTCCACAAAATCGCTGAGCACGCTTCGGGACTGATGACGGAGTAATACGCGTTCTCGAGGATCAAGACGCGATCAGCCACGCCGATTCCGAGCGCGCCGCCCGAACCGCCTTCGCCAATCACAACCGCGACGGTTGGCACGCGGAGATTCATCATCTCGCGCAGGTTCACCGCGATCGCCTCGGAGATATGGCGCTCTTCCGAACCGATGCCCGGAAATGCTCCGGGCGTGTCGATCAGTGCGATCACCGGCAAGCCAAACTTTTCCGCGAGCCGCATGAGACGGAGCGCCTTGCGATAACCCTCGGGGTGCGCGCAGCCGAAATTCCGCTTCACGTTTTCCTTCGTGTCCCGGCCCTTCTGATGCGTAATCACCACGCAACGATGCGGTCCGAGCTTGGCCAGGCCGCTCGGCATCGCTTTGTCGTCGCCGAAGACGCGATCGCCGTGGAGCTCGATCCAATCGGTGAAGCAGCGCCCGATGTAATCGAGCGCGAACGGGCGTCGAATGTGGCGGGCCAGCTGCACCCGCTGCCACGCGGTGAGGTTGTCGTAAATCGCGCGGCGGGTTTCGCGGATCTTGTTCTCCATCGCTTCGACTTCAGAGTCGAAATCGAGTTCGTGCTGATCGGAATGGTTCTTCAGGTCCTGGAGCCGCCGTTGCAGCTCGAGGATCGGTTTCTCAAAATCCAGGGGATGAGATTCCATGTAGTGGACCGTGAATGTAGGAAGTCTAAACGCGACCGGACTGTCAATCTCAACCCCGGATGGATTGGGTCAACGTTTTTGCGAGATAGGTTTTCAGTCCGTGATTGTGACAGCGGTCTTGTTACTGACAAGGCTGCTCAACTCTTCCATGTCCGAAGCGGACAGGCCCAGGCCGGGCGGTGGCGACTGGCCCGATTCATCGCGATGCGTCGAATCGGCCTCGGCGAAGAGGAAATATCCGGGCTGATTCAGGCGAATCCAGCGCGTGCTGCCCAGGTATTCCTTCGTCCCGAAACCGACGCGTTTGCCTCCGCGGAAAGCCAGGATCTCCGCCACCTTCGTGGTGATTCTCGGCGGCTGCTTGGCGGAAATCCTGACCGTCTTGATCCGATAACGCTTAAAAAATTGTCCGTGGTTGAGCAGCACCACGGTCTGGGCTTTGCGCTGGATGAAGAGGGAAAACTCGGGACGCGAAAGCTGGAGGACCTGTCCCACCCGGAGCATCGTATTGGTCAAGCGGTTCGTGCGCACGATCAGTTCCGGCGTGGTTTTCATTTTCGCCGCGATCTTCGCCAGCACGTCGCCCCGTTTCACCACGTATTCCTGTTTCTCCGGCGTCCGGTAATCCGAGAGCAGAATGTCCGTGTTCACTTCGCCGAGAAGATCCTTGGCTTCCTCAACGTGGAGGCCGCTCGGATATTTCTGGAGCAGAAGGATCAGCGCCTCACGCGCTTCGGTGAGTTTGCCTTCCTGCCGGAGTTTGGCCGCGGCCTGGAATTCCGCCAGGCTGATGTCCGGGATCGGTTCGACCGGAATCTCGCCGCTCTTCTCGGCGATTATCTTCCGCTCCGGCTTGACGAAAAGATCGTAACTAAAGAACGCGGCTCCGCCGAAAACGATCACCGCGAGGAGAAGGGCGAAGAGCCATTTCATGGATGAAAAAAGCGCTGATCAACTTCTAAATCGTTTGCCGTGCCTGTGACTGCGCGTGTCCTAATACGCGCGACGACGCCGAGGCTTGCACCCGGCAGCTTGGCAGGTCGACCTAGGAAAAAGTCTCCCAGGCGGCAGGTCGGGGCAATGGGTCGCCATCCTTGCCCCAGGTGAAGTGGCAATCCTGGCAGTAAAATTCCTTGGGAAAAACTTTCAGCGCGAAAAGAATGCTGGCCAGCCAGGGCGTCATGAACTTCCGGGTCAATTGCGGATATTCGATCCGCGGCGATTTGCATTGCGGGCAGCGAATGGCAGTGCCGACTTCCGGATCGCTCGCCTCCCATTCCACCATCAATTGATTGGCAGTGACGAAGTCTTCCTCGTTCACCATCACCTTGGCGTTGGCCTGCGGCGTGCCCATCATGGCGGCCTTTTGCAGCCGCCCTTCATTATGGACATCGGCTTTGACGCCGGCCTCCTGCAGCCGCGACTTGAGGTGCTTGGCCTGGGAGGGTTCGTTAAATGTCGCGATCGTCACCATAATTTCTTCAGGCCCGGGCGGGCCGCGGTTCCCCCATCAAACATCAACAACTGGCGGAGTGCAAGATTCCTAAAAGCGCCCCGTCAACCCGCCGGGGGAAACCATTTGTAGACCATGAAATAAACCAGCACGCCGGTGACCGAGACATAAAGCCAGATCGGCATCGTCCAGCGCGCGATCCTCCGGTGGCGGTCCCAGCGTCGCCGGAAAACCGGAATGAGCGTCAGGATCACCAGCGGAAGCGTGATGAACGCGAGCAGGATGTGGGAGATCAGCATCGCGAAATAAAATTGCCGCACGAGCCCCTGAGCGGTGAAATGGGTGGAGCGCTCGCCGACGTGCGCGTGATAGATCAGGTAGCCGACGAGAAAGAGCGTGGACGAGATAACCGCCGTGATCATGCAGGCGACGTGACTGCGCCAATGGCCGCGACGGATCAGATACCACCCGCCCGAGATGAAAATCGCGCTGACGAAATTAAGCGACGCGTTGATCGCCGGCAGGTCTGAGATGGAGATCACGTTGAAGCGTTGAAGCGAGACGGTAGGATACAAGTCGCTTCAACGCCGTAACACTTCAACGCACAATGCCTTCAGTCCTGGAACCAATTCCCCCGTCCCTGGCGCGGCAGTTTTACCGGCGCCGCTCGAAGTCCCATCGTTCGGGCGCTCGAGCTCTCCGGTTCTTCATCTTCGCGCTAGTCATCGCGCTGGGCTGGACCGGTTGGTACCTGGCCAAGCGCGGCTTTGGCCGGCAGTGGCGCGAACGCGTGGTGGAAGAACTTCACAAGCGCGGCGTGGAGGCATCGGTGCGCCGCCTCACGCTCGATCCGGTCCGCGGCTTGATCGCGCAGGACGTGCGGATTTTCGATTTCAAGAATCGCGAGAACACCCTCGCCGTCATCAGTGAAGTCGCGCTCGATATTAATTACGCCGCGCTCCTCCATCACCAGCCGTTCCTGAACGCGCTCGATGTCCGCGGTGCGGAGTTGACCATCCCGACGCCCCTCGCGGGCATCACTGCGCCGAAGGCGCGGCTGACCAAATTCCGCGCGCACATTTATTTCCCGCCGGAGCAGATCTACGTCAGCCAGGCCGAAGGCATGTTTGGCGGTGTCCGAATTTCCGTGACCGGCCAGCTGCTCAAAAAAAGCGACTACAAGCCCTCCGGCGAAATCTCCGATGACGATTGGCGGGAGCGCCTCATTCTTCTCCAGAAGGTGACGGAAGAGTTGCATCAGTGGAAATTCCCGGGCGAGGCGCCGACGCTTCAGATAAAGTTCTCCGGCGATCTTTCCCAATTCGAGACCGCGCGCGCCGATGCGACGTTGTCTGCGGAGCGGTTGCAGCGCGGTTCCTACGACATGAAGAATCTCTCCGTCGCGGCGGAGTGGACGAACCAGACCCTGAGCATCAACCGTTGCGAGTGGTCAGATAACGCCGGCACTTTATCCGGCCGCGGGAACTGGAGCCGCGAAACCAAGGCAGCGGATTTCCAGGCGCGCAGTACCCTGGACGCGAAACAATTCCTGACCGCGTTTGGGTTTGGAGCATTGCTGACCGATCTCTCGCTGACTTCGCCGCCGCTCGTCGAGCTCTCGGGGTCCTACGATGCCTCGGGCGCCACGCCGCGCACCAGCGTGATGGGACGGGCCGCGCTCGACAATTTCTCCTACAAAACCGTGCCGCTGCTGAAGGCGGCGGGCGACTTCTCGTGGGATGGCGAGCACGCGATGTTGCGCAATTTTCGGGCGCGTCATGATTCCGGCGAGGTCACCGCGGATCTCCTGGAAGCGCCGAACGACTTTCGGCTCAATGTCGAAAGTGGCGTCGATCCCACGGTCCTGCGCGCGATCGCCTCGCCCGAGATCGGCAAATTTCTCGGCGAATGGGAATGGCGCCGTCCGCCCACGGTGCGATTTTCCGTGCGCGGCGCGAGCCGATCCCCCGAGACCTGGACGGGCGAAGGCGCCGTTGCCCTGCAGCGGACGCGCTTCCGCGGCGTTTGGTTGAACGAAGCCAGCGCGAAGGCGCACCTCCACAACGGGGCGATCACTCTCGAAAATCTGAGGGTGACCCGCGACGAAGGCAGCGCCGCGGGGTCATTGACCTACGATTTTGTGAAGCGCGAGGTCCGGCTCACGGACGTCCGATCCACCCTTCGGCCGACCGACGCGATAGTCTGGATCGAGCCGAAATTGTTCAAGGAAGTCGTGCCCTACAAATTTCGCCAGCCGCCGAACATCGTGGCGAATGGCGTCATTCACTTCGGCGCGCCAAACGATCATCTCGAGCTTGTGGTCGATGCGCCGGCCGGCATGGACTACGTCTTCCTCGGCAAGACGCTGCCGATCGATCGCGTTTCCGGGCATCTCCTCTTCACCGACAACCGGCTCCAGCTCAGTGAAATCGCGGGCACGCTTTTCACCGGCACCGTGAAGGGATCGGCGGACATTTCGCTGGCGAAAGGCGACCCGCATTATCACGCCAACCTCGTGGTCGATGGCGTCGATTTCCCGCGCGTGGCCGATCTTTATTTCAAATATGAAACCAAACGTGGCCGGATGAGCGGCGCGTATGATTGGACCGGCATGGGCAGCGACGCCCGGAGTATGCGCGGGACGGGCAGCATTCGCGTAATCGAAGGCGACATCTTTGCCATCCCGATTTTCGGCCCGCTCTCCGGCTTGCTCAACGCCATTATCCCCGGCGCTGGTTACAGCCTCGCGCACAAGGCAAACGCCACCTTCAACATCAAGGAGGGCGTGATCCACACCGATGATTTCAAGGTTTCCGGCAAACTGTTCGGCATGATCGGCCACGGCGACATAAAATTTCTCGAGGACAAACTCGACTTCGATATCCGGATCGACGCCACCGGCGCGGGCGTTCTGCTGACGCCAATGTACAAACTTTTCGAATACAAAGGCGAAGGCAGCGTTTCGAAACCAAACTGGCATCCCAAGCGATTCTAACGAATCGCCAATGACGAATGACGAATGACGAATGACGAACCAAGAATGCCGAACCCGATGAAGAAGAAGCCCGTTTCATCATCTTCGTCATTCGACATTCGGCATTCGTCATTGCTCCTTGGAGCGCACATGTCCATTGGGGGCGGAGTGCATCGGGCGATCGAGCGGTCTTGCTCGATCAAATGCACGGCGATGCAGATTTTCGTGAAGAACAATATGCAATGGTTCGCCCGGCCGTTGCTGCGCGAGGAAATTTCCGCGTTCCTCGATCACGCCCAGCGCGCGGATCTCCATTCCGCTTTCGCGCATTCGAATTACCTGATCAACCTCGCGACAACCAATCCGCAGTTCCACGCGAACTCGATCCGCGCGCTCTCGGAAGAACTGGTGCGGGCAGATCAGCTTGAGCTGCCGTTTCTGGTTTTGCACCCGGGCGCGCATCTCGGCGCCGGGGAGGAAGCGGGTCTGGCGAAAATTATCGAATCGATCGATGAAGTTTTCGCCGGCTTGCCGAAAATTAAAACGCGTATTGCGCTGGAGACGACGGCGGGGCAGGGCTCATGTCTCGGCCATCGTTTCGAACACCTGGCTTACATCATTGCGAACGTGCGCGAGCCGGAGCGGCTTTGTGTCTGCCTCGATACCGCGCACGTCTTCGAGGCCGGGTACGAGCTGGCCACGGAGAAAGCGACCCAAAAGATGTTCGCTGAATTTGAGCGCACAATCGGACTCGACCGGCTGGTCGCGTTGCATCTGAACGATTCCAAGACGCCGCTCGGCTCACGGGTCGATCGGCACGAGCACATCGGCAAAGGGAAGATCGGGCTGGAGGCGTTTGGCTTCATCATGCGCGATCGCCGCTTCCGCAAAATCCCGAAGGTGCTCGAGACGCCGAAAGGAAAAGAGCTCAAGGAAGACGTCGTGAATATGCGGACGCTGCGCCGGCTCGCGGAAGCGAAGAAGACTCGTTAGGTCAGAAAGCGTTTTACGTTTCGACGCGTCGCAGCTGCTTGTCACCCCGAGCCGCGCAGACGGCGAGGGACCCCCCAGTCGCTCTTAATTCACACTTATCACGCTTCGCATGTTCGAGAGCAGCGCTTCGTGGATCGCGAAAGCGTTTTTAGCGTGGATTTTCCTTCGACTGCGAGGTCCCTCGCCGTCTCCGCGGCTCGGGATGACAAGCAAGGAGCGTGGCCACCAAGCCCTACTGCTTCGCGCTCTGTGCCGTTCCCTTAGTCCACTGATCAACCCAATCGTTCACGGTCTTCCACCAGAGCTGCGAGTTTTGCGGTTTGAGGACCCAGTGACCTTCGTCGGGGAAGTACAACATCTTCGACGGCACCTTCAGCCGCTGGAGCGTAGTGAAGAGTTGAAAGCCCTCGGAAACGTCGAGGCGGAAATCGAGCTGGCCATGCACCACCAGTGTCGGGGTCTTGAATTTCTCCGCGAACAGATGCGGCGAAAATTTCCGGTAAAGCTCGCGCTGCTTCCACGGCGGCCCTTTGAATTCCCATTCGTTGAACCACAGCTCTTCCGTCGTTCCGTAGGCCGACTCCGTGTTGAAGACGCCATCATGCGAGACGATGCACTTGAATCGATCGGTATGGCCCAGGACCCAGTTCGCCATGTAGCCGCCGTAGCTCGCGCCGAGTGCGGCCTCGCGGGTCTTGTCGATGAACGGATAAGTCTTCTCGACGTAATCGAGCCCCTTCATCAAATCTTCGTAGGGCTTGCCGCCCCAGTCGCCGCTGATCGAATCGGTAAACTTTTGCCCGTATCCAGTCGAGCCGTGAAAATTGATCATCACGACCACATAGCCGTTCGCGGCAAAGAGTTCGCCGTTCCAGCGATACGACCACGAATTTCCCCATGAACCCTGCGGCCCGCCGTGGATCAAAAACTTCAGCGGATATTTTTTGCTCGCATCGAATCCCGGCGGCTTGATCAGGAAGCCTTCGACGTTCTCGTTGTTCGCTCCCGGAAAGGTGAACGATTCCATCGGTTGCATATCGATTTGTGCGAGCACCGCGTCGTTCATGTGCGTCACAGGAGTGGGCGCCAGGTTTGTGGTCTTTGGCGTTTCCTTCACGTCCAGGAAGGCGATTTCGCTCGGCGCGCCAATGGAGACGTGACTGAAGAACAGCGAGTTACCATCTTTCGAAAAAACAAGATCGTCGGCGTGAAGTCGCGCGACTTGTTTCGGCTGCTTGCCGTCCATCAGTAACACCCAGATCGGGGCCTCGCCGTGATCCTCGGCCGTGAAGCAAATCCCCTTCGAATCGGGCGTCCAGGTGAAGCTGCCAACTGAACGGTCAAACTCTCCGGTCACGTTGCGGCTTTGTCCCAGCTTGCGCTGATAGACTATGAGCGATTCCTTGTCCGCCTCGAAACCGGCGCGAGCCATTGATCGCCACGCGATGTGTTCTCCATCGGGCGAATAAACCGGCGTGTTATCGTTTCCGGGGCTGGTCGAGATTTTCTTCGGCGTTCCACCGGCCATCGGGACGAGGAAGATCTCGTTGTTCGTGCTAATCGCTTCGACTTCATCGATGTTGCTGGTGTAAGCGAGCTCCTGGCTATCGGGCGACACTGAGTACATATCCTGGCCGCCGAGGTTGAAGGGCGGCACGTCGTGATCGCCCGGCGTGAGATCGCGCGCTGTAGCGGCGGCTGTCCCAGCCGCACCTTGGTCGCCTGCGGGGGAGACACCCGCCTCTACATTTTGAACAAACAGATGGCTGCGCTTGTGTTCAGTGTAACCGGTCCAATGCCGGTAAAGCAGCTTGGTGAAAATCTTTGCTTTCACTTTGCTCTTCCCGAGGTCGTCGTCGCGTTGCTTGTTCTCGGCGTCGTCTTTCGCTTCGGGATAAACCGACGAGAGAAAGACGATGCTCTTTCCGTCGGGCGTCCAGATTCCACCGTCCGCGCCGGTGGAGATGTTCGTGACCTGGTGCGGTTGGCCGTCGAGCCCGCCGCTCTCAGGAGTGAAATTGCACATCCAAATTTGCGTCGGGTCGGTCGCCTTCGAGGTCCAGATCAGGCGCTTGCCATCCGGAGAAAAACGCGGCCGCTCTTCGGCCGTCGCGACTTGATTCAAGCGCCGTGCTTCTCCGCCGGCCGCGGGCACGATCCATAAATGCGAAACCTTCGTATTCGCCTGGAGGTCCACATCGACCGCGTCGAAAACCACCCACTTACCATCGGGCGACGGCACGGGCGCGCCGACCCGCTTCAGCTTCATCATGTCTTCGAAGGTGAGTGGGCGCTTCGCGCCGGTGGTCGTAGCGGTCGGCGGCGGTTGGGCGAGAACTGAGCTGGCGAGAGCGAAGGAAGCGAGCAGGATTTTCCAGGACATAAATTTTGATCTCCGTGTGAGTGCGCAAACTCCCGCCGAACCTTCCCGTGCGCAACCGCGTCGAAAATTCGCGAGAAAGATTCGGCGGTCTTAGACTCGGTCGCTTGGAGCCCTCGACGCAGCTTTCGAATTCAAGACAAACGTGTCATCCCGAGCCGCGCAGACGGCGAGGGACCTCCCAGTCGGTCATGATTCACACTGGCTACGCTTCGCATGATCGAGGGCTCGCACCTCGTGGAGCGCGACAGCGTTATTTGCGTGACGTCATCTTCGACTGTGGGATCCCTCGCCGTCTGCGCGGCTCGGGATGACGGCCGTCGCGCACCCGGACTCCGCTAAGAAGAAAAGATTGTTGCTCTCGCCTGTTTGAGATATCCGGGGGGCCTTGAAATCACTCCTGCCTTCGCTCTCCCTTGCGGCTTTCGTCGTCATCGCATCTTCGGCGAGTGGCGCCAAGGCGTCGCCGACTCCAACGAAACGAAACGCTCCGCCCGCCCGAACGCAGACCGCGAGCCCAACCCCGAAGCCGAGGCCGAGCCCGACTCCAACGCCGGCCACGAGCGCGACCGCCACTCCGGTTCCCAGCGCCACAGTCACCCCGGCGGTCAGCCCCACTCCCGCGCCCGCTGCCTCCGGGGCCAGAGGCTTGACGGTGATCACGCGCAAGGTCACGCCGTTCGTGATGGAGAAGAATGGCCGGCTCACCGGTTACAGTATCGAACTTTGGGAACACATCGTGCGAGAGGCGCACCTCCCGTTCGATCCGAGTAAGGGCTACAAGATGGTCGAGACCGTTCCCCAAATGCTCGACGGTTTGCGCAACGGACAAGCCGATGCCGCGATCGCCGCCCTCAGCATTACGGAGGAACGCGAGAAGACGATCGATTTCAGTCACCCTTACAAGGAATCGGGTCTGCAAATTTTGGCCCGCGAAGTGCCGGGCAGTAATTTCGGAAAAATCGTCGGCAACCTGGTCAAGGGTCAGGCTCTCTGGCTCCTGGCGGGCCTGATCGTGGTCCTGTTTCTAAACTCGAACATCATCTGGTTTTTCGAGCGCCGAAAGAATCCGGAGAATTTCCCGATGGGATACGTCGCCGGCATATTTGAAGCGCTCTGGTGGTCCTCTTCCGTGCTGATTACTGGTGGTTGCGAAAATACGACGCAAAAGGGAGTGGCCGGCCGGCTGACTGCACTCATCTGGATGCTGGCGGGCGCGGCTCTCTTTACCTATGTGACCGCTTCAATTACCAGCGCCATGACGGTCGAGACGCTGAATAGCGACATCAAAAGTGTGAACGATTTGAAGGAACACAAATGGCCCGTGGGTACTGTGGAGGGCAGCACCGCCCAGGCATATCTCGAGCGGCAGGGAGTGACGGTGAAGGCATTTCCAGATGTGGACGGAGCCTGCGCCGCGCTGGCGGACGACAAAGTAAAGGCCGTGATCTACGACGCCCCAATGCTTCTTTACTACGCCAAGAACAACACCGACAAGAAACTCGGCGTCGTGGGCGAGCTGTTCGAAAAGCAAAGTTACGGAATCGGCGTGACCCAGGGCAGTGAGTATCGCAAGGCGATCACGCGAGCGATTCTCGCGTTGCGCGAGCAGGGTGTTCTCGAAGAACTCGAGAACAAATATTTCGGCACGAGCGTTTCCTCCGGCAGCACAAGTCACTAAACGGCTTGCTTAGGTCAGCGCCGCGCCGGAGGAAGAAGCCGGCTTTTTCGCTCGTAGGAAAGCGCACGGACGTGCCAATCTCACGCGATGAAGTTCTTCTTCCGCTTGATTGGCCTGCTCGTTCTGCTGGCGGTCGCCGCGTACCTGGTTGGTTACTCGATTCCCGCGCGCCAGACCCACACGCGCACGATCACGCTCAAGCAAACTCCCGAGGCGATCTTCGCGCTGCTGACCGATCTGCCAAATTTTCCGAAGTGGAACAGCAATATGGTGAAGATCGAGATGCTGCCGCCCGTCGATGGCAAGGAAGCGACGCGCCAGACCTTCAAGGGCAACATGCAGATGACGATCATCACGACGGAGAGCACGCCGCCGAAACGGCTGGTTCGTTCCATGGGAGATGCGGGCGGACCGTATGAGGGATCCTGGGCCTACGACATTTCGCCTTCGGCTGGTGGTTCGCAGGTGGTGCTGACGGAGCAATCCGAGATGAAGAGCCCGTTCTTTCGGCTCATGGTCAAAGTCTTCGGTCCGACTAAATACATGGACGAACACCTCACGGGCATGGCGAAGAATTTCGGCGAAACCGCAACGATCCGATGAAACCACAGGACCGAAAAATGAAAAAACGCACGCTCTTCATCGCATTGGCGAACCTTTTGATTGCGTCACTCCATGCGGCGCCGGAGGGAAAGATCGCACTCGTCAATGGCACGCTCATCAACCCCGGGGCAGGCAAGCCGGTGCCGAACGCGGTCGTTATCATCGAGGGCGATCACATCACTGCCGTAGGCGATCAGGCCACTGCGGCTTCAACGAAAGATGCCCGGATCATCGACTGCAAAGGCAAGTTCATCCTGCCCGGATATATCGACACCCATGTTCATTTCTTTCAGTCGGGCGGCCTCTTTACCCGGCCGGACGCGGTCGACCTAACGAGTGTTCGACCTTACCGGGATGAGGTTGCCCTGATCAAAAAAAATCTGCCGGACACTTTCGCGCGCTACCTGCGGAGTGGGATTACGTCCGTGGTAGATATCGGAGGACCGATGTGGAACTTCGAGATGCGCAAGATCGCGAGCTCGACCGCAAAAGCGCCGCGGGTGGCGGCAGCGGGACCGTTGATTTCCAGTGTCTCGCGACCGCAACTCGATCTCGGCGATCCGCCGATCGTCAAGATCGACACGCCCGAGCAGGGCGTTGAGCTGGTCCGGAAACTCGCGAAGGAAAATCCGGATTACGTGAAGATCTGGTACATCGTCAACGCCGAGAACCCGGTCGAAAAATTCCGGCCCATCGTTCACGCCGTGATCGCGGAGAGCCACAAGCTGAAGCTCCGCGTTGCCGTGCACGCCACCGAACTCGAGGCCGCGCGCGCTTCAGTCGAAGAAGGCGCAGACCTTTTGGTCCATAGCGTCACCGACAAACTGGTAGATGACGCCTTCGTTAAATTATTGAAGGAGCGCGGCACCATTCTCACCCCGACGCTGGTGGTGTTCGAGCGCTATGGCCGCACCTTCGCAGGCAAACTCGAACTCACCCCGGAGGAAAAAGCGTGGGGGAACCCGGACGTGATCGCCACGCTCGACGTCGCAAAAATCCCGCCCGACAAAGTGCCCGACCGGATCAAAGGCGCGCTCGCGAAACCTGAGGTGGTCCTTGCCAGCATCCAGAAGACGTACGATATCGCGTTGAAGAATTTGAAGACGCTCGAGGACGCCGGCATCACCATCGCCGCGGGCACCGATGCCGGGAACATCGGCACCATTCACGGCCCGGCGCTCTTTCGTGAGTTCCAGTTAATGAAGGAGGCCGGATTGACACCCATGCAGATTCTGCAATGTGCGACCGTCAATGCTGCCCGGACGTTCGGCGGCGCCACCGGCTCGAAGATCGGCGCCATCGCGCCCGGAAATTTTGCCGACCTGGTTATCTTGAAATCGAATCCAGTCGATGACATCGCGCACGCTTCCGATATCGAAAGCGTGATGAAGAACGGCGTCCTTTATCCGGCAGACCACTGATGGAATTGCGATGAGCCGACCTGCGTTCGTCGTCGCCGCCGCGCTGGTTCTGTTTCTTCCCGGCGTCCGGGCTGGAGACAAGAAGGTCGATGTCTCAAAAATTCACAGACGGATCCAGTTCGTGAAAAGTTTTCCCGACTACAAGGTGCAGGCGGTCACGAGCTTTCCTGATCTCCGGGTCGAAATCGTGCAGAGTTCGCCGAGCCAACCGGGCCAATGGCAGATTGTCGAGTCCTTCCCCGATTACAAAATCGAGATGGTTGAGTCGTTCCCGGATTTCAGGATCCAATTCGTGAAAAGTTTTCCGGGGCCGGCGGACTAGCAAGGTCGGCGCCGAATCCAGGAAACTAATATCGGCCCGTCCGTGGGTCGGGCTGCGCCGGTATGACGTTCGAGGGATCCGGGGAGTTCGCCGCAGGACCATGCGACGCCCTGTAATCTTCGTCTGAAACCAGCGGAGGATCGGCGCAACCGCCCAGGCAAAGCCCGAACCCAGAAAGGATCAGTACGAGAAGAATCTTCATAGGTGGTTTTTACGGATGCACGGTTTTGGCCACACGGGCAAGTGGCAAGTCAGCCGGGGCGAAGGAACCGCTTTCGACTGTGGACAATTTCGGTGGAATTGATTGAGTTGATTTGTGACGAAAATTTCGGGCCTCGGCGCGGTGCTCGCGCTGGTTTGGGTTTGTCTAACCCCGGCGGGGACGGAGGCGGCCACTCTCGCAGGACAGCAAGTCCAGGGCGGAAAAACGGTGGAGATTCGTTTCGCCGTTCCAAAATACTTTCAGGACATCGCGGCGCAGGGTGGTAATCCGCGTGCGGAAACGGGTCGGGCCGTCCTGACTTTTCCACCAGGCTTCGATCCGGCGCGCCGCTGGCCGATTCTGATCGTGACATCGACGTCGGATTTCAATCGCACCAGTCCCATGGACGCGGATTGGTATCGCCCGGCGGCGGATGCGGAGGGTTGGATGATCCTCGCTTCAGATGCGACCATCAAACCGAAATACGATTCGACCCCTTGGCGTCTGGCGATGTTAAGCGCGGCCTTGGAAGTGGTGCGCAAAGATTGGCCCCAAAGCGCAAAGTGGCCGGTAGCTTTCGCGGGATTTTCCGGAGGCTCGAAGCGGAGCTGCATCCTTGGGGTGATGCTAGCCCGGAGCCGGTCGCTCAATATTTGCGGTTTCTTCCTCAGCGGAATGAACGAGGACCGGATGAGCCCGGCCTACAAAACCTACCAGCCTCCGGGGGATTTCCTGAACACGCCGATTTGGATCAGCGGCGGCATGGATGATCCGATCGCGACGCCGTCGCTGGAAGGGGTCGCGCAAGTTTCGATGCGGCGGACCGGTTTCAAGCGGGTCCGGATGGAACACTTCGTCGGGGGCCACTCGCTGAGAAGATCGGAAGTTCGCCTGGCCTTACGCTGGTTCCGGGAGCTCGGGGGATTCTGAAGGGTGTTCAAATTGGTTGCGGGCAACAGGATGCGGCTGAAGTTCGGGCATCATGACAACATCCCCAACACAGTACGCGCATCCCGAGGCGCTGGTGGACGCGGAATGGCTCGAGAAACATCTCAATGACGAAGGGGTCCGCATCATTGAATCGAACGAAGACATTCTCCTCTACGACACCGGGCACATCCCCGGCGCGATCCACATCGATTGGCGGAGCGATCTTCAAGACCAGGTGATCCGCGACTATATCGCGCCGGAAAAATTCGCTGAGCTGTGCAGCCGCAACGGGATCACGCCCGAAACGACCTGCATTTTCTATGGCGACAAAGCGAACTGGTGGGCGTGTTACGCGCTCTGGGCCTTCCGGCTTTTTGGCCACGAGAAGGTGAAAATTCTAAATGGAGGGCGCGACAAATGGAAAGCGGATGGCCGCCCCATGACGCGCGAAATTCCGAAGTACCCGCAGACGAATTATCCCGTGCCGAAGGAGCGACTCGACAAGGAGATCCGCGCTTTTGCGGACGAAGCGCTGGCTCAAAGCAAAGCCGGCCAACCGCTCATCGACGTGCGATCGCCGGGTGAATTCAAAGGCGAGATCACGCACATGGCCGAATATCCGCAGGAAGGCGTTCTGCGGGGTGGACATATTCCCGGCGCGAAAAGTGTTCCATGGAAAACGGCCGCGAACGACGACAGCACATTCAAACCCGCGAGCGAGCTGGCCAAGATTTATCTCGAGCAATGCGGCCTGAAACCCGGAACTGACACCGTGGTTTATTGTCGGATCGGCGAACGCTCCAGCCACACGTGGTTTGTGCTCACTTATCTGCTCGGGCTCGAAAACGTGCGGAATTACGACGGCTCGTGGACCGAGTGGGGCAACAAGGTCGGCGCACCGATCGAGCGCGGCTAGAGTGTGTCATCTAATTGGGCCATCTCGGGCGAAAGCGCGGTAGGGACAGCGCGCTGCGCTGTCCGAGACTCCTGGCTCAGTCCGTAGGAGCCGAAGGTTCCAATCCCACTTCCACGCATCGGACGCCGCAGCGCGGCGTCCCTACCGCCGCGGGAGCTTCGAATTTGAATATTCTCTGGTGCTTGGAGCTTGGATGTTGGAGCTTTCCCCGTGTATCCGCCGAAACTAGAGGCCATCATTAATCTCTTCGAATCGTTGCCCGAGATCGAGCGGCGCGAGACGCTCGTTTCCTACGCGGACAACGCCAAGAAACAGGAGCCCCGCCCAGGCGAGAAATTCAGTCTCGAAGATGTGCGGAAGGATGAGGAATGCGCGGATACCGTCGGCGTTTATCTCCAAGTCGATGACGAGGGCAAAGCGCATTTCCGCATGACCCTTGGTCCCGAAGTGCAAACGCTCACGCGCGCGATGACCGCGATTCTCTGCAAAGGTCTCGATGGCCGCACGCCCCAGGAAGTGATGGAGTTGCCGAGCGATTTTGTGACGCGCATCGTGGGGGCCGAGCTAGTGCGGGTGCGCAGCCAGACGATCTACTACGTGCTCACGCGCATCAAAGGCATCTGCAAAGTCTACCTCGACCGCCAGCGCATGGCGGAAGTCGCGTAAGCCAGCGTCGAAGACTGCCGGTTGCTTAACCGCCGAAACCGACGATAGTGCCGGCGGTCATCTTCCGCTCCTTCGTTCAACCTCGAAGCCGTTCGGCCGCTGATAAGGAGAAGAAAAACCTCGCGAGGTCGGTTCGTTATTTATGCATACCAATCTTCTCAAAAATGCCTCGGAAGTCATTCCCAATTCGCAGCTCCTCATCAACGTTGTCCGGCAGCGGGTCCGGCAATTGATTCGAGGTCACCGGCCCCTGGTCGACGTGCCGCCGGGAATGGGCTTCAGCGATGTTGCCCTCAGCGAAATCGTCGCCAAAAAATTGAGCTACGAAGAAGTGCCGGGTGTGAGACCCGACTCCTCCTTCGTGCCCATTGTCGCTTTCCCCGGTATGCCTTCCGATAAAAAGGCGGCCTAGGTCCCAATATGAGCAATAATTCAGGTTTCACGCGCCGCACGCCGGACATCATGACAGAAGAGCTTTGCGCGATTCTGTCCCAAAAAGTTTCATACGAATTCAAGCCGCTTTACGACTTGGTCTACGCCAATCTGCATGCGCGCAACGCCGCCAGCGGCGGGGACGAAATGCTTCGTCTGCGCGCTTATGAGAAGCTACAAAACCTCGTGCACGACGGCATGGTGACGAAGACGGCCAAGAAATATCGTGGCCGTCCGGCCGCGCTTTTGGTCGTCAGCTCACGCCTCGAAGAATGGCGCGTGGCGGCGAACAAGCGGACCGCCGCCCTGGCTGCCGCGACTTAGTCGCACCGCCATTCGGCGCGCCGCGAGGACCACGCGTTTAGCTCGTGATCTTCGCGTGATTTCGTCTATCGTCCGCTCGCTTCAATGCCGCGGAACAACGATCTCAAGAAAATTCTGTTGATTGGCTCCGGCCCGATCGTCATCGGGCAGGGCTGCGAGTTCGATTATTCCGGCGTGCAAGCCTGCAAGGCCTTGCGCGAGGAAGGTTACCAGGTCGTGCTCGTAAATTCGAATCCGGCCACGATCATGACCGATCCCGAATTCGCGGATCGCACCTATGTGGAACCGATCACGGCCGAAGTCGTCGAAGCCATTCTCGAACGGGAAAAGCCGGATGCGATTTTGCCGACGATGGGCGGACAAACCGCGCTGAACGTGGCGATGGAGCTCAATCGCAACGGCGCTCTCGGGCGGCATAAGGTCCGGTTGATCGGCGCGAACGCGAAGGCCATCGCGAAAGGCGAAGACCGTCAGCTTTTCAAGGAAGCAATGCTCCGGATCGGTCTTGACGTTCCGCGCTCCGGCATCGCGCATTCCCTGGCGGACGCGAGTCACATTGCCGAAATGATCGGCAAATTTCCGCTCATCATCCGGCCCGCCTTCACCCTCGGCGGTTCCGGCGGCGGCATCGCTTACAATCGCGAAGAGCTGGACGAAATCGTGGAGCGTGGCCTCGCGCTCTCGCCCGTCACCGAAGTGTTGATCGAGGAGTCGCTGGTCGGCTGGAAGGAATTCGAGATGGAGGTGATGCGCGATTGCGCGGATAACTGCGTGGTCATCTGTTCGATCGAAAATTTCGATCCCATGGGCGTGCATACCGGCGATTCGATCACTGTCGCGCCCGCCCAAACCCTTTCCGACCGTGAGTTCCAGATGATGCGCGATGCGTCGTTCGACGTCATCCGCGAGATCGGGGTCGAGACGGGCGGATCGAATATTCAGTTTGCCGTCAACCCGCTGAACGGCCGCATGGTCGTGATCGAAATGAATCCGCGCGTTTCGCGCTCGAGCGCGCTCGCGTCGAAGGCGACCGGTTTTCCGATCGCGAAAATTGCGGCAAAGCTCGCGGTCGGTTACACGCTGGACGAAATCCGGAACGACATCACCCGCGAAACGCCGGCGAGTTTTGAGCCGACGATCGATTACTGCGTGGTAAAAATTCCGCGGTTCACCTTCGAGAAATTCCCGCACGCGGACGCCACGCTGACGACGCAAATGAAGAGCGTGGGCGAGGCGATGGCGATCGGACGCACTTTCAAGGAAGCGCTGCAAAAAGCGTTGCGCTCACTCGAAATCAAGCGCTTCGGCTTGTGCGGTGATGGAAACGAGAAGCGGGTCGATGAGGAGACGCTGCGTCTCAAGCTCGCGATCCCGAATGCCGAGCGCATCTTTCACATGGCGCAGGCCTTTCAGGATGGCATGTCGATCGAAGAAGTCTTCGAGTTAACGAAGATCGACCGCTGGTTCCTGCACAACGTGCGGCAGATCGTGGAGGAAGCGAAAAAGCTGAAGGATGGACATGTAGAACTGCGCCGCGCCAAGAAGCTTGGGTTCTCAGACCGGCAGCTCGCCGTCGCGCGTGGTGTTTCGGAAACACAAATTCGCGAGGAGCGAAAGGCCGCGGGCGTCATTCCCACCTACCGGCTGGTGGACACCTGCGCGGCGGAGTTCGAGGCGTTCACGCCCTATTATTATTCGACCTACGGGACCGAGAATGAAATGCGCCGAACCGAGAAGCGCAAAATCATGATCCTCGGGGGCGGACCGAATCGTATCGGGCAAGGAATCGAATTCGATTATTGCTGCGTCCATGCGGCCTTCGCCCTGCGTGATCTCGGATTCGAAACGATCATGGTCAATTCGAATCCGGAAACGGTTTCGACGGACTACGACACGAGCGACAAACTTTACTTCGAGCCGCTCACGCTCGAAGACGTGCTCAACATTTACGATCAGGAACTTCCGGAAGGCGTGATCGTGCAATTCGGCGGACAGACGCCGTTGAATCTCGCCGCCGGTTTGAAGGCGGCCGGCGTTCCAATCATCGGAACGCAGCCGGAAAGCATCGAGATGGCCGAGGACCGGAAGCTCTTCGCCGCCATGCTCGATAAACTCGGGCTGCGCCAGACGCCCAGTGGCTCCGCGGTCAGCGCGGAGGAGGCGATCTCAATCGCGGAACGGATCGGTTTTCCGATTCTCGTCAGGCCATCATTCGTCCTGGGAGGTCGCGCGATGGAGTTGGTTTATCACGTCGATGATCTCCGGCGATATATGAGGAACGCGATCGAAGTCAGTCCGGATCGGCCTGTGCTGGTGGACCGATTTTTGGAGGACGCAATCGAAGTGGATGTCGATTGCATCGCGGACGGCGAGACGAGCGTGATCGGCGCGATCATGGAGCATATCGAGCAGGCCGGCATCCATAGCGGCGACAGCGCCTGTGTCATTCCCACGTTCTCGCTTTCCGATGCGATCCTGGAGGAAATTGCGACCGCGACGAAAGCAATGGCGCGCGAGCTCAAGGTTTGCGGGCTGATGAACGTGCAGTTCGCTGTGAAAGGCGACGACGTGTACGTTCTCGAAGTGAATCCGCGGGCCTCGCGGACGGTTCCGTTCGTGAGCAAGGCAATCGGTGTTCCACTGGCGAAATTGGCGGCGAAGGTCATGACCGGAAAGAAGCTGGGCGAACTCGGCTTCACCAAGGCCATCGTTCCGAAACATTTTTCGGTGAAGGAAGCGGTCTTCCCATTCTTGCGCTACCAGGGCAGCGACATCGCGCTCGGGCCGGAAATGAAATCGACCGGAGAAGTGATGGGGATCGACGCCGATCTCGGACTCGCCTACGCGAAATCGCAGATGGCGGCGCCACCTCCGTTACCCAGGGGCGGCAACGTTTTCATCAGCGTGAAGGACAGCGACAAGGAAAGCGTCATTCCCGTCGCGCGCGATTTTGTGGACCTGGGTTTCGAAGTCATCGCGACCAGTGGGACGCGCGACACGCTCCACGCCGCGGGCATTCCGGTGACGAAAGTTTTCAAGGTGCGCGAAGGGCGCCCCAACGTGCTCGATCGAGTCAAAAACGGCGATATCCATTTCATCATCAATACGCCGAGCGGGAAAATTCCGCGCGAAGACGAGGTCGCTATCCGCAACGCGTCGCTCGCGCAAAAGATTCCAATCATGACGACGATCCGCGCGGCACAGGCCAGCGCGAACGGCATCCGCTCCCTTCAGCGCAGCAGCCTGCAGGTGAAAACGCTGCAGGAATATCATGGGAAATGACCAAAGGCCGAACAACGAATGACGAAGGCAGCAGTTGAAGGCTTGGGGTTGAACGCTACGGTCAACGCATGAAACTGACATTGCTATGTTGCGTGCTGGGTTTGGCGGTCGTCGCCACGTCGGTCCGCAGCGAGGAGAAAAAGGAAGAAAAGAAAGAAACGACTCCGATGAATGACACAAAAACAAAAGAAGTGGCCGTAATCAAAACGAGCGAAGGCGAAATGGTGGCCGAATTCTGGTCTGACGTCGCGCCGAATACGGTCGAGAATTTCAAGAAACTCGCGCGGGCCGGTTTCTATGACGGCACCGCGTTTCATCGCGTGATCAAGGGCTTCATGATCCAGGGCGGCGACCCGCTCACGAAGGACGAGAGCAAGCAATCGCGTTGGGGCACGGGCGATCCCGGCTATAAAATTGCCGCGGAGTTCAACAAGAAAACGCATGAGCGCGGCGTGCTCTCGATGGCGCGCTCGCAGGACCCGAACTCGGCCGGCAGCCAGTTTTTCATCTGCCACGGCGCGCCGAAGTTTCTCGACGGCCAATACACCGCGTTCGGCAAACTGATTAAAGGCGACGACGTGCTGGAAAAAATTGCCACGACCAAGACGCTGCCCGGCGATCGGCCGGAAAAGCGGATGAACGTCGAGAGCATCAAGATCGTTCCAGCTGATTCGGTGAAGTAGCGGTACCCACCGGGAGCATCGGTCGTATAAGTCCTATAGGTCCTATGTGACCAATGACAGCGCCCGACAAAACGCAAATCGCGCTGATCCAGATGCAGTGCGGGAGCGACCCGGCTGCGAACATGGTGAAAGCAGTCGCGCGGATTCGCGACGCGGCGAAGCAGGGCGCGCAGATCGTTTGCCTGCCGGAGTTGTTCCGCTCGCAATATTTTTGCCAATCGGAAGACCACGCGCACTTCGCGCTCGCGGAAGAAATTCCGGGACCGACGACAACGGAGCTGGAAGCTGTCGCGCGTGAAACCGGTGTCGTGATTGTGGCGTCGCTCTTCGAGAAACGGGCCGCCGGTGTTTATCACAACACTGCGGCCATCATCGACGCGGACGGGCAGTATCTCGGGAAATATCGCAAGATGCATATCCCGGATGACCCGTCGTATTACGAAAAGTTTTACTTCACGCCGGGCGATCTTGGTTTTCAGGCCTGGCCCACGGCGCACGGAAAGATCGGCGTCTGCGTTTGCTGGGATCAATGGTATCCGGAAGCCGCGCGGCTGACCGCCCTGCGCGGCGCGCAGATCCTGTTCTATCCGACGGCGATCGGCTGGCATCCGGGCGAGAAGGAAAAGTATGGCGCCGCCCAATATTCCGCATGGGAAACGATGCAGCGCAGTCACGCGATCGCGAACGGATGCTACGTGGCCGCGGTGAACCGGGTGGGTCATGAAGCGCCGGCCGGCGGAGCCGGGATCGAATTCTGGGGGCAAAGTTTTGTGGTAGCGCCAAGCGGCGAAATTATCGCGAAGGGCAGCATCGATCGCGAGGAGGTCGTGTTGGCCGAGATCGAGTGGAACCGCGTGGATGAACATCGGACACATTGGCCTTTCCTGCGTGATCGCCGGATCGATGCTTACTCCGGGATCGAGCAACGGTTGATCGATTAATTGGTTTCATTTCGTCGTCCACGGCGGTACCGTTACGGCATGAAGACGATGATTATTTCGGTGGGTGTGATGTGCGCTCTCGCGCTGGCTGCGCACGGACAGGATGCGACTAAAGCGACCTGCAAACTGGAGTCGAAATCGGGCAGCCAGGTAACGGGCACGGTCACCTTTACCCAAACTGGCGATGACGTTCAGGTGGTCGCAGACATCACAGGATTGAAACCCGGCAAACACGGATTTCACATACATGAAAAGGGCGATTGCTCCGCGCCCGACGCGGCCTCGGCCGGCGCCCATTTCAATCCCATGCATGGACATCACGGCGGGCCGATGACGGCTGACCGGCACGCCGGCGATCTCGGCAACCTCGAAGCGGATGCTTCCGGAAAGGCGCATCTCGATTGGAAGGGGAAGATGAGCCTGAGCGGCGCGGATTCGATCATCGGCAAATCGGTCGTCGTTCACGAAAAAGATGACGACCTGAAAACGGATCCCTCCGGCAACTCCGGCGCGCGCATCGCGTGCGGCGCGATCGAGGCTGCGAAGTAACTGGTTTTTCCGGGCAACTCGAGAGCCGCTAAATCTCAGAATGGATTTGCTGACTCTCAGTGAAATCCGACGCCACGCGCAAAGTGGCGCGGCGGTGGAAGCGCGGGTTCACGTTCAAGTGGAAGGCGCGACTGCGAAGGTGACCCGCGAACAAAAGCCGTACTGCGAGCTGACTCTCGCCGATGCGGCGGACCGGATGACGCTGCGAGTGTGGAGCGACCACCCGGAATTCAAGGCATGCGATTCGCTGAAGGCCTCGGACTTCATCGAGCTGAGCGGCGAATTTTTGCAGCATCAGCAGTTCGGTCTGGATGCGCGGAAATGGAAGGTGCGTCACCTGAACACGCAGGAAAGATCCGAGCTATTGCAGGGTCCTCCCGAATTGAGGGCGAGGCAGGCGGCCGATTGGGATTATATTGGTGAACGAACGCGCGCGCTGGGTGATCCGCGTCTGCGGAAGTTGGGCGAAGCGTTCCTGAGCGAGCACGGCGACCGGTTCCGGCGCACAGCCGGCGCCCGTTCCTATCATCACGCGCGTCGTGGTGGATTGGTCGAGCACACCGCGCAAATGATGCGACTCGCGGTGCAGATTGCCCCGCTGTATCCCCAACTGAATCTCGATCTGCTCATTGCCGGCGTTTTGTTTCACGATGCCGGGAAGCTCTGGGAAAACCATTTGCCGGAGACGGGATTCACCATGGGCTATGACGAACGCGGCGAGTTGATGGGACACATTTCGATTGGACTGGAATTGGTGAATTCGCTCTGGCGAAAAGTCCTCACGGAGGAAAATGGGCGCGCGTGGAATGCGCTCACCCCGGCATCGGAGGATGTGCGGATGCACCTGCTTCATTTAATCGGCGCGCATCACGGCGAGCCGCAGTTCGGCTCGCCCGTCAGCCCTAAAACGCCGGAAGCCATGGCCCTTAATTACATCGATAACCTGGATGCGCGGATGGAAATGTTCGCCGCCGGTTACCTGGTGGCGAAGCCGATCGCAGAACGGATTTACGATCGGGTGCGGCCGTTGCCCGGAAACCTGGTGAAGCCGTTGGAGAAATTCCAGCCGATGCCGGCCAGGCCTGCCTCCAGCGAAACTGGTTCGCTCTGGTAGGACTCGTTAGGCCGCAAGTGTGGCCCGTGAACGATTCCGGTTCTCCTGCAGCTCGGGCAGGTGCTTCTCCGACCAGCGGCAGAGCATGTGCAGCGGATCGATCAGCGTCCGCCCGAGACGCGTGAGCGAGTATTCTACCTTCGGCGGCACGACCGGGTGAACTTTGCGCAGGACCAGGCCATCGCGCTCGAGGCTGCGCAGCGTTTGGGTAAGCATCTTCTGCGAAATGCCGCCGATTTCGCGTTGCAATGCCGCGTAGCGCTGGGTCCCGCTCGCCAGGACCTGGATGATAAGGGCAGTCCATTTATCCGCGATCCGGTCCAGGACGACGCGGGAAGGGCATTGCGCCTTTAGGACCGAAGCACCGGACGATTTCACCAGCCATCTGTAGGATCAAAGAAGCGCGGCGCAAGCGGAGAGTAACGAACTGGGAGGAGGGTATGAGCGGAATCGCAGGGCTTGCCCGCGGCAAGCTTGCGTTTGTTCGATTTCGCTAGGACGATTCTGTCCCGTATGTTTCACCCAGGCGCAAAGCTGCCGTGAAGATTCTCGTCGTTGGCAGCGGGGGCAGGGAACACGCGCTCGCCTGGAAGTTAAAACAATCATCCGGCGTGGATCGGATTTTTTGCGCGCCGGGAAATGCGGGGATCGCCGGAATTGCAGACAACGTGGCGATCGCCGCGAGCGACTTGCCGGCCTTGGTCCGTTTCGCGAAGCAGAACGAGATCGGGCTGACCGTAGTGGGACCGGATGATCCGCTCGCGGCCGGGATCGTGGATCTTTTCGAGACTGAGGGCCTGCGCGTTTTCGGCCCTACGAAATCCGCCGCGCGTCTCGAATCCTCAAAGATTTTCGCGAAAGAGATGATGCGGCGAAATAAGATCCCCACCGCGCGCGGTGCCGCTTTCGAGAAATTCGAAGCGGCGCTGGCTTTTGTGGGAGCAGCGCGGTTTCCACTCGTGATCAAAGCCGACGGTCTGGCGCTGGGGAAAGGCGTGATTATCGCGCCGGATGCGGCCGCCGCGCGGGAAGCGATTGCTTCGATGATGAACGAGCGACGGTTCGGCGACGCGGGCGCGCGTCTTTTGATTGAGGAATGTCTCACCGGCACCGAGTGCTCGCTCCATGCGCTGGTGGACGGGAAAAGTTTCCGCATGCTCGCGACGGCCCGCGATCACAAACGCGCCTACGATGGCGACCGCGGTCCGAACACCGGCGGCATGGGCGCGTTCAGTCCCGCGGATAACTTCGGACCCGAACCCCAGGCGGCCTTCGAGCGACAGGTCATGCAACCGTTACTCGCGGGCTTGAATGAAAGCGGTGTCCAATTCCGCGGTCTGCTTTTTCCGGGCCTGATGATCACGCCGGATGGCCCGCGGGTGCTCGAATTTAATTGCCGCTTCGGCGATCCGGAAACGCAGGCGATTTTGCCGCGACTGAAATCCGATCTTCTCGAACTACTCGAGGCGACGATCGATGGAACGCTGAACCGCGCCACGATCGAATGGGATGAACGCGCCGCGGTTACGGTCGTCCTCGCCTCCGGTGGTTACCCCGACAAATATGAAATCGGAAAACCGATCTCCGGCTTGGAGACGGCCTGCCCCCAGGCCGTCTACATTTTCCACGCCGGCACCCGCAGGGAAAACGGAAACATCGTCACCTCCGGCGGCCGTGTCCTTGCGGTGACCGCGCTCGGCGGGACCCTCGCCTGCGCGCGGGCGCGTGCGTATGAAGCAGTCTCGCAGATCGATTTCGACGGCTGCCATTACCGCCGCGATATTGCTCTTGGCGCAGTTGCGGATAATGTCGTGGGCCACTGATGTCCCGGCGTGTTTTGTTCCTTTTCGTCGTATGCGCCCTGAGCCCAGCGGCGAATTTGTCCGCGCAACCGCCCGCGAAGTCCTCGAGCGCCTCGCCCATCCCGTCACTCTCCCCGACGCCAGGCCCGTCACCCACGCCAACGCCGACTCCGCCCACGACCAAATCCCTGGTCGATTCCTTGGACCCCGCGGATCTGAAGGAGGCGATCCAACTCCTTCGGAACAACTACATCAAACCGGAAACATTGAACGAGACCGAGCTGAGCCGCGCAACCTTCGAAGGAATCCTCGCGCGGCTCGGACGCGGAGTGCTTTTGCTTCCGGCCTCGGCGGCGGGACCAACCGAGCCGCCGGCCCCTTTTTACAGCGAGGTCCTCGACGGTCACATTGCTTATCTCCGGCCGGGCGCACTCGATCGCGCGAACCTGGACGCGCTCGACACCAATGTGCAGGCGTTCGCAGCGAAAAAGGTGGACGCGCTTGTGCTGGATCTGCGGGTTGGTTCTGCGACGAACGATTTCGCGATGGCCTCGGAGTTCGCAAAGCGCTTTTGTCCGAAGGGCAAACCGCTCTTTTCTCTCCGCAAAACCACGGCGAAACAGGAACGCGCCTTCACCTCCGATCGCGATCCGTCGTATCAAGGTTTGCTGATCATTCTGGCCGATGGCGACACGGCCGGCGCTGCGGAAGCGGTGGCCGGAGCGGTGCGCCTCTACAACAAGGTGATGCTAATCGGCCAGCCGACGGCCGGGCGGGCGGTGGAATATTCCGACCTGAAACTGCCCAGTGGAAAAATCCTGCGCATGGCGGTGGCGGAAGCGGTCCTGCCTGATGGCCGTTCTCTTTTTTCCGATGGGCTGAAGCCAGATGTGCCGGTGGAGATGGCGGCGGTGGAGAAACGTGAAATTTTCCAGCAGAGTCGCGAGAAGGGAGTGATGCCATTTGTGGTCGAGAACGCGCGGCCGCACCTGAACGAGGCCGCGCTCATGGCCGGCCGGAATCCCGAGCTCGAGGCGCTGGAAGCGCAGCGGCGGAATCGCGTTCCGGACAAGGCGCCCACCATCCACGATCCCGTCCTGCAGCGCGCGCTCGATCTGGTCGAGTCGATCGAGATTTTTCAGAAACGGTAGTCGCGCCGCGGGAGCGCTTCTGGAAAAGTGCCTCGGCCCGCGTAGGCTTCCGCTCCCCGTGAATCCGCTCGAAGATCGCATCGGTTACAAATTCCGGAACCCGCTTTTGCTGGCGGAAGCGCTGACGCATCCCAGCCTTCGCCACGAAACGGGACGAAAGCATTTCGATAATCAACGGCTCGAGTTTTTGGGCGACGCCGTGCTTCAGCTCGTCATCACCGAGCAGCTTTACGGACATTTCAAGGCGGAGGCCGAAGGGAAATTGACCAAGCTGCGATCGCGTCTGGTCTCGCGAGAGGCGCTGACCGTGCACGCGGCGAAGCTTGAACTGGGGCAATATCTGATGATGGGCCGGGGCGAAGAGGCGAGCGGCGGTCGCGTGCGCAACTCCACTCTGGCCGATGCCTTCGAGGCGCTGGTCGGCGCAGTCTATCTGGACAGCGATCTCGCGACGGTCCGCCAGTTCATCCTGGAACAAGCCGCCGAGGATTTAGCGCAGCTCGAGGAAGAGCCGGTCGATATCAACCCGAAGGGTCATCTCCAGGAATTTCTCCAGGCGATTTCGCCGCGCAGTCCAGTCTACGAAGTAATCTCGCAAACCGGGCGCGAGCACGAAAAAACGTTTGTCGTTCGCGCGGTGTGGGAAGGAATTACGCTCGGAGAGGGAACCGGGCGAAGTAAGAAGCAGGCGGAGACGGCGGCCGCGGTGGAGGCAATGAAAGAAAAACGCTGGGAGCAGACGGAGAGCGTCGAATCGTAGGTTCCGCGATTTCCCGCACTCGCACCTACACTTTAACTTTCACTTACACTGTTTTTCGGCGGCGGGGTGTAAGTGAAAGTTAAAGGGCAAGTGCAGGAGAAAACTGGCCTGCCCCTAATTCCAGTCAGTAGCGGAATGATTCAGCGCCTGGAGTGGCGCTCCCCCCGGGCTCGGCCAACGGCGATGTTGCGCGATCGCGGCCGTGACGAATTTTTTGGCACGTCGCACCGCTTCCTCGAGCGAAAGGCCACTCGCGAGACTCGCGGCGATTGCCGCGGAGTAAGTGCACCCGGTCCCATGCGTGGCGATGCCGCGCGAGAAAGGCGCGGTAAACTCCACGACGGCGCCCTCGACGAAAAGAAGATCGATCGCGTTTTGCCCGGCGAGATGTCCGCCTTTAAGCAGGATTGGGATTCCATATTTGTTTGCGAGCCTGGCTCCGGCTTCGCGCATGGTTGCCACGTCTTGAACTGGCTCGCCCAGAAGTTGGGTCGCTTCGCTCAAATTTGGGGTCAGGAGCGCGGCCAGCGGAAATAAATCGCGCTCATAACTTTCGACCGCATCATCGCGCAAGAGAAGGTCACCGCTGGTGGCCACCATGACCGGATCGATCACGAGAGGTATCGCGGAGTTTCCTTTTGCCCCGTGGGCGCGAAGCGTGCGCGCCACTTCCGCCACGATCTCGCCGGAAAAAAGAAGTCCCGTCTTAATGGCCGCGACCGGAAAGTTTTCGAGCAGGACGCTGATCTGCTCGCCGACCATCGCCGCGGTGACACCTTCGATCCTCGAAACCCGTCCCGGCGTTTCCGCCACCACGCAGGTGATTGCCGTGAGCCCGTAGACTCCCAGAGCGCTGAAAGTTTTCAGGTCAGCCTGAATGCCGGCGCCCGCGCTGCTATCGGAGCCGGCGATACTGAGCGCAACAGGGACTTCGACGTTCGCCGGCATTTTTGTTGCGAACACGCGCGATGAAAGCGCGGCGCGTGCAAATTAACGCTACGCGCCGTCGCTGCCGATCGCTTCGACGGGGCAGCCTTCCTGCGCCTCTTTGCAGAGCGCTTCTTCCTCGGGGCTGCTGGGCTGCTTGTAAACGAACGAGTGGCCGCCGTCGTCGTTGCGTTTGTAGTTGGCCGGGGCGGTTTCGCGACAGAGATCGCAATCGATGCACTGATCATCGACATAGAATTGTCCCTCTACGTTTTCCGGATATTTATTCGCAACGTCAGCCATAATTTTGCCTGCTAAAAGCGAAATGGAACGTAGGAGGAATCGTGCTTCGCGCAAGAATCGATTTTGCCCCGTTTCGCGCAACCGGCTGGCGTCGCACGGGCGAAGAGTGTGTAATGCAGGGAGGACGCCACGATGAAAGCTGACACTTCCAAGACAGCGCGGGCGTTTCTGATCGAGCTCGCGGTCTATGCCGTTCTCGTCACCGGCTATTTTTTCCTCGTCCTGCATTTCCTTTCCGGTTGGCTCCAGAATCTGCACCTGCACCACGTAAAGCTGTACGCAGTCGTAGCAATCGCGCTGGTTATCTGTCAGGCGGTCGTGCTGGAAAGTGTCACAACCTGGCTGTTCCGCCTTCTCCGCGGCCGTTCAGAATAACGCCATGTTTTTTCCGATCTCGGAATCGCACATCAGCCCGATTTATCTTGTCGTAATCGGCTTTCTCATCGGCATCCTGGGCGGATTCTTCGGGGTTGGCGGCAGTTTTATCGCGGGACCGGCGCTCCGGGCCGTGGGGCTGGATTGGAATTTTGCGATCGGGACAGACCTCGCCCACATCGTGGGAAAATCGGTGGTGGCGGCAAAACGGCATCGCGCGCTGGGCAATGTCGATTTGCGACTGGGGTTGATCATGGCGGTCGGAACCATGGGCGGCGCCGAAGTCGGCGCGCAGTTGATCCAGATGCTCAAGCGCGCCGGGAACGTGAACACCGTCGTGAGCGTCATTTCCATCGTAATTTACACGAGTATTTCCACATTCATGATTTGGGAAGCGTGGCGAACACTGCGCCTCCAAAAAATCCGCCAGCCAGGGAAGAAGGCGAAAGGTCCGGCCTCGAAAAACGACGAATCATCTTTCAGTCATCGGACCAGGGCGATCCAAAGTTTCCATTTGTGGCCGATGATCAACCTCCCGGCCTCGGGCGTGCGGATTTCGTTGTGGGTGATCGTGGCGGTCTCCTTCGTCGGCGGGTTATTCGCGGGTTTTCTCGGCGGAGGCGCCGGATATATCCGAATGCCGATGCTGGTCTACGTGCTCGGAATTCCCACGCACCTCGCGGTGGGAACGGATCTTTTCGAGATTATTATCTCGGCGAGCTATGGAACCTTTAGTCACGCCGTCAAAGGAAACGTCGACATCTTGATCGCGTTGGTTATGAACACGGGCGCGGCGATCGGGGCGCAAATCGGTGCGATCTCCACTCAATATTTTGCCGGCCCGAAAATCCGGCTTTTCTTTGTGCCGTTGCCTCTTATCGGCGCGGCTATTGTGATTTACACCCTTATCAGCGGTCACAAACTCTAGTTCATGCGCATCCTCATTTGCAGCGACGGCACAGACCCGGCCGATAAACCGGTCCGGCTCGGCGGCCTTGTCGCGGGTCCATGCCAGGCGGAGACGACTTTGCTCGGGATCGCTGAGGTTTCCGGGGACGAAGGCCCCCTTCGCGGGGCGCTCGAAAGCGAGATGGAAAAGTTGCGCGGGTACGGTGTTGCGCCCGAGCTGATTTTACGGACGGGCGAACCGATCCGGGAAATTTTGCATCAGACGACGTCGACGACCTACGACCTCACGGTAATCGGCGCGGAGCGCAAAGGCACTACGGGACTCTATTGGCGTGCTGAAAAAAGTTACGAAGTGATCAAGGCAATCCCGACACCCGTGCTCCTCGCGACCGGCGCGTGCGAGACTTTGAAAAGCTTTATCGTTTGCACCGGCGGCAAAAACTACATCGACGCTGCCGTGCAATTAACCGGCAAAGTAGCCGCGGCGGTGGGCGCGTCCGTCACTCTCTTGCACGTCATGGCGGAACCGCCGGCCATTTACGCCGATCTCGTCCGCCTCGAGGAAGACGTTGATCGACTGCTCGCGTCCGGCTCCGAGCTCGGGCGCAATCTGCTCTCGCAAAAGAAAAGCCTGGAGCAACTCGGCGTGGCGGTGGAGGTGCGCATCCGGCACGGAATCGTCCTCAGCCAGGTCTTCGCTGAAGTAGGCGTAGGCAAGCACGACCTGATCGTGACTGGCTCGTCGCACAATCGGGGTCCGTTGGGCCATTACATCATGGGCGACCTGACCCGGAGCATTGTGAATCGCGCGAATGTCCCTGTGCTGGTGGCGCGCCCTTCGCCATCGAGTGGCGGCCCGCCTCCAAGCATTTGGGGTGCGATAAAGCGGATATTCTCCTCGTGATCCGGTTCCGGGCCGGCGCTCTAGCGTCCATTCCGCGCTGAGGGCAGATCGATCGATCCGCTCTGCGCGCGCATCAGCGCCTCCCCGATCAAAACCGCGTCCACCCCGCAGGCCTTGATCCGCGCCAGGTCTTCCGCAGTTCTGATTCCACTCTCGCTCACGAGGATAATTCCAGCGGGCACTTTCTCGCTCAGTCGCTCGGTCACGCCCAGATCGATCTCAAACGTGGTGAGATCGCGGTTATTGATGCCGATGATTTGCGCGCTTGTTTCCAGCGCGCGGTCCAATTCCGCCAGGGTGTGCACCTCAACCAGCGCATCGAGCTGATAAGTCAGGGCCGTCTCCAGCAAGACAACGAGTTGATCCTGCGCGAGCGCTGCCACGATTAGAAGGATCGCATCGGCGCCCGCGGCGGCCGCTTCCGTGATCTGGATTTCGTCGAGAATGAAATCCTTTCGCAGCAGCGGCTGGGGTACTGCTTCCCGGATTGGAGCCAGATAGCTGAGGTGTCCCTGAAAAAACTTTTCGTCGGTCAGGACAGAAATTGCGTCCACCCCGGCGCGCGCATAATTTTTTGCGATCGCGAGCGGATCGAATGACTCGACGATCACGCCGGCCGAGGGCGACGCCTTCTTTATTTCAGCGATGAGCGCGAGCTGACCGGGACCTCGCTGAAGTGCCGAAATAAAGCTACGAAAATCGTTTCGAAGCAGGGCCGCTTCGCGCAACTCCTCCCGTCGAGGCCGCAACCGCTCGATCTCCGAACGCTTCTCCCGCAAAATTTCTTCGAGCCGATTCATGGCGGTTGCGCCCCTCTAGAGAGTGTCATGCACTTTGGCGCGTCGCAGTTGCAAGCTGCTAGGCAGGGACGCCGCGCTGCGGCGTCCGATGCGCGGGGGTGGGCTTGGAACCTTCGTCCTACGGACTCATTCACGAGTCTCGGACAGCGCAGCGCGCTATCCCTACCGCGTTTTCGCCCGAGATAGCCAAAGTGCATGACACGCTCTAGCAGATGCCGCTCTCGATTCCATCGAATCTAGCCGCTCGTGAGGCTTGCGGCTTCGCGGCTGGGTGGCATGTTCCCGCGTTCCGCAGTCAGGCCGAAGTAGCTCAGTTGGTAGAGCAACGGTTTCGTAAACCGTAGGTCACGGGTTCGAATCCCGTCTTCGGCTCCACTTTCGCCGATCAGAAAGAGCGTCAGAACTTCAGCGAGGGGCTCAGCAGGTGGACATGCCACCCAAAGGAAACGAAGGCGGCGCTGGCGAGCAGGAGCAACGTTGCGTGCACGCGAGGCCACCAACCCAGCTCCGGAGTTTTCCAGAATCTCACCGCCGCGATGGCGAGCACGATCAATCCGGCTGCGGCAAGCCATCCCGCTACGTGCGAGGCCGTGAGCCAGGGATTTAGTCCCTCGCCGATGTAGGAAACATTGGTGTCCACGCGGCTCGTCGGGAAGGCCACCAAAGCCACGTGAATGAGCTGCAGGATGCAGACGATTCGGGACAGGCGAAAAAGAAAGCGACCGCCCGGCGATAAGGGCAAGGGCCGGCGGTAACGTTTCCGAATCAGGGCCGCGACGGGCCAGAGGAGTACCGTCGCAATCAGGAGCGCCAGACTTCCGCCGATGAGCGGCAGGATCAGGCTCCTCGTCGCCGGGCCTGTGACCCGTTGCTCTAACGTTACCGGATTCGTGACCAGCTCTGTCACCGCGCCTTTGTCGTCGCGGCGAAACGCCAGGAGATCGGGTCCGTCCACTTCCTGATAGAGAAGCGGCCCAATCTCGCGCCAGCGTTTTAAGTTGCCGCGCAAATTCTTGTATCCCTCCAGGGTTAGAATCCCCTTGGCGTCGCTTCGCACCGCGAATTGACCCAGGATGGCTCCGATTTTTAGAAACGAAGATTCAGATCGGCGACTGGTGGTGTAGAAGCCGGAGACTGCACGGCCATCGGCTTCAGCCATTTTCGGGTCCACTTCCGGCGGCGCGGAGGCCGGGTCCGGAAAATATCGATTCAAAAACGCACGGATGACTTCGCCGCGACCGCCGCCGAAGCGAGAGCCGGCACTGTTGTAGGAGATAAAAAGACCGATATGCGCGTCGGGCATGAGGATCATGTCGCTGTGAAAAAAAAACGAATCGCCCGCATGTCCGACGACGCGCTGGCCGTTTCCCGGATATTCCATCAAGATGAGGCCCAGCGCGCGGAGCGCGGGATGCAGCTGGAATTGTTTCGCCTCCATTTCGCGAATGGTCTCTGGTTTCAAAATGGCAGCGCCGTCCAGGGTGCCCTCCGCCAGGAAGGCCAGCATAAGACGCGTCATGTCCGTCGCGGTAGTCGAAAGGGCGCCGGCCGGGGCAGATTGCACAAACTCGAAGCTCCTCGCTGGTTTTGCGGCGGAATTATAACCCACCGACATTTCGGCTTCCAAGGCAGGGGGCAGGGGTTGGGCGAAACTCGAGTGCTCCATGCGCAGCGGCGCCAGAATGTGCGCGGCTACATAATTTTCGAACGGTTCGCCCGAAGTCCGTTCCACGATGTAACCGGCCAGGGTCAAACCATAGTTTGAATACGAAGGCACTTTGCCCGGCGGGAAAATCCGCTGCGGCATCGCGGCGACGAGATAATCGCGGATCGGCCGCATTTCTTTCGCGCTAGCCAGGAACAAATTCTTCAGCGTCTCCTCGAACCCGGCGGTGTGGGTAAGGAGACGCCGGAGCGTGATCGGTTCCGGGAAGGTCTTGGGAATCGCGAAGTCGAGGTAGTCGGTCACGTCGCGATCGAGATTGAGTTTGCCTTGTTCGACCAACTGCATCACGGCCGTGGCGGTGAAGACCTTCGAGATGGAACCGGGACGAAAGAGGGTTCGATCCGCCACGACAGGTTTTTTGGCCGCGACGTCGGAATACCCGTATCCCTTGGCCAGCAGGACCTGCCCATCCTTCACCACCGATACAACCGCTCCCGCGATGTCCCGGCTGGCCAACTGAGCCGGAAGAAGCGCGTCGAGAAAGGCTTCGAGATCCGCCTTTGTTAGTTCATGAACGCCGCTCTGTTCTTGAATTGCCGGCGCCGCGGCAGCAGGAGCAGGAGCAGGAGAAAAGATGGGAGTAGGCGCCGGGCCCTGCGCTTCCGCATGCAAAACCATGCAAGCCGCCAGGGTGCTGATGCTGGGGACGAGGTGAATCTTCACGGGCCCATCCTGTCGGCGCGTTTAGTCGCTGGCAAGAATCTTGGTGGCGGCGAAGGTGCCCGGATGGATGCGAAAATCCTACGGTTCTCCTCCCAAAGAAAAACGCATTTACGCTGGCTCGCTCTTCTCGTGTTTGGCTTCAGCGTCCAGGCGAACGCCGGCGCGGAACCTGAGCCGGACTTCACGCAGATCTTGCGTTGGCGGAACATCGGCCCGCACCGCGGCGGACGAACCCGCGCCATTGCCGGCGTCCCTTCGCAACCAAACGTTCTTTACATGGCGCCGGTCAACGGCGGCGTTTTCAAAACGACCGACTATGGCCGGACCTGGCAACCAATCTTCGATGATCAGCCCACCGGTTCGGTGGGCGCGATGGCGGTTTCGATTTCGAATCCGGAAATAATCTACGTCGGCAGCGGGGAAGGTTTGCACCGGCCAGACCTTTCTGTTGGCGACGGCATCTATAAATCGACCGACGCGGGAAAGAGCTGGTCGCATCTCGGCTTGCGCGATGCTCAGCAAATCGCGCAGATCGCGATCGATCCACGGAACGCCGATCGCGTTTTTGTCGCGGCCGCGGGTCATCCCTACGGGCCTAACGAAGAGCGCGGGATTTTTCGTTCCACTGATGGCGGCAAGAATTTCGAGAAGGTTCTTTACCGTGATGAAAATACTGGAGGCGCGGACGTGGTGATCGATCCGTCGAATCCTGAAATCGTTTACGCTTCGCTCTGGGAGGCGCGGGAGGGCCCGTGGGAAAATGGAAATTGGAAGGGCGGCAACGGCGGAATTTTCAAATCGATCGATAGCGGTAAAACGTGGAACCAGCTCACCCAAGGTCTGCCCGCGGGAATAGTTCAAGCCAATCTCACCCTCGCTCCGAGCTCGCCCAAAAGTCTGTTCGCCGCGGTCGGCACGGAGAAAGTCGCAGGGCTTTATCGATCGGACGACGGCGGGGAAAATTGGTCCGTCGCCACGACCGATGTGCGTCCCGGCCTCGCTATTGGCGGCGGCGATCTGCCGGTGGTCCGATTCGATCCGAAGGATGCGAACGTCATTTATTCGGCGACGGTCGTTTGCTGGAAATCGATTGATGGCGGGAAAACCTGGAGCGCATTCCGGGGCGCGCCCGGCGGCGACGACTACCAAAACGTCTGGGTCAATCCAAACAATCCCGCGATTATTCTGCTCGCGAGCGACCAGGGCGCGATCGTCACCGTCAACGGCGGCGAAACCTGGAGTTCGTGGTTCAATCAATCCACCGCGCAGCTCTATCACGTCAGCGCGGACAATGCCTTTCCGTATCGGTTATGCAGCGGCCAGCAGGAGAGCGGCTCGGTTTGCATTTCGAGTCGCGGGAACGATGGCGAGATTACCTTTCGCGACTGGCATCCGGTCGCGGCGGAGGAATACGGCTACGTCGCGCCCGATCCGCTCGATCCCGATATTGTGTATGGCGGGAAACTCACGCGTTACGATCGCCGCACCGCACAGGCGCAAGACATCCTGCCGAACCTGTTTCGCTCCCCGGAGTTCCGGATGTTGCGCACGCAGCCGGTGATTTTCTCGCCGGTTGATCCGCACATTCTTTTCTTCGCCGCCAACAGTCTTTGGACAACGCGCGATGGCGGACAGAACTGGGAACAAATCAGCCACGATTTGACACGCCAGACCTTTGAAGTTCCGGCCACGGTTGGCAAATATCGTTCGCAACCGACGGCCGCGCCGACGCCGCGGGGCGTGATCTACACGGTGGCGCCTTCACCACTCGATCAAAACCGAATCTGGGCCGGCACGGATGACGGCTTGATTCACGTCACCACCGATGGCGGAAAGAAATGGACCGATGTCACTCCCCCGCAGATTACCGCGTGGCAAAAGATTTCACTGATCGACGCCGGACACTTCGATGCAAACACAGCCTATGCGGCGGTGAATACAATGCGCCTCGACGATTTGCGTCCGCACATTTATCGGACCCGTGATGGCGGCAAGAGCTGGAACGAGATCGTGAAAGGAATTCCCGGCGGCCAAACGGTGAACGTCGTCCGTGAAGACACGGGGCGAAAAGGGCTGCTCTTCGCGGGCACGGAGCGCGCGGTTTATTTTTCGTTCGACGAGGGCGAGAACTGGCAGCCGCTGCGGCTGAATATGCCGGCGACGTCCGTGCGAGATTTGATCGTCAAAGATGACGACATCGCGGTCGCGACGCACGGACGCGGCTTTTGGATTCTGGATAACATCACGCCTTTGCGTCAGATCGAAGCGAACAGGGAAGAAACTCTGCTCTTCAAACCGCAGACGGCCTTGCGCATACGGGCGAGTTTAAACACCGACACACCCATGCCGCCGGACGAACCAGCCGGAGAGAATCCGCCGGACGGCGCTATGATCGATTATCGTCTGGCGGAAAAAGCGACCGGCGCGATCACCCTCGAGATTAAGGATACAAAAGGGAATCTGGTGCGCCGTTACTCCAGCGCCGACGCTGTGGCGCCGCCCGATCCGAAATTAAAGATCCCGGCGTATTGGATTCGGCCCCCGCAAACTTTATCAGGCGAGCGCGGGCTGCACCGTTTTCTTTGGGACATGCATTACGCGCCACTGCCCGGCATCGATCCGGAATATCCGATGACCGCGGTGCCTCACAACACGCCTCCCGAAGCGACTTCGCCGTGGGTGATGCCAGGCGATTACTCGATCGTTCTGACGGAGAACGGAAAGAGCTTCACGCAACCGCTCTCAATCAGAATGGATCCACGGGTCAAAGTTTCGTCGGCGGACCTGGCGCAACAGTTTGAATTGAGCAAAGTGCTTTACGAAATCCGGCCCGCGCTTGAAACGGTGAACAAAGGACTCGGCTGGTTGAGCGCCGAAATTGGCAACGCGAAAGAACGGGCCGGACGAAATCCCGTAACTGCGCAACTCGATGCGGTAGACAAAAAGCTTCATGAGCTCGCCGGCCCGCCAAGCCGCCGGGCGAACGGCACGCTGAGCCTGGAGCTTTTGGAAAAACTCGGAATGCTGTTTGGAGCCATGCAAAAAGTCGATGCTGCGCCGACGCCTGCGATTCAAGCAGCCGTGGCCGATCTGCAGCGTGAATCGCCCTCCATCATTCAACGCTGGCAGGCGATCGAGGCCGAAGATCTTCCCGCCTTGAATCGTCAGCTCGATGCTGCCGGCATCAGTAAAATAGAAGCCAAAAAATAAGGTTTTAGCTGTCTCGAAAATCGATTCTTGGTACTGATTGCAGAAGATCGGGCCTCATAATTTATGAAAACGATTTCCCTGCTGCTTTTATCCCTCACCCTTGCGTTTACCGGTTTGGTGAGGGCCGCCGATCCCGCCGTCCTGCGAGTAGGTCACTTCCCAAATATTACCCACGCCCAGGCGCTCGTGGCGCATAACATGTCGCGCCAGGGCAAAGGCTGGTTCGAACAGCGGCTTGGTTCCGGGATCAAGATCGAATGGTTCGTGTACAACGCGGGCCCGAGCGCGATGGAAGCCATCTTCGCGCAATCGATCGACCTCACTTACGTCGGGCCCGGTCCGGCCTTGAACGCTTATACGAAATCGAACGGCGCCGAAGTTCGCTTGCTCGCGGGTGCCGCGAATGGCGGCGCGGCGCTGGTGGTGCAACCGGACCAAAACCTGAAAACACCGGCGGATTTTCGGGGCAAAAAAATTGCCACTCCTCAACTTGGCAACACTCAGGATATTTCCTGTCGCGCTTGGTTGACCGCGGGCGGTTTGAAAATCACGCAGCTCGGCGGCGACGCGCAAGTCCTGCCCACGCAAAACCCCGATCAGCTGTCGCTGTTCCAGCAGAAAAAGATCGATGCGGTCTGGACCGTGGAACCGTGGGTCTCCCGGCTGGAGCGGGAGTCAGGCGGCAAGATTCTCGTGGAAGAAAAAGATGTCGCGACCACGGTGCTGGTCTCGAGCGCGAAGTTTTTCTCGGCGCAGCGGGAGTTGGCCCGGAAGTTCGCGCAAGCCCATGCCGAGTTGACGGAATGGATGGCAAAGAATCCGGAAGAAGCCCAAAAGCTCGTGCGAGCGGAACTGCTGGAAGAGACGAAGAGCGACATGGCGCCCGACCTGATCGCCCAATCATGGAAGCGGATCACTTTTACAGCGGACGCGCCGCGCGCGTCGATCGAGAGCTTTCTCCAGAACTCGATCAAGGCCGGCTTCATCAAGAGCGCGCCTGATTTGTCGAAGCTGTTCGAAAAACCCTGATGTCGCTCCAGGAGGAGTTACTCGGGCCGCCCCCGGCCAAGCTGAGCGTCGAGAAGGTCTCGAAGTGGTTTCGCACCTCTCGGCAGACGGTGCATGCGCTGGATGACGTTTCGCTCGATGTGAGCGAAGGAGAATTTGTCTGCCTGGTCGGGCCGAGCGGTTGCGGCAAATCGACTCTGCTCGACATCATCGCGGGCCTCGAAGCGCCGGACCAGGGCGTAGTGATGGCCGACAACGCTCCCGTGCTCAACCCGGGCCGGCACCGGCTCGTCATGTTCCAGGAGTCGGCGCTCTTTCCATGGCTCGACGTGATCGGCAACGTCATGTTCGGATTAAAACTTAAGCCGGGCCTGACCAACAAGGAACGCCTGGAAGTGGCGAAGTTTTTTCTGCAGCTGGTCGGCCTGGAGAAGTTCTCGGCCGCGCACGTCCACGAACTTTCTGGCGGAATGAAGCAACGCGTGGCCCTCGCTCGCGCGCTCGCGCCAAATCCGCGCGTGCTGCTCATGGACGAACCGTTCGCCGCCCTCGATGCGCTGACGCGAGAGCAACTTTACAGCGACATCCAGCGCATCTGGCAAAAGCGGCGCAAGACGATTGTCTTCGTCACTCACAACGTGCGTGAAGCGGTCTGCCTGGCTGACCGCGTGATTCTCTTCTCGCGCAATCCGGGACGTATTCGCGAACAATTCGATATCCCGCTCCCGCGTCCGCGCGACATCAACAGCATCGAGCTGGCGCAGCACGCCGCCGAAATCACGCGTGCGCTTAAAGGCCACTCGAGCGGGGAGGTCGCCGAGTAATGAAACGCATTCTCCTCGCCTCGATTTTTTTCCTTGCCCTGCTGGCGGCCTGGTGGGCCGTTGTCCGCGCGGGGATCTGGTCGCCGATTCTGTTGCCATCGCCGCAGAGCGTCGGGGAATACCTCATGGGCGCGGTGCGAGATGGAACATTGTTGCAAGCCACGGGGGTCACCGTGCGCAGGCTGGTGGTTGGTTATTTGATCGGGATCGCGATCGGGTTGCCGTTGGGGTTGTTGACGTCGGCGTGGAAATTTGTCGAGGACACGGTGGGGGTGCTGGCACTGGGATTGCAAACCTTGCCGAGTGTTTGTTGGATCCCGCTGGCCTTGCTTTGGTTTGGGCAAACCGAGAGCGCGATGTTGTTCGTCGTGATCATGGGCACGGTCTGGTCCGTCGTGATCGCGACCGATACCGGCGTGCGTAACATTCCGCCGATTTATGCGCGGGCCGCGCGGACGATGGGCTCGCAAGGGTTGCACAAGTGGACCAAAGTCATTCTGCCGGCATCGCTGCCCTACCTGGTCAGCGGAATGAAACAAGGCTGGGCCTTCGCCTGGCGCTCGCTCATGGCGGCCGAAATTTACGTGACCATCCTGACCGGTTTCGGCCTTGGACATCTTCTGCATTACGGACGCGAACTGCACGCGATGGACCAGGTGATCGGCGTCATGCTGGTGATCGTTTTGATCGGCCTGCTCACGGACAAGATTCTGTTCGCGCCGATCGAACGATTTCTCCACCGGCGTTGGGGAACAGGCCTGCGATGAAGGGAATCTGGCTGCGGGTGGAATCGACGGTTCGACTGGTCCTCGCACAGGCCGCGCGCCACCAAAAGATTTGCTGGATGGTGGTCTGTCTCGTCGCGCTGGTCCCAATGATTCACACCAGCAATCTGGTGCGGAAGTACGGAGTGGAAGTGCCGACACTGGACGACTGGGCAATGGCGGAACTAATCGTCAAGGCACACACCGGCCAGTTGACCTTCGCGGATATTTTCGCGCAGCAACAGGAAGGCCGCACAATTCTGCCTAAGCTAATTTTCCTGCTGTCGGCCAGGGGTCACTGGGATGTGCGCGAGCAGATGATGATTTCGGTGGTGTGCTGCTGGCTCACTGCTGCCGGCATTTTGTTTTTGCTGAAGCGGGCGCGCCTGAGTCTGCCGGCTTTAGCGATCTGCTTCTGGCTAATGGCGATCACGATTTTTTCGCCGGCGCAATACGAGCTCTGGATCTTCGCTTCCGGGTTTCCTTCTTTTCTCCCGGCTCTTTTTATTGTCGCGGCTCTGGTCGCAATCGCCACGAACATTCCGATACTCTGGAAGTTCCTGATCTGCGCCCTGCTCGCCATTGCCAGCAGCTTCAGTTTACCGCACGGGCTGCTGGCCTGGGGTCTGACTTTTCCGGCGCTTTTCCTGATCCAATTCGTGAGGCGGTGGGGATGGTGGCTGGCCGCGTGGCTGAGCGTCTGTGCCGTCTGCGCCGCCGGCTATTTCTGGGGGTATCACAAACCTGAGTATCTCCCGACGTTTGCGCCCGCCGCTTCTGCGCTCGAGTACGCGCATTTCATTTTGGAATTTCTCGGAGGCGGATTGGCTTACGCGATGAAAAATTCGCCTGAGGCGTCCGCAACAATTTTTGGCGCGGTCCAGTTTGCCCTCTTTTTCGCTGTCCTGATTTATTCACTCCGGCGAGTGCGCGACCGCGTTTTTATCGGCAGGACTATCCCGTGGTTCGCGCTCGGTTTCTACGCCATCGGCAGCGCCGTTCTCGCGTGTCTGGGCCGGGTCGGATACGGCGCCCGCTACGCGTTGGCGTCGCGTTACGTGAGCTTTTCGCTTTTTCTCACGGTCGCGGTCATTGCGCTGCTGGCGATTGTCGGAACCGAGATCGCAACTGCATATCGTTCCACCCGGTCGCGCAGCTTGCTCTTCGCGATCTGTTCGCTTCTCCTTCTCAGCTATCTCGTGCCTTATAAAATTTGCGCGGCGAACACACGTTTTTTTCTCCGGGCGTTATCCGCGAACGACCGGCTCGCCCGTGCCGCCGTTCTTTTCAGCGCGGCGATCGATACGTCGGAGGTCATCAAAAAAACCACCTACCCCGGCGACGCCAGACCCGTTCTGGAGAATTCCGACTCGCTCGATCGGTTGAAATTGCTCCGGCCGCCGCTGCTGCGAACGAATCATCTCAGCGCGCTTCCGCGTGAAATCGCCGACGGCAAAAGCGCGACCGGTGCTTGCGACACTTTGGCCGCGGTGGATGCGCAGATGACGCGCGCGACCGGATGGGCCGTTCTCAGGGCGAAAGGCCGGCCGGCGGATTGCGTGGTCGTCGCCTATCAGACCGCAGCAGATCCGGAAGGGATTATTTACGCGATCTCGGATTCCTTCGAAATGCGTCCAGCCCTCGTGAAACGTTTCCGAAGCATGGATCAACTCTGGTCCGGCTGGACTGCGACGTTTCCCACGACGGGACTTCCGGCCGGCGCCAAGCTTTCCTTTTGGGCCGTCGACGCGGACGAGCCGAAACTGTACCGATTAGCCGAGACGTTCCCGCAAAAGCCCGCCACACCATGATCATTTCGCATGTCGCCGGATGAACACGACATCATGCGCGCGGTTGAGGACCACTATTGGTGGTACCAGGCACTCCGCGCGCACGTGGTGGATTCGATTGAACCGCTTCACAAAAATTTTTCACTGCTCGACGCTGGCTGCGGCACCGGAGGAATGCTCCGGGCGCTGCGACAAAAGTTTCCCGACGCCGACCTGACCGGAATTGATCAGAGCGAGCATGCGGTGAAGCTCGCCACCGGCCGCGCGGCGGATGCTCGCGTGCTGCGGGCCAGCGTTCACGAGCTCCCATTCCCCGAGTCCGCTTTCGATTATGTTTTGTCGATCGATGTGTGGAGTCACGCGGGCGTGGACGACGCGCTCGCCGCGCACGAAACGCATCGCGTCCTGCGCGCCGGCGGTAGATTGATCGTGAACCTGGCCGCCTTCGAGTTCTTGAAAGGCGCGCACGATTGCGCGGTGGAGGTGGACCGACGTTACACATCGCGCGAGGTCCGGACACTTTTGCAGGGAGCGAATTTCGAGGTGGAAAGATTGACCTACTGGAACGCTGCCTTTACGCCGCCGATCGCGCTGTTGCGCTGGTGGAGCCGTCTGCGTCCGCCGCTCGAGCAGCCGCGATCGGACTTCAGGCCGCTGCCGCCTTTCTTGAATTCGGCCTTTCGAGCAATGGCCGCTCTTGAATTGAACGCCAGCCGTCACGTATCGTTGCCGTTCGGCACCTCTCTCTTTGCCATCGCTCGAAAAAATGGATGAATCCACTCCGCACCTCAGCATCGTCATCCCGCTCTTCAACGCGGCCCTGACCTTGCCCTCGCTTTATCGCGAGCTGGCAGCGCTCGAGGTGCCAGGCGGTTTCGAATTGATCCTGGTCAACGACGGCAGCCGCGATGAGACCGAAGCCATCGCGCTGAAGTTGACCCGGGAAAGCCACATCCCGATGACGTTCCTGAGCCTTTCGCGAAATTTCGGTGAACACAATGCTGTCCTCGCCGGATTGCGCGCCAGCTCGGGCCGCTACGTCGTAAACATGGATGACGACCTGCAGAATCCGCCGTCCGAGGCATTGAAACTTCTGGCCATCGCCGAAGCGGAACGGCGGGACGTTGTCTACGCGATTTACGATCGGAAGGAACACGCCTGGTGGCGAAATCTCGGCAGCAGGCTCACGAACTTCATCGCGGACTATGTCGTGGATAAGCCCAGGAAACTTTATCTCTCGAGTTTCCGCTGCGTCAGCCGGCTCGTGGCCGATGAGGTGGCGAAGTCGCGGAATCCGTATCCGTATATTGACGGACTCATTTTCCAGGTCACCCAGAATGTCGGCGTCGCGCGGGTGCGCCACGTGGAGCGCGAACTCGGGCGGAGCGGCTACACTTGGCGGAAATTGATCCGGCTTTGGATGAGCATGCTGGTCAATTTCTCGGTCCTGCCGCTGCGTCTGATGACGTTTGCGGGACTGGTCGCGAGCGGGCTGGGTTTCCTCGCCGTGATCGAGGTGGTGGTGGAACGCATGCTCAACAAAGTGCCGACCGGCTGGAGCTCGCTCATGGCCGCGATGCTGTTGCTTTCCGGCACGCAACTGGTGCTCCTCGGCATTTTGGGCGAGTACGTCGGCAGAATTTACCTCGGCGTGAGCGAGAAACCTCAGAGCGTCATCCGGGCGACTTATCGTTCGTCCGCCGACGCCGATTCCAGCTCATGATCTCGGTCATCATCCCGACGCTGAACGAAGCCGATAATATTGAGCCACTCCTCGGCCGGCTCCTGCAATGCCGCCCGATGCCCGATGAGATTTTGTTTGTGGATGACGGCTCTACCGACGGGACGCCCGATCGCATTCGATCCTATACCGCTTCTTCTCCCGTGCGTTTGCTGGAACGGGACGCGCCGGCTTTCGGGCTCTCAGGCGCGGTGATCGCCGGCGCGCGCGCAGCCCGCGGCGATCTTCTCGTCGTGATGGACGCGGACCTCAGCCATCCCCCGGAGAAAATCTCCGAGCTGGTGACTCCTATTTTGGCCGGCACTGCCGACATGGTGATTGGCAGCCGCTACGTGGCAGGCGCGTCAACCCCGGGATGGCCGGCCTGGCGAAAAGTAATGTCACGCGTCGCGGCCGGCATCGCCTTTCCGCTGACCGGGGTGCACGATTCCATGTGCGGTTTCTTTGCGATGCGGAAAACCGACCTGCTGAAATTCACTCCTGCCGCGACCGGCTTCAAGATCGCCTTCGAGGCCATCGTTCACGGGGGGAAACAACTGCGCGTGGTGGAAGTCCCCATCGTTTTCCGCGACCGGGCGAGGGGGATGTCGAAGATGAGTCTTGGCGTTGCCTTGCGTTTTGCCTTTCGCTGGCTCGCCGCAGCCTCCCGGCTGCGTTTCCGCCGCAGGACAATTGCTTCACAAGAAGAGGCGGGCCCGCAAATGCCGCCACGCTCCGATCTCGAAATCGCGTTGCCCGTGCGTCCCGTCGATCGCGACTAGGCATTCGCGCGCTTCATCCGCCACAGTTCAAGCGCGAGCCCGACGAACAGCAGCAGCGCTGCCAGCATTGTGCTGCCGTAGGCTTGCGCCAAAATCCGGAACGGAATCGAAAGTGAAAGGAGCGCGATTGCAGCGATCGTTAGGCCGGGCAAGATCCGGGACCCCGGCGCCCTCAGAATCCGCTGGACGATTACCGTGAATGGATAGAGCAACCACGCGAAGAGATAACCAAAGCTCAATGGCGTGAAGATCAGCATTAGCAGCAATAACAGCGCGAACTCGATCGCATCGGTCTCTGGATTACGCCGCGACGCTGCCGGCATCACCGCGACATAGGCCAGCCCCAGCAACAAACCGAGCGCGACGATGATCACATTCATCGTCTTGAAATTCAGGTCCGCAAAATTCGCGTAGACCGGCGTATGCGGTTTGTAGCTGTGATCGTATTCCACCTGGCGTAAGAGCCGATTCGACACTCCCCAGATCGATTGGTTTCTCCACGAATTGCTGCGCCCTTCCCGCTGGCCGACGCCGCTCTCATCGTATTTCAGCAGCATCCCGCTCGACCATCTTTGCAGATCCTGTTTCGCCTGCGCAAATCCGCGGAAAGGAATTGGCGCGACGATTAACAGGAAGGTCAGCGTCAGAACGAGCGTCCCGGCGGCGACCCAGTACCGGCGATAAACCAGATAAACGAGGGCCAGAACGGGGAATGCCTTGATCGCGGCCGCGAGCGCAATCAATCCTCCCGCAAGAATGAAGGACCTTTTTTGCAGAGCGATGAACGCTCCGAGCATGAGCGCGAGGAGAAGTAGACTCGGTTGCCCCAGCAGGAAATTTCCCCAGACGTAAACGGCGACGATGAAGCTCGGGATGAAGTAAACCAGGAAATGCGCGCGCGATCGCTCCCCGGTGGCCAGCCGCGCCGAAAAAACAATGCAGCAAATCCACGCCGCTGCGTTGACCAACACGAGTGTGACCACGAGGCCCGTCTGGCCCAGCGCGCTGAGCGGGGCCAGAAACAGCGCGCAGGAGGGCGGATACATGAACGGGAACTTGTGCCACTGGTTCGGATACACCTCCCCGCCGCGCAGCACCTGCTGTCCAGTCTCGTACCAGACAAGGTAGTCCTTGATGCTGTGTCCGCGCAGGCAGTGCAGGATCGGCACCAGGGCAAAAACAAACAGCACCGCTCCGAACGCGCAAAGGAGCACGCGAAAGGTCGCCGGCCGATCCATCCAATCCTCCTCGGAGTTCAAAGTTGAACGCTGGACGCTGGGCGTTTTCCCCTCGCCAACGGCGGCCGCTCCTTGTGCCACTCCGTGCTCTGCTCATAGGCGTGCGCGATCCGCAGAATCCTTCCCTCGTCGAATGCCTGACCCAACAGCTGCAACCCAACCGGCAGCCGTGTTCCGTTTTCCATCTGAGCAAAGCCGCACGGCAAACTGATCCCGCAAATGCCGGCCAGGTTCGCGGCATTCGTGAAAATATCCGCCAGATACATCTGCAAAGGATCGGCGCTTTTCTCCCCGAGAGAAAAAGCCGGGGCGGGGGAAGTAGGCGAGATGACCGCGTCGACCTTCGCGAAGGCCTCGGCAAAATCGCGGCGAATCAGCGTCCTCACTTTTTGCGCGCGCGCGTAATACGCTTCGTAATATCCCGAACTGAGAACGTAGGTGCCGAGGATAATGCGCCGCTTCACCTCCGGGCCGAATCCTTCTTCCCGAGTCCGTCCATAATGATCCAGCAGGTTCTGCGGGTTCTCCGCACGATGGCCGTAACGGACGCCGTCGAAACGCGCCAGATTCGCCGACGCCTCCGCGCTGGCGATCAGGTAATAAGAGGCGATGGCGTATTCCGTGTGAGGCAGAGACACATCGAGGATCTCCGCGCCTAACGAGCGCAATTGCATTACCGCCTGTTCGATCGCCGACCTCACCTGCGGATCAATTCCATCGATCAGGTATTCCCTGGGCAGACCGAGCCGTATTCCGCGCAGGTCTTTTTCGAGGCTCGCCGCGTAATCCGGCACTGGCTCGTTCAGACAGGTCGAGTCTCTTGGATCGGATCCTGCAATCGCGTTCATGATCAACGCGGCGTCGCCCACCGTTTTGGTGAGGGGGCCGGCCTGATCGAGCGACGAGGCAAACGCGACCAGACCAAAACGCGAGACGCGGCCATAACTCGGCTTCAATCCTACCACGCCGGAGAGCGCCGCCGGTTGCCGGATCGATCCTCCCGTATCCGTGCCGAGCGCGCCGAACGCCGCATCTGCCGCCACCGCCGCGGCCGAGCCGCCACTGGATCCTCCGGGCACGCGCGAAAAGTCCCAGGGATTCCGAGTCGGTTTCACGCTGGAGTTTTCCGTAGATGCGCCCATGGCGAACTCGTCCATGTTCGTTTTCCCAAATGGAATTGCGCCCGCTGCTCTCAGCTTCTCGATGACGGTAGCGTCGTAGAGTGCCCGGTAGTTCCGCAGAATATTCGAGGCGCAAGTGCACGGCTGACCCGCGACGCTGATGATGTCCTTGATCGCGATCGGCACGCCGCCGAGCGGCAAACTTACATCCGCGCTCTCAGCGCGTTCCAGCGCCTCGTCCAGGTCGAGCGAAAGATACGCGTCGATCCGGGGTTCGACCTCAGCGATCCGCGCATGGAGCGCCTCCAGCACTTCGCGCGGAGAAACCTCGCGCTGGCGGAGCAGAGGCTGCAGCTCGGCGATGCTGAGCGCAGGCAGATCCGGCAGGTTCATTCCAACACTTTCGGGACAAGGAAGAGTCCGTTGGCCTGCCGCGGCGCATTGCTCAAGGCTTCGTCGGCAGTCAACCACCCGCGCGGTTCGTCTTCGCGGAAAACGTTGGTTACGGGGACCGCATGCGCTGCGGATTGCACTTCGCTCGTGTCCAGCTCGCGCAATTTCTCCGCGTACTCGAGGACGCGTCCCAGTTGCGACTGAAACAGCTTCGTCTCCTCTTCGGTCAGATTGAGTCGTGCCAGCTTCGCGACGTGCGCCACGTCGAGTTCAGCGATCTCGGACATGGGGCGACCGGCTAGAAACGAAAATGGCTCACCAGCCAGAGGACCGCGACACAAAGCGCGATAACCAGCACGAGAAAAATGATCCGGCCTTCGCGCCGTTCTTTGCGGAGCGATACGCGCCGATTACTGACCCGGCCATCGTCGCCCCAGCGCTTGTCCTGAAGCGCGGTCGAAACATCCAGCCGGCTGCGGCCTTCGCTCGCGCGCGCCAGTAATTCTTCGCGTTGCCGGCGAGTCGTCTCCTCGGCCACGCGCGGCGCTTCCGCGATCATGCGCTCGAGTTTTTCCATTTCGCCCCGCAGCTGAGATTCGCGCTGGGCAAGTTCTTCCTGTTTCTGGTTGAGCGGCGTTCCGGTTTTAGGCGTTCGGCGGCGCATGCGGAATCACTGACCCTTCGCGGTCATCCAGAAGAAAAAGAAGAGCGCGATAATCCCAAAAATAATCAACGGCAGCGAAAGGGCGAAGCCGATCTGCATCCATTGCATGAACGATTTGCTTCCGCCCAATCCGCTAAGAGCAGCTGATGTCTCGGGCAGATCGAGGTCCGGCGATTGATCGCTGTGGCCCGCTTCGAGGCGGCTGCGCTGCTGGCTGAACTCCGTCCGCGCGTCGTCCACCGTGCTGAGGGCCCGGCTCAATTCCTTCGGCAACTCAGCGGGGTTCCAGCTCTTCGGTTCAATTGCCTCGAGCAACTGCAAATGCTGGCTGAAACTTTCGTGGGTGACGCGGATCTGCTCGAGCTTTTTTTGCGAATCGTACCCTTCCCGCTCGAGGATCACAAGTGAGCGCGAGAGCTTGTCGGTCATCTCCGCGCGGCCGCGTTCCAGTTCTTCCTGGCGCCGGCTCAGCTCTTCCAACTCCCGTTTCTGCTTCTCGATTTGCTCAGACTGCCGCTTGAGCTGCATGAGCTGCTCCTGCGCCTTTTGGACCTGGGAATCGAGATGCTCGGGCGACATTGCTTCCTCTTCGCTTAACTCCAGCATTTGTTCGATCGGTCGTATTCGTTCAGCCATGGCAATCGTGGGGCTCTTCGCGCGATCGGGCAGGAGGATCGCGCGCGGCTGTCGTGATATTAGCGGGACAACTTCAGAATTCCACAATTTTTCCCGAACCGACTTGCCATTACCGCGTGCTCAGCTCGCTTTCGCGAGCAGCTTCGTCCAAACGTCGCAAAGCTCCTCGAAGCTTCCGCCGGTGAGATCTCTCAGCTCGGGGAAGTGCGAGCCGATGTGATGGCGTTGAAACGGTTTCGGCCCGTGAAAGTGAATCATCGCCGCGTCGGTGTAATCGCCCCAGTACGGTTTCCAGTTCAGCTCGGGAGGTAATTCATCCCAAAGGCGCACGCCTTCCGCGGTGCGAAAGAAGCGCCGGTACGCGCCCTGGTCCCAGGCCACGCTTTGCAGTTCGTCGATATGTTGCCGGATGAACTCCTTGAACTCGTCGTCCTTTCGCAGCAAACCCGCCAGGTTCATCCGCATCGCGCCCGTGTTCATGTTTTCGTAATCTTCGCGCGAAAATTCCGGCGCCACCGCGAAGTATTCGCACGCGACGCACGAAATTTGCGGGACGGGATCCCGGCGGAAGAAGACATCGCAATCCGTGTAGTAGACGTAATCGCTCAGGCCTAACGACTCCTTCAATCGCGGCAGCTCCGTCCGCAGAAATATTCCCGGCAGCGCGGTGACCAGATTCTGGTCGTTCTTGCGCCGGCCCAGATCAACCAGGTCGGGGAAGAGTGATGTCCGGATTCGTATGATCGGCACTTTCCGATCGCGTAGCCATCGGGTGAATTCATTCTGGCCGCCATCGTAGAGAACGTGCGGTTGAAGCGAGGTGAATTCCTGCGCGGTGTGAATGGCGACCCGCGCCATCTGGGCGTATTGCTCGAAAGCGGGGCAACCTTCGTTGAGCGCGAGAAACCACTGCATGGCCCGATAGAATATCCTTTATCGCCCGCGCCGGCCTATGTTTGTTTGGGTCCGGCCGCAGACCAGATGGAAACCTTCGATCCCGCCCCAGAAGTCAACCGGCCCCAGGCGAAGGAGTTGATTCTTTGGTGGGCATTAGTCGCGCTGGCAGCGTTGCTGCGCCTCGGTCCGATCGCTTCTGGTCTCCCCTATTCCGATTACGTCGATGAAGGCCACATTCTTCATCCCGCGATTCGGATCCTCAAATCCGGGAACCTCGATCTTGGCTTTTCCACCTACCCGCCGCTGACCAGTTATCTCACGGTGGTGGCGGTCAAAGGATACGCTCCGATCTACCGGATTTTTCATCATCACAAGTTGTGGAAAGACCTGCCGGCCGATCAGGATTTGCGGAACGACCTTGGGGAGTTCTACGACCTTCTTACGCCGCCGGATATAATCGTGGTGGGGCGGCTGGTCATTGCCTGCTTTAGCATCGGGACGGTTATTCTCGCGGGGGCGCTGGCGAAACTCCTGGCCGGTTCGCGCGCAGGTTTGGCCGCAATGCTTTTTAGCGCGTTGTCGCCCGCGCTGGTCAGTCGCGGATCGATCGTCATCATCGATCCGGTCGCGACGTTCTTCGTCCTCGCGACGCTTTATTTTTGTCAGCGCCTGCGTGTCCTGGACGCTTCGAACGCCAGGTGGAGGGCACGTTTTGCTTTGCTCGCTGGGGTTACCTCGGGCCTCGCCTGTGCGGCGAAGTACACGGTCGGCGTCGTTTTTGCGGCTTTGCTGATCACGATCCTGACGCTCTCCCTGCCAAAAAAATCGATGGCAATTTTGCTCTTGCTCGCGGCCGCTGGTCTCTTCGCCGGGATCTTCTGCGGCGCACCGGGCGTGATTTTTCACTTCGGAAAAATCGTCGAGGAATTACGCGGGCTGGCCAGCTTCTATCAGACAATCCAGTCCGATCAGGGCTATTGGCGCGCGGCAATTTCGGAATGGGAGATCGGCCTGCCCGTGATAATCGCCGGTCTTGCCGGCATAATCTGGATGGTCTGGAACGGAGCGACGCGGCGCACCGCCTTCGGTTGGGTTACGTTCGCGCTCCTCCTCCTGTCCGCTGTCATTTGGTCGAGTTTCCAGCCGTTCCGCAATCTCCTCTCCCTGGTTCCACCGCTCTGCATCGCCGCGGCGGTGTTCTGTTGTTGGTTAGGCCGCTTCCGTAAGCTCTGGCTCGGTCCGGTCGTGATTCTGCTGATCGCTCTTTCGCTGGCCTGGCCCAGCGTGCGTCTTTTGCAGATGCGCACGCAGCATGTCGACACCCGTGTGCGCACGATCGAATGGCTCCAGCAACATGCGACAAAAGACGAAACGGTCCTCGGCATTCGTGAGCTATCGATTCTGCCTGCGGAGTGGAAACGGATGGCCGCGAAGTCCACTGTCGTTCCCTGGTTTGAAGCGGCGGCGCTGCTCGAGCGGCAGCGATTCGATTACGTGGTGACCGGCGATTTCGATCTCCGTTACGCGGGCGATCCAAACGCGTGGCAGGCTTATCGGGAGCGTTGGCAGGCGAAAGTTTCGCCGATGCGGGTCCAGGCCGATTTCGGACAAATCGTCACCCCGGTGATGCCTTATCTCTGGCGGACCAACGACGAGCGCCTCGTCATCTTGCGAGCGAATCCGGGGAAATAATTCGAGCGCTAGCCGGTGCTCGCTCCAAGGGTTACGGCTGGTCCGTTCGCATGTGTTGGATCGTCCTCCATCACCTGCACGCTTCGATATCCACTCGCGTTCAATAAGGAGATCAACGATTCCAGCGTGAGCCAGGTAGCGGTAGGCGACATGCCGCTGAGAGGCTCGGTCGCGCCACCTTCGTGGTGAATTTTTCCCCGCAAACCACCCGGAATAGTCTGCGCCTCCGCGTCCGCCGCATAATGCGTCCAGATGAAAAGCTTGGGCGCGATCGCGGGAAGTTGCTCGATGAGCTTCCAGGGTTCCGGCAGGTGATAGATCAGGCCGGAACAAAAAACGGCATCAAATTTTCCGAACGCGGCCAGGTCATGGTGTTCCAGATTTGCTTGCACGAACTCGGCGTTGCGGATGTGCAATAAATTCTGCACGAACCTCGCCTTGCGCAGATTTACTTCGCGGCCTTCGAGCGCGAGCACGTGCTTTATCTCTGGACGTTGCGCGAGAATAAAAGTGTGGGCGCCTTCCAGCGCGCCGAGCTCCAAAATCGTTTCCGCTTCCGGCGCGAACCGGAGAAAGTGCTCCATTCGCGGATCGCCGACCGCGCTGATTGCGCCGCCATAATCAGTACCCTCGATCCGGAATTGAAAAATCCACGGAGCAAGTTTCGCAAATTCCGCTGTCAATTCCGCGCTCATCATCTTCCTGGAGACGACCTGCCCTCAGGCCGTCCGGCATTCATCTGCCCGGCATCATCTCCAGCAATACTCCTTTGAAATATTCCGTCTCAGGTAACGTCGGCAAAACTGGATGATCAAGCGCCTGCTCGAAACGGTGCAGCCGGCGCGCCGATCGACGCGCATCCACCAGCGCATCAGCGATGGTCTGATTGAAAATCTCTTCGCTCACGTGATGCGAGCAGGAAAACGTCGCCAGCATTCCATCGCGCGACAGGAGCTTGAACGCGCGCACGTGCAATTCGCGATAGCCGCGCAACGCGTCGCGCAACCCGCCCTTCGTCTTTGTGAACGACGGTGGATCGAGGACAATTAGATCGTATTCGGCCTCCGCCTTTTCCGCCGCGCGCAGGAACTGAAACACATCCTGCTCGATCCAATCTACGTTGAGCTCGTTCCGTTCTCCGTTGCGCCGTGCACTCATGATGCTTTCCGCGCTCGCTTCGACCGCGGTGACGGACGCTGCCCCTGCTCGCGCGCACGAAAGAGCAAACGCACCCTGACTCGCAAAGCAATCCAGGACGCGCCGGCCCTCCGCGTAGCGCGCCACCGTCCCGTAATGCCCCAGTTGATCCAGATAAAATCCCGTCTTCTGCGCGTGCAGAAGATCGATCTCTAACTGGAGCCGGCCTGCCCCCAGACCGGCCGATTGAGGGCCGGCCAGCTCCAATTCGATAACGATCGGTCCGCTCGGCGCTTCGCCCATCAGCACGCCCGTCTGCAGTTCCATCCCCTCCGCCCGTCTGACTGGCGCGTCGTTGCGCTCAATGATCGATCGCAGGCCGGATAATTCGTCCGCGGTTTTCAGGGCTTCGACGATCAATGCCTTTCGCTGGTCCATCGCCAGCGTCAGGGTCTGCAAGACCACGTGATCCCCGTAGCGATCGACGATCACTCCCGGCAACCCATCGCTCTCGCTCCAGACGAGCCGGCAGAGCCGCAAATCCAGGCCGCGCCGCTTCCGGTACTCGGCGGCCTGCGCGATCCGGCGCTGGAAAAAGTCCAGGTCGAGGTCCTGTCTTCGACGCGAAAAGCGCCGGGCCACGATCTGCGATTTACTGTTATAAATCGCGCTGCCGATCAAATGGTCCCTTCCGTCCTTCAGCGAAATGATGTCGCCGTCTACCGGATTTCCAAACGCTTTCAAGACCTCGCCGGAGAACACCCAATCGTGTCCATGCAAAATCCGCGCGCGCGGTTTAATGACGAGGCCGGCCATGTCGAGAAGGTGCAGGGTGATCGCTAAATTGTGAATCGGGAACTGGCGTTTTTTATCTGACCGCGTGAAGGTTCGGCCATTCACCGTTCACGTATCACCATCCACTAACAAGATTCACCTGTGCAAAACGCTCCTATCACTTCACTCGAACTTCCCGGGATAAAAAAACTCCGCAGCGGCAAAGTCCGTGAGGTCTTCGATCTTGGCGACACCCTTCTTTTTGTCGCGACCGACCGGCTCTCCGCCTTTGATGTTGTTTTCCCTGATCCGATTCCCGGTAAAGGGGCCGTCTTGAATCAGCTTTCCGCGTTTTGGTTTCGCCGCTTCGGCTTCGTGCAAAACCACATGATCACGGCCGACATCGAGAAATTTCCGCAGGAGCTTGCGTCGTATCACCAGGAGTTGCAGGGGCGTTCGATGATCGTGCGCAAAGCGCAGCCGCTGCCGGTAGAGTGTGTCGTGCGTGGCTATCTGGCGGGCTCAGGCTGGAAGGAATATCAGAAAAGTGGGACGGCGTCCGGAGTTGCACTTCCGCCCGGTCTGAAACTCGCCTCCAAATTGCCGGAGCCGATTTTCACCCCTTCAACGAAAAGCGACGTCGGCCACGACGAAAATATCGATTGGAAAGAATGCTGCCGCCTGCTCGGCGATGATGTCGCGGAACGCGTGCGCGATCTCAGCCTGAAAGTGTACGAAGCCGGCCGCGCGCACGCCGCGGAACGCGGGATCATTGTGGCCGATACGAAGTTTGAGTTTGGCCTCTATGAGAACGAGCTGCTCTTGATCGACGAATGTCTCACGCCAGATTCATCCCGCTTCTGGCCAGCCGATCAATACGTCGCCGGGCAAAGCCCTCCGAGCTTCGACAAGCAATTCGTGCGTGATTATCTGGAGACCGTCGATTGGGATAAAAATCCGCCGGCCCCTTCGTTGCCGACCGACATCATCGAGAAGACCGCGCATAAGTATCGCGACGCTCTCGAACGCCTGATCGGCGCCGAATCGCCTTAACGCCCCGAGGCCGTCATCCCGAGCCGCGCAGACGGCGAGGGACCTCACAGTCGGACATTCAGTCACACAAATCAGCTTCCGCGTGTGCGAGGTCAACGCTGTGTGGATCGCGAAGCGGTTCTAGCGTGATTTTCCCTTCGGCTGTGGGATCCCTCGCCGTCGGCGCGGCTCGGGATGACACGCTGTTTCTGCTTGCCGGCCGAGACGACGATTCAGCCTAACAACTCGCTGACGAGCCCCTTTTCTTCCTTTAACTCAGCCACGGACGCATCGGTCTTCGCGCGGCCAAGTTCATTCAGCGGCACATCCTGCACGATCTCCCATTTACCGCCGCGAGTGCGGATCGGGAACGAACAGATCAATCCCTCCTCGACGCCGTAACTCCCATCGGAGCAAACCGCGACGCTGTGCCAATCGCCCTCGGCGGTATCGGTCGTGAGCGCCCGCACCGTATCCACGATCGCATTGGCGGCCGAGCCCGCCGACGACGAGCCACGCGCTTTGATGATGGCAGCGCCGCGCTGTTGCACGGCCGGGAGGAACGTCTCCTTCAGCCACGATTCATCGCCAATAACTTCCGCGGCTGAGCGAGCCTTGATTTTTGCGTTGTAAGAATCTGGATACTGCGTCGCCGAGTGATTTCCCCAGATGGTCACGTTGCTCACCTCAGTGACATCGACGCCGGCTTTCTGCGCCAGCTGCGCCTTGGCGCGGTTCTCATCGAGCCGGGTCATGGCAAACCAGCGATCGCGCGGGATCGATTTCGCGTTGTTCATCGCGATCAGGCAATTGGTGTTGCAAGGATTTCCGATCACCAGAATACGGACATCTTTCGCGGCGTTTTTCTCAATTGCCTGGCCCTGACCGATGAAAATCTTGCCGTTGATCCCGAGCAAATCCTTCCGCTCCATGCCGGCTTTCCGGGGCACGCTTCCCACGAGCAGCGCCCAGTTCACATCCCGGAATCCCTCTGCGAGATCGGTCGTGGCCACGATGCTTTTGAGGAGCGGGAACGCGCAATCGTCCAGTTCCATGACCACGCCCTTAAGCGCCTCGAATCCCGGCGGGATTTCGATCAAGTGCAACGCGACCGGCTGGTCCGGACCGAACATAGCGCCGGACGCCACGCGGAAAACCAGTGCATAACCAATCTGACCGGCAGCCCCGGTGATCGCGACCTTGATGGGTGATTTCATAATTTATTTAGCCACAGATGCGCCGGGATGAAACTCGGATTTTTTCGGGAAAGGGAGATCGGCTGTCATTCCGAGCCGCGCAGACGGCGAGGAACCCCACAGTCGCAGAGAGGATCACCTAAGTCCGCTTTCGCGATCTACGAAATGTTTCGGGTCGAGCATGTCGATTTTGTATTTTGTGTGACCGTTGCGCAGCTGTGGGGTCCTTCGCCGTCTGCGCGGCTCAGGATGACAAGCAACGGGCCACGCGCCCCGTCTTCTTCAACAGCTCGCGGACGAGCCGCATGCGCTTCCGAATCGTCGGGCTCGCGCCCAAACCGGCTACCGTCTTGTGCAGCCGCCGGCTCCAGTTCGAATTGGCGGCGGTCCCCGGCACGTTGAACCGGTCCTTCCGCGCGAGCAGGTCGGTGATCATCACGATGGCGATCCAGGATTCGCTCCGGAAAAGCGCTTCCATCACGGGCCCGTAAAAATCGCGCTCGAAATTCAGGTCGGCGTTGGGCGCCGGCACGCCGGCAAACTCGGCGATCTTAGCCAGGTCGTGTTTCGCCTGCTCCTCCGTCGCACTGGGTTCCTCGAAAGCTTCCTGCCACATCGCCCGCAACGGTTTGTGATCGTGGGTCGCGTAGGTCGAAACCGAGACCCGCTCATACGCGCTGCCCGGGATCGAACGGCCGTCCGGATAATTTTCCCACTGTGGAATCTTGAAACCCGCTACGCCTAACGAACGCAAGCTTGGCCGAACGTAATCCGGCACCGTGCCCAGATCTTCGCCCGCCAGGCGCGTGTCGCCCGCTTCCTCCAGGACGACGCGCAGGTAATCTTCGCCTTCGCGCCGATTGGCTTCGCCGTTTTCCCACGAAGAATCGTCGCGCGGATAAAATTGCGGGATCGCGCCGCTGGTCCGTTCTCGCATTTCCTCCCAGGAGAGATCGAGAAATTCCGCGTTGCGCTCGGGCCGCCAGGGGAAAGCGTAGATTCGGTAAAAGCCGAGCACGTGATCTATCCGAAAGACGTGAAAGATTTTTCGCACGCCTCGGACGCGCTGCCGCCACCAATCCAGGTTCCGGGTGCGCATGATGTCCCAGCGGTAAAGCGGGATTCCCCAGTTTTGTCCCCACTTCTGAGTGAACTTGTCGTCTTTGAAATAGGGCTCGGGCGGCGCGCCACCGGACCAGTCCAGCGCAAACTCATCCCGCCGCGAATAAACATCCGCGCTGTAGTAATTCACGCCGAACGGAATATCACCCATGAGTCCGACGCCGCGCTCTTCGGCAAAGGCCTTCACCGCCGTCCATTGATCGAATGCGACCCATTGGACGTATTTGAAAAATGATTCGCGCTGGGCAAAGCGCTGCCGGTCCTCGATTGTTTGCGCTGCCAGCCAATCGCGCGCCGAATGTGCGGTGCGATGTTCGTCGCGCCATTGGTCCCAGGTTTCCGCGTTGCCATTTTCTTCCATGAGCGCTCGGAAGAAGGCGTAGTCCACTAGCCAGGCGCTCTCGCTTTCGCAGAACGCGTCGAACCCTTTTGCATATTTTGGGTCCTCCCGGCAGCGCCGCGAAAATGTCGCAAAAGATTTCGCCAGGAGGGCCAGTTTCAAGCTGCGGACGCGGTCGTGCTTGACCGCGCCCTGGCGCAACTTCCGCGGATCATGTTGGGCCACGACCTCATCGAAATCTTCCGGCGAAAGGTCCCGAGGCGATTCGGGCGCGAGATGTAATGTCGTCGGCTCCAGGGCCACGGCGCTGATCGCATTGTAAGGACTGTGATCGCCGCCCATTTCGTTGATCGGGAGCAGCTGCACGATTTTGAACCCGATTCCCGCCGCCCAATCGATGAATTGGCGCAGAGCTTCCAGATCGCCCACGCCCAAATCGGTTTCGGTGCGCAACGCGAAGAGCGGCGCGAGGACGCCGGCGATTCGTTGGTCCGGAGAAAGGTTCATGCGAAAATGACGAAGCACGAATGACGAATGACGAATGAACGGCAAAACCCGAATGACCAAAAAAACATCAAAGCGCGTTGTCCATTCTGCCTAATCGACGATTTCAACCTTTGTCATTCGAGATTGTTTCGACATTCGTCATTCGTGCTTCGTCATTGTCTTCTGACTTGCCAATCTTCGACCAGTCCAGTCGGAATCTCCTTCAAGAATCGTGATGGCCTCTGGAACATATCGCCGTACCCCGCGTTCAAACGCATCTGGGGAAACGTTAAATAAAGCTCATCGCGCGCGCGGGTGATCGCGACGTAAAACAACCGCCGTTCTTCCTCGATCGTATCGCGAGTTTCCAACGAGCGCGTGCTCGGGAACATTCCGTCCGTCAGCCAGATCACGAAGACGGTATGATACTCGAGCCCTTTCGCCTGGTGCACGGAGGAAAGGTTTACGGCTTCGTTATCGGTCGTTTGGTCGAGCGCCGGTTCCGCATCGATGTTGCTGATGAGCGCCAGCTGCGAAAGGAATTCGTGCACGTCCTTGAACTGGCGGGCAAAGGCGGCGAGCTGGTTCAGATCTTCGCGGCGCAGCTCGTAGTTCGTGAAATTCGACTTCGCGTAGTCGTCGTAAACCGCTTCCACGATCGACGTGATCATTTCCGACGGCGGATTCGGCTGCCCGCCTGGCGCGATTTCGTCGAGGGTGTGCGCCAGCTGCTCCCAGGCCTTCTTCGATTTCGCACTGACAGCCATGGCGCGCAGCCGTTCTCCGAAGTTGACGCTGCTGTAGCCGGGATCGGTGGTCCCGGCTGGTGCTGGCGCGGTTTCAGCAGGAGCCTTGGGGGCCTCGCCGTTCTGCCCGGGATCATCGAGCCCTGCTACTGCAGCATTCCCGTTGTCCCAGGCGCGCCAAAGATTATCCGCGCTCTTTCCGCCGATGCCGGGCAGGAGCTTGACCATGCGCTTGAACGCGACCTCGTCGCGCGGATTGGCGATGAAACGAATGAATGCCGTGACGTCTTTGACATGCGCCTGCTCGAAGAACCGAACGCCGCTCGTAATCACATAAGGGATCCCGCGCCGCGAAAGCTCGAGTTGCAATTCGATCGCGTGGTAATGCGATCGATAGAGAACTGCGATCTCGTTTAACTCGATGCCTTCATCGCGCAGTTCCAAAATCCGCTGGGCCACGAATTGCGCCTGCTCGCTGCCGTCATTCAAGCCTACGACGGCGGGCTTGACCGAATTGGTCGGACGCGTCGCGCTGAGTTGCTTCCGGAATTGCTGCACGTTCGCAGCGATCGCCGCGTTGGCGACGCTGAGGATGTCCGGCACGCTCCGATAATTCATCTCGATCTTGAAGACCTGCGCGTCGGGATAGCGCTCCGGGAAAGCGAGGATGTTTTTGAAATTCGCTCCGCGCCACGAGTAGATCGATTGGGCGTCGTCTCCCACGACCATCACGTTCCGATGCTCCGCCGCGAGCGTGTCGATGAAGTCGGCCTGGATTTTATTCGTGTCCTGATACTCATCGACCAGGATGAATTGGAACTTACGCCGGTAGAAATCGGCGATGTGATCGTGCTCCTTCAGCATTCGCAGCGTCTTCTCCAGCAGGTCATCGAAATCCATCGAGTTGGTGGATTTCTTCTTCTTCTCGTAGCGCGCGTGCACGTCTTTGATTTGCTCGAGTAGTGGCAGGAAATAGGGAAACTTTTCGGCCAGCAACGCGTCGATCTGCGTCTCCGTGTTCACGACGAAACTAAAAATTTCCGCAAGGACATCGCCTTTCGGGAACCGGATTTCCTTCGGATTGATCCCGGCCGCGGCAACGACCGTGTCGATCAGGTCCTTCTGATCTTCGCGATCCATGATGCTGAAGCCGCTGGAGTATCCCAGGGCGCTTCCATGCCGGCGCAGCATTCGATTTCCGATCGAGTGAAACGTGCCGCCCCACAGTCCGCTCGCGTCCACGGGCAGAAGATTCGCGACGCGTTCCAGCATCTGCCGCGCGGCTTTATTGGTGAAGGTGAGGAGCAGAATGTTCCGCGGATCGATCCCGTTCTCCAGCAGGTAGGCCACGCGATAAGTGAGCGTGCGCGTCTTGCCGCTACCCGCTCCTGCAATGACCAGCAACGGCCCAGGCGAAGCTGTCACCGCTGCGAGCTGTTGCTCATTCAGCTCCGCCGCGTAATCGATGTTGATCGCGTTCGCAGACGGTGCGCGCTGGAGCGTGTATTCGCGGGACATCGGGCGTAACGCTCCGGCGTTGCCACCCGCTCTTCAATGGAAAGTTACGTCGCGCGGGGCGCGGATGGCTTTTCGCTCTTGCGCGTCAGCTCTTCCAAGAGCTCGATCTGGATTTGTTGAATCTCGAAGAGGCGATTGTACTGGCGGCGCAGAAGATGATCGATTTTTTCGTGGAGGTGCCGGATTTCCAGCTCGGCCTTCAGGTTGATCTTGTAATCGTTCTCGCCGCGGGCGCGGTCCCGCGCTTCACTCCGGTTCTGGCTCATCATAATGACGGGCGCCTGCAGGGCCGCGAGTGCCGAGAGCACCAAATTCATCAGGATGTACGGGTAGGGGTCGAAGGCCCGGGTCATCAGGACAAAGCTGTTGATCACAATCCAGAGCAGCAGCACTGCGCTGAAGAAAATGATGAAAGTCCAGCTGCCGCCGAAGGCCGCGATTGTGTCGGAAAGGCGCTCGCCGAACGTCAGCTTCTTCTCAAATTGCTTGCTGATGTCGCTCGAGAGAATTTCGTGCGCTTGCAGACTCTCGACCACTTCCTGGTCGAGCGCGGAGAGTTCGCCGATCTCATCTTCCAAAACTTCCTTCACGTAATCCCGGCGAAACATCCCGAGATCCTGGAAGCAAATGAATCCTTTCCCGTCCCACTGCGGGTCCTTCTTTTTGATGAAGTCTGAAAGCGACGGACGAACCACTTCGCCGATCGTGCCCTCCTCGGGCGACTTCGGTTCCTTGCAGATCTGACAGACCACTGCCGGTGATTCCGTCACGTTGTCGAATTCTAGTGGAATCCGAGTTCAGCGCAACGTCACGGCGCGTGATCCCGAGCGGCCGTGATCGTCCAGCGCGGTCAATTGGTAAACACCGGGCGTCGGTTTCCAGCAAAGGACTTCGTGAGCTTCGCACGCGCCGAGGAATGTTTTGTCGGCGAACCAATAGAGTTTCCGCACGCCGCTCTCCGTTTCGGCTCGGAGCGGAATTCCCGGCGTGCTCGCGGGCGCTTGGGAAAGCGTCATTTCGTTTGCCGGCAAAGTGATCTTCGGGGGATGACCGCCGCGCGAGAGAAAGTCGCTCCCGATCGTCGGCAAAAATGGCGGCGGTAATTTTCTGGGGACACCGGCCCGATCGAAAAGTGCGAGCAGGTCCGACGGCCAGAATTCGTAAACCTCGCGCTTGAGCGCGCGCGTCCCATCGTCGAAGTCCACGCGCAAACCTGTGGCCGCATCGACCAACACCTCACGATGCACATCGCAGGTCGCGATCGGCGAAATGCCCGGGATGAACCAGCTTTCTGTCCGGTGAGGACAGGACGCGCCCGGCAATTGGCCGGAAACGGAGCAGAACTCGACGCGTTTCAAATTCGATCCCGGCGGAGGCAGATGGGGTTCGGCCCGAGTAGGACGAGTCGTGCGCAAACCATCGATCATTTGGAACAAAAGCGGCGCTGCGGCAGTGCGGCCGATGAACGCGGGATTTCTGCGCCCATCGAAGTTGCCAATCCAAACTGCGAGCACGTAATGGTCGAAGACCGCGACCGACCACGCATCGCGAAATCCATGCGACGTGCCGGTTTTCCAGAAGACGGGCGCGCGCGAACTGGAGTCGGTGTAGGTCATGCCCGGTCTCGGGATTTGTCCGAGCATTTCCAGGGTAAGGAAAGCCGACTCGGGAGTGAGGACACGCTGGCTTCTGCAAACTGGCTCGTGCAAAGAATGACGCAGGGGCTGGAGGCGCCCGCCGTTCGCGAGCGTGGCGTAAAGGCGGACCAAATCTTCCATCGTCACTTCTGCGCCACCGAGCGGCAGCGAAAGTCCATAGTGCGACTCCGGATGCGGCAACCGAACATCGGCGTCGCGCAAGAATTCGTACAACGTCGGATGCGCCAGTTCCGAGGCGAGCGTTACGGCCGGAACATTGCGGCTGCGCGCGAGAGCGTCCGAGGCGCGGATCGGTCCGAGAAATTCGCGGTCGAAATTCTCGGGATTGTAATCGCCAAAGCTCCGCGGCGCGTCTTTGAGCAAGCTCACGGGGTGAATGCGTCCCTGATCGAGCGCGAGCGCGTAAACAAACGGCTTCAAGGTCGAGCCCGGTGAGCGCGGACGTCGCGTCCCGTCCACCTGGCCGAGGATTCCCTTGCTCGAAAAATTCGCGGAGCCGACTGCTGCGAGAACCTCCATGCTCTGAAAATCGATTAGCAGCGCCGCGGCGTTTTCGATTCCGCGTTGGCGATTTTGCGTGATGTAATCGGTCACGCGCCGCTCCAGGATTTGCTGAAGCGAAAGATCGAGTGTCGTTGTTATCTCCGTCCCGCCGGCCTTATGGGCGAGCACGCTTTGGACGAAATGCGGCGCGACCAACTCAGTCCTGGGCCGCGCTTCAGGACGATACATTTCGCGCGCATCCTGTTCGGGCGCGCGTGAGGAGCGGCGCTGTTGGGCGGCGGTGAGCGTCGCATTTTCACGGCCAACTATCAGGGCGCGCCGCGTCGGGCTTTGCGGGATTAGGCTCAACGCCACCGCCTCCGGTCCGCTCAAGCGCGCGGCGGTTTTGCCGAAGTAAATTTCGCTGGCCGCGCCCGCGCCTTCGATATTCCGCCCATAGGGCGCGAGGTTGAGGTAGGCCTCGAGGATCTCATCCTTCGAGTAATGACGCTCGAGCTCGATCGCGTAGAGAATCTGCCGAAGTTTTCCGGCAAGGGTGCGGGTGTGGAGATGATAACGCAGCCGCGCCAGCTGCATCGTGATAGTCGAGGCGCCCGCGCGCGGATGGGACGAGCGAAGGAAGTTCCAGGCAGCTCGGACCAGTGGCACGGGGTTAACGCCCGGATGCTCTCCGAAATATTTGTCCTCGAAGCGGACCGTGGCGTCGATCAGGGCTGGAGAGATTTCGCGGAGCGGCGTCCAGATCCGGTACTTCTGATCACCAGTCAGCGTGACGCGAAGCAGCTGCCCGTTTCGATCGCGGACCCGGGTGGAGAAGTCGATCCCTTCGCGTAACGGAAGCTTGGGCAACGCGAGCCAGGCAGCAGCGAGCGTCATCGCGAAAAACAGAAGGCGACGCACCCAACGCCTCTTCCAGGAAGCGCTCCGTTTGGAGCGAGTCGTGATAGGCACGTTCTTCATTTTCGAAGTCCGATTTCTTGTGTCCGAAACTATTTAGTTACGCTGATTTTCCCGCCGAGGCCGCGCGCTTTCAGATTCCGGTCATACATCGATTCCGCGAAGACCGGCGGCACGACGAAGGTGCCTCGATTGCACGATTTGATCTGGTAAGTGATCTCGAGTGTTTCCGCCGGAATGGTGGCGTAGAAGACCGCGCGATCTTCGCGGACCTCGACGTAATCCACGCCCTTGATCGACGAGATCCCGGGCGACAGCGAGGACCCAACCACTTCGAAGCCGCCGGGAAGTAGATCCACCACGGCCACGTTCGTGACCGATTCGGGGCGAAGACTGCGAACGCGCAGCCGGACTGTGACGACGTCACCCAGTTGCGTGGTCGTGACAGGCTTGCCCGCTTTATCGAGCAGTTCGCGATAAACTTCGAGGCCGTCGGTCACCGTCTTGTTCGAGAGCTGACGATCGAATCCCGCCTCGATCACCTGGTAGAACGCGCCCGGCGGATTGAGCGCCGCTGCGCTGCGGAACCGAATTACGGCGGTCTCGCCGGAGAAGTTTGCGCGTTGCAGCAGTTTGTTCCCACTCGCCAGGCGTTTCTCTTTTTTGGCTTTATCGATCTCTTCGATGAACAACTCGGGCGGGTGTTGCGCAACCATCTGCGAATACGATTTGAGCGCCAGCACCGCATACGCCGCGGAGAGGGTGTTGAACGCGCCCTCGCTCACCGGCTTCAGGATGTGCTCGAACTCCGCCCCGGATAGTTTCTTCAGCCGAGCGGGAAACTCTCGCGCGAGAATCGCGATGTATTGAGCGTCCGCGCCGAGTGGCTGGTAGAAATCCGTCGTCTGCTTCGGGTCGTGCTGGCCGATGCGATAACGCGCGACCAACTTCTCGGCGTCGTCTTCCTTCTTCAGAATGTGGAGCGCGCCCGCGAGATAAACGCCGGTGAGCTCGGCTGGATATTCCTTCGCGAAATTCTTCTCGAGATAATCCCGGAGGTTCAGGATGTAATTCGTGGTCACGACGCCTTCGCGACTGAGCAGGTAGATCGCGTAAGCAACCGTGCGCGCCTCATCCAGGCTGCCGGGTTCCTTTGCGACCATGGCTTGCAGATTGCGCAGACCGCTCGCGAGCACTTCCGCCGGAGGCGCAAAGCCAGCGGCTTTCGCTTCGATCAGGAAGTGCATCGCGTAAACCGACATGAAGTCGATGCCCGCGCCCTTCTCCGGCCCCCAATAACCGAAAGCGCCCTGGTCGTTTTGGCGGCGGCGCAGGACGGAGAAGACGTTTTCGAGCTGCGCGTTCACGTCCTTCCGGTCAAGGCCGAAGTCAGCTTCGTTGGCGAGCACGAGCCGGCAGAAAGCTGCGCTGGTGATCTGTTCGCTGCATCCGTGCGGAAATTCTTTTAGGTAAACGTCGAGGCCATGGGCGAGTCCCAACGGCAGCGCGGAGACGGACGCGATCAGCTTCCGAAATTCCGGATACATGTCGCGCGTGGTCGGGACATCGACGCTCGTTTTCGTGAAGCTGCTGCTGCGCACTTGCGTCATGAATGTGGCCGGCGGCCGGACGCTGATGGTCGAACGCAGTCGCGTCTCCTTGCCGCCCGCCGTCGCGATAAAGGTGATGGTGCCCGAGCCAAGTTTATCGTTCACATGGACTGAGAACGCGGTGGTTTGCTCGCGGCCCTCCGAGATCTTCAGCGTTTGGGACGGCGCTTTCACGATCTGCACGTGCTCTGAACTTTCCGCCCGGATCTGCACGTCCGCGTTTTCCCCTGAGCCTTCGACGTTGTTCGCGACGGTCACGCCCGCCTCGAAATCATCGCCGGGCGCGGCCAGAACCGGCACGCTCGGCGTGATCACAAATGGGCCGCGAATCAAAGCATCCTTTTGCGCCGCGCCGGTCGCATCATCTGCAACCGCAACTGCCATGACGGTGAGCGTGCCACTGAAATAATCCGGCACGTTGTAGATCACTTCGCGCGTTGTGGCGTCGGCATCGACGATGCCCGACCAATACACGACCGGTTTTTCCGTCACGCGCTTGAACGGATTCAACTGCTTGCGATTATCATCGCCGTCGCCGCCGAACGCGGACATCGAACGCAGCACGGAAAATTCCGGCATGATCAAGTCCATGATCTGCGCCGTCTCCACTCCGAGCGCGCATTTGCGGAAGAAGAATCCGAGGGGATCGGGCAGCTTGTAATCGCTCACCTGGAGAATGCCTTGATCGACGGCGAAGACCACGATCCGCGACGGCCGGTCCGCTTTGTAGCTGATGTGAAACGGCTCGCCTGGTTTCGCGATCGCGGCCGTTTGCAGATCGACTTTCAATCGCCGCTTCTCGATGTTCGCCGTGAACGGGACGACGCCGTAGCTGAGCGGGCTGGTGAAAATTTCCTTGGAATCGAGTGAGCGGATGAGCGCGACGTTGATGTAACCGCTGCCCTCGAAACCGTCCGGCACCTTGATCCGTTGCACGCTGCTCGACGCATCGGTTTTGAACCAGCGCAAGGCGTAGACCTTATCGCGCTCGATCGTGATCAGGCCGCTCCCGGCGTAAGGCGCCGTGATGCTGATCTCGATTTCTTCGCCGCTGTTGTATTGCGTGCGCGAAAGTTTGACCTGCAACTCCGATTCCTTGTCGAGCGACCGCTTCACGATCCCGCTGCCGACGACAGAGAACCGAATCCTGCTGACCTTGCGGCCGCCGTCGTCTCGCAGCTCGACGATGTAGTCGCCGGGCTCGCTCGTCGGAAGCTGGTAACGCAACCCGTCCGCGCTGATCGCGATTTTCTCGGACTTCGTCACGCGCTCTTTCAGAACCGACTCGTATCCGTAGCTGCCGTTATCCTTCTTGGCCACCACGGAGACATGTTCCTGCGCGATCACCTCCAGGGTGAGGTTTTCAAGCGGGATCCGTTTGAGTTGCGGATCAACTGCAAGGAGATCGACGGCGCGCGGCGTGTTCGCGTTGATGTAATTCAAGTTGCCGTCGGTTTTGTAACCGACCACGTAAGGCAGCGCGGAGACCAGCACAGATGCCTGACCCGTGATGCTGCGCCCGCCTTCGCCTTCAAAGGCCTCGGCGTAAAATTGCATTGCGTAGGTCGCGTTCGCGAACCGGTCCAGTTGCAGATCGAATTCCGCGCCGCCGGTATCGTTCGTTTTCTGTTCGCCCAAATCGACGGTTTCATGCTGGCGCACTTTGTTGTCGTCGAAGAGCGAGTCGTAGAAGCTGTATTCCTTGAATTCCGGAAAGGAAAAGCCGGCGGGCGAAAGTTCGACGCGGCTTTTGACGACGCGATCCGTTGCGGGCGTGCCGTAAAGATTCGCCAGCGCGATCGTCGCCTTCATCTCCTTGGGATCGACCCAGCCGTGCACAGAAGTCTTCGAGAGCCGCGTCTCGATCTTCATGCGATCGGGCAGGAACTCTTTCACGTTGATCGTGGTCGAACCGAGCAGGGTCGAGCGCTTGTTGTTCTTCACCAGGTAGACATTGACCGTGTATTCGCCGGTCGGTGACTCGTAGGAAGTGGTGTAGTTGACCTCGGCGAAACCAACCGCCGGCAGCGCGAGCTTTTTCGTTTGCACGCTCACTGCGCGCGCATCGACCACTTCTGTCTCGACTGGAAGACCGGCGAGACGTCCCAGCCAATTCCGCTGTTTGATCACGAAGGCGATGTGCATTTCGTCCCCAGGCCGATAAACCCCGCGGTCGGTGAAGACGAAGGCGTCGAGGTCTTCCGCCAGGACCGTGGTCACTCCGTCCACGTCGAACCGCGAGAAATTCAGCATCCGGTCGTCGCGCGCATACGGCATGAAGCTGACGTCGTCCCTCAGGTGCGCGACGTAGACGACCGGCTTTTTTTCGTGCTCGTTTTTGTCGACCGACGCAAACGTGACTCGCCCATCCGCGGAGGTGACCGCGCTTTGCACCGCGATCCCGTTCCGGCCGAGCAACTCGACCGTCACGCCTCCCATTGGCTGGCCCGTCTTGATCGACGCGACAAAAACATCGCTGGTGTGATCGGCGTTCTTCTTCACCAGCAGACCGAGATCGCTGATGAGGATGAACCGCGTGGCGGTCGCGCCCTTGATGTATTTTTTGGTGACCGGATCCCAACCTCTGGCCTTGATGAAAAAGAGGCCTCGCTCGCTGCCGCCGTCTGATGGCTTCTGGAGATAGCGCGAGAAATCGAAGGCGGAATAATTCGCCTTCCATTTGTTTTGCATGCTGATCGGCTGGTCTTCGCGTGCGATGCGCGAGATGTTGTCCTGGTCGAAGGAGCCGTGCTTGAATTCCGGAGCCTGGAACTCGCCTTCAGTCTGGCTGACCAGATGATTGATCTGTGTCGAGAGAACACGATCGATTTCGAATTTGATCAGCGGTACGCCGCGCGACCGGATCGAGAGTTTGCGTTCGCCGCTGAGAGCGAGCAACCCGCCGTCACCCTGGATGTCGATTTCCTGCGGCAACTCCGGCGCCACAAAAAGGCTGGTGAAATTCTCGGCCAGCTCGTAGCCGCTCCGCGCCTTCAGGCCCTTGTCGATGCGAACGTAAAGCTGGCCGTCGCCTTCGAGCTTGAATTTAAAATGGTGGTCGCGCGAATGTTCCTTCTCGGTCGGGATCGCCGCGAACTTGACCACGGTCGCCTGCTCGAGGATTTCGTCGGTCACCTCCTCGGCGTTCGCCCATTTTAGGTCGCTGGATTTCTCTGTGGTCGACTCGCCATCGTCGTCAGTCGCGCTCTCCGCTTCATCTGTTTTCGCGGTCTCCGTTTTCTCGCCGCCTTCTTCCTTCGACTCAGTCGACGCCTCTTCGGTCGATTCGTCCGTGCTGGATTCCTCGTCCTTGGACTCGGTCTTTTCCGGCGTGCGCTTGGGCAGCAGATAAATGTGCAGCGACTTCGCGAGCTCAGTGGTGCTGATGTCAGCGCTGGTCTCGATGTTCAGGATTTGTTCGGGTTCGCCCTCCTTGTTGCGCACGATGCTGCCGTCGGCTGACTTGATCTTGAACGCCGTCTCCTTCGAAGGGACCAGCGTCTTTTGCTCCACCGGTTCCTTCATCTCCGCGCCACCCTGCGCGGTGTGGAGATCCTTGTTGATCGTGACCCGGATCCAATCCTCGGTCGCCGGCAGCACGATGGGTGAGCTGCGAATGAAGGCCTGGCGATTGTGCAGGCCGTAAACAATCGAGAAGTGCGGCGCCGGGTCGTTAGGCGCGAAGACGTTCGAGCCGCCGATCATGGTAAACGCGGCATGCTTGTCGAGCTCGCCCGGCGCAAGCTCGTGGGTCAGGTTCACTGTCGCGATGACCCGTTGCACTCCGGGCTCCTTCGCGTCCTCTGAAAAAATGAGGCTTTGGATTTCCGCGCGGAATGGAGGGGTCGCGGCTTCATACTCCAGCTTGTCCATGCGGATGTGCGACGGGAAAAGGTCCTGGTCGAACACAATCCGGAACTTGCGATCCGCGGGCCAATCCTGAGTCGGGAGAAAGAGCAGCTTGCGATCGTCGCTCCATTTCCAGGTGCCGGGTGTGGCGGGCTCGAGCCGCACATGTTGGAGCGCTGGATTCTTCAAGTCCTCCAGGCGCGCGACCGGCTCGGTGAAGTCGATCGTGAGCGGCGGAAACTTCAGTTCCTTATCGAGCGGAGTGATGGGGATCGGCGCGACGTTTGCGTAAACGCGGTGCGGCTTCGGCTGGCGTTGATACCAGCGCCAGGTCCAGAGCGATCCGCTCGCGAGCAGGAGCACGAGCAGAACTCCACTGGCGACCAGGATCGGGTGCGCGCGGCGATAGAGGTGGGCTCGGACAAAGCCGCGTTGGAGCCAGTACGGCGGCTTCCAGGAGAGCTGGCCAAAGAGAGTCCGGGCAATTTTTCGCAACAGCCTCGCCAGCCAGGCGAACGGGCGGATGAGCGGCCAAAAGAATTTGAACATAGGTAACGCCCTGCGGCGCGACATGCAGACGTTCAGTTCACATGGGCTTGCACGCCTTCGTGAAACCTAACGATTCGGTCGGTTCAGGAGAAGAATGAAATGCCAAAATCTGCTCAAAATTTGGCTTTGCTCGGGCGGTCGGAGGAGTGGACGGCTGGGGCCGATCACAAGAGATTCTACCTTGAACGGCGAGTTCTGAAACCTACTCTGAGCGATGGAAACGGCGTCGAAGCGGGTTCTCTCGATCGACGCCTCGCTGCGCAATACCGGAGTGGCGGTGATCGATGCGAATGGCGGGAAACCGCGCGCGCTTTATTTCGGCGTGATTCATAACGCGACCAAGCTGCGCCCGTCGTCCTGCCTGGTCGCGATTCGCGATCGCCTGGCGGAGTTGATTCACGCGCACGAGCCGGATTGCTGCGCGCTCGAATCGGTCATTTACGTGCAGAGTTATAAAACGGCGATCGCGCTTGGCGCCGCGCGCGGGGCCGCCATTCTCGCGGCGGCCGAGCGCGGGTTGCCGGTGTTTGAATACGCGCCGACGCGAATCAAGCAGGCCACGGTCGGACACGGAAACGCCGACAAAAGCCAGGTGGCCTTTATGATTCGAGCGTTGCTCGGGCTGACGGAAACGCCGGGTCCCGATGCGGCGGATGCGCTCGCGATCGGGCTCACTCATCTGCGCTCGCAGGAAGCGGCACGGCTGGGAGTGCCGGGGGGAGATCGCATATGAACGTCCAGGAATTGTCCGTGCGCTGGCTTGGACGCGTCGCCTTCGCCGACGCGCTCCAGTTGCAGGAAAAACTCGTAGCGGAAAAGCGGGCGGACCACTCGTTAGGTGACGAATTGCTCCTGCTGGAACACGAGCCGGTTTACACCATTGGCCGCACGCCGGACCAGTCGAGTCTCCGCCGGGTGGCGCATTTGCCGCACCCTCTCTTCCCTATCAATCGCGGTGGCCAGGCGACTTACCACGGACCCGGACAGCTGATTGGTTATCCGATCCTCGACCTGCGGCGGTGCGGGCAGGATCTCCATCGTTACCTGCGCTGGATTGAAGCGTTGTTAATCGAAACGCTGGGTGACGTAGGGGTCGAAGCGGTCGCCCGTCCGAGTTTGACCGGAGTTTGGGTTGATGATCGCAAAATTGCGTCCATTGGAGTCGGCGTGCGGCACTGGGTCACGATGCACGGGTTCGCGCTGAACGTTTGCGGCGATCTCGCGCCGTTCGATCAAATTGTGCCCTGCGGGATCGCCAACGTGACCATGACTTCCATTGAGAAGGAAACCGGCCACGAACATTCCGTCGAGGCAGTTGCGGTGCGGGTGGAGAAAATTGCGTTGAGGCGGATTCGAGAGCTGCGCAAGGTAGAGACGCTCGCCGCTGCGAGTAAATAAATTTCATGGCCATTCCACTCGAAGACAACGCTTCCGACATAATTGGAAAAGCTCAGCGCGGTCTGGGCATTTCCGATACCCAGCTCGCGGAACGGTCCGGGGTTACCGCGGACAAAATTCGAAAGCTGCGTGAAGGAGATTTTGCTGAGGACGCGATTGAGCTGGCCGCGCCCGTTTTGGGGCTCGATGCCGGTGCGTTGCGCAAATTGGTGGCAGGAAAATGGATTCTGGAAGCGATCGAAGAGATCGACGGGCTCGCGCAATTCAACACCAATTATGGTGACATGACCGTGAACGCTTATCTGGTCTGGGATCCGACTTCCCGCGAGGCGGTCGCGTTCGATACCGGCGCAGATTGTGGGGGAATGTTGCGGCGGATCGAGCAGGAGAAGCTGAGCGTGAAGCTGATTCTGCTGACGCATGCGCATCCGGATCACGTGGCGGACTTGCGCCGGCTTAAGAAAACGACCGGCGCGCCCGTTTACCTTTCGAAGTTGGAAAAAGAAGAAGGGGCGGAAGCGGTGGAGGAAGGAAAACGCTTTCGGATCGGTGCGCTGGAGATCGAGGCGCGTCTAACCTCGGGCCATTCGCCGGGCGGAATGACTTATGTCGTTACCGGGCTCGCCCGACCGGTCGCAATCGTGGGCGATTCTCTCTTTGCCGGGTCGATGGGCGGGGGGAACGTTTCTTACGACGATGCCGTGAGAAACAACCGCGAGAAGATTTTGACGTTGCCCGAAGAGACGATCGTTTGTCCCGGGCATGGTCCGCTCACAAGCGTCGGGAAAGAGAAGCGAGACAATCCGTTTTTCGCGTCGGTATCGCGATGAAGGAAACAATATGAACATCGGCTTCGTGGGGGTGGGTCGGATGGGCGCGAACATGGCTCGCCGACTGAAAGACCGTGGGTTCCATGTCACCACCGTTTTCGACCTGAATCGCGCGGTGGCGACCTCGCTCGCGCAAGAGTTGGGATGCGCCGCCAGCCCGACGCTCGGCGATGTGAGCGCCGGAGCCGACGTGATTTTTACCATCGTCACCGACGACGCCGCGATGCGGGAGATTTTTACAGGAACCGACAATCTGCTGGCGAACGCAGCGGGAAAATTATTTATCAATTGCGCTACCGTTTCGCCTTCGGTCCACCTTGAAGTCGAGCGCCTGGCAGAAGCGGCGGGTGCGGCATCGCTGGAAGCCTGCATGGCCTCCAGCATCACCCAGGCGCGCCAGGGTTCGCTTTATCTGATGTGCGGCGGCCGCGAGGAGATCTTCCAGCGGGCCGAGTCCATCCTGAAAGAACTGAGCACGTCCCTCCGCTACATCGGCCAAGCTGGCGAAGCGGCGAAGGTGAAAGCACTGGTCAACATGGTGATGAATATCAACACGGCTGGCCTCGCGGAGGGGCTGGGACTGGGCGACTCGCTTGGACTCGATCTCACGATGCTCCGCGAAGTGTTTTCGCAAACCGGGGCGGCGTCGCGTGTTCTCCAGACGGATGGAGAAGACATGCAGAATCGCGATCACGCCTGTTTCTTCTCCGCGGCGCACGCGGCCAAGGACAGCGGCATTGCGCTTCAGCTCGCGGAGGAGAACGGATTGGATCTGCCACTCGCGCGAGAGACGAAAGCGCAATACGAGCGAATGGTCGCGTCCGGATTGGGAGACCTGGACAAGTCGGGGATCGCCGAGCTGACTTTCAAGGGGCGGCTGACGGAGCAATCCGGGCCGTAGCCGTCACGCGATCAAGCGCGGTGCTGCCAGAACGAGTTGCGCGTCGCCCACGGCGAGAACGCCGTCACTCAGGATTTCTGCGCGCAATCCGCCGTTTCTCTTGAGGAATTTCTCCGTGCCTGGCGCAAAGGCCTGGTCCATCCAGTAACAGGGCTTGCAATGGCCGGACCCGCGAAGGCGAACGCCCTGGATATCAAACTCTTCGCCAATCAGATCCCAGAGCTCGATGCCGGCGACAATAACATTTCGCCGCAGTACGGCCGGTGATTTATTCGTTAGGCCAAAGTGCCGCGACAATTCCTGGAAAACTTCGGCGGAAAAGAAAGTGATCTGCCCTTTGTATTTGTCCCGATAGTCGTAAAAGCGATCACCTCGAATTCCGCGCCCGGCGACGCAATCAATCCTCGGGACTTCGACCATCGGGAAATCATCCGCCGGCTGGCCGTGATGCCCGAAATAATTGTGGCCGGCGGAGGTGAAGATCTGCTGGATGAGCATCGAACGTTATCCGACGCGGAAGCGGATTTCGCGGATGACCTTCGTGCCGAAGCGGCGCTTCAGCTTGCGGAGGATCTCTGCCTTGGAGATTTGCTCGAATTGGTAATGCAGCGCGGGTTGCAGGACGCGCACCGAAAGAATTCCCGCGCGCAAACTGACTGGAGCGGAATGGGCCGCGATGAATTCACCCACAATGGACTTCCAGGCCTCGATCACCTCGGTTTCGCGCAGCCGATCGCTCAAACCAAGCTGCTGCATCAGTTTCGGCAGCAGATCCCCTGGCGCCTGCCAGCGGTCGGGCTTGGTCTTGTTGGCCGGCAATCCGCGCCATTCGGCGATGACGGCAGCACGGAGCGACGCGTTCATGACGAAACGCGATCTAGTATTTCCGCCGCATATTGCTCGGCAGAATGTTTAATTCAGTGCGGTATTTGGCGACGGTCCGGCGAGCGATCGGGATGCCGCGTTCGCTCAGGATTTCCACGATCTCCTTGTCGCTCAGCGGCGAGGAAGCGTTCTCCTCCTTCACCAGTCCCAGGATCGCTTCTTTTACGCTCGTGTTGCTCATCGATTCGCCGCTCGAGGTTTGGTAACCGGGCGTGAAAAAATATTTCATCTCGAACACACCTTGCGGCGTAGACATGTATTTGCCGGAGATGGCGCGGCTCACGGTGGTCTCGTGCACGCCGACGATGTCGGCGATCTGGACCATCGTCATGGGCTTGAGATGAGCGGTGCCGTGATCGAGAAACTCCTTTTGCCGCAGCACAATCTGGTGCGCGATATTCGAAATCGTCTGCTGCCGTTGATGGATTGATTTGATCAGGAATTTGCCGCTCCGAATTTTGTCCCGGATGTAATCCTTCACCTCGCTGCCATTCCCGTCCTGGGACATGATGTCTTTGTAGGTGTTGCTGATGCGCAGGTGCGGAATTTGTTCGCCGTTCAGGATAATCTGATATTCGCCGTCGATCTTCTCGACCGTCACATCCGGCAGCACGTAGTTCTGCGGCGCGGCCGCGAAAATCTGGCCGGGCCGCGGATCGAGTGACGCGATGTTATTCGCGCACTTCTGGATTTGCTCGACGCTGATGCCCATGCGGCGAGCGATTTCCGGGAAGCGCCGCTTCCCCAGGTCCTGCATGTGGTCCTGGATGATTTTATATTCGAGGCTGTTTTGTTTCCCCTCGCGCTTGAGCTGAATCAGCAGGCACTCGCGCAAATCCCGTGCGCCGACACCGGGAGGATAAAAGCTTTGGACGAGCAGCAGCATCGTTTCGAAATCGTCCTGGGCGATGCCGGTGTTGAGCGACATGTCCTCGGGTGTGACCTGGAGGAATCCGTTGTCATCAATGTTGCCGATGATGAGCTCGGCCGTTTTGCGATCATCGGCGTCGAGCGGGGCCTGGTTGAGCTGGCCCATGAGATGTTGTTGCAGCGTTTCTTGGGTGGCGATGGAATCAAAGAAGAACTGGCGCTTTTCGTCTTCGTCCTGGGAACGGGCGCTGTAGCTGCCCGATTGCGCCATGTAATCGCGCCATTCGTCATCCAGCTTGGCCAGCTGATCGAATTCAGCCTTGAACTCTTCGTCCGCCGTCGGCGTGGGCGGTTCTTCCGTTCCGTCCGCGTTCGGCTCGGTGGCGAGCTCTTCCAGGACCGGATTGGTTTCCATTTCCTGCTGAACGAGATTGCGGAGCTCGAGGAGCGGCGCCTGGAGGATGAGCAGGCTCTGCTGGAGCTGAGGCGCAAGAACCTGCTGCAGGGAGAGGTTTTGCGATTGGTGCATCCCGGGGCCGGCCATGGTGTTGGACGCTACGCGTTGAAAGCCCCTAAAAGCAAGCAATTAGCGCGCCGCGTGCCCTCGTGAAAAAAGGCCGCGACCGCAAAAATGCGAGGGGAATACGACTTGCTTAAGGAAGCGTGAATCGATTCCACATCATGAAATGTCTTCCAGTTCTCACGGCCTTTTTCTTTTTGGCGCTGCTTAACGTCGCCCTTGGGGCCGACGCTCCAAATGCGGCAGATCAACAAAACCAGCAGGTCCTCGCCGTGGCCAAGGAAGTGCAGACCCAGCAGCTCGCGATCGCTGAAAACCAAGGCAAGATCGACGCGAAGCTTGCTACGATCGCCGAATACCTTCGGGTGGCTCGGATCTGGGCCGGCAGAGGCGGAAAGAAATAATATGCGCGCTCTCACCCTTTCGATCCTCATTTCATGTGCGCTGGCGGGGATGTTGTCCGCCCAAACGCCGATTCCGATCGTCGTTCCGGCGGCGACACCAGCAGTCACTACCAAAGCGCCGGCGTCTGCCGCCCCCGAGAAATCCGGCTCCATGTCGGACGTGCTGAAGATCCTGGAGGCGATGAAAGCGGCGAATGAAGAAACGCTAAAGAAGCAGGCGGAAACGCTGCAATTGCTGGACGACGTGGAAAAAGCCGCCGACCAGATCCGGATCTACACGAAACGTAGTTAATAATGTGGGAACGGCCTATTGCCGCGACTGTCGGGACGCTAAGGTCCCTCCCACCTTTCAGAGTCCTGCGAGATCCCACTTGCGGATCATTTCCTGGATCAATTTCGTCAGCTTGTCGTTCACCTTCGCGAAATACGTTTTCGCCTTGGGCAGGTCAAACTTCGGATAGCCCTGGCCCTCCTTGTATAGGGTAATGCTCGACGGGTTGGGGTAGGCACTCCACGTTCCGGGCGACGGATTCGCGGTCACCATGTCCTGACTGTAACGCTCCTTATGAACCAGCGTCGGGTCGATCGCCATGATGAACGCGTTCTCGTTCTCGGCCGCGTGTCCTCCATCTTCGCCGAAGACTTCGATGGTTACGTCCGTGCAGTAGGACCACCAGTTTATGACCAGAATCCGCGTGCTGGTCTCGCGACCGACTTCCTGTGCGAGCGCGTTTAGGATCGCGGTCTGTGCGCCCCCATGGCCGTTGATCAGGATGATGTTTTTGAATTTGTTTTTCGCCAGGCCCACGAGGACGGCGCGAACGTAGGCGCGATACGTTTCTTCCGGAATAGTGAAGCTGCCGGGATACGCGTCCATGACACCGGTGAATCCGTAGGGGATGACCGGCGCGATCATCGCGTTCACTCGAGGCGCAATCTCCTTCGCGATCGCGACTGGCGCGATGATGTCAGCGCCGTTCGCGGTCACGCCATGCGGTTCGATGGTGCCGAGCGGCAGGAGAACTGTATTGATCTTGCCTGGAATCCATTCACGGAATTCCATCCAGTTGATCCGCTCCATCTCGCGTGTGCTCGGCGACGCGGGATCGGCGCCCAAGGCCGCGGAGATCACAGAAACTAATGCGACGCAGGACAGGGCAGTTGTTCGACGTTGCATAGGCGAGCGAGCGCGCGGAAGCGCGTCTTCTCAGGAGAGACGCTACTTTTTGCTCTTCGGTTCTACTTTACGATAGAGCGTCGCCATGCTGATGCCGAGAAGACTGGCCGCTCTTTCTCGCGAACCATCGCAGTGTTTGAGAGTCGCGTCGATATATCCGCGTTCCTGTTGCTGAATGAACTCGTCGAGGGACTGACCCACCGGCATGGCGGCGATCGCCTGCTCGGCTTTTTCACCCTGAGCTTCCGCTACGATTTGCGGCGGAAGATCGCTCGGCAAAATCATGTCCTCCTCGCACAAGGCGCAGGCGCGTTCGATGGCATTCTCAAGCTCCCGCACATTGCCGGGGTAGGCATAGTGGCAGAGAATATCGACAGCCTGCGGATCGATCTTCTTCGGCTCGCCCCCGGACGCGCTGGCCTGCTTCTGCAAAAAGTGGTTCACGAGCAGCGGCACATCCTCAAGCCGTTCGCGCAAAGGCGGGATCTCGACCGGGATGACGGCGAGCCGGTAATAAAGATCCTCGCGGAACGAGCCATCTTTCATCTTGCCCTGGAGGACTTCGTTCGTGGCGCCGACCACGCGAACATTCACGGGAATACTTTTGTTATCGCCGACGCGCCGGACTTCGCGTTCCTGAAGGACGCGGAGAAGTTTCGTCTGCAACGGCGGGGCCATGGAATTGACCTCGTCGAGAAAGATCGTGCCGAGATTCGCTTCCTCAAACAGCCCGCGCTTGTCTGCCACCGCGCCGGTGAATGCGCCTTTTTTGTGACCGAACAATTCCGACTCCAGCAGGTTTTCAGGAAGCGCGCTGCAGTTGATCGCGACGAAAGGATGATGTTGGCGGTTGCTGTTGAAATGCAGACCGCGCGCGACCAGCTCCTTGCCGGTGCCACTTTCGCCTTGGATCAGAACGGTGCTGTCAGTATCCGCGACTTTATTGATCAGGTTGTAAACGAGCTGCATTTTCCGGCTCGTTCCGATAATATTTTCAAACCGATAACGATTTTTTAGCTCCTTGCGGAGATAGACGTTCTCGCGCAGGGCCGCCTGATAATCGAGCGCCCGTTGCACGGTCATTTGCAGCTCGTCGATCTTGAACGGCTTGGTCACGTAGTCGTACGCGCCCATCTTCATCGCCTCGACCGCGGTCTCGACCGACGCGTAGGCCGTGATCAAAATGACGGCCGTCTGCCGATGATGTTCACGAACGTGGCGCAAGACATCGAAGCCCGTCATCGTCTCCATTTTGATGTCCGCGATCACGACCTGAGGACCGATCGCATCAAGCTGCTCGATGGCTTTCGGCGCGGAGTTGAAAGGGAAAACCTGATGCCCTTTTTCCCGGCAGAGCGTCACAATGACCTCCACCATTGCAGGCTCGTCGTCTATAATAATGATCTTAGCCATAGTCGCAGGGCGGAGAATATTTCAGAATTGAGAAAAGGAAAGCAAAAACGAGAAAGAGCCTAGGGCGGGCTCAGCACCTCGCCGTCCACCATTATCCATGGGACGGTTCCTTCGAAGGCGACGATGGTGGCGCAGACATCCATTTCACCCGGCGCGTACGGAATGGAAATCATGTCCGCGGTAAAGCCTGCGCGGATTTTCCCAAGCGAATCGCCGCGGCCAATCGCACGAGCTCCATTTATCGTCGCCATTTCGAGCACCTCCCGCGATGAAATCCACGGCTCTTTGCGCAGTAATTCCCGCATTTCGGAAAAAAGGCTGAGGCTCGAGTTGCTCGCGAGGCTGTCGGTCCCGAGGCAGATGTTGAACCCGAGGTCGCGCAGTTTCCGTAGAGCGAAGGGCGCGTGCCCGAGAAAGGTGTGGCTGCGCGGACAATGCGCGATATGAAATTTTTCGCTCTGTGCGAGCAAATCGAAATCGCTTTCGGTCAGTTCATTTAGATGCGCTACGATCCATCGCTGGTCGATCAGGTGCCGGCGCAGCAAAAACGACAGCGGGGTTTCGCGGCCGCAGTCATCCATAGGACGTCCGATACTTTGCAGAAACTCGAAGAGCGAACCGTTCGCGTCGCGAAAGGCCTGCATCTCCTCTCGCGACTCAGCCAGGTGCGTGGTCAGGAGCCAGTCACGTATTCGCGCAATCGCGCCAGCTTCCGCGTACAACTGCGCCGAAGCGGTGAAAGGCGCGTGCGGACAAAGACCGATTCCGCCGAGCAAGTCCGGATGTGACTCGGACCAGGCGCGAAGATTTTGCGAGAGCTCCGGGAGCGAGACGGGTTGGCGAATATCGATCATCTCGGCACACCACCACGTGCGTAATTGCGGCCGGTCCAGGCGAGGCAGCAATTCCGGAAACGCCTCGAGATTTACGATGGTCGTCGTTCCAAAACTTTTGGCCTCGGCGAATCCAGCAGCGATCGCGCTGAGGTAATCCTCAGGCTGAAGCGTCTTTTTGTGCGTGTTGATCTCCCCGATCCAATCATTGAAAGATTGCTGCGGCGGAATTTTGCCGCGGAGCATCGTGTAATCGAGGTGGCAGTGCCCGTTGATTAACCCGGGCAGCAAGATTTGGTCGCCGAGATCGCGAACGTCGGCGCCGTGGTCCGCTTTGACTTCGTCGAATCGGCCCAAGCTCACGATCCGATTTCCCTCGACCGAAACCGCGCCATTCTCGATCGGATCGCCCTCCATCGGAACGATCATGCGCGCGCGGATGATCATGGGGCGTGGTTCGATTTCACGTTCTCGCGCGCCGCCGCCACCAGGAGGTTGCAGGCTTCCTGGCAGAGCAAAGGAAGCACGGTCTCGCCCAAGCCCGTCTGATCGTGACGCGGTTCAAATTTTTCCGGCGGCAGTTGAGTCGATGGCAGCGTTCCGACTCCGTCTCGTTTCCAAAGGATCGTCCTCAGGCATCCGCCATTCGATTTGCAAAAATTCCCGACCAGCGCGTCAGCTGCATCGTCGCTGATCTGCGCCGCGGCCCGATACATTCCCGTTTGTCGTTTAAGCGTCTCGCGCAGCGGCGTCGTCCCCAGTGCGCCCTCTTCCCACGCCAAAAATGCGGCAAGTCGTCCGGGATAAAAGTGATCGAGGCCGAGCCGCAACTCCGCTACACCCCGGAGGTTGAGCTGCCAGCCATGCCGCAGGTTTGGCGCCGTCTTGAGCGGCCGATATTTCCCGGCGTCATCAAAACGCGCGAGCTCAATCGCGTCCTCCGTTTGCGATGAATTCGCGAGATCATTTCGTCCGGAATCCTCGCGATGCGTCAGAGCGAACACCCCATTTTCCTTCGCCTCGATCGAAATCTGCCCGATTCGCCGCAAGCCCGCGGCCACCCATTTTGCCAGCGCGATTTCCTGCGCCGAACCGCTCACTTCAAGGCGCGGGCGATGAGAAAGGCAGCATGCTCAAGAAAATCCCGATCCGATTCCGTAAACGCATTCAATTTCTCACTCTCCACGTCGATCAACCCGATCACCTTGTCCGATTCCGTGATTACGGGCACCACGATTTCCGACTGGGTGCTTCCGAACGTGGGCAAATACCGGGGGTCCTTGTGGACATCCGCGACCATAATGGATTGCTTCGATTCGATCGCCGCGCCCGCGAGTCCCTGCGTGATCGGAAAGCGCGGATAGGCGGGAGGGCATTCCCCCGTCTTCGCCACGATCACAAAATCGCCGCGCTTGATTTTGTAAATGCCGACCCAGCGAAAATCGCAGGCGGCCCGGATCATCTCCGCCACATTGCAGAGCTGCTGCGGCTCATGCGCCCCAGCGAGGACGTAAGCACCGAGTTCCTGGAGCTTCTTCGTGGTCGCTTCCATTTCTTACCGTAACTGCCGATCCATAAATTACGAGGGCGATTGCAATTTCCGCGTTTCAGCCTGGAACCGCTCTGTTTGTTCGACAATCACGTCGGCGAACTTCGGATCGGTCCCAACCGCCGTCGAATAAAAAAGTGAGCGCCCGTGGATCTCGTAGGGGTTTCCAGAATCCGTCGCCGCGCCGTTTATCCCGAGCAGGGCCGGAATGTCTTCGTAACTATGCAAACCGTCGGAAATGAAAAACGGCACCACGACGACGTTGCGCGTCTCGGTCAGCTTCAGCCAATCGGAGACGAGCGGCGGCTCTTCCATATAAACATTCTGCACCGCGGCGTATCGCTTCAGTGCGCGAATCATCTCCACCTGATGTTTGGCCGCGACCGCGCTGTTGTCATTCAGGCTGGTCCCGTGGCCCACGATAAGAAGTGTGGTTTCGGCTTCGGCGATTTCCGGTGCGACGTCGTGCGCGCGCTGGAGGAGCAGCTCGGTCATGCGCTGATGATTTCCGACCGGCTCGCAATATCTCCACGTCTGACCGCCGCTTCGTTGGGTCTCAGGACCGGTTAGCTCGAGTTCTCGGGGAATGATCGTCCGCGTGAAGTAACCCTCGCTGATGAAATTTGGGACGACGTAAACGTCGCGGATCGCCTCGTCGCGAAAGAACAAAAGGGCATCGCGCAGACTGGGCTCTTCTTTCCAGAAGCAGCACGACACATCGGCGAATATTTTGCGACGACGGATCTCGGCGGCGTGCATCAAGGTCGGCGCACTGGAGTCTGCGTTCACGGTTGAGCCGTGACCGACGATCAGAAGCGCGCTTTCGGGACGTGAGATCATGGAAGGGGGAAACCTTCAACGTCCGATCTCGAATTCAACCCTATTGCGCCCTTGTTCCGCGTTCGTAAGCTCTTGCGATGCGCTTTCGCACTTACAAGAATACCGACCTTCGAGTCAGCGAAGTTGGATTCGGTCTCTGGACTATTTCAACCGGATGGTGGGGCCAGTTCACCGAAGGCGAAGCGATCGCGCTCATGCACAAGGCGTTCGATCTCGGCGTGACGTTCTTCGACGCGGCCGATACTTACGGTAACGGGCTGAGCGAGGAATTGATCGCGAAGGCGTTCCCGAAACAGCGCGATGAAATCGTAATCGCCACGAAAGTCGGCTACGATTTCGTTACGCACGGGGACACGCGCGGGCGCGGTCAGCGCGAGATCCCGCAGGATTTTTCGCCGGAGGCGATCGGACGGGCGACGGATGCGGCGCTGAAGCGCTTGAAGACCGATCGGATCGATCTCCTGCAACTGCACAACATCCGCATGGAGCAGATCTACGACGACGCTCTCTGGACCACGCTGGAAAAACTGAAAGCGAGCGGCAAGATTCGTTACTCGGGCATCGCGCTCGGGCCAGCGGTTGGATGGCTTTACGAAGGCATCAACTGTATCCGGGAACGGGACGTCACCAGTGTGCAGCATATTTACAATATGCTCGAACAACATCCCGGCCGCGCCATGCAGGAAGCCGCGATCGATGCCGGCAAGGACACGATGTTTCTCATTCGCGTCACGCATTCCTCCGGCATGCTCGAAGGGAAATACACTCCTGAAACCATTTTCCCACCGAACGATCATCGTAATCATCGCCCGCGCAGCTGGCTCTTGAACGGTGTGAAAAAAATTGATCGGCTTCGTTTTCTAGAAAGCGCAGACCGAACGCTCGGTCAGGCCGCGTTGCAATGGCTGCTCGCAGATGAACGCGTCGCTTCGACTCTGCCCAATATATACGAGGAGGCGCAACTGATCGAATTCGCCAAAGCTCCCGACTCTCCGCCGCTGACCAGCGACGAGATGGAAAAGATCGCGGAGCTTTATGCCGAGAATTTTGGCGTGGAGCGGGAAGAGCCGAAATTCAAGGGCACGATGGAAATGCCCGCTGCGACCGAAGCTGCCGCGGTCTGACCGCGCGTCGCTCCTTGCTTGTCATCCCGAGCCGCGAAGACGGCGAGGGACCTCCCAGTCGCAGGAAGCGTCACGCAAACACCGCTTTCGCGATCCACGAAGTCGATACGTCGAACATGCGCCCCACTTACCAGTGTGATCTTAGACCTACTGCGGGGTCCTTCGCCGTCTGCGCGGCTCAGGATGACAGGCAAGAATTCAGGCGCACCCTAGTCCGATTCCTCTTCCTCCACCTTCTCCGCTCGCGGAATAGGGGTCTCGCCCGGCTCTGTTCGCCGTCGTCGGTCCTTCGAGTTTTGTTTGTAAACGTCCTTCAAGATCATCGCGATCATCGGCGCCGCGGCTGTGCCACCGTGAGCCTTGGTGCCGACGTCCCCTTCATAGAGCGCCGCGAACGCATACAGCGGATGATCCGCTGGCACGAACCCCGCAAACCAAGCCGCGGTGCGTTCTTTCGTTTTCGGTCCCCACTGCGCCGTGCCGGTTTTTCCCGCTACCTCCACATTGTCCAAGCTCGCCTGATGTGCCGTGCCAGCGGGCCCATTCACGGCGGCGACCATTCCCGTCCTCAACTGGTCCATCGTATGGGCAGAGAGGCCCAGCGTCTTCTTCTCGCGCACCTGAAACGCCGTAACAATTTCGTTATCAACCGTCTGCACCTGCTGTACGAGGCGCGTCTGATAAAACGTCCCGCCGTTGCCGATGATCGCCATCGCCTGCGCCATTTGCAGCGGCGTGACCTGCGTGTCGCCCTGGCCGATGGATAAATTCGCGATGTCGCCGTTGAGCAACTTCCGGCCGTGCGTCGCTTTCATATACTGGTCGTTAGGCACGCGGCCTTCCACCTCGCCGCGCAGGGGAATTCCGGTCTTCACGCCGAACCCCAGTTTAAGCGACCAATCCAGAATCGGCTCCGCGCCCGTCTTGATGCCGACCTGATAAAACCAGGTATCGCACGATTCTGTGAGGGCCTGCACGAAGTTGAGCGAACCCCGCTCTGTCTTCTTCCAATTGTGAAACACAATGTTACCGATCGTGAGGGCCGGCATGCAGTCGAATTCATCGTCCGATCGCACGGTACCGCTCTCGAGTGCAGCGATGCCGACCGCGACTTTGAACGTAGAGCCGGGCGGATACGATGAGCGAAAGGCGCGCGGCAGGAGAGGAATGTCGGGGTCGTCCTGGAGCGCCTTGAATTTCTCGGTCGAAATCGTTGGCGTAAACGCATTCGGATCGTAGGAGGGCCAGGACGCCATGGCCAGGATGTCACCCGTGTTGGGATCGACCACGACAATCGCGCCGCGCTTCGCTTTCGCTTCGAGGGCTTTCTCGGCGAGCTCCTGGAGATGAAGATCGAGCGTCGTGATGACGTTGTGTCCCGGCACCGGAGGTGCGACGATTTTCTCGGACGTTTTGCGTCCATCCTGGTCGAACGTGATTTTGTATTCGCCGTGCTTGCCGGTCAGGACCTGGTTAAAAGTTTGTTCGAGTCCGTCGCGCCCTTCGGTTTCCGGCCAAAGCACTTCGTGGTTATCGATGATTCCGTCCGGAGTCCGGCCAGTCTTGCCGCTGTAACCGATGATCTGTCCCGCCACTTTCCCATTCGGATAAGTGCGCACGTAATAGGGCCGGAGGGTGATGCCCGTCGGTAACTTCTCCTTCACGGCGTCGTATTCCTTGGTCGTGAGATTCTGCGCGATCTCGAACGGGAGAATCCCGCGGTTCCGATAATGGCGCTTGATCAGGTCGTCGGAAATCTTCAGCGGCCGGCCCAGCAATTTTTCCGCGGCCTGAATCTTCTCCCGGGCGAAGCCGAGCAGCTGCGCATCGGAAAAATCGAGCGGCGTGGGGTAATTGATCGCGAGGTTGTAACTCAACCGGTTTTGCGCCAGCGGCGCGCCGTTGCGATCCGTGATCTGGCCGCGCGGCGCCGGGATATCGAGCACGTAGGTGCGCGCGAGCTTTTGGGTCTCGAAGGTTGGAACGATGGTTTCCTCGAACGGCGTCGTCCCTGGGACTGGCGCGGGAGTTTCCGGTTGCGCATCGCATTGAGGCGCCGCCATCCACCCGACTGCGAGCAGGCAACCCAAGAACAAATTTGTGAAACGCGAATTCACCACGCCAACTGTGGTGGGGACGCCGTGATGGACAAGCGGAAATAAGTCGACCCGCGAGCCCTGCTTGTGCGCGGCGAGCAAATGACCGACAGGAAACAACATGAGCGATCGAACTTCCCGTGGTGGTCCAGATCTTCCTTCGCTGGCGCGCCAGGCCATGCTCGAGGCTGGGTTTTCGTCCGAGTTTCCGCCGGCCGTTTTGGAACAATTGCCCGCGATCCGGCAGGCCTCGGATCGCATTCGCGCGAGACCTCCCGCGCCGGATTTACGAGGACTGCTCTGGTCGTCGATCGACAATCCGACCTCGCGCGATCTTGATCAGATCGAGTTCGCCGAGCGCCTTCCGAATGGCGATATCCGCATTTTGCTCGGGATCGCCGATGTGGACGCACTGGTCCCGAAAGGCTCGGCCGCCGATCTACACGCCGCGCAAAACGGGATGTCGATTTATCTCGGAGTCGTGACCTTCCCGCTCTTCCCGCCGGAGATTTCGAACGACATGACCTCGTTGCTTCAGGATCAGGATCGCCAGGCTGTCATCGTGGATATGACGCTGGACACGGCCGGAACGATGAGCGCCGCGACTGTCTCGACGGCGACCGTTCGCAACCAGGCGAAGCTCAATTACGATTCCGCCGGCGCGTGGCTCGAGAAAACGGGAAAGGCCCCGGAGCTGGTGGAAAGCATGCCGGGGCTCGCTGATCAGCTCCATTTGCAATCCGAGGCGGCGAAACAATTACATCAAGAGCGGATCCGAGCTGGCGCGCTCGAATTTGAATCGATCGAGCCGCAACCGGTCATGGCTGGACAGAATGTAACCGGCCTTCAGCTTGAAAGGAAAAATCTCGCGCGCGATTTGATCGAGAATCTCATGGTCGCGACAAACTCCGCGATCGCGACGTTCCTCGAGTCTCGCGGGTTCCCTTCGATTCAGCGCGTGGTCCGGACGCCGGAGCGCTGGCCTCGCATCGTCACACTCGCGGCGGAATATGGCGGGCAACTGCCGGCCACGCCGGACGCGGTCGCGCTCGCGGCATTTCTGGCGCGGCGCCGGCGCGACGACCCAGAACATTTTCCTGATCTCTCGCTTTCAATCGTGAAGCTGATCGGAGCCGCCGAATACGTTGTCATCGCAAAAGGCAAGGATACCGAAGGCCATTTTGGTTTGGCCGTGCACGACTACACGCACGCAACCGCGCCGAACCGGCGTTACCCCGACCTGATCACGCAACGGCTCTTGAAGGCCGCGATCGCCGGCGCCGCATCGCCTTACTCGCTCGATGAGCTGGAACAAATTGTGGCGCGTTGCAATGACCGCGCGAAATCGGCGCGAAAGATCGAGCGGCTCATGCGCAAGATCGTCGCCGCTACCTTCTTGAGCGGGCGGATCGGTGAGACCTTCGACGCCATCGTCACCGGGGTGTCACCGAAAGGAACTTATGTGCGGCTGAGCAATCCGCCGGTGGAAGGGCGTGTCGTCCGTGGCGAAGCCGGCATGGATGTGGGCGAGCGAGTTCGGGTGCGCCTGGTCGGCACTGTCCCCGAGCGCGGGTTCATCGATTTCGCCCATGCTAATTGAGACGGAAGAAAAACAAGAACCTATTTCCCATTTTTCGGACTCACCCGTTCGAACTTCAACATTTGGAAAATAGGATGACTCATTTCGAAAGAGTCTGGGGTCACATTGCGATAGATACCAGTCGCGGACGGCCTTCCGATTTTTGATTTCGATTCCCATTCGCCGTGGGCCGTCGTGATGGTGCCCTCGTCGATGTTTTCCAATAGGAACTCATAAGATGAATCCGATCGTACATCCCAATCGGCGTCCCACATCAGACCGCCCAACAGTGTAGTAGCGTGCCACCTCCCAACGAGCTGGTTAGTCGGCACTCTCTGGCCGCCAGTCCGTTTGTAATTAAGTGTCATTCTGACATTCGGGTCGGCTGTGGGACTCGACCAATTAAGTCGATCATCAGGAAGGAAAGTGTAGGTGGCGTTGATCGGGGTCTTCTTTTTTGTGTCGGTCACAATGGCAGTGCCGTCCTTGGCTTGGACCGTGCCTTCCGCTTTTATAAAGACGCGGAATACATATCGGCCCACCGCGTCGATCGAGCACTCGATCTGCATTTCGGTATCCACCAAAGTCATCAGGTAAGACCACCTCCCGACCAAGGCCGGGTCGACCGTGGCTTCGCCCGAAACCTTCGGCGCAGATGGAATGTTCCCTGGCTGAGTTGGGAAATGGAGCCAGGGCCGCCAGATCAACGCGACTGCAGCCACGATGATGAGGAGCGCGGCGCCACCCAGGAGCCATCGTTTATTTGAACCCGTTTGCCTGGGGAAATTCCGGGCGGTCGCGACCATCGGGTTTGCTGGGAGCGTGGCGCCGGCATTACCTCCCTGTTGCAGCATGGGCTTAATCTTCGCGGCAATCTCCTGGAGTCGCCGGTCAAGTGGCGGGGAAAGCGCGTCAAGCCAGTGAATGTTTGAAAGGAAATACTGTAACGATTGGGCGGGCGCGACATCTTCCACCCGAATTGGAACGATGGTTACGCCGTAATCCGCCGCGCGTTCCACTTCCCGCGCGATCTGGCCCGATGCGTTCGCATTCTCTGAAAAGATCAGCACCATCAGCCGACTATTCTGAATCGCTTCAACGATCGCTCCGCCCCAGGCCGCGCCCGGCGGGACATCACGCGGCGCGATCCAGCAACGCATCCCGTGTGCCTCAAAGGTGGCGCAAACCGCGTCCGCCACCGGCTTGTCCTTACTGGAAGAACTAATGAAAATATCGTGGGCCATATCGTGCGCTGGCTTTGCGTGGCCCAAGCGTTACCGATGCGAAATCCGGTTGTCGATGCATAAGCGGGTGGTTAGTGGCGTTCAAGAAACCGATGCACGTCCTCGGCCAATTTTGGGCCGATTCCTTCCGTAGCCGCGATCTGTTCCACGCTCGCTTTCCGCAGCCGATTGACCGAGCCGAATTTGCGCAGCAACAAATTTTTGCGGTTCTGACTTACGCCCGGACAGTCGTCGAGAATGCTTTCGCCGATTCGCTTCTTCATCAGGAGCTGGTGATAGGTATTGGCAAAGCGATGCGCCTCGTCGCGAATGCGCTGAAGCAAACGCAGCGCGCCCGAGTCTGGCGGTAATACGAGAGGCAAGGCGCGGCCGGGCCGGTAAATTTCCTCGTATTCTTTCGCGAGCCCGATGATCGGGAGTTCATGTAACCCGAGACGCTGGAGTTCGCGGCAAGCTGACGAGAGCTGGCCCTTGCCGCCATCGACAATGATCAGGTCCGGCAAGCGCACGGCCACGAAAGTAGAAGCCGCGCGGTCGATCGCTTCCGCCGGGCCCTCCTGCGAGAACTCCGCCGCATCCGGATTTGCCTCGCGCGCTTCGAGCAGCACCCGCGAGTAACGCCGCCGGACCACTTCTGCCATGCTCGCGAAATCGTCCTGGCCCTCAACGGTCCGGATCCGGTAGCGGCGGTAATTGTCCTTGTCGGGAACTCCGTTGCGGAAGCAAACCATCGAGGCTACGACATGCGTGGTGGAAATGTTCGAGATGTCGAAGCACTCCATCACTGAAGGAAGGCGCGTGAGCTGGAGCGCATCGCCCAGCTCCCGCACATCGCTTACGGGATCGATCGTGCTCGGCAAACTGTGACGAGTGAATCGGCGCATCGGTTTCGTGGTCCGGCGCAAATCCTCCAGCATATTGCGCAGTTCAGCGGCTTTCTCGAAATCCAGTTTGTCGGCGGACTTGCGCATCTCCTCTTCCACGGCCGTAATCATTTCGCGTGAATGCCCCTCCAAAAAATCACAGGCCTGCGCGACGCGCTCTCGATATAGCTCCGCGGTAATTTCGCTCAGCCGCATCGGGACCTGATACGTCGCCGACTTCAACTCACGCTCCGTCGGAGATCCGCGGCCAAAGGTGAGGACTCCGAATTTTTTGCGCATGAAATTGAGCGTCTGTCGCAGCGCGCCCGCGTGCGCGTAGGGACCGAAATAACGCGCACCATCGTCTTTCTTGAACCGCGCGAGGCGAAACCGCGGCCAATCCTCAGTCGGGTCCACTTTGACCACGAGGAAGCGCTTGTCGTCGCGGAACGAAATATTATAGCGCGGCCGATATTCCTTGATCAGCTTGCCCTCGAGCAGGAGCGACTCCGGCTCGCTTTGGACGGTGTGAATTTCGAAGTCCCACACGGCATCGAGCATCGCGCGCGTTTTGATGTCGGCCTGGGCCAGCTTCGACGGCATGAAGTAGGAGCCGACGCGCTTGCGCAGATCGCGCGCCTTGCCGACATAGATGACGCGGTTGAACCGGTCGCGCATCAAGTAGACGCCGGGCTTGTGCGGGACCTCGTGCACCTTTTTGGTGAGATCGGGTTTTTCCTTTTGCGCCATCCGCAGCGATTTTACGTCAGAACTGCAGCGAGAAAAATGCGTTCTGCATCCGACATGATTGGAAGATAGTCCGCCATGTTCGACGTGGCGATCGTTGGCGGCGGACCGGCCGGATCGAGTTGCGCGGCATTTTGCGCGTCGGCCGGCCTGCGCACTCTCCTGCTCGAACGCGAGATTTTTCCGCGCGAGAAAGTCTGCGGCGATTGTTTGAACCCGGCGTGCTGGCCGATTTTGCGGAGGCTTCAATTGATCGAGCGGGTGCGGATGCTGCCCCACGGCGTTCTCGACCGTGTCGAATTCGTTGGCCTTCACGGTCGCACCCTGTCCGTCCCTTTGCCCGCTGGGGACGAAGGTGAGATCGCGGTTAAGCGCAGCCTCTTCGATCAACTCCTGCTGAGGCGAGCGCGGGAGCTGAGCGCGACAATTCACGAAGGGAGCACTGTGACCGCGCTGAGTGCGCCGCTGTCGGCCACGGAACATTGGAGGATCACGACGGCGGCCGAAAATTTCGAAGCACGAACACTCGTCGCGGCCGATGGCCGAAACTCAACGATCGCGCGGCTTTGCCATCTGCTGCCACGAAATGCGAAGGAGCGCGTCGCGTTGCAAACGCATCTGCCCTTACCGGATGACTTCGGAAATCGCGTGGTTCTGCAATTTCGGCCGGAAGGATATTCAGGCCAGGCCCCGGTCGGCGAAGGGCAGCTCAATCTTTGTCTGGTCAGTGTTCCGGATAGAATAGCGGGAATGCGGCAGTGGGCGGAAACACATTTCGGAATTGCGCAGGAGCATCCCTGGCGCACGATCACACCGTTGACCCGAGCGCCCATCGCAGCCGCGCATCCTTCGCTTTTTTTGGTCGGGGATGCGGCGCGGGTGGTTGAGCCGTTTACGGGCGAGGGGATTTATTACGCGCTGGCCTCGGGCGAGCTGGCCGCGGCCGCGATCGTTTCGCAGCGGCAGGGCCGAAACGAAGCGGCGGCGCAGTATTCCGCGGCGCATGGCAGGCTTTATCGCGGACGGCTGTGGATTAACCGGCTGGCGCGGGCCGCCGTCTTATCTCCGCGTCTTGCCTCGACGCTTTTGGAGGTGGCGAGATTTCAACCGGCGCTGCTTCGACTTCTCACCGCGAAAATTGCTGGCACGCCTTGACCGTATTCGCCATCAGCATGGCGATCGTCATCGGGCCTACCCCTCCGGGCACGGGCGTAATTGCGGAAGCCTTGGGCGACACTTCATCGAACGCGACGTCGCCCACGAGCCGGTAACCTCGCTCGGACGTGGCATCGTCCACGCGATTAATTCCGACGTCGATCACGACTGCGCCATCGCGCACGTGTTCGGCGCGAACAAACTCGGGCACACCAATGGCCGCGATCAGAATATCGGCGGAACGCGTGATTTCCGCCAATCGCTTACTGCGCGAATGAACCACGGTTACGGTCGCGTCAGCCCCGCGACCTTTTCGCATCAGCAAAAGGGCGAGCGGTTTTCCTACGATCATGCTCCGGCCAAGGATCACGACGTGTGCGCCCGAAATTTCGATCCCGCTTTCCAGGAGCAGACGCTGGCAACCAAGCGGAGTGCAGGGGACAAAACCGCTTTCATCCCCGAGCGCAAGTTTCGCGACGTTCACTGGATGAAATCCATCCACATCCTTCGCCGGATCCAGCGCGCGCACGATCGCCGCTTCGTCGATCTGTTTCGGCGGCGGCGATTGAATGAGAATTCCGTGGATGGCCGGATCTCGATTTAAATTCTCCACGCGGGCGAGCAATTCCGCCTGGGTCGTGTCCGAGGGCAGTTCCAGCTTCACCGAATGCAGTCCGAGATCACGGCACATTTTGTCCTTCGAGCGCACGTAGGCGCGTGAAGCCGGGTTATCGCCGACGAGCACCACCGCCAGGCCCGGGGTTTGTCCGCGTTTTTTCAATTCCACGATCTCACCGCGCAAATCGGCGTAGACCTTTTCGGCTATGACCCGGCCGTCTATTAGATGTGACATCGCGGAAATAATTACTCGGCCCGCCAGCGGCCGCTCGATTTCATTTTTCTTCGACCAGACTCATCATCGCATCTTGCAAGCGAAGCCGTTCATTCTCGAATGGTTGCGGCCCCGCGGTCAGTTGGACTTGAACTGGAGCGCCAAAGCGGGCGCGTAAGGTGGCGAACGGACGCGGTACGATGAAGCGGTCCCAGCTTTTCAAACGCCAGCAGCTTGAATATTCCAGATGAATTGGGACAACGGGCGCGCCAGTTTTTTGCGCGAGGAAAACAACGCCCGGGCTCATTTCATATACGGGGCCGCGCGGACCATCCGGCGTGAGCAAGACGTTACTGCCCGCCGCGACGGTCTCGACGAGCTGGCGCAAAGCTTTAACGCCTTTGCGCGAACTGGAGCCGCGAATTGTGCCGTAACCCGACCGCTCGATCAGGATGGAAACCAGGTCACCGTCTCGACTCGCACTGATCAGGCCGAAGCTTTGGCGGCTGGGGAAGCAGGGATCAAAAACGCGCGGCAGCATGAGCAACCGATTGTGCCAGATGGCGAAGATCACCGGGCGTTCCCGCACCAATTCCACGACCTGATGAGAATCTTCCACCCGCAGACGAAGGGTGCGCGCCCAGAGCCGATACAACCCAAAGCCCAGTACGATCAAAACGCGCGCGCGCCAGCTATCGAGCTTCACTTTGGCGCTGTTGTCGCGGCATCATCACGCCAGCGGTAGGCGGAAGGATTTGAGAGGCCGAGCTGATCGAGAATGCGCCAGACCACCGTATCGGCCACCGCATTTACGGAATCAGGGCGGCTGTAAAAGGAGGGGATCGCGGGAAGAAGAATGGCGCCCGCTTCGAGAAGAGTCACTACATTGCGCGCGTGAATTAAGCTCCAGGGTGTTTCGCGCGGAACCAGGATCAACTTTCGGCGCTCCTTCAAAAAGACATCGGCGGCTCGCAGCAACGCAGTGTCGCTGCAACCCGAGGCGACCCGGCCGAGTGTGGCCATCGAGCAGGGGACGATGACCATGGCGTCGAAGCGCGCGGAGCCGCTGACAAAGGGGACGTTGAGATCGTTTTCGCCGTGTTCCAACACGCCTGCGGGAACGACCAGCTTGTCGACCTCCTGCGCCGCGACCTGTTTCGCGTGACCGCTCAAGACGAGGTGGACCTCATTCGCAGCGCAATCGACCTGGGCGAGCAAACGTTGCAGATAGATCGTGCCGCTGGCGCCCGTCGCGGCAATAACGAGTTTCATTCCGCCTAAGGAATCACATTCGGCGCGGGAACACTAGTATCGGAAGGATTGCATGAGGGCAGGCCGTCTCGAAGAAACGCGTTGGAGCCTCCCGCCCTCAGGCCGCATCGTCCAGTGAGGTTAGGTCTTATCCCATTTGCGTTTGAAATTCGGCGCGAGCACGCGCAATTAGTGGCGCCATGGTAAAGAAGCTCCTTCATACTCGCTATCGGGTGACCGATTTGGAAAAAACGGTCTCCTTCTACCGCGACGTCCTGGGCTTGCAGGAAACGCGACGCCACACTTCCGGCCGGGGTTCGCAATTGGTTTTCTTCAAGGCGCCCGGGAGCGAGGAGGAAATCGAGATCTGCAAATTCGACGAAAGCGGTCCGGTCTCCGTTGGCCCCGATCTAACCCATCTGGCGTTCGAGGTGGACGATATCGAAGAGTTCGCGCGGGAGTCGGCGAAAAAGGGTTACCCGCTTTCGGACGGCCCGCACCCCAACGGAAACGGTGGCGCCATTGCGTTCATCGATGCGCCAGAAGGCTACGAGATCGAGCTAATTCAACGCGCACCTGGCGTATAGGTCGCTCGCTTGCGTCCCGGAAAATTCTGCAACTAAATTGCCGCTCATGAGACGCCGAACTGAATGGTTAACATTCCTCTGCACGATTTTGTGCGCGCTTTCCTGCGTCGCCGCGAAGTCGAAACACAATTTCAAACCTGTTCGTCCCTCTGGCGTTCCCGATGCGCCCGATTGGCTGACCAAGAGCCAGGGTCAGCCAACTCCGGACGGTCCTCCCGCGAACATTTCCAAGATAGCTCCCGTCACCAAGGCCGCTTCGGTCATGGTGATCGATGCGCGGTCAGGCGAAATATTTTACGAGAAAAATGCCGATGCCCCGCGCGCGGCGGCGAGCACGCAAAAGTTATTGACCGCGCTCATCGTGGCGGAACGCGGTTTTCTCGATCGCCAGGTGGTGGTGGAGCACGTCGATACGCTGGCGGAGCCAGTCAGGTTGAATATCAAGCCCGGTGACACCTATCAACGAATCGACCTCCTGCGCGCGCTGCTGGTGAAGAGCCCGAACGATGTGGCGCGCTGCCTGGCGCGCGATTCGGCGGGAAGCGTGGACGCATTTGCCGAGCTGATGAACGAAAAGGCGCGGCAACTCGGCGCGACCCATTCGCATTTTTTAAACCCGAACGGCCTTCCGATGTCTGGGCAATACTCGACCGCGCGAGATCTCTCGATAATCGCCAAGGCCGCTTATGCGAATCCCACCATTCGCTCCATCGTTTGCCTCCCCCAGTTGGTATTCCGCTATGCCAATGGAAAGACGCGGGAGCTGGAAAACACCAATAAGGTGTTGCGACGCCTCCCCTACTGCAACGGGATGAAGACCGGTTACACCGAAGCGGCTGGGCATTGCCTGATCGCCAGCGGTGCCCGGCCGGGACGCGACATCATAGTCGTCGTGCTCGGGGACAGTAAGGCAGGCGTCTGGCAGGACGCTTCCGCCCTTCTTTCCTGGGGCCTCTGGATGTGATCTAGCGGGGTCGCTCTACGGCGAACGGCTTTTCGTATTTGTTATCCCACCGTAGCGAAAGGCTTCGCTTCTCGGCGAGATGATGAACCCGCAGATCCCCGCCTTCTGCGCGGCGCTGGCACGTCAGAGGTCCGACGAGTAGACCGTTCCGGCTGTGTCCCGCTTACAGACCGCCAACGGCGTTAGTGCGAAGCAGAGGCGATGGAACGAGAGCTGGATTCCGGATCGGGTCCTTCGGACCTTCCGCGGGAACATCCTCCGGGCCTTCTGCGGGCGGAGCTGGATTGGTTTCGCTGTACGATGACGCGTTGGTATTGGTCGCGTACATATCGCGGAGAGTAGTGCGTTTAGCGGTCGTCTGGGTCGATTGGCAGGCGGTGCAGAAGGCGACTGTGAGCAGGCAGGCGGCGATTTTGATCATGATTTTTAGGAACTCCGTGGAAGCGTTTATTCGGGTTTTCCCCCGACGGTCTTTATAATTACTATATTTTAATTCCATTTGGCAAGCACGATTTTTGTTGGCCCATCTGCGACTCATTCGTGCGAAAGTGGGCCCTTTAGGCGAACCGGCCCAAAATCGCCTTTAAGTTCTCCCTGGCAGCGGCAGGCCAAAGCTTCCGGTCCGTGACCAACGCCGAGTCCAGTGCCCGGTGCTCCGGCCAGTCCGGTTCCGCTGGGAGGCGCGGGATAATCTCGGCCAGAATTTTTTTCGCGGTCTCGGCGTTCGCGATTAGATGCTCGAAGACCGTATGGGCGGTCACGGGCTCTTCTTCCACCTTCCAGCAATCGTAGTCCGTGATCATCGCCATGGTCGCGAGAGCGATCTCGGCCTCGCGCGCCAGTTTCGCCTCAGGCAGGTTGGTCATGCCGATGACGTCGAAACCATGCCGGCGATTCAGTTCCGATTCGGCGCGCGTTGAAAATGCCGGGCCGTCCATGTTCACGTAGGTCCCGCCGTCGTGGACTTTGACGCCGAGTGCGCGTGCAGAATCCGCCAGGATCCGGCGCAAGTTGGTGGAGATCGGTTCGGCGAAACTGATGTGGGCCGCAATGCCGCCGCCGAAAAACGTGTGGTCCGCGCGCTGGCTGGTGCGGTCGAAAAATTGCGAGGGCAGAACCACGTCGCGCGGCGCATATTTTTCCTGCAGGCTGCCGACCGCAGTAACGCAAATGATCCAGCGCACGTTCAAGGAGCGGAGCGCGTAGATGTTTGCGCGATGATTTAGCTCGTGTGGAAGCAGCCGGTGCCCACGCCCGTGCCGCGGGAGGAAATAGACCTGCCGTCCATGCATCTGCCCGCCGATGATCGCATCGGACGGATCACCGAACGGGGTGTCGACGTGCTGCTCAGTTTGGTTTTCGACGCCCTCCATCTGGTAGAGCCCGCTTCCGCCGATGACGCCGATTGCTGGTGTGTCTCGATTCATTTTCGAAGAAGGGTGGGCGCAAGCTTCCAGCCGGGGACCCGGTCAAGGCAAGTCACAAGGTTGTATCGTTTCGATTTTATTCGCGCGTGCCGCGGGATTTCGATTCAATCGCACGTATGAAATCGTTCCGTTTCCTGGCGGCGATGGCGGTGGCATTTCTCCTCGCTTCGTGCGCCGGTCCGGAGGTGGCGCCGAGCCCCAGTCGATCTACCGCCCCTGCGGAGAGCGCGCGATATTCTCAGCCGCCGCAAGATCGCCCTGGTCTCGGAACAAAATGGGGCGAGACCCGGACTTCGCGCGTGGCCTCCGCGGCATTTGAGAGGGCCAGCAGCCAGCCGCTCGCTGTCGCCGCTATTAATTATAACGACGCAACCGGTGTCCGCGCGATGGCCGGAGCGGTGGAGTGGCGCCGCGGGTGGCCATTGCTGCACAGCCGGGCCGGGAGTTTGATTTCCGTCGGCTTGCGCGATCAAAGCGGTAACTTTTTGCCCGGCCTTACTGTCGGCGACCGTTGGTTTGTCGTGGGCGAAGAGGGCCGGCGTTACTCCATCGTCGTCCGCAATCGAAGCGCGCTGCGCTTGGAAATCGTTCTTTCCGTGGACGGGCTCGATGTTATCGATGGCCGCCCGGCGTCGTTTCGAAAGCGCGGCTACATCATTGAGCCGCACCGGCAACTCGTCGTCGAAGGATTTCGCCAGAGCACGGAAGCGGTGGCGGCCTTTCGTTTCGGGGCCGTCCGTGAGTCCTATGCACAGCAGAAATACGGCGACTCGCGCAATGTTGGCGTGATCGGAATTGCCCTCTTCAACGAGCGCGGGACGAACCCCTGGACGGACCGCGAGGTCGAGAAGCGATTGAAGGCCCAGCCGTTCCCGGGCCGCTTTGCGACGCCACCGTAATCTTCCATTCGGGCGAACATGGCGCGCCTCGTCGTGTTGTGCCACTTTCCCGTCCGCCAATGCCGAAATTTTTCATCAAAACCTACGGCTGCCAGATGAACGAGCGTGACTCCGAGCAGGTCGCTCATTCCCTGGTCGCGCGCGGTTTCGAACGCGCGGCGCACGAGACTGAAGCGGACGTCGTCCTCCTGAACACCTGCAGCGTGCGCGACATGGCCGAACAGAAGGCGCTCGGGAAAATGGGCATGCTCGGCCAGATCGCGAAGCGGCGGCCCGAAGTCGTTTTCGGATTTCTCGGCTGCATGGCGCAGGCCCGGGGTAATGCGCTTTTGGCGGGCCTACCTCACGTCGACCTTGTAGTGGGCACGCAGAAATTTCATCGGGTGGCGGATTACGTCGAAGAGCTGTTGGAGAAAAAACTGGCGCGCCGAATGGATGATCCGCGTTTCTCGATTTGCGACACCGAAGAAGAAGTTGGTTCGGCGGAAACCATTCGCGACCACGAACTCAAACACCGGCAGGCGACTGCGTTCGTTTCCATCATGCAGGGCTGCAACATGCATTGCACATTTTGCATCGTGCCTCGGACGCGTGGGGCTGAGCGGAGCCGGTCAATCGAGGAGGTCGTTCGCGAGGTAAAGGCGCTGGTGGCGCGAGGCGTCAAAGAGATCACGCTCCTCGGACAGATCGTGAATCTTTATGGCCGTCACGAGTTCGCCACCGTCAGAGGCAAGAGTCCTTTTGTGCAATTGCTCGAGGCCGTGCATGAGATCGATGGGCTGGAACGGCTTCGTTTCACTTCCCCGCATCCGATCGGATTTCGCGATGATCTGATCCAGGCGCTGGCCGATCTGCCGAAACTGGCCGAGCACGTTCATCTTCCACTCCAATCCGGCTCGGACCGAATTCTGAAAGCAATGCACCGGCCTTATACCGCGGAGAAATATCGGGCGCTGGTCGGCCGGATCCGGCAGGCGCGGGACGAAGTCGCGATCACGACCGACGTCATCGTCGGTTTTCCCGGCGAGACGGACGACGATTACCGGCAAACGCGCGATCTGGTCGAGGAACTGGAATTCGATAACGCTTTCATCTTTCGTTACTCCACTCGCAGCGACACGCCCGCGGCCACCATGATCGCGCAGATCGACGAACGCGTGAAAGAGACGCGCAACCAGGACCTGCTCACGGTGATTGACGCATCCGCGCACCGGGCCAACGAGCGTCTGGTGGGGCGAGACCTCGAGATACTTTGCGAGGGTCCAAGCCGAACCAATCCCGCCCGGCTCATGGGCCGAACGCGCGGGAACAAGATCGTCGTCTTCGAGGGAAACGCAGAGCACGTCGGCCAGATTTTTCCGATCAGCGTGACCCAGGCGAATGGATTCAGCTTGTATGGCACGCCGCTCGTGCAAACCTCCACTCCGGCTTTCGCATGATTTATCATTTGTCTCTCCAAGCGGCTGGTTTCATCGCCGGCCTTTTCCTCCTGCTGGTCGGTATCCCGGGGCTGCTGACACCGGATCTTTCCCGCGGTTTCTGTAAGCGCTTGCCCCGGTCCCGCGTCGCCGGCGTTGTGCTGCTGACGGTCGATTTCATCTGGAGCATGTGGCTTCTCTCCCACATGGAGATGGGAGAATTCTCCACGTTCAGGATGCCGCTTCGGATTATTCTCCCCATTGGTTTTCTGCTCGTTCTGTTTTTTGTGGATGAGTTTCTCGCCGTTCGCGCCCTCGGTATTCTTTTCCTTTTGGGGGCGGAGCCGCTCCTCGATGCCGCTTTCTTCCGGAACGAATCGAGCCGGCTGCTCGTGACGGTGTTCGCCTATCTGCTGATCGTCGCCGGGCTGATCTGGGTCACGATGCCTTACCTATTCCGCGACCAGATCAACTGGAGTGCGCGGACCACCACTCGCTGGCGGCTGACGCACGCCTTCGCTCTGCTCTACGGCGCCGCCATCGTTGCCTGCGCCGTGACGCGGTATTGAAGCGGCTTCTCGTCATTCGCGGCGGTGCGATCGGCGACTTCGTCCTCACGCTGCCCGCCATCAAACTGCTGCGCGATAACTTTCCGCGCGCTCACCTCGAAATCCTCGGTTACCCGCACATCATCGCGCTCGCGAAGTCGCGAAATTACGCCGACGCCATTCGCTCGATCGAGTCTGGATCACTCTCCAGCTTCTTCGCGAAAGGCTCGGAGCTGCCGGCGAAGCTCCTCGAATACTTCGGCAGTTTCGATTTCGTCCTGAGCTATCTCTTTGATCCTGACGGAATTTTTGAGACCAATGTGAGGCGATGTGGGATCGAAAATTTCCTCGCGGGCCCGGCAAAGTTGAGCGGTCACGAGCATGCCGCGCGTCAGCTCGCGCGACCGCTGGAAAAACTTGGCCTGCGTTTAGAAGATCACGGGGCAAGAATTTACCCCAACGACGATGATCGCGCCTTCGCCCGGGATTTTCTTGGCGCGCCGGGCGACGGGTTTATAGCGATCCATCCCGGCAGCGGGAGCGAGGCGAAGAATTGGCCAATCGAGAAGTGGCAGGCGCTCAGCGAACATCTCTTCGCGACCGATCGGAAAGTTGTTGTCATTTCGGGCGAAGCCGATGGAGAGCGAGTTCGAATCCTGGAAGCGGCGTGGAAAGAGAAGTCGTTTCTGCACGCTAGGAATCTCGCTTTGCCGCGGCTGGCCGCGGTCTTGGAAGAATCAACCTTCCTCGGCCACGACAGCGGCATCTCGCACATCGCCGCCGCGGTGGGAGCGCGCTGCGTTCTGCTTTTTGGTCCGACCGATCCAGCCGTTTGGGCACCGGCGAATGAAAACGCGACCGTGATTCGGGGGCCAAAGGGAAACCTTGCCATGCTCACTCCGGACGACGTGATCGCAGCCATTCCCCACTGATCCTCCCCAAGCGTTGCGTGTCATCCCGAGCCGCACAGACGGCGAGGGACCTCACAGTCGGTCTTGATTCACACTAGGACGCTTCGCATGTTCGATGGCTTGCGCCTCGTGGATCGCGACAGCGTTATTAGCGTGACGTCATCTTCGACTGTGGGGTCCCTCGCCGTCTGCGCGGCTCGGGATGACACTCAAGAAACGCGCTACGAGCTGATGCGCATCGGCATCAGGACGTACAGAAACGGCGTCTGAATTTTCAACACGCCAGGGCTCATCTCATCGATGAGATCGAGAAAGACTTCGTCGTCGGTCAGCGCCCGCAACGGCGCCATGAAAAATTCTGGATTGAAGGCGATCGAAAAATCGCGGCCCTTGTAAACCACCGCGAGCGATTCCTTCGCCTCGCCGACTTCCGGCGTGTTGGCCGTAATGTCGATATTGTTCTTGGTGAAATTCAGTTTGATCGAATTCGATTTATCGCTCGCGAGCAGAGAAACGCGCCGGAGCGAATTCAGAAACGTCTCCCGCTCTAGCGTGACCCGCTCTTTTGTCTCCGACGGAATGACCTGGCGGTAATTCGGATAATTTCCTTCGATCAGTTTGGAAACGAGCAGCGTGTTGTTCAGATCGAAAGCGATCTGGCCACTCCCCACGCTGACCTTGACCTCGCCATCGTCGGTCAACAACCGCTGCAACTCCGTGACCGCTTTGGTCGGCACGATGATGTCGGCCTCATGGCTGCGCGGAAATTCCAGCTCGATGTCCACCATGGCGAGACGCCGTCCGTCCGTGGCCACGAGCGTAAGCTTGTTTTCCTTAAGGCTGAATAAGAGGCCGTTCAGCACGTAGCGCGTTTCGTCCGTCGAAATCGCATACGAAGTCTTGCGAAGTCCATCGCGCAAATCTTTCTGCCGGATGGTAATCACCTTCGCGCTATCAAACTTTGGCAGCGGCGGAAATTCTTCCTCTGGCAACCCGAGGATTTTGAAAAAGCTCTGGCCGCTTCGAATCGAGGCGGCGTTTTTTCCATCCACTTCGACCTGCACTTCACTCGACGGCAGTTCGCGGATGATTGTGAACAGGCGTCGCGCCGGCAGTGTGGTCGCGCCGTCTTTCTCTACGTTCGCTTCGAAACTTCCGCGCACGCCGACATCGAGATCGGTCGTAGTGAGATGGACTTCGCCTCCCTTGGCCTGAAGCAAAACGTTCGACAGAATCGGGAGCGTCGTTCGAGTGCTGACGACGTTCTGCACTTGCGCCAAACCTTCGAGCAACTTTTCTTTTGTGACGCTAAATTTCATGCGGGTGCGGAGACCTAAGATGTAAGACTTACGATTTTATTCGGCAACCGCAATCTCGTTTGCTGCGTGGAAGTTCCATTCATCAACGCTTTAGCGCGCTGTCGATGAATGAGATGGTTTGCCGAAGATTGTCCTGCTCCAACATCCGGCGCTTCACCAGTTTGCAGGCGTGGAGCACGGTGCCGTGGTCGCGCCCGCCGAACGCGTCGCCGATTTCGTTGAGCGAGGCCTTGGTCAATTCCCGCGCGAGATACATCGCGATCTGCCGCGGAAACGCGATGTTAGCCGGCCGGCGTTTGCTCGTCATGTCGGCGAGGCGCACATCGTAGTGCTCCGCCACGCGCCGCTGAATTTGTTCGATCGTGACCGCGTGCCGCGCCTCTTCCTGCAGAATATCTTTCAACAGGTGCTCGACCACGTCGTTCGTCAGTTCCTTGCCGCTCAGTGAGGCGAACGACGCCACGCGCATCAATGCGCCCTCCAGCCGGCGGACGTTGGTGCGGATGCGCGTAGCCAGAAAATCGAAAGTCTCGTCGCGCAATTTGATATCGAGCGTGTGCGCCTTCTTGCGCAAAATCGCCATGCGCGTTTCCACGTCGGGTGGCTGCAGCTCGGCCGTCAGGCCCCATTCGAAACGCGAGACGAGCCGCTGCTCGAGATTCGCGATCTCGGAAGGCGGGCGATCGCTCGAGAGCACGATCTGCTTATGCCCGTCGAAGAGCGTGTTAAAGGTGTGGAAAAATTCTTCCTGCGATCGCTCCTTGCCTCCGAGAAACTGAATGTCGTCGATCAAAAGCAGGTCGGCCTGCCGGTAACGCTTGCGGAACTTGACCAGGTTGTTGTGCTGGATCGCGTCGATGAATTCGTTGATGAAAAGTTCGCTGGAAAGGTACATGACCTTCGCGTTTTTCTTGTGCATCCCAACGTGCTGACCGATCGCCTGCATCAGGTGCGTTTTGCCCAGCCCGACACCGCCGTAAATGAAGAGCGGGTTATAGGTTCGGGCCGGCGATTTCGCCACCGCGAGGCTGGCGGCGTGCGCGATCTCGTTGTTCGGTCCGATGACGAACGATTCAAAACTGTTGCGCGGATTCAATCCCAGCGCTGTGCTGGATTGTTTCGCGTCGCGCGAATTGTTTGGCGCAGATTGTTTGCCCGTATTCTCAGTGACGCTTTCCGTCTCGGGTTCCACGGGACCATCGGATGCCGAGGAGAATTTCACGGCGCGCGGCGCGCCAAACGCGGTCACGATCGCGGCCTGCACTGCCGCCATGTGGTTACTCTCGATCCAGAACTGATAGATGTTGTTCGGGACACGAAAAGTGAACGCATCATCGGTCGCATGGACCAGGTGCACGGCGGAGAACCAGCGCTTGAAAGTGTCGGGACTAACCTGTGGTTTTAGAGCGGTCGACAATTTCTGCCAAAGCTGGGCGTAGTTCTCTTCCATACCGACTTGTTAACAGCGTTAAGCAACCTGCCGCACGAGAGGCGGAAGCGAACATTGCGTGGTATCAGGTGATTCGAAGGGGACGCTTCCGAGAAGGTATCTCGTTGGCGTTACTCGAAAAATGTCCTCGGAATTTGCGAAACACGAGGGAAAAAGAGAATTCGCGCGCCGGCGCGTGAAGCGCGGGAAATTAAATTTGGCGCCCGCTGATCTCGGGGCGGTTGCTCGGGCTGGTGTTATACTCATTCTAGCTTTTGGTGTTGCGCAAAACTGTTCACATCTTATTAACACCAGCTCGGTTCCCTCCCTGCCAGCGGCTTGAGAGTAGAAACCGCGGAAAGATGCGACAAGCAAAAACCTGAACTTTATTTTCGTTTACGATCCAAAAAATTCTTGACGAAAAATCGCGTCCGCAGTTGCTCGCGGAAGACGCGCGCGGTGAAGTTGACCCAACCCCTTGGCACGCGCAACGTTGCTCCCGAATTCGCGTTCGCCTCAATCGTCGTGTTCCCTGAAATGCGTTCCAATCCTTTCCGCGAGACCAAAAAAAACGCGGGGAATTTGCGATTTTTTGTGGCGACGGCGCTCGCGCTTTTTGTTTTCGCAGTCCCCGCGCGGGCGACTGACGACATCCCACCGCCCTTCGGTTTTCACTGGAACGATTCGATGACGAAGGTCGAGCAAGTCCTGCTGGGCGCGAAGGCAAAGATCGTTTCCAAAGAGCGCAAGGAGAAGCGCGATGTCTGGACGGTCGAGGGCCTGGTGCAACCCGGTCTTAAGCGGACGCTCTTCACCTACAAGGAGGGTTTCCTGGTAGAGGTCGAATTGCAGTACGAATACCCGGAGTGGAGCATCGAGCGCTACAACGATCGAATGGGCGAAATTCGCCGGTACTTCGATGCGAAATTCGGCACCGGGAAATTGATTTCGCGCGCGCGCGATGCCGACTCCGATGTGCTTCAAACGCTGGTCGGTTATCAATGGATCGTCGGCGGCACGATGCTGGAGCTTTTCTATTTCTCCGCTCAGCGCGACACAATGGTGTTTCGTAGTATTACCGTCACCTACAAGGCGATCTAAAGTAGCGGGCGCTTCCAGCTCGCGACCCAACAAAACGCAAGGAAGCTCGCGCTACCGCCCGCCGTTTTCCTTTTGCAGCCGCTTGAGCCGGCTCGACAGGCTCGCTTTCGCGACCGAGCTCATGCGATCGATAAAGAGGATGCCGTTCAGGTGATCGATCTCATGCTGCAAGGCGCGCGCGAGTAATCCCGCGGCTTCGAGCCGGACCGTTTCACCATTTAGCGTCTCGGCTTCAACTTCGACCGACACGGCGCGATCGATCTCCGCGTTAATGTCGGGAAAACTGAGGCAACCTTCGTTCCCGGAATCAGTTTCCTTGTGCAAAAGCAGTTTGGGATTGAGCAGAACCAGGGGCATTTCGCCGGCCGGATCGACTTCCTTGCCATTCAACTTCAACAAGCTCGGGCGATCTTCGACCTGTGAAATGTCCAGGACCGTGAGCTGAAGCGCCTCTCCCACCTGTTGGGCCGCGAGCCCGATGCCGTTCGCGGCGTGCATCGTCTCGAGCATGTCGTCCGCGAGAGCCCGAATCCGCTCGTTCACTTCGCTAACCCGCTTGCCCTTCGCCCGTAAAACCGGGTCGCCGTATTTCCTGATCGGCAATCTCATTTCTCGCCGTGGGTGAAGGCCGGCAGGTTTTTCACGCCGGCCAGCTTCAACGCGTCCATCACTTTGATGATCGTGCCAAAGGAAGCTTTTTTGTCCGCCTGTAGGGCGAGCGCCGATTTGCGCGTCGGAGCCAGGGCCCTGACGGACGTTTCCAGTTGATCCGGGCTGACGACCTCGCCGTCGAGTCGGATCTCGTCATTTGCGTTCACGCTTACAATTGCGTGCTCGAGCTCAGCCGCTGCGTTCGCGGCCGTTTTCGATTCCGGCAAATTGATCTGCACTTCCGGCTGATCTTTCTTGAACGTGGTCGAGACGACGAAAAAAATGAGCAGGATCGTGAGGATATCGACCAACGAAACGATGATGATGGAAGGCGCCCGCCTCTTCCGGACTGCGATCTTCATGAGAAGCGAACCAAAGCGGGGTTCACGCGATTGGAGCGCTGGCGGGGACGGTGGAGCGCGTCGACCGAGTCTCCTCACTGCCTGCTCTGCCGTAATAACATTTGGCGATCAAATCCGAGACGATCGATTCCATCTGGACGGAGAGCACTTCGACTTTTTTCGAAAAATAACTGAAGCCGATCAGGCTGGGCACCGCGATCGAGAGTCCGAAGATCGTACAGTTCAGCGCCATGGAAATTCCGAGCGCCACGGCCTTGGTATCGGATGCGCCCGTGCTCAGCCCGAGACCGGAGAAAACCTGGACCAGTCCCGAGACGGTGCCGATCAAGCCGATAAGTGGTGCGATGCCGGTGACAACTTCGAGCACGATCAATCCGCGCTCGAGCCGCACCAATTCCGCACGGGCCTTGGTCTGCGCGAATTCGATGTTTTCCGCGCGCGGCCAGCGCAAGTGCTGGAGCGCGACGCGGGTGATGCGGGCGAGCGAGGATGTGTCGTCATTCACGATGCGCATCAGCCGCTCCGCACTCCCGCCCGGAACGAGCCGCTCGATTTCACTCTCGATCACGAGCGGCAGGACTTTCCTTTCGCGCAAGGTCAGGATGCTCAGGACGATCGTGGTGACGGTGACGATGGAGCAGGCCAGCAGCGGCCACATAAAGAGACCGCCTTTGAGGAAGAAACTCACCATGGTCTGGATTGATTCGATCATGAGTGCGAGGCGAATAGGGACATCATTGGTTGGCGTAGGCGGTAAAGGAAAAATCCACGTGAAGCCGGCCGTCAGGCAAGGTCGCGATCAGGTCCGGCGGAATGGGAGGAATGCGCGCTTCCTGAAATGATTGCAAGCAGATGTTGGCGAAAGCCTCGTTCGCATTGTTCGAGACGACCCGCAGATTTTGCAGGTGCCCCTGCGCATCCACTTCCGCCTCGATATGCGCGGTCCCGATGCTGATCAGGTCCATCTTCGAATTCATATAGTGATACCAGCGCGAACCGATCGCGTCGGAGACCGCTTTCTGGTACCGGCCCAATGGTGTTCCCACCGCGTTCACCGAGGACGGTCCGCGCGTGGTCAGGTTTCCGCTGATGCGATTTTGTTGTTTCTCTGCCTGATAACTGGAAGCGGGCATTTGGGGTTTCGGCTTGGGCCGCGGGGCGGGTGGTGGCGCCGTAGCAGCGACCACAGGCGAGGGAGAGGGCTCGACTTCGTCCGGTGCCTTGATCGGCGGAGGGGGCGTGGAGGTTAACATCGCGAACTGCTCCGGCTCCGGTGTGGGAACGGGAGGCGCGGATGGTTTTACGGTCGGAGCTTCGGAAGGTTTTGCGGTGGGAGCCGGAGTCGCCGCCGGAGTGGGCTTCGGCTCGGGTGCGACCGTCGCTTGTGGCTCTGGTTGCGGCGTGGATCCCTCGGAGGGCAGGGAAGATGGGTGCGAATCGAAATTTGGCGCCGGCCGATCGACGCCATCCTGGGTGGGCAAGGGCAAATTGCCCGTCTCGGGTTGCTGACTAGCGGCGATCGAGTTCGCGTTCGATTCGAAAGTCTGCTCTTTCGGCTTTTCCGCCGATTCGCGGTTCGGTGCCGTCTCCATGAAGGGCGGGTCCTTCGGCGCGGAAGGGGGCGGCTGCGCTGATAAATCCACAAAAGAGAGCTCAACTGGTTTCTCTTCGAGCGGGGCAGTGGGCGTCGACATGCTGCCGAACGCGGCCAGCGAGAACCCGATCACGACGTGCAAAAGGAGCGAGACGAGAATCGCCAGTCCGAGTTTTCGGCGCTCTTTTTTCTGTTCCATCTTTCAGTGAGACCACTCAGGACCGAAGACCGCTCAACGGCTCTTTAGCTGGTCTCGCAGGGCAGGCCCGTTGGCCCGATCATATCGCACATCGCGGGGCCTAACAACCTGCGCCGGTTTCGCCCTCATTTCGTGGTCGGCCGGGGCGCGGCGCCGCCTTTCCGCGCATGATGAAAGAGATATTGCTGCGCATAGCCGCCGTGCTCTCCAAAGTACGTCTCGCAAAAGGCCCGCAGTTGCGCCGCAGTCACCTTTCGTTTCCGCGGAAAGTATTTCTGTTTCAGGATGCGCTCGATCCAGACATCGATCGGGAACGCCCGGAGCCGCTCGTAGGTAAAGAGCATCACACAATTAGCAACCTTTGCGCCTACGCCGGGCAACTCGCACAGGCGTTGCCGCAACTCTTCATCGTCGAGCGCGTTCCAATCTTCCAGATTCGCCTCGCCGGAAGCAACCAGCCGCGCCGTGGCCAGAAGGTTTTTGGCCCGGTAACCGAGGGCACACGCGCGCAACTCCGCTTCGCTCGCGTCCGCCAGTCGCGCCGGACTGGGAAAGGCATACACCTGAATCCCGCGGATCAGCCCTGGAACGCCAAACCGTTCTCGCAGTGCACGCGACATCTGGCGAATGTGCGCCACCTGTTTCATCGAGGAGGTAATGAACGTGGCCAGACATTCCCACCGTGGCTGCCGCATGACTCGCAGGCCGGTGCAAAAATCGCGCGCCGCGGCCATCGCCGGATCGTCCGGGAACGAACGGCAGATTTCTCCGAGCGGGTGATCGAGAGAAAAATATTCCGCCACGGTCTTCGCATTGACGCCTGCGAAGAAAAGCTGGTCGCCGCGCTGCTCGACGTACGCGGCTTTTTCGCCAACCGCGCCTGCGAAACCAGCATCGCAGATTTCCCAATGGAAGGTCTGGCCCGAATCCAACGTTCGCGGCAAATTGAAATCTCCTGCGGCTATGTTTGAAAGCTTCATGCTGGATCGAGCGCTCCGTCGCTCGATGCTTTTAATGCCGGCGAAGCCGCGTCTCACATTATATCACGCGGCCGAGCGCGCGATCCACCTTGCGTGGCGCAAAATTTCTGGCAGCTAGACAGCGTGGATTCCCGTCTCGTCATCGACATCGGCGTCCTTCTTCTCTACTTCGTTGTCATCATCTTCATCGGCCTTCGCATGGGCCGGAAGGAGGATAACCTCGAGGACTTCGCTCTCGGCGGCCGGCGCATTCCCTGGTGGGCGGTGCTCGCGTCACTCATCGCGGCGGAGACCAGCGCCGGCACTTTTTTTGGCACGCCCGGCGAAGGATTCGCGCTCCGAAATTACACTTACCTCCAGCTCGCCTTCGGCACGATCATCGGCCGCATCCTGGTCAGCTACATTTTCATCAAGCCGTATTACGACTACAAAGTTTTCTCGATCTATGAATACCTGACCGCGCGCTTTGGTGCTGCGAGCAAGAACGCAGCCTCCGCGGTTTTCATGATCACGCGTCTGCTGGCTTCAGGCGCTCGGCTCTATGTCGCGGCGATCGCACTCGCCCTCGCGTATGAGATGATCAGCGGCACTCGGCCGAACCAGACGCAAACACTCTGGATCTACATCAGCGCCACCGTTGTCATCGTTATCCTCACGGCGATTTACACGACGTTCGGTGGGATCAAGGCCGTCATTTGGACCGATTTGATCCAGGCTTCGATCATGATCGGAAGTGCGCTCATCGCGCTCGGTTTGCTTTACTCCGCCATACCGGGTGGCTGGAACGAGATCGTGCAACGCCACGGCCCTTTCCAAATTTCCGATCTCTTTGCGACCGGGCTCGATCCGGCGAGACATGGCTGGGACAAGTGGAAGGGCATGTTCGAGACGGAGTACACGGTGTTTGCGATCCTCGGTGCAGTGTTCATCACCATGGGCACCCACGGCACCGATCAGGATATGGTGCAGCGCATGTTGACCGCGCCGGATATTCGCCGAAGCCGTCGCTCACTCATTCTTTCCGGACTCGCCGATATCCCGATCGCGTTCACCTTCCTCAGCATCGGTTTGCTCCTCTGGGTTTATTATCAGGCCCATCCAGATCCCACCCTGTCGAAAACGCCGAACGAAACCTTCTGCCATTTCATTCTCTATCAGATGCCGGTTGGGCTGCGCGGATTGCTGCTCGCCGGAATTTTCGCCACCGCCATGGGATCGCTTAGCACGGCTTTGAACGCGCTCGCTACCAGTTTCACGCGGGATTGGTATGAGCCTTACATCAATCCCACGGCAACGGATGCCGAGAGTTTGCGTGCGGTGAAATGGGCGACCGTTTGGTTCTCGGTCCTGATGATTTTTGTCGCGTGCACGACGGCCTATCTCGTGATCGTGCATCCGAACGTCCGTATCATCCCGATTGTCCTGGGAATTTTCGGTTACACCTATGGCTCGTTGCTCGGCGTTTTCTTCGCGGGGATGCTCACGAAAAATCGGGGCAACGACTCCGGGAACATTCTTGCCATGATCCTCGGCTTCGTTTGCGTCGCGATCGCAAGCGGACTGCCCAATGGGATCGCGAAGATTTTCGGAACGACGCTCTATGCGCAGCCTGCGTGGCTACCGGTGATGGAGTTTCCGTGGTGGATTTTCATCGGAACGATTGTCACGTTTCTCGTGGCGATTCTTTTCAAGAGCCGCCCGCATGTCCGGCCGAGCGGTATGACGCCTCCGACCGAGCGAACGGTCAGTTAGATTTTTCCACTGCCCGCCACGCTTCTTGTAATTGTCTGGAGTCGATTTCCGTTTCCAGAAATACGCGATCTATTTCCGTCACCGCGAGCATTCCTCGGATATCGCGCAGATGTTTTTCGCCGCCGCCTTCGCGGAAAAACTCCAGCTTGTGCACGATGACGTATTCCGGCGGAGCCAGCCAAACCGGGGTTTCGCCCGCCACTAACGAGCGGCGATTCCTAAAAGCCCAGCGTTCAAACTCGCTTCCAGTCGCGATGTAAATGTCGGCTTTATAAATCGAATGGTGATGGATGAGATTGAAGTGTCCGTGCCCGGGTCGGGCTGATTCGATTTCGATAACGTCCGCGGGCGGACAATAAAAATCCGTTTCCGAAAAAACGCCTGGGAAACGCGCGGCATTTTGCTTTCCCATCACAGCTACCACATCGAGATCCAGGGTGGTGCGCCGTTCCCCATACGCACTTGATGCAATCGAGCCGACCGCCATCCAGGGCACGCCAACCGCATTCAGTCCGGGCGCAAAAATCGCCAGTGGATTATCTTCCGGCATTGCGAACTTCGTCGCGCAACGCCTTCTCCAGCTGATCCGCCGACCAGTCAGGATGCTCGACGTGGATCATTGCCTTGCGCAAAGCGCCCGCACCCGCGATTCCCGCCAGGGCCAGATCGAGCCTGCGCTGCAGCGACATTCTCCGCAGCGCTTTGACCTGCTCGGGATGGAGGCCGCCTTCAACGAACATGGTGGAATTCTAACCGCTCTTATCGTCGGTCGCGAGCTTGATTCCAAGTTCGTGCAGTTGGCGTGTGTCCACGGCGCTGGGCGACTGCGACATCAGATCGATGCCGCGATTGTTTTTCGGGAAGGCCATCACTTCGCGGATGCTTTCTTCGCCGCAGACCAGCATGACGATTCGATCGAGACCGAACGCGATCCCGCCATGCGGAGGCGCGCCCAAACGGAACGCGCGCAGGATATGTCCGAACATCGTTTGCTGGTCTTCTTCGCTCACCCCGAGCGCAGCGAAAAGCTTCGCCTGCAAATCCGGTTCGTGGATTCGAATGCTGCCGCCGCCCAGCTCCACGCCGTTCAGGACGACGTCGTAAGCTTCGGCGCGCACCTCGCTGAATTTCTGCGCTTCGAGTTTCGCGACGTCTTCATCCTTCGGCCGGGTGAACGGGTGATGGACCGCGTTCCACTTGTTTTCCTCGGCGCTGAACGCCAGGAGCGGAAAGTCGGTGACCCAGAGAAAATCGAGCCGGTCGGAGTTCTCGGTCAGTTTTTGCATCTCGGCGATCCGGGAACGAATCCGGCCGAGGACTTCACACACGACATCCCATTTATCCGCCGCGAAGAGGATGAGATCGCCTTCTTCTACATGCAGTTTTGAGCGCAGCGCTTCATTTTCGTCCTCGCTAAAGAACTTCACGATGGGCGATTTCCATTCGCCGTTTTCCACTTTGATGAAGGCCAGACCTTTCGCGCCGTATTGCTTCGCCATCGCGGTTAATTCGTCGCTCTGTCCGATCGTGAGGCTGGCGAAGTTTTTCGCGTTGATTGCTTTGACCGCGCCGCCGGCGTCCAGTGCGCCCCGAAACATCTTGAACGAGCTGGAACGGAAAGTATCGGCCAGGTCCGTCAACTTCAGGCCGAACCGGCGGTCCGGTTTATCGCTTCCAAATTCATTCATCGCCTGCGCGTAGGTCAGGCGCGGAAACGGCGTCGGGATTTCGATCCCGCGCGCAGTGCGGAAGATGGCCGCGAGCAGTCCCTCGACCAGAACGAAAATGTCCTCCGGAACGACGAATGAAGCTTCGATGTCGATTTGGGTAAACTCCGGCTGGCGATCGGCGCGCAGATCCTCGTCGCGAAAGCATTTCGCGATCTGAAAATACTTCTCGATCCCGCCGACCATGAGGAGCTGCTTGTATTGCTGAGGCGCCTGGGGCAGCGCGTAAAATTTCCCTTTGATCATCCGGCTAGGAACCAAAAAATCCCGTGCGCCTTCCGGCGTGCTCTTGGAAAGAATCGGCGTCTCGATTTCGATGAATCCTTTTTGATCGAGAAAATCGCGCGTCGCTTTCGTGACCGTGTGACGCAGCCGCAGATTGCGCGCGAGTTTCGGACGGCGGAGATCGAAGTAGCGATAACTTAGGCGCAGATCTTCGTTGGGCACCTCCGCATCGAGCGGGAAGGGAAGAACGTCCGCACGATTCAGGATCCGCATTTTGTCAGGAACCAGCTCGACATCGCCGGTGGGCAGTTTCGGATTTTCAGTTCCCGCCACTCGTGCGGAAACTTTCCCTTCCACCTCGATCACGTCTTCGTGCCGCAAGTGATGGGCCTGCACGGCGATCTCGGCGTTTTCTTCCGGGCGAAAGACAACCTGAGTCAGACCTTCGCGATCGCGCAGATCGATGAAGATGACGCCGCCATGATCGCGCCGGACGTGGACCCATCCAGCGAGCATGGCGGCGCGGCCGATGTCGCTCTTGCGAAGTTCGTTGCAATGGTGGGTGCGGTACATGATGCGCGACTAGCCTGTCATTCTGGGCGAAGCACAGAATCTCGCAAGCGATGTCAGAGAAATTGGCCAGCGCCACGCTAGGCGCGGGAGGTCGGGAGGGCCGCGAAGCGCGCCGAGAGCTCTTCCTGCGGCAGAAGGCTTTGCTCACCCGTGCGCAGATCCTTCAGTTTCACCTGCGGCCATTCATCGCCGAAGAGAATCGCGATGCGCGCGCCCAGGAGCTCGGCGGTTTGAAACTGTTTCCCGACCTTGGCCGCGCTCAGCGGAAAGTCGACGCGATAGCCGCGATCTCGCAAGGCCTGGATCTGCGCCAGCGCGTCCGCGCGGCGCTCTTCCTTCGCGATGACAATGTAAAGGTCGAGGTTCTGTTGCGCGGCAATCGTCTCTTCCATTCTCGCTTTCGCCGCTGCGTGCTCTCCGATCAATTCGCCCAAGACAACATCTCCCATCGCGAAACCGATCGCCGGAAGTGAGACAGCTCCATCACTCAACTGTTGGATCAGGTTGTCGTAACGCCCGCCGCCGGCCAGGGCGCGCAACTTGCCGCCGCGATCGAAGGCTTCAAAGACGACGCCGGAATAATACGCGAGCCCGCGCACGATCCCGAGATCGATCTTCGCAAACTCCGCCAGGCCGCGATCTCTTAACGCAGCCATGACGCGTTCCAGTTTTTCGCTCGCGCCGCCACCATCCAGAATCTTGAAGGCCGGCTCCGCCAGGGCGCCCAGACGAACTGCGGTCTTCTCCCGCGGCTCGCGCTCGCTCTTGTCGATGACCTGCAACATCTCCTGCCAGCGCTCTTCCGGCACGTTTTGCGCTCGAAGAAAATCGATCCAGAACTCGCGGTCGCTGATGCGAACGACAACATCCTGCGCGCTGAATCCAAAGGCGCGGAGGAGATCGATGCAGAGCGCGATCAGTTCAATATCCGCCTCGAGCGCTGACTCGCCGACGATATCGGCGTTGAATTGGTAGTGCTCCCGCAGCCGGCCGCGCTGTTGTTTCTCATAGCGGAAACATTGCGGAATGGAAAACCACTTGAGCGGCTTCTTGAATTCCCGGTCGTGGGCGGCGACCACCCGCGCCAGGGTAGGCGTGAGCTCGGGACGCATCGCGACCTCGCGTTCGCCTTTGTCGGTGAAATTGAAAAGCTGCGTGACAATCTCCGGGCCGCTTTTTTTGGTGTAGAGATCCGTCGGCTCCAGCAGAGGGCCGTCCCATTCCACGAAGCCATATCGGCGTGCGACTTCCCGCCAGCGTTCGAAGATGTAATTGCGGACCGCGCAGTCTCTGGGGACGAAATCACGGAAACCTGGGAGCGATTGCATGGAATTATTTCTGGCAGCGAAAAAACCTGGCTGGACCGAGGCAACCATGCCCGGTCTCGGTTACGAAAAGTAGATGCGGTTGAATAAACTCCAGCTTCGAGCAGTCGGATGAATGCACGACGGAGAGCATCCGTTTAACCAAAGCAAAGGACAAATATGAAACAAAACAGATTGATTACATTATTGGCAGCCGGAGCCGTCAGCGCAATCGCGCTCACTTCAGCTTTCGCTCAGACCTCTTCCACGACCACGACCACAACCAACCCTGCTGTGACCAGCAGCTCCTCGACTACCACGTCGACGAGCACGGTTGATGGCTCGGGTATGATCACGACGTACACGCCGGGTTCGGATTACATTTCGTTCCGCACGGAGACGAGCACCGCGCCGGTGAAGTATTACTACACCAAGAGCACGACGGTCGTTGATTCCGAAGGCAAGACCGTTGAATGGTCCATGCTCAAGCCTGACATGCCGGTGAAATACACCTACGTGAAAGACGGCGACCGCATGGTGGTGAGCAAGATCACGCTGCAAAAGCCGATCTCGACTTACGAGAAGACCACCACGACCACGACTACGACCAAGCCCTAACGGCGAGTCAGTAGCTTAGAACTTAAATTCAGAACACCCGCGGAACGTGTTTCCGCGGGTGTTTCTTTTGTACTTCCTGCTCCTGATCTTGATCATGATCTTAATCTTCAGACCAGCGAGGCTGCTCACAAGATCAGGAGCAAGATCATGATCATGAGCAGGAGAAATTAATCACCGTAGCCATTGGGAAATTTCTGGTGCCAGGTCCAGGCGCTCTCAATGATGGCTTGGAGATTTTGGAATTGGGGACGCCAGCCTAACTCCTGCTGAATTTTTTCGGACGCGGCGATCAGCCTGGGCGGATCGCCCGGGCGCCGCGGCTTTTCGACGACCGGGATTTTATGTCCGGTAATTTTCCGGCAAGCCTCGATCACTTCGCGCACGCTCGAGCCGCCGCCGGTGCCGAGGTTGTAGAATTCACTTTTCGCCGCCCCCAGCGCAAGAATGTGGGCGCGAGCCAGATCCAGAATGTGGATGTAATCGCGAATGCAGGTGCCATCCGGCGTGTCGTAATCGGTGCCGTAAATTTCGACGTGAGGCTTTAGCCCGAGTGCGACCCGGAGCACATTCGGAATCAGATGCGTCTCGACGCGGTGTTCCTCGCCGAAGTTTTTGGAAGCGCCGGCCGCGTTGAAGTAACGCATCGCGACAAAACGCAAACCATGGACCTCGTCATACCAGCGCAGGATCCGCTCGAACGCGAGTTTCGATTCGCCATACGGATTGATCGGGCGTTGCGGCAGGGTCTCATCGATCGGCACCCGTTCCGGGGGACCAAAGGTGGCGCAGGTCGAGGAAAAGACGATCCGCTTCACGCCGGCGGCGAGCATGCCATCGAGCAGATTCAAACCGTTGCCGATGTTGTTGCGGAAATATTTCGACGGGTTTTCCATCGATTCGCCGACGAGGGCGCTGGCGGCGAAATGCATGACTGCGTCGGGTTGGAACTCTGCCAGGGTCGCGTGAATCCGATCGCCGTCTGCTAAATCGCCTTCGACAAACTTCGCCCGCGAATCAACCGCGCGGCGATGCCCCTCGATCAGATTATCGAAAATGCCGACAACGTGCCCCTCATCCAGCAACAGTTCGGCGCAGACGCTTCCGATGTAGCCCGCTCCGCCGGTGACGAGAACTTTCATCGGGGAAGTTGGGACGCGCCCGCGCGCCCTGTCAAAGTAAACCGCGCCTGCCGGCTGTTAACTTTTGTTCGCCTGGATCCCCGCGATCATGCGCCGGACCAGGCCGTTTTTCCGGCGAGGCTCGAGCACCTTGAGGCTCTGCTGCTTCGAGCCCCATTCCGAAATATCGATATCGATTCGCCGGACGCCCCACGCGCGCATCGCTTTCCGGCTGGGCTTGTAGAGATCGATCGTATTGGTGCCGACCAGCGCGCCGCCGTAATCGTCGATCACATAACGGTCCTGCGTCCCGACAATTTTAAAGCGAGTCCCGAGCGGAAAGCGGGACCAGTCCGCCGCCGCGCTCATGACGTCGTTGCCGGACAAGCTTTTCCCGATGGCGTTATGCCGGCCGCCTCGTTCGGTATGCGTATAAGCGGTCGTGCGCACATTTGAGATGCGGCGTCCGTACGCAGTCGGCGTCTCAGCGGTCCGTTTGGAAGTCGTCGGTGTCTCGCAACTCGCGAGCACGCAGGCGAGCCCACCCAGACAGGTGAATTTTAGAGATGTCCTCATGGCCGCAAGGTCCGGTCAATAGCGATTGAAGCAGAGGGAGGCAAGCGATAATTTGGATGCTCCTCGACCTCACATGTTTACACTCCGTCCCAATCAGGCGCTGGTGGCCGACGACATTTTGCTCGATGGCCGTCTGGCGCTTTTCCATCAAAGCGAACGCTGGCTGGCTGTGGCCGATTTGCATTTTGGCTATGAACTAAGCCAGCGCGCGGCCGGTGCGCTCGTGCCGATGTGGGGGATGGCGTCAATCAGGGACCGGTTGTTGCAATTGGTCGAAGAGTACCGGCCGGCCCGTCTCGTCATTCTCGGCGATCTTGTCCACGATCGCACCGCGGTGGTGGAGGCACGCACGCTCCTGGAACAGCTCAGGCAGGTCTGCGAGCCGATCGTCGTCGCGGGGAACCATGATCGCCATGTGCGCGGCCGCATCGAGTTCCTGGATTCATGGGAAACCGATTGCTTTCATTTTCATCACGGGCACTGCGCTGTCGAAGCATCGGACCGGATTCAGATCATCGGTCACCATCATCCGGCGGCGACAATCTCGGACGGCGCGGGGCTGCGATTGAAATGTCCGGCGTTTGTTCAGCAGTCAGGCTGCTGGATCATGCCGGCGTTTTCTCCCTGGGCCGGTGGGGTCCAGTGGGCGCGAGACGAGGAGAGCCGCGTCTGGCTTTGCACGCCGGAGAGAATTCTGCGCCTGCCCGAAGCGCAACCAGTTTCGGCCTAGCGCGCTCCAGCTACGCCCGTGCGCTTCCGGCCATTTCCGAAGTGCAATGCGGGCAGCGCGTCGCCTTGATCGGAATGGTCATCGCGCAAAACGGACAATCTTTCGAGACGGGAGCGGACGCGCCCGGCTTGGGGCGCTTCATTTTGTTGAGCGCCCGGACGAGCAGGAAAATACAAAACGCCACGATCAGGAAATTGACGATGAGGGTGATGAAGTTGCCGTAGTTCCAGGTGATGGCGCCGGCCTTCGCCGCATCCGCGGCCGTAGCGAACACGCCTCCGCCGGGCGCCTCCCGCAGCACGACAAATTTGTTCGAGAAATCCAAGCCGCCCACGAGCAGGCTGATCGGCGGCATGATGATGTCCTTGACCAGCGAGGTGATGATCAATCCGAAGGCAGCGCCAATGATGATGCCAACCGCCATGTCGACGGCGTTTCCCTTGATCGCGAATTCCTTGAACTCTTTTAGCATTCCGCAGGTGTACTTAGCCGCAGACGACGTTGACAAGCTTTTTGGGGACGACGACGACCTTGCGAATAGTCTGGCCGGCAATCGCGTTCTGCACTTTTGGACTGGCGAGCGCCGCGGCTTCAATCTGAGCGTTGGTGGCTTCGAGCGAAACGGTCACCTTGTCGCGTAACTTTCCGTTCACCTGGAGAACGATCTCGATCTCGTCTTCGACCAGGAAAGCTTCGTCGTGATCGGGCCAGGGCTGCGCGATGATTTCACCATCGGCGCCGGGGAACTTATCGCTCAGCGTTCGCCACAACTCGGAGGTGAGATGCGGCGCAAAAGGATTCAGCAAAACCAAAAGAGTCCGAAAGGCGGAGACAGATTTTTTCGGCGCATTGGTCAGCGCGTTGACCAGAATCATCATCTGCGAAATCGCGGTGTTAAACGAAAGCGTCTCGATATCGCCGGTGACTTTCTTGATCGTCGCGTGGAGGACCTTGAGCTGAGGCTTTTCGGGCGGCACGTCCTCGACCTCGCCGGAAAGGATCCATTCGCCGGCCTGATTTTCCTCCATGATCAGCCGCCAGACGCGGGCGAGGAAACGCGAGACCCCTTCCACCCCTTTCATGCTCCAGGGTTTCATCTGCTCGAGCGGACCCATGAACATCTCGTAGCAACGAAACGCGTCCGCGCCGTAGATTTCGATTACGTCAAGCGGATCGATCACGTTGCCCCAGCGCTTTGACATTTTCCGGCCGTCCTCGCCGAGGATCATCCCTTGGTTGACGAGTCGCTGAAACGGCTCGGGCTTGGAGAGGTGACCAAGATCGAACAGAACTTTGTGCCAAAAACGCGCGTAGAGGAGATGCAGGACCGCGTGCTCGACACCCCCAATATACAAATCCACGCCGCCTGGCTTCGCACGCAATGTCGAATGTCGAATGTCGAATGACGAAGTTCCGGGTGATTCGGGTTTCGTCATTCTTTCGTCATTCGTCATTCGTGCTTCGTCATTGTCTCCTCCCATCCAATAACGCTCCGCCTCTTCGCCTACGAAACGCTCGTCATTCTTCGAATCACAAAATCGCAAATAGTACCAACAGGAGCCGGCCCATTGCGGCATCGTGTTCGTTTCGCGAACGCTGCTTTGGGAATAGCGAATCCAATCTTTCGCTTTCGCCAGGGGTGGTTCGCCAGTTCCAGTGGGTTTGAAATCCTCGAGAGCAGGAGGTTCCAGAGGGAGTTCGGATTCTGGGATCGCCTCGTGTTTGCCGTCGCGCCAGATAACGGGAAATGGTTCGCCCCAATACCTCTGCCGGGAGAAAAGCCAGTCCCGCAACTTGTAACGGATGTCAGGGCGGCCATGACCGTTTTTCTCCAACCAATCGATGATCTTCGCTGTCGACTTGGCGCGCGAGAGTCCATTGATTAGCGGCGAATTGATTGCGAGTCCGTCGTCGACGAACCCGATCGATTCCTCGGGTGTCTTGCCCGGAGCCTGCACGACAGGAACAATTTTTAGGTCGAATTTCCGCGCGAATTCCAAGTCGCGCTCGTCGTGCGCCGGCACCCCCATGATTGCGCCGGTGCCGTAACCCATCAGGACGTAATCGGCGATCCAGATCGGAATCCGCTCGCCGTTGGCGGGATTGATCGCGAAGGCGCCGGTGAACGCACCTGTTTTTTCTTTGGCCAGATCGGTGCGTTCGAGGTCGGACTTGGCGGCAATCGCGGTGCGGTATTGCGCGATCGACTCGCGGCGATCGTCCGTCGTGATTTGATCGACCAGCGGGTTTTCCGGAGCGAGCACCACATAGGTGGCGCCATAAATCGTGTCAGGCCGGCTGGTGAAAACGCGGATGCTGGGTAGGGCACGCGAGTCGCGCGCGCTTGCCTGATCAATTGCGAACGCGATTTCAGCGCCTTCACTGCGGCCGATCCAGTTTCGCTGGAGTGCCTTGATCGAATCCGCCCAGTCCAACTCGTCCAATTCATCGATCAACCGGTCGGCGAACGCGGTGATGCGGAGCATCCATTGGCGCATCGGGCGGCGGACCACTGGGAAACCGCCGACTTCGCTTTTCCCGTCGATGACCTCTTCATTCGCCAGGACTGTCCCCAATTCCTGGCACCAATTAACCGGGACTTCCGCCACGTAAGCGAGGCGCACACTGTCCGGATCGTCGCCGCGAAAAGTGGAGATGGGTTCGGCTTTTTTCGACTCGGGGTTGAACCAGGAATGATAAATTTGAAGGAAAATCCACTGCGTCCACTTGTAGTAGGCGGGGTCGGTCGTGTTGACTTCGCGTTCCCAATCGTAGGAAAAGCCGATGCGTTTGAGCTGCGTCTTGAACTTCGCCACGTTGTCGCGCGTGGTGACGGCCGGATGCTGCCCGGTCTTGATGGCGTACTGCTCGGCCGGCAGGCCGAAGGCGTCCCAGCCCATGGGATGAAGCACGTTGAAGCCGCGCAGCCGTTTGTAGCGCGCGATGATGTCGGTCGCGGTGTAGCCCTCGGGATGCCCGACATGGAGCCCGGCGCCACTCGGATAGGGGAACATATCGAGCGCGTAATATTTCGGCTTGGCCGGATCGAAATTCTCTTCGCCGGGATTCGGCGCGTGAAAGGCGCGGCTCTCATCCCAGATGGTCTGCCACTTCGGTTCAATCTCGTCGAAGGGGTACGGTTTGCGGCGCTCGTTCATGAGGAAAGAATCAGGAACACAGGAATGAAGGAAAGAAACTGAAAAAATTCCTCACCATCCTCTTTTCCTGGTTCACTTTGCCGAATGCAGCAGCTTTTGCTCGCGACCCGAAACGCGCATAAGACGCAGGAATTCGCGGAGATTCTCGGCGAGGGATTCGCGGTCCACGATTTGACGGAGGTGACGGAATGGCCGCCGGTCGAGGAGACCGGCCTCACCTTTGAGGCTAACGCGATCCTGAAAGCGGTCGAGACCTCGAGACATTTTCCAGGGCTCGTCGTAGCCGATGACTCGGGACTGGAAGTCGATGCCTTGAACGGGGCGCCCGGGATTTATTCGGCGCGCTACGCCGGCGCGCACGCAACGAATGAGGCAAGAATCGCGAAGCTTCTGGCCGAGCTCGCGAAGATTCCCGGTGCCTTGGATGCGCCCTCCGCGCGTTTTCGTTGTGCGCTCGCGCTCGCCCGGGACGGCTCAGTCCTGGGAACATTCGAAGGCGTGGTTGAGGGAATAATTGTCAGCAGTCCGCGAGGATCGGGCGGATTCGGCTACGACCCGATCTTCCAGCCACACGGATTCGACCAAACGTTCGGTGAGCTGGCCGCAGCCGAAAAAAACCGGATCAGCCACCGCGCCCGTGCGATTCGATCACTGCGCGCGGCTTTACGTGCCTCAGCCTGAAATCAGGGCTTGGGCGGTGGCGCCGCGCCCGGAGGTGGGCCTGGCAACGTTCCCGGAGCCCCGGTCACGGAGGCAGTTTTGATCTGATAACCGACCTTGGTGATCCCGACGGAGCGCACTTTGTCCAGCACATCAATCACCTGTCCGTGCAGAGCCAGAGTCTCCGCACTGAGCGAAATCTTCACGTCAGGGTTCGCCCGATGCATCTGATCCAGTTTCGGATGAACATCGTCATAATTCACCGGGACGTTGTCGAAGTAGATCAATCCACCTTCCGCGACTCTGATCGCGACGTAATCCTTCTTCTCGGTCGGCGGTGGCGGTGGAGTGTTAGCGCTTGGCAAATTCACCTTGATGCCCTTCATGTGGGTCTGGCTTAAACTCACCATCATGAAACTCGCAAGCAGGAAGAACATGATGTCGATCAACGGGATGATCTCGATCCGCGCGTGCTTCTTCGGGATGGGCGATCGCATTTTCATAAATTAGCCGGCGCAAAAAACCGCGTCAGTACGAAGCTCCCGATAAGGTAAAGGTGATAGGGATTCGCACTCTCGGCACTGTCCCGGGTTTGAATCTCGCGCCCCGGAACGCTGACGTGGCCGCATTGTCCAAAATCGGGCTCCCTGTGCTCGCGCCCATGGAGGCGTCGGTCACGCTCCCATCGGACCCGACAGAAACGACGATCGTTCCGCTGCCGGTGATCTTGGATCTCCGCGCTTCGTAAGGATACTGAATGCGCGGCTTGAAAATCATGGCGGCCTTACCCGAAGGCGCAGGTCCGGTGGGGCCGGCCGTCACGGGCCGTTGAATAGGCGCAACCGGCTTGTTCGACGGCGGTCTCTTCGGCGGCGGTGTCGGCTTTTCCTCGACGAACTCCGGCTTCACTTCCGGAATTGCATCTGGTGGCGGCGGTGGCGGTGGCTCCTCTTCCGGAGGAGGAGTGGGCTGAGGCGGTTCCTGTTGCTGCTCCAGCGACATTTCCACCACAGCTTCGGGAATTTGCGAGAGGTCCTCGATTACCTCCGTAGGATGGTACGAAGCGATAGCAACTGCGGCCCCGTGAATGGCAGCCGCGCCTGCAATCGCCGCCCAGACCTGCCATTTCGGAGGCGGGCGATAGAGAAGTGGTCCTGGTCCAGCCATGTTTGTTACTTGGTTCCCGGTGGCCCGGGGGCGGGGACTCCCAGTCCGGCCCGACTCTTGATTTCAAACGAAAGTTTGGTGAACCCCGACGAACGAATCTGATCGAGCATTCGGGTCACGTTTCCGTGCACGGCTTCGACATCGCCGCGGATGAAGATTTTCGCCTCTGGTGTTTCCGCATGGACCTTGAGCAGACGCGGAAGAATCTCTTCCAGGGCGATGGGCGTTTTGTCGAAATAATACTGGCCTTTTTTATCGACAGACAAACTGACGTAATCCTTTTTCGACTGCGGCTCGCCCGATTGGCCCGCGGGCAGCTCCACTTTCATGCCCTTAAGCGTGACCTGGCTGATGCTCACCATCATGAAGCTCGCGAGGAGAAAGAACATGATGTCGATCAACGGAATGATCTCGATCCGCGCGTGTTTTTTCGAGAGTGGTGAGGCGAGCTCCATAAGTAAAACTTAGATCGAAGAGCGAGTGGCCGAGGTCGGAGTTGCTCCGGAGATTTCCACTTCCTTGGACTTGCTCTGAGCTTCCAACATAACTTCCAGGTTTGTCGCGGCCGTCTGCAATTCGAACTCTAAGTTAGACACACGAGAAGTGAAAAAGTTAAACGGAATCAGCGCGAAGATGGCGATGCCAAGACCGCAGGCGGTGGCGATGAGCGCTTCCGCGATACCACCGGTCACAGCTTGCACGGCGAGCTCGTCATTCCCGAGGGAAGCGAACGAACGCATCAGACCGGTGATCGTGCCCAACAGACCGAGCAACGGCGCGAGGGTGACCAGGGTATCCATCACGACCAGGAACCTGCCGGCGCGCTTGATCTCGATACCAGCGGCAACCTGAAGGGCGCCCTGCAGCGAGGCGTGCTGGTGGTTCAACCCATTCCACATCATGCGCAGCACGGGATCGCGTGAATCGCGGGAGAGCCGGGACGCTTCCGCCACGTCACCCACTTCAATGGCGGTGAACACTTTCTCGATCCGCTTGGGATCGCGGCGCATCCAGCGGCCGAGCCACCAGAAGACGCGCTCGATCACCACCGCCAGGGCGGTGAGCGAAACGAGGACGATTGGCCACATGATCGGGCCGCCCTGCTTGAAGTTATGAACGAAGAAATTCTTGTCCCAATCGCTCAGGGGCGTCGCAGTGGGCGAAGCACTGGGCGATGCGGAGGCGGTCGTCGTGGTCGGCGGAGGCGACATGGTGGTCATGCCGGGAGTGGTGCCCGGAGCCGCGGGCGAGAGGCCAGGGACCGTAGTGCCCGGGGCCGCTGGTGAGAGGCCCGGCACCGTGGCGGCGGGACTTGTCACCGTCGCTGGGGCCGTATTCGGCGGGCTCAGGGATGGATTGGTGACCGGAGCAGGGGCCGTCGGCACGACGGGGCCCTTGGCTGGCGCGGTGGCGGCAGGCGGTGGAGGCGGGACCTGGCCGAACGATGTCAGCGCGATGGTGACGGAGCAGAAGCTGGCGATTAGCAGTTTTTTCATAGGGTTGATTGGAAAGTTATTTCCGTCTCGATTTCGAAGTAGGATTTATCCTCAATGAAGTAAGAGCGAGTCGAGAAAAACTTTCGCGTTTGTCATTTCGACGTTTCGGATCCAGGCGGAGCCACTCTGTTATTTCGCATCAACGACTCCGTTGGGATGTAGCTTAGGGTTAGGAAATTGCGTGAGGGAAGAATTATTTTTCGGAGCGTTGCGCCAGAGCCACCGAATTCCGCAGCGCCGGCCAGTCCCCGATGCGGGTTTCGATCTCATCGCCCTCGCGGATCGGTCCTACGCCGGAAGGGGTTCCCGTCAGAATCAGATCGCCCGGCAACAGGGTCAGGGCCTGACTGGCGAAGGAGACGATTTCGGCCACTGAATAGATCATCTGGCTCGTGCGCGCCTGTTGTCTCACTTCGCCGTTTTGACGAAGGGTGATCGACAAATCGCGCACGTCGACCTCGGCCTGAACGAACGGCCCCACGGGGGTGTACGTGTCGAATGATTTGCAGCGCGAGAATTGTTTTTCGGATTTCTGGAGGTCGCGATCGCTGATGTCTTCGGCAATCGTGTAACCGAAAACGTGTTCGAGCGCGCGGTCGACGGTGACATTCTTTGCTCGCGCGCCGAGCACGATCCCCAGCTCCGCTTCGAAATCTGTTTGGTGCTCGGAGAACGCGATCTCGATCGTGCCGCAGTGGGGCAACAAAGAAGTAGGCGCCTTGAACCAGATCAGGGGTGTTCCGAGCGGAGTCCGCTGCATTTCTTTAATGTGATCTGCGTAATTGAGGCCGACCGCGATGATTTTGCCGGGCGCGACGGGCAAATCGATTTGCACTTCCGAAAGGGGAATGATGGTCCCACTGAACTCCAGCCCTAACCAGTATGGTTTCGTGAGCATGTGGACGGCGTCGGCCCGCACTTCTCCGTAAATGAGTTGGCCGCGAGAAAGGAAGCCGCCGAACGTGCGCATGGGAGCGGAGCTTTGGCGGGCGTGCCGCCGGAGTCAAGCCTCCGGGGCCGCGCCATTGGTTTAGTTTGCGTCATGGTAACGACGTGTCGATGATCGATGCCATTCCGCCGATGATCATCCTTGCCAGATCGCTTGCAGTGTTCGCGTTCTTTTTGCCACCGAGACTCTCATGATTGCGGGCCTGCTCGAGTGGTTTGGAGGAAGTCCGTTCCCGTACTACGTGGTCGCGCTTGCCGCCCTTTTTGTTTTCCTGGGGTTGACAATCATCCCGGCGAGTCGCGCGACCGAACGGTTTGGGTTTGAGTGCGCCTTCTTGGCCGGCGCCGGGCTCACTCTTCTGGCCTGGCGGTGGCCGACCTTTCTCTGGGAGAATCCACTGAATCCCGATGAGGGACTTTGGGTCGCGGGAGCGTTGAAGGTCACGGCCGATTGGGTGCCGTGGCGTGGATTTGATGGGACCACCAGCGGACCGCTGACAGCCTACACACTGGCGCTCCCTCGGATCTTCGGCGGGCGGATCGACTTCTTTTCCACGCGCCTGATCGGGGTGTGCCTTCTCACCGCCACCATGGCGGGACTTTATTATAGCGTGAGATGGCTGGGCGGAACTCGACTCGCGCGCCTGGCCGTTTTCCCGGCCGTTTTGATCCTGGCCCTGACGAAAGATTGGAATTTCCTGCATTTCTCGAGCGAGCTCGTTCCGATTTTTCTCACCACCACGGCGTTGGCCGCGAGCGCATACCTGGCCCGCGAGGGAACAACGAAACGCTGCCGAATGGTGGCCTGCGCGATCGCGGGCTTGTGTCTCGGAAGCAGCGGGATCGCGAAACTTCAAGCAGCGCCGATCGCGGTTGTGATTCTGATCATCGCCCTGGCCGCAATCGCTCTCGCTCATTGGCCAGGAATGAAAGCCGCAGTGGGAGAGGTGCTCCTGTTTCTTTGCGCCCTTTGTTTCGTCCCCGCGGTTATCGCGATCGCCCTCTGGACGACCGGCACGTGGGAATACGCCATTCTCTCCTACGTCAGGAAAACCGCGGGATACATTGAGCAAGGAGCGCGTCTGGGTCCTTCGTTCCTGTTCAACTCTTCGGCTTCCTACACCGCATTCCTGGTTAGCTCGCTGATTATCCTGGCCGTGGGGAGCGCTACGCTTCTTTGGCAACGCCATCGGTTGTCCCCGCGATCCATCTGCATCGTGGGCGCATCGATTTTGTTATTGGTGGCCACGGGATTCGCCATTTTCACACCGCATCGCCCCTATCAGCACTATCTCCTTTTCTCGATCGTCCCCCTGAGTTGTTGCGTAGCCGCCCTCCTCTCGCTGGTAATGAAAACCAACCTCTGGACGCAACGCGAACCGTTGATCACGGGTTCCTACGTCGGCCTTTTTCTAATCTCAGCGCTAAGTGTCGCCATGGCTTCGGGGCCGCACACGATGGTCACTGAGATCGTCTCAAACTCGAAGACGAAAAAGAGCCGGCAAGCTGTGGCGATCGCCCGGTACGCTCCACCTGGCACTCGAGTCGCTATCTGGGGATCGAGCCCGGAATACTACGTCCAAACCCAGACCATCATGGCCACCCGCTTCGGATACATGGCCCCGGTGCCGCCCGGACCCATGCAGGAATATTATCAACGCCGGATGATGAACGATCTCGAGGCGAGCGCCCCGGGGGTCTTCGTGGATGCGGTCCATCCGGGTGCTTTCGTCTATCGCGACCGGACCACTCAGGGTTATCAAACGTTTCCCGTTCTGGCGGATTACGTTCGCGAGCATTACGAGTTCAAAGAGGAAGTTCTCGGCGTCCGAATTTTCGCGAGAAGTTCGTCGTCAAAGTCGAACCCCGCCGGCATTCCCAACCCGTCCGAGCCAGGCTCGGGTGATTGGAAGATTCATTTTACCAAGGAGGGCGGTTCGGAAATTTATCGGCTCTCCGGCTGGAGTGGTTCCGAAGCAGAGTTTACCTGGACGGAGGGCACCGTCGCGGATCTCGCTTTGCCGCTGGGCGATAACACCGGGGCGCTTTCCCTCGAGATGAAACTGGGTGGCCTGATCCATCCACCGGAACTCACCGTCCAAAACGTGGCGGTTTACGCCAATGGACAAAAAATTGCGGACTGGGAGGTAAGAGCTGAGGCGATTTTCACCGTGTCGATTCCGGCCGAGCTCACGAGGAATGCTCCCGAGTTGAAGATTCAGCTTCGGATCCCAAACGCCGCTTCGCCTCAGTCGTTAGGTCTGAGCACCGATAACCGGATGCTCGGTATCCGGGTTTATTTTGTCGAACTGCGGCGAAGATAATTCCCGGACCTTACTTCGGCACCACCGCTACGAAATCGCGCACGGTTTTCTGCTCGCCGATCGAGAAGGGTCCTCGCTCGCCGGAGAACCAGAACGCGCTCGAGGATCCGCCATCGAGATTGAGCGCGCGCTGCACCTTCAGATCGGGCGCCAGACTTGCCGTCGCCAGAATTTTTCCGAGCTGCGCCAGCGTGACCTCGGAACAAAAACCGATCGCGGCCCGGTCCGATCCGCCCGTGACGATAAAGCTGCGGCGGGCCCCGCGTTTGTCATCAAGGCCGGGAACAGGCAAAGCGCGATCGACCAGAAACGGCCCGGACTGCAAGGCGGTGGTCGGATTTTTTCGGGATGAATATTCCGCGAAGCGAAGCAATTGCAGCCGTCCGTTCGAGACAATCATCACGCCGCTGAGCAACCGTGCCTTGCGCAAAGGCGCGATCAGTTTCCCGTCGCTGATGAGCAAGCCCACCGGCGCATCGGCCGGATCGAAATAACCACCGTTCACTCCGGCCAGGGCATGCTCCCGTTGCATGGCCGCGGCCAGATCATCAGTGCCGGTCGGGTTATCGATCGCGCGCAACGTCGCGGCTTTGTTCGAGAACAGGGCCAGGTCCAGTGTCACTCGATCGTCTGTTTCGCTCTCGGAAAGAACGATGCGACGGTGTTCGATCGCCGTCACCGAGCCGCGGTCTGCCTGGGAGGAAGTCACAGCCCAATCGGCCCAGGCCGTTTCCACCGCCAGCAGCAATCCCACGGTAATAACGACGAATCTCAGGTTAGCCACCGTGTTTCTTCAGAAGTGCAACGAATCGTGGATTGCCGCGCAGCGGATCCCAGATCGGGACGGCTTTGAGAAAGGGCACCGTGGTCGCGGTTGGGCGGGAGAGGAGACCATCCAGCAGATCGATCGCCTGGTCCTGCTCGCCGACCAGGCAGTACACTTCGGCGAGCGTTTGCGTTAACATTGGGCCTTCAAACGCATCGACGCTTTCGGGCAGCAATTCCATCCCCCGTTTCGCTTCGGCGATGGCCGAGTCCTTATCGCCCAGCCACGCCAGGATCTCGGCCAGCTTTGAATGCCGGGCCGCCTCATTCGGCGCGTCGCTCACATACTTCTCCGCAAAGCCTCGGGCGGCGAGAAAGGCCGCGCGCGCCCCGGCCTCGTCCTGCAACTTTTTCCTGGCGATACCGATTACCTCGTATTTCGAAAGCAGACCCTCCGGGTTCTTCGCGAGCAATTCGTCCTTCGCCCCTTCCGCTTCGCGCAACGCTTCCTCATATTTCCGTTCGAGCAGCCGCGTCCGGATCACCGGGCCGACCAGGTGCGCTCTCATTTCCTCGGCCATATCCTTATTCGCGAGCAATTCGTTCGCGCGCGCTATCGTCTCGAAAGTTCCTTTTTCGCAAAGCTCGAGATCGAGTTTGATCGCCCAAAGGCTCAACGATTTCGGCTCTAGTTGCAGCGCGCGCTCGATCGTTTTGTTCGCGGCGGGGAAATTCCGCAACATCTGATAATTGAGCGCTAGATTTTGCAGCGGCCATGCTTCGTTGGGGCGAAGCGTGCAGGCTTTCTCCAGGTTCGCATTCGATTCCGCCCATTTCCCCTGCCGTCGCTGGATCGCGCCGATCGCAAGATAGACCTCGGCCTCATTCGGCAAACCTTGTTGCGCGAGGTCGAATTCTTTCAGGGCCTTTTCAAAATCGCGGTCGCCGTAATAGTAGGAGAAGCCCAACGCGAGATGACCCTCGGGGCAATCAGGTTGGAGCTTCAGGGCGCGGGCCGCGAGGGTGCGGGCTTTTTCGCGCCGCGGCGGCGTCGGGTCGAAGCTGTGATAGATCCAGCTTTCCAAGCGGGAGAGATCGGCTGCGGCCAGGGCGAAGTTCGGGTCGAGTTGCAAGGCGCGCTCATAGAGTTGCTCCGCCTGCTTCAATTTTTCCAAGTCCTCCAGAAGGAGATGGAGATTGTGCGCCTGCACGAAAGCGAGATAAGCCTCGCCGTTCTCCGTCGGCTTGCGCGTCATTTGCTCTTTCTCGGTCGGCGAAAGTTTCGCCTGAAGCTCGTGGGCGATTTTTTGCGCCAGGTCGGTCTGGATCGCGAAGACGTCGGTCAGATCGCGATCGAAATCTTCAGCCCAAAGGTGCTCGTCATTCACTGCATTGATCAACTGCACGTTCAGGCGCACCCGATTGCCGGACTTGCGGACGCTTCCTTCCAGGATCGTAGAGACGCCGAGAGCTTGTCCGATTGCGCGGACGTTATTCTGTTTGCCTCGATATCCCATCACCGAGGTTCGCGAGATCACCTTCAGGTCCCGGATCTTCGCCAGGCTCGTCAGGATATCGTCCTGAATGCCATCCGCGAAAAAAGCCGCGTCCTTGTCGTCACTGAAATTTTCGAACGGCAGGACCGCGATCGATTTGTCGAGCTTCCGCGCGGAAGCGCGGGGCAAAAGAAAAAACCCGGCGGCAGCCGAAACGACCACGCCGACCGCGAGCAAGGCGATCAAGTTACGTCGCCGGCGCGGGCTCGAAGGTGGCGTCGGGGTGGCTCGGATACCTTGTGGCGTCACGTCCAGCGCCCAGGCCAGAATAAGCGAAATCGGAAATCCGATCAGGAGCAGGATGATCACGAGGCGGAGCGCCCAGGGCGGCATCTCCCACGCCGGAAAGACCGCCGAAGCGAGTTGGATAACACCGCCCGCCACGACGACGTAGGCCACCGCCGCGCGATAAACTTTGCGTCGCTTAACTTCTTCGAAGAAACCGGACATGCTCGTTAATTACAATCATCCACCCTGACTGAGACAAGATTCTTCGCTGGGCGTTTCGGGTATTATTTTTAGCCCTTGCACATACACTTTAACATCCACTTACACTCTGGCTTCGAGCGGGGAAAAAGAGTGCAAGTTAAAGTGAAAGTGTAGGTGAAGGAGACGGCACGCCGCCTACGGCTTCCCACCAAACTTGGCCAGCATCTGCTGGAAGCGCGGATCGGCGCGGAGTGCATCCCAGACAGGATCGAGCCGGAGTTCGTGAATGGTCACGCCGGCCGGCGTTTGCAGGGAACGGTCGAGCAGCGCGAGCGCGTTATCCACTTCGCCGCACATCAGGCTGATGCGGGCCCGGCTTATGACCAGGATCGGACCATCGAAAGCGTCTTTCGCTTCCGGCAGCAATTCTACCGCGCGTTTCCCCTCAGCGAGCGCTTCTTCGCGCCTTCCCAGACCCGCATAAATCAACCCGAGCAGCGCGCGCCTCGGCCCATCTTCCGGACTGTCACGCACCGCGCGTTCAGCCCCGACCAGCGCCTCTTCATAACTTGCTTTGGCCCTGGCTTCATCCTTTTTCACCGCGTAGACCGTCGCCAAGAGAAACGCCTTCGAAATCGGCGCGCTGGTTTCGCCGCGCGATTTCTCGGCCGGGCTGCGTTCCAGGATGCCAATGAGCTCATCGAACTTGCGCTCGAGCATTTTCAAGTTGTAACGCGCCAAGGTGATCGTGCCGTTCGGGTCGACGTTTTCCGGCATGCTGGCAAGCAGCTGTTGCATCGGGCCGAGGTCCCCCTTCGCATAAAAATCGACGCGCGCCCGCAGCTCACGAATCGTGAAAGTTTCCGGCGCGGCCTTCACGGCGCGGTCGAAAATTTTCGCCGCATTGGCGTAGTCCCGCTCGGCCAGGTAGTTCATCCCCATATTCTCGAGAAGGATGGCGTCGTTCGGATCGAGCGAGACGGCCCTGGTGTAATTCCCGGTCGATTCCGCCCACTTGCCCTGGCGCCGCTGGATCGCGGCCATGGCGCGGAATACTCCACCGTCGTTAGGCAATCCGCGGCGAGCGATCGCCAGCTCGCTCAAGGCCCTGTCGTAATCGCGGTCTATATAATAGTGCACGTAACCGAGCGCGAGATGCGTCTCGGGCAGCTCGGGCTGGAGCTGGAGAGCGTTGTTCGCGGCGGTGCGGGCTTTTTCGGCCCGCGCCGCGATGGGCTCGATCGCGTAATAGCTCCAGCTTTCCACGTGCGACAAGCGCGCGTGAGCGAGAGCAAAGGCCGGGTCGAGTTGGATCGCTTTCTCGTAGAGCGCTTCGACTCGCGCCACATCGTCATGGTGGCGATCCGGACGGCTGAACAGTTCATGGGCCTGGAGGTAAAGAAGGTAGGCCTCGCCGTTGGCGGTCGGCTTCTTCTCCATGCGTTGCCGTTCATCCGGCGAAAGAGTTGCCTTCAAGGCCGAGGCAATTTCGTGCGCCAGCTCGCTCTGGATCGCGAACACGTCGGTCAGCTCGCGATCGTAAATCTGGGCCCAGAGATGTTTGTCGTTGGAGGCATCGATCAACTGCACGTTGATCCGCACCCGCTTTCCTTCCTTGCGCACGCTGCCTTCCAAAATCGTGCCGACATTCAAGGCCTTTCCGATCTCGCGAAGATTGTGCTTCTGGCCGCGATACGGCATCACCGAAGTCCGCGAGATCACTTTCAGGTCCGCAATCCGGGCCAGGTTCGTCAGAATATCGTCCTGAATGCCGTCGGCGAAGTATGCGTTCTCCGGGTCGGCGCTGAAGTTATCGAACGGAAGCACCGCGATCGACTTGTCGAGTTTCCGGGCGGACGCGCGCGGGATCAGGAAGTAGCCGCCAACGAGGGCGACGGCCAGCCCAAACGCGGCCAGGTAAAAGACGTTTTTCCGCCGCGCGGAAAAGGTGGATGGACATTCGGCCGTTTCTTCCGTTGACGCGATTTCCGGCGTCGTCTCAACACCGCTCGGACCAAAATCGAAGGCCCACGCTAAAATCAGTGCGATCGGAAATCCGCCCAGAACGAGAATGATGACAAACCGCGCGGCCCAGGCCGGCAGCGTCAGTGCTGGAAAGACCGTGACGGAGAATTGGATGATGAGCCATCCCACCACGCCATACGCGGCGGCGACGCGATACACTTTCCGCCGCTTCAGTTCGCAAAAAAATCCGTTCACGTGCCACGAATGAAGTCAGCGCCCGGAACAAACGCAAGGCCGTTTGCCGAGAACCACCGAGAGCGCAGTCATGCCTCTGCTACCTTGGATTCGAACTCGACAGGGTCGACTGGCCCGTTCACAAATCGATCGGAGCCGAAATGACAACCGAACCTGCAGACCTAACGTCTCCGGCCAGACGGGCCAACGACTGGCCGTGGTACCGTGTGCTCCTCATCCTCAGTCTCGTGATCCATCTTATCTCGCTGCCGCTTCCCTACCGGAACCAGGAGGACGACATTCCGCGACATGAGTTTGGCCTTGTGAGTATCCACGGTCAGATCCCAAAGGCCACCGGCCTCGCTCTGTGCCCCTACGCCTGGATAGTCCTGATAGCTTGTCTGGTGGCGGTGGCCAGTGTAGTCGCGACGAAGCCGTGGTTCCGGTGGATCGGGCCGCCGGCCATTCTCGTCGCCCAGTTCGCCTTCGGAATCGGGGGCGCCCCTTTGCGATCATCCGGCGGGAAACTGGCCTTCCTTTCGCTGGGCCTGACCCTGCTCGCCATCCTCGGGAACTGGATCGTCGGCGGTACATCGCGCCCGGTGAGTGAGCCCGGGAGCGCGTAACACGTATCCGGCGTTATTTTGTTCCCGTCGCGAAAACCGTTTGAAAATGCGGGCTCTGTTTTTCCCGCGAGACGACCGTCACTTCGATGTTTTTGAACCCGGCAGTCTCGAGGAATTGGTGCAACTGCACCTCGCTAAAGCCGAGCCAGTGATCCGCGTAGAGCTCTCTCGCGCGTTCGAAACGATGGCTGAGCAAATCGAGGATCACGATCCGGCCGCCTTTGCGCAACATCCGATACGCACTGGCGATCGCGCGCTCCGGATGGATCGCGTGGTGCAAGGCCTGGCTCAGGATCGCAAGGTCGATTGAGCCCCGGGCGATAGGCGGGTCTTCGATGTCGCCGAGGCGATATTCCAGGTTCGCGAAGCCATGTTCCTGCGCGAGCCTCGATCCGAACTCGACCATTTTCGGCGCGTTATCGACCGCGATCACTTTGCGCGCGGTCTTGGCCAGCAGTTGCGAAAGAGTGCCTTCACCGGCGCCGAGATCGGCCACGGTCAGCGCGGGCAACAGACTGATCACGGTGTGCGCGAGCGCCTGCCAGGAACGGCCCGGGACATAACTGCGGCCGAATTTTCCGGCCAGCTCGTCGAAATATTCCCGCGCTTTGTCGCGGCGTTTGCGGAGCGCCAGTTGGAGCGCCGTTTGGTCGCGGGCCGTTTCGGGCATCTCGCGGGCAAGCACGCGAGTCAGTTCGTTCACTTTCGCGCGGGTCGGATTTTGCTCCTCCTTTTCGGTCAGCCCGTAATAAACATTTTTCCCCGCGCGCCGGTCCTCCACCACGCCCGCGCGTTTCAATTGGGCGAGGTGACTCGAGATGCGCGATTGCCCCATCCCGAGAATTTCCTGGAGCTCCGCGACCGAGAGTTCTTCCTCTTCGAGCAACAGCATCATGCGGAGCCGGGTGGGGTCGGCGAGTAATCGGAGAAAATTAATGGTTGACGCCATTTTGCACCTCCACGATATATCGACGTATCATGATTGGTCAATATGATCAGTCGCTGATGCTTCGCAGCTCCACCACACGCTTCCACTTTTCTAACTCTTTTTTTCATGCTTCGACGCTTTATTTTTGCTTCCGAATCCGTTGGCGAAGGCCATCCGGATAAAGTTTGTGACACCATTTCCGACGCCGTTCTCGACGCCTGCCTCCGGGAAGACAAGAAAAGCCGCGTCGCCTGCGAGACCTACGCCAAGAGCAACGTCGTCGTAGTCGGCGGCGAGATCACGACGAAGGCAAAACTCGATTACGTCGAGATCGTGCGCGATGCAGTCCGCGAAATCGGCTACGTGAATGACGACGATGTTTTCCACGCCGATCGCCTGTTCGTGCAGAACATCATCACCTGCCAATCGCCGGACATCTCCCAGGGTGTCGATGCGAAAAGGGCCAAGGGTAAGAAAACGGCGGAGCAGGGCGCCGGCGATCAGGGCTTGATGTTTGGATTCGCGTGCGACGACACCGAGGAATTAATGCCGGCGCCAATCATGTTCGCCCACCGGCTCGGCCGCGAGCTGACCCGGATCCGCAAGAGCGGCAAGGCCGACTGGCTTCGGCCAGACGCGAAGTCGCAAGTCTCCGTGATCTATGAGAACGGCAAGCCGGTTGGCATTTCCAACGTGGTCATCTCGACTCAGCACACCGAGAAGGTCGACCACAAGGAAATCGAAAAATTCTGCATCGAGAAAATCATTCGCAAGGTCTTGCCGAAATCGATGGTCAACGGCACCACGCAATTTTTGATTAACCCGACGGGCCGATTCGTCGTGGGCGGACCGCAGGGCGACACCGGTCTGACCGGCCGCAAGATTATCGTCGATAGTTATGGCGGCTGGGGACGTCACGGCGGCGGCGCATTTTCCGGCAAGGACCCGAGCAAAGTCGATCGCAGCGCCGCTTATATGGGGCGCTGGGTGGCCAAGAATGTGGTGGCCGCGGGCCTGGCCACGCGCTGCGAAATCCAATTCGCTTACGCAATCGGCTATCCCGATCCCGTGAGCATGAACATCAATACCTTCGGCACGAACACCCTGGACGAGGAGTCGATCGAACGCGCGGTCAACCGCACATTCTCCTTCAAGCCGGCCGAAATCATCCAGCAGCTCGACCTGCTTCGGCCTATTTATAGCAAGACCACCAACTACGGCCATTTCGGCAAAGACGATCCCGATATCACTTGGGAAAGAACCGACAAAGCTGCCGCGCTGAAAAAAGCGGCCCGCTAACCCTTCAAAATATATGAGCACCACTACTACTGCCCCGAACAAAACTAACGACTACAAGGTCGCCGACATTTCATTGGCCGATTACGGCCGCCGCGAAATCGACATCGCCGAACAGGAAATGCCCGGTTTGATGTCGATCCGGAAAAAGCACGCCGCTTCCAAGCCGCTCCAGAATGTTCGCATCACCGGCTCGTTGCACATGACGATCCAGACTGCGGTCTTGATCGAAACGCTGGTCGATCTCGGCGCCGATGTGCGTTGGGCGAGCTGCAACATTTTCTCCACTCAGGATCATGCGGCTGCTGCGATCGCCAAAGCCGGCGTGCCTGTCTTCGCCTGGAAAGGCGAGACTCTGGAAGAATATTGGTGGTGCACCGATCAGGCGTTGTCTTTCCCCGGCGGCAAAGGCCCGCAAATGGTGGTCGATGACGGCGGTGACGTGACCCTGTTCATTCATAAAGGCTACGAACTCGAAGAAGGCAGCGAGTGGGTCGACAGCGAAGCGGGCAGCCACGAAGAAAAAGTCATCAAAGACGCTCTTCGCGAAATCAAGACGCAGAACCCATTCCGCTGGCACGAAGTGGTGAAGGAATGGCGCGGCGTTTCCGAAGAGACGACCACCGGCGTGCATCGCCTCTACCAGATGCTGCAGGCGGGCAAGCTCCTCGTTCCCGCGATCAACGTGAACGATACCGCGACCAAGTCGAAGTTCGATAACCTCTACGGCTGCCGCCATTCACTCATCGACGGCATCAACCGCGCGCTCGACGTCATGATCTCCGGCAAAGTCGCGGTCGTGTGCGGCTACGGCGACGTCGGCAAAGGCTGCGCCCAATCGCTTCGTGGTCAGGGCGCACGCGTCGTCATCACTGAGATCGATCCGATCAACGCGCTCCAGGCGGCGATGGAAGGATTCGAAGTCACCACGCTCGAAGACACGTTAGGCCGCGGCGACATCTACGTCACCACGACGGGGAATGTCGACATCATCACCTTCGAGCACATGTCGAAGATGAAGAACCAGGCTGTTGTTTGTAACATCGGCCACTTCGATAACGAAATTCAGGTTGATCGCCTAAACACCGCGAAGGGTGTCAAGCGGACGAACATCAAACCGCAAGTCGACAAGTACAGCTTCGAAGACGGCCACGAGATTTTCATGCTCGCGGAAGGCCGGCTGGTGAACCTTGGATGCGCCACCGGCCATCCGTCGTTCGTCATGTCGAACAGCTTCAGCAACCAAGTCCTCGCGCAGCTCGATCTCTGGGCTGGAAAAGACAAATACAAGCCGGGCGTTTACATCCTGCCGAAGAAGCTCGACGAAGAAGTCGCGCGCCTGCACCTGGAAAAGATCGGCGTGAAGCTGACCAGGCTGACTCCGAAACAGAGCGAATATCTCGGCGTGCCTGTGGACGGACCGTATAAGTCCGAGCATTACCGATACTAGTCGTTAGGCTAGGATTGATTTAAGACGCCGCCGGAGAATCCGGCGGCGTTTTTGCTGTCGGAAAGAGGCATGACCACGTTATGCATAACGTTCTGTTGCCGCTGGTAGGGACGGCGCGCTGCGCCGTCCGAGCCGCGTCGGCAGCCGAAATATGGACGAACGTTTCCCCCGCGAGCCACACTCTTCGGACGCCGCAGCGCGGCGTCCCTACCCGCGCAATCCCGCCGATGCGCCGCGGATTCCTGTTCCACCTCGCAAAACTCTGCCGCACGATTCGCCATCGTGGGTCGATCCTGCGAAGGAGATTTACTTCATCACGATTTGCTGTCGAAAGCGCGGAGCGAACCTACTCGTCTTGCCTGGAATTTCCGAACCCCTGATCGAGACCATCAAACACCGCCACGGGCGCGGCGATTGGTATGCGCATCTTGCCATGGTCATGCCGGATCATGTTCATTTCCTTCTCTCCTTTCCCCTGGAGAGCCGGCTGCAAGTCACCATCAGCAAATGGAAAGAGTGGACCGCGAAGACGCTGTCCATTCAATGGCAGCGCGATTCCTTCGAGCATCGTTTGCGCGGGAACGAGGGATATCGGGAAAAGGCCGATTACATCATGGCGAACCCCGTCCGTGCAGGCCTCGTCGCGACGACCGAAGATTGGCCGCAGCTCTTCATCGCCAATCCCCAGGAGCCGCGCAGGTAGGGACGGCGCGCTGCGCCGTCCGATAAGCGTCATTCGCGCAGGAATAGAACGATGCGCACTCTTGCTTAGCCTCGCCACTCGGACGCCGCAGCGCGGCGTCCCTACCAGATGTCGAATCCAGCGGCCTGCCTATTTCCCGTCTTTTTTCTTGAAGCTGTAATCAATCAGTTCGAAACCGTATTTGAGTTTTCCGCCGTCAGTGGTCGTCTTTACCAAACCCACGCCGTCGGCATACCAATAGGTCTTGATCATGTGAGCTACTCCGCCGCTCACCTCGCTGACCACTTTCATGGCGCGAAATTTTCCCGCCGGAACCATGACGGTTTCAAAGCCGACCACCTTGTTTTTCTCGGTCACCTCAGTCTGGGTCGGGTCCTTGCTGATCGTGGTCCACTGGAAGCCGGCCTTGAGCGGATTTTGCAGGTATTGTTTTGCCGGATCGTACTTGGCCTGGAGACCTTCATGTTCCGGGTAGTTTTCCCAATGCAGGAGGACCCAGCCCGGGGTTTTGGAGAAAAAATCGAGAATCCTAACCCCGGCCAGCTTTTCCATCGTGTAACGGATTGAACCATCCGGCTGCGGCTCCTCACTGAGGATCTTTAAACTATATTCCGCGTCGCCGGTTGTGTTGCGATAGTTCCAGGAGTCACCGACGCGCAGCGGAAAATAGTCAGCCGTCGAAGCCGGGGGCGCGGGCTGTTGCTTCGGCTTCTTTGCTTCCAGGCCCGCCGTGAAAAACAACAGGAGGAGTGCGGTGAAGAGGAACGGCCAACGTTTAGCCATGTGTTTGCTCCCGGCTGGTCTTTCGTTCTTTCATGCGGAACAGCCAAATAAAAATCAGCGTGACGAGAGCAGCAATTGTGGCGGAGGCGATCACGTCGCTGCACCAGTGATCGTTGACGCCGACGCGGGCGAGCGAAATGAAGAGGGGGATGATCAGGAGGGGAAAGCGGTAACGCGGGAATAGGAAAGCGAGTGGAAAGAAAAGCCCCCAAAAGTGCGCGCCATGCCCGGAGGGAAACGAGCTGCCGTGACCCGCGAAGAATTTCCAATCCCAGTTGCCCGCCTGGATCACTTCGAACGGACGCAGCCGCTCGAAAAATCCCTTGAGCGTTCCCGCGGTGAGCCGGGTGACGATTTGAGCGCAGCCGATAAATAAAATCATCCACGCGGCGGAGCGGGTCGATTTCCAGAAGAAGAGAATCGCTGCTGCCGCGAGCAACGCATACGTGAGCGCGTATCGGTTAATGGGGAATCCGGAAATGATTTCCAACAGGGAGGTTCCTTTCAAGAGCAAGGTCGAGGAGCGTCCGCCTGCTCGTTGAACGAAGGCGGCGATAGGTTGATCGAAAAAGAAAATGCTCAGGAGGGTGAGCGCGAGCGTCGCGGCGATCCAGTAGACGAGCTGGCGTTTATTCATCGGCGCCGACCAGATTCTTAGTCATCCGCACCACTGGCAAGCTCAACCCGTTTGCCAACGCAACTTCGTAACGCGCACCCGCCCGGTAACCGAAGGCATCGTAAAACGGGACGCCGGGCAGCGTCGCGACCAATTCGATCGAGCGGAATCCAGCGGCCCGAATAGCCTCCTCGCACGCGACAAGAATGGCGCGACCTAATCCGCGGCGGGCCTGTGCCGGGTGAACGAAAAAGGCACGCACGCGAGCGGGATCCTGCGCAGGATCGAGCAGAGCGTCCTCGCGCGTCCGCGTGGCACTGCTGCCGAAAAGGGATTCGCGTTTGCTCCAGCCGCCGCAGGCGATGATTGCCTGTTTTTCTTCGATCACGAAGTAAGTCTGGTCGCGGATCAATTGCCGATCGACCCCGAAGACGGAACCGAGCGCGCCATCCATTTGCGCCGTCGAGTAGTGAGGCGCTTGCAGTCCGCGCACGGACTGTTCGATCAAGGTCTCGAGCTCGGGAATATCTTCCGGGCCAGCCAGGCGCAAAGCCCAATCCATCGCGGGGTTTTACTCGCGCCGGGCGACGATTTCGAGAAAAAGCGGCGTGGTGAACCACGATTGCGGATCGGTCTGCGCGGCGTGGAATTCGCGCAGCACCTCCGCTCCTTCCGCTTCCGTCAGCCGGCCCAGCTCCTGCAAGCGCGCGACGTTAATTTCGATGAAACTGGCGGGCCATTGCCAGGCGTACTCGCGTGGCGCAACCGTGCGCACGAGAGGACGAATTTCGAGCACGCGCAGTGCGGCCTCGCGCAGGAGCTGCGGCAAGGCGCGGGCGATGTTCGGTTCACCGCCGCTGGCGCGCCAGCTCTCCATTACTTCGCGGGCGAATCTCTCCAGGGCCGGCCGGATCGGCATGAACCGAAAGGTTTCGTAGTCGCTATATTCATGGAAAATGGCCAGCCCTCCCGGCCGCAACGCGCCCGCGATGGTCGCGATCAGTTTTTGCGGCGACGAGACAAAGGAAGCCACCCAGCGGCACCAGCTCGCGTCGAAATCGGGCGGACCTAACGAGACCTCCATCAGGTCGGCTTCGCGAAATTCCACGTTAGTTAAACCACGCCCGCGGCATCTTTCGCGCGCGGCCTCCAGGAAACGCGCGGAACGTTCGATGCCGAGAACGGAGCCGGCGGGTCCAACAATTTCAGCCAGGTCCGCCGTGGCGTAACCGGGGCCGGCGCCGACGTCGAGCACGCGCCACCCGTGGGTGATCCCGGCGCGCTGCCAGCAATCGCTCACGGCCGGCCGCCAAACGCGATGCTGCAGGCCGAGGCGCGCGACTTCATCATCGTGCGTCCCCAGGACGTAATCGTTTTCTTTATTCGGCATTGCTGGTCCGGTCTCGGTGGTAACGCTTTTGAAACAACACCCGCTCGCCGCCTGGCGCATGCACAGATTTCAGGCGGCGAATTGTAGGCGCTAATTTTCTTTACCGGAACGGAGCCGATCGATACACACCGATTTTATGTCCCCAAATTATTTCCAAACAAAGCTTTCACTTGTCGTCGTCCTTCTGATCGCGGCCGTCGCGATGCCGGTGCTGCCGAGTTTCGGCCAGGATGATCGCCCCAAGAGTAAGGAAGACGCCCAGGCGCTGGCCGCGACCCTGAAATTTCAGCGCGGTGAAGTGATTCTGAAGGGTGGTCTCGCCACCTTGAAAGTTCCCGAAGGACTCGGGTTTCTCAACGGCCGCGACGCGATCACCGTCCTGGTAAAATTGTGGGGCAACCCGCCGATGACCGAACCGCTCGGGCTGCTCATGCCCTCCGGCGCTGGCCCGCTCAGTCCCGATTCGTGGGCCGTCATCATCACCTACGAAGAGGAAGGCTACGTGAAGGACCAGGACGCGGAGAAGATCGATTACAACGATCTGCTCCAGAAGATGCAAAAAGATACGCTCGACGCGAACCAGGAGCGCGAGAAGCAGGGTTATCCGAAGGTGGAACTGGTCGGGTGGGCGGCGTCGCCGCGTTACGACAAAGCAGCCCACAAACTTTATTGGGCGAAGGAGCTGAAGTTCGGCGGCGAGAACGGCAACACCTTGAACTACAACATCCGCATCCTCGGGCGGCGCGGTGTCCTGGTCTTGAATGCGGTCGCAGCGATGTCGCAACTCCCCGAGATCGAGAAGAACTCGCCGAAAATTCTCGCGGCGCTCGATTTCAACCCGGGAAATCGCTACGCGGATTTCAGCGAGGCGTCCGGAGATAAAGTCGCGTCCTACGGGATTGCGGCGCTGGTGGCGGGCGGAGTCGCGGCGAAGCTTGGGCTCTTCAAGGGACTCTGGGTCCTTCTCCTCGGCCTGAAGAAATTTGTCATCATCGCTTTCGTGGCCCTGGCCGCGTGGTTCCGAAAACTTTTCGGCAAAAGCAAACCGGCGACGTGATTCTCGGCGCCTGGAGACTGCGCTAGTGGGGGACTGCGCCCGTTGAAGTCTCGCGCAGGTGCTGCGCGAAGAATTGCAAAATTCGTTTCTGATATTCCGCTTTTCCGAATCGACAGAGATCGACGTGGCTCGCCTCTGGCACCATCCAAAGTTCCTTCGGCTCGGCCGCCGCGTCGAACATCTCGCGCATTTCCCGGGGAGTGGTGTGTCGATCGTTCGTGCCGCCAATGAAGAGCTTCGGCGCTGAAATCTTGCCGACGTGGTCCAGTGGGCGAAGCGCTTCAATACTAATGCCGAGACGCGGAGAAATTTGCCACGATAAGAGGGGCGCGAGAATCGTCGACCACCCTCCGAGTCTCATCGAGATGCGGTCGTTGATCGCTTGCTGCAAAGTCGGGTAGACCTGTTCCAACACCAAAGCGTCCAGGGCGAGTGGCGGTGAGGAAAGCAGAGCGGCCGCCCCTCCCATGGACACGCCGATCACGCCCAGTTTTTCTCGTGGCTTTGCGGTCCGCGCAAATTTTACAGCAGCCGCGGCATCCCGGCTTTCGAGAAAGCCGAAGGTGATTTGCTTCCCCGCGCTTTCACCGTGTGCCTGGAAATCGAAAAGGAGAACGCTGTAACCGGCGCGTGAAAGAAATTGAGCGCGATCCAGCATGTCGAGCCGACTCGCGCGGACGCCATGCATCACAATGATCGTTCCGCCCCCCGGCTCGCCCGGCAAAAACCAGCCGTGCAGAAGCGAGCCGGATTCACTTGGAAACTCCACGGATTGGCCGGCCTGCTCGGTTGGCAGTTTTCCCACCGTGTGATGATCGGGCCAGGTCAAGGCCGTGCCGGCGATCCAGGCGCCGAAAAGAACGAACGCGAGGACCGCGAGAATCAGGAGCAGGAACCGCTTTCGTTTCATGGTTGCAGCCTGAATATCCTTCGGACTTGCGAGAGCGAAAGGCTTGCGTCTGCTCTCAACCGCGACCAATGAAACCACGCAGAGCCGCTGTCGTTTTTATTTTCATCACAGTGATGCTGGACATGCTGGCGCTGGGCTTGATCGCGCCCGTCCTGCCGAAGTTGGTGCTGAGTTTTCTGAGCGGCGACGCGCCGGGGGCGGCCAAGATGTTCGGCATTTTCAACACGGTCTTCGCGATGATGCAATTCGTCTTCTCGCCGGTGCTTGGCGTGTTGTCCGATCGATTCGGGCGCCGGCCCGTTATTCTTCTCTCCAATCTTGGGCTCGGCCTCGATTACATCGTCATGGCGATGGCGCCCACGCTCGCGTGGCTTTTTGTGGGTCGCGTCATCTCGGGAATTACCGCCGCCAGCATTACCACCGGCACAGCTTACGTCGCCGATGTTGTCCAACCGGAAAAACGCGCGAACGCCTTCGGTATGATCGGCGCCGCGTTCGGCGTTGGCTTTGTGCTCGGTCCCGCGCTGGGAGGCCTGCTCGGGAATTCCGATCCGCGTCTACCCTTTTGGGTCGCGGGGGGATTGAGCCTGGCGAATGCACTCTACGGCTTTTTTGTTTTGCCGGAATCGTTGCCGCCGGAGAAACGGCAACGGTTCACCTTGCGCCGCGCGAATCCGGTGGGCTCGCTCAAGCTCCTGCGTTCGCATCCGGAATTGTCGCAGCTCGCGATCATTCAATTCGTCGGTTACCTCGCGCACGAAGTTTTCAACGTATGGGTGCTCTACACCATATTCCGTTACGGCTGGACGGAAGGGACAATCGGTTTTTCGCTCGCGCTGGTTGGTATTTGTTCGGTGGTAATTTCGGCCGGGATGGTTCCCGCCATCGTCTCCCGGCTGGGCGAGCGCCGGACGCTTTATCTCGGACAATTTTTTGGCGCGGTCGGAATGGTCCTGGCCGGTCTCGCGCGGACGAGCCTGTTCTTTTTCCTCTCCATCCCGGTCATGATGCTTTGGACCATCTCGAGTCCGGCCGCACAGGGAATGATGACGCGCCGGGTCAGTGAATCGGAGCAGGGCGAATTGCAGGGAGCGATCAGCAGCCTGGCCAGCCTGGCCTGGATCTTCGGGCCGGCCTTGTTCACGTTTACTTTTGCTTTTTTTATCGACCAGGCGCGCGGCTGGAATTTTCCCGGCGCACCCTGGTACCTTGGGGGCTTTCTGCTTTTCGTTGCGATGGGTTTGGCGACGCGCATTCCGCGACTGCGCGAGTGAACCGCAGAAGAGCGGGGGCACGGCAGAGGAGTTGCTGTCAAAATGGTCGCTTGAATCCGATCAGGCTTCACGTAACGAAGCCCTTCACCGTGCCAAGAACTTCCGCGTTTCTTCTGATTCTTCTGCTCTCGTTGGTCAGCGGCCCTGCTCGCGGGGACGAGCAAACGCGGCAGGTGCAGGAGGAATTGCGCAAACGGCATCTTTTCTTTCGCGATATCGATGGCCGGAACACCGCCGATTATTCGATTGCGCTCCGGCGTTACCAGCAGAGACAAGGCTTCGCCCAGACTGGAATGGCGGACGAGGTCACGCTCTACTCGTTAGGCATAGGTGAGCCTCTGCCTCCGGCCGAGGGCGCACCCCAGCTGCCGGATGTGCCGGTCCTAAAGAGCGACGCGGCGCTGAGCGAACTAAAGCCTGTGCCGCCCGAGCCGATCAAGGCCGAGAATGCCGTGGCCGTGAAAAAGGAAGATATCCGGGCGTTCATCCGTCGCTACGTGGCCGCGTGCGAATCGCAGAATCCGCAGGACGAACTCGCGTTCTACGCGGACCGGATCGATTACTTCGATCACGGAGTGGTCGACAAAACCTACGTCATGAACGAGCTCGCCGTTTACGATCAGCGCTGGCCAAACCGGCATTACTCGATGGGCGATTCCGTGCGGGTGGTGAAAAAGGGAAACAACACGATCGCGAAATTGCGGATTGATTTTGAACTGGCGAATCCCCCGCACGACCGGCGGGCGCACGGCCGCACGGATAACACTTTGGGTCTCATCGAAAATGGCGACTCGCTCCAGATCGTGTCCGTCAAGGAAGCACGCGTTCGCCGCCCATCGCGGCATCGCCGGCGTCCGCCAAGTTTCCCCGCGGCGGTAGGGCGATCGGTGCACAAAATTTTTCGCAACATTTTCCGCTGAGCGGATTCTCAAGGCGCCGTGGTTAACCGGATTGCGCCGCCCAGGGGCAGGGTGCGCTCATTCTGAAGGTCAATGGCCCAGGCTCTCAAGGTGATCTCGCCGCGTGGGAGTTTGGTAGCGCCGACCTCGCCGGCGAATCCAGCTCGGGCGAGCGCGTTGGTCCCAAAATGGAGGACGAGGTCCGGGCGGTTGTCTCCGGTTTCCACCACGCAAAACGGCGTCCACGTTCCATTGGGCGTTTCGAACCCCAGAACGACACAGTCGGCGGGTTGATCGCGATCGGGTACGCGAGCCCAGCCGTGAAAGGCAAGATGGCCGCGGGAGTCGAGGGTGGCCGCGTCCAACGTTCCCGCCGTAGCGGTGTCGGGCCTTGGACGCTCGTTAATGGCGCTCGCCAGTCTCTGGCTCACGAGACGCGGCCGAAGAGCGTCGTGCTGCGCCAGCGTGTGAATGGTGTCGACCGTGTCTGCCACGGGATAGGGAGATAACAGCGCGATTTCCGGATTGAGTGGGATCGCCTCGCTCCATCGCAGGACGAGGAGGGAATGTTCCCAGGCATGCCGGAAGATGCCCAACAGGTGTCGCTCTTTTTGGAAAGTGATCTTCCAGTAGGCGAGAACGATCGCAAGCACGCCGACGGCCGCGCAAAGCGTCGTCCGAACGATTACGCGTCGTTTTTCCGCCTGCGTGTAGACACTCAATCCGAGTCCGATCACGGCGATATAAAAGAAGACCGAGAACGCTGTGTAGCGCGCATCGCCCGCCATCGAATAGTCGAATCCTAACCGCGCGATCGCGGCGACACCGGCAGAAATCAAGGCGTAGAATCCCAAAATGCACCATGGGTAATGCGGTCGCCAGACTCCGGAACGTCGCATCTGACAGAACGCTGCAGTCGTTAGGCCAAGGAAAAGCAAAAGGACGATCGTGCCGAAGGTCGCGGGCGCGCCCACATCGAACAACGACCCGATCCAGACCACGATGAAGCCCGCGATTGCCGGCAGTTGTGCGATCGGCGAAACGATTGGCGGCGAAAGCGGCGGATGCCGATAAGAAATAAAGTAGGAAGCGACCGAGACGGCCGCCGCGAGGATGTAGGCAGCGCGCCAGAACATTCGCGCCCGCGGTTGCCCTCGGGCCGGATCGTTTGCCGGCGGGGCGTTTAAAGGAAACGCGAGGAGCCAGACCAGCATGCCGTTTCCGAATGAGTAGGTGCTGACCAGCGCGAGGGCGGCGTTCGCAATCGTCTTCGTCGGCAGCGAGCAGCGCGAGAGGTTCACCAGGAGCGCGAGGACCAGCGCGAAGCTGGGCACGAAGGTCTGGCCCTGCGCACCCACGAGAAAGGTTTCGTAGAGGCGTGGGGAAAACAGCAGCAGACTCATCATCCCGGAAACAAAAGCGCGGCCTTCCCACGATCCGCTCGAAAACCCGAGCAACTTGTAGAGTCCCGCGGCCCCGAGACAGACAAAACAAAACGTCAGCACCATCTCGTGGCGCACGTCCCAGCCGGCCAGAAGTGCCATCGGCACCCAGACCAAACGTGGGAAGAAGAGGCGATGCTCGTTATGCTGGCTGAAGAGCTCAGCAAAATTAAGCGTGCCTCTATAATAAGAAGCGATCTGTGCGCCCGGCGTGTCCCATTCGTCCCAGAATGGCACCGGCACCCAGTGCTTCCACATCATCCAGAATGCGACCGCCGCGGGGAGCGCACAGAGAGCGAAGACGATAAGTCGGGTGAAAGGCAGCCGCGTCACAGAGAAACCATTGGAACATCAGCGCTGGATGAGCGATCAAAAAACATGCGGAGCCGCAGCGCCATCAGCATCACCAGGCGATGGGCCACTGTGCTGCCGACGCTCGCCGCCTGGTTGGTGATCTCGAACCACTGCGCGCTCGGGCTGGACGAAACCGCAGCGAAGCCTGAGGCGAAATCGGGTGGATGTCCGATGCACTCCCCCCCCGCGCCAGAGAAGCCGGCGCCGGTAAATCTTCCGTGCTGCAAAGATCTGCGCGCTCTTGCTCCCAGCGCGGTGAAGAATGTAACGGCGGCGGCGAGCCAATTAGTCGGCCTGCGCGATTATGCTGCGCTGATCGTTCAGATTCCGTCCCGACGCACGACGCTGCGGTTGGCGCTCGATACCGGACCGCCCCGCGCGCTCACTTTCGCCGAATCAATTCTTCAGCAGAGCCTTCTCGCTCACGCGCCTCCCGCGGATTTCGTTCGTCTGTAGCGGCAGGCGGATCGCCTGCAACTGCGTAAGACCCGCCCCGAAAGCGTCGGGGCCGCTACAGAAGACGAGCGCCCACGGCGACCACGCGGTCGCCTCACCAAGCGACGGGCCACGCCTGTCGCAAATCTCAACCAATTTTGCAGAGACCGACATGAAGAAACTGATTTTTTTGACTCTCGCGGCGACCATGATTTTCGCGGGGACAGCAGCCATTGCCGCGGAAGCGCCGCAAAAATATACGTGCGTGATGCACCCGGAAGTCGTGATGGATCAACCGGGTCATTGCCCGAAGTGCGGAATGACGCTGGTGGCGATTAAGGCGAAAAAACATCGGTCCCATAAGTCGCATGAGACCTATGAGACCAATGAGACCAATGAGACCAATGAGCATGACATGCGGCCGATGTCGATGCAGTCGACCGTGAACATCGCGGAGCCGATGACCCGCGAGAGCTCGGGCTCGAGTTGGGTGCCGGATTCGACGCCGATCTACGCGCGGATGTACATGTTCGGCGACGACATGCTCATGCTGCATGGCGGAGCTTTTCCGCGCTACGTCAACGCGAATACCAGGCGCGGCGACGATCGGATCGATGCGCCGAACTGGTTCATGGCGATGTTTTCGCATCCTCTCGGAAAGAACGCGCAGATCGGTTTCCGCGGGATGATGAGCCTGGATTTGCTCACGGAAGGTGGTCGCGGGTATCCGCTTTTGTTTCAAACCGGCGAGACCTGGAATGGCGATCCGCTCCATGATCGGCAACATCCACATGATTTGTTCGATGAACTTTCGCTGAGCTATTCGCAGAAGTTCGGACACGATTTTTCCGCCTACCTCTACCTGGCCTATCCGGGCGAACCGGCACTCGGGCCGCCGACATTCATGCATCGGCTTTCCGCGATGGATGGTCCCGACGCGCCGCTTAGCCATCATTGGCAGGACTCGACTCATGTGACTTTCGGAGTCGCGACGCTCGGCGCGGTCTGGCGCGATGTGAAAATCGAAGGAAGCATCTTCAAGGGGCGCGAGCCCGATGAGGTGCGTTACGATTTCGATGAACCGAAGCTCGATTCATTCAGCGGACGCATTTCGTGGAACCCCACGCGCAATCTGGCCTTGCAGGTTTCGCACGGTTACATCAGGAGCCCGGAAGAACTCGAGCCGGACTCAAACCGGCACCGCACCACGGCCTCGCTTCTCTATAATCTACCGCTCGGTCCCGACGCCAATTGGTCGAACTCGTTTGTCTGGGGACGGAATCACGACAGCGGCCATGGCACGACCCAGTCGTTTTTGTTCGAGACGAATTACCAGCGCGGGCGCGATACGTTCTACGCGCGCTACGAGCATGTCGAAAAGCCGGGGCACGAGCTGGTGCTCGATGAGATCGATCACGAGCAGATCTTTCCGATCAATGCCTACACGTTCGGATACGTCCGCGATTTGACGCATGGGCAGGGGATCGATGTTGGCCTCGGCGGACAATTCACGATCCATGATGTGCCGGGCGAACTGGATCGATATTATGGAGACGGGGTGCCCTATTCGTTCCAGGTTTTCCTGCGCATCCGGCCGTCGCTCATGAAGGATCATGCAATGACGCGGAGCGTGATGGCGCCTAACGAGAAATAGGTTGATGCGAAACGCGCGTAATCCCGAGCCGCGCGGGCGCGAGGGGCCTCACAATTTTTTCCGTTCCGCGGATGCGTTACCGGATCTTCCCAACTTTGGCGTAGTTTGGTTAGGGCGGGCGGCTCATGGATCCCGCGACGTAAGTGAGAAATCTCTCCGTTCCCTCCTCGTTCAGATGGCATGGGTCTCCGAACCAAAACGGGTCATGGCCCATCAACGCCTCGGCATCGATCAGCGGCGCGTCTAACTCGACCGCCAGCTCGCGCACGATTCGGTTGTGGCGCACCAGACCTTCTCGCACATATCCTGGCGTTCCCCAGAGTTCGACGCTATTCGGGTCATACTTGTCCGGGTTGCGATAGCCCACCTGGCCGGCGTCGAAACCTTCTTTTGTGTAGTTGGCCGGTATGCTCCAGGCGAATGTCATGAGAGTCGGCCTCGCGCCATTGCTCCGGGCCCGGTCCACCAGGGTGCGCAAGTTGCGGCGGAATGTCCGCTCGGAGGCGAACCCCGCGGCATTGTTTAACGGCATGCGCGAGAATTGGAACTGTGGTGGAGCGACGTGGCAGAGGAATCGATTGTAGAGGCCGCGGGCGATCAGGCTGTGGTCCAGCAGGATCCCGCGGTGGTACGCGCAGCCCAGTTGAGCATAATTCTCGTCAAACTGGTCCGGTGGCACGAGGTTGGCCCACAGATCATTGATGGCGTGGTAGATCAAGACATCGTCAAAGTTGTATTTGGCCAGGACACGATACTTCAGCACGCTGCTCATCGTGGTGTGGCTCCGCAAAGCCGCTCCCACTACCTCGACCGGCCCTGGGTTTGTCGCCGCGAGTCTCTCCTTCAGCCGCTCAGCCAGGCGGCGATTGAAGAAGGCCGAGCTACCAAGCATCAGCACTCGCCGTGTGCCGGAGGGTTTCGACACCTCGATGGCGTCGCCGGCGAAACCCATGGCACTGATCCGCGTGTCGTCGATCATCGTGTTCGGGGGCGCAAAAAAACACATGAGTTGGACGTCGCGGGGTACCGGGGGTCCCCAGTGGGGAAGGATTACGAACTCAGCCAGGAAGAGTGCGAGCGCGAGCAGGGCCAGCAGATAGGCGGCATACACCAGCGCCCCTGGACGGATGAGTCGGTCTGGTCTCCAGCGCATCGCGCCACCTATGCGAGCACGAGCATGCGGGTCAAGTCGCAAGGAGCAAAACGCGATCGGCCCACATTTCCGAACGAGACACGCGTGAGCGCGAGCCGCGCAGACGGAGACCGGAATTCGCGGCGCATCAGCTGGGTTGCTCGGGTAGGGACGCCGCGCTGCGGCGTCCGACGGGCGTGGCTCGCGGGGGAAACGTTCGTCCATATATCGGCAAGCGGCGCGGATCGGACGGCGCAGCGCGCCGTCCCTACCAGCGCAACAGTGACGCTACGTTGCGCATCTTTCGGACAGCAAAAACGCACCAGCGTGATGCATCGTGACTGAACGATCCCTCGCCGTCGCGCGGCTCGAGATGACGAGGCCGCCGAACCAACAAAGCTTGTGGGCTTCTTCGCTTCTGGGCAGATTGACCGCGCATGAAAACCAAATCGCTCCGCTTCCTTTTCGTTTTCACGATCGTTGCCGCGCTTCTTGCCAACGCGTCCGCCGATAAGCGCAACATCACCGAAAAAGATCTCTTCAGTTTCGTCTGGATCGGTGAGACGCAGGTTTCACCGGATGGTTCGCGCGTCGCCTTCGTGCGGGTGACGGTGAATGAAAAGAAGGAAGGCTATAACACTTCCATCTGGACCGTGCCCACTGCCGGCAAGGAAGAGCCTCATCGCCTGACGAGTGGCGAACGCGATAGCTCGCCGCGCTGGTCGCCGGACGGAAAGTTTCTGGTCTTCACCCGTGCCACCGAGAAAGACGGAAAGCCGGAGCCACCGCAGTTGTTTATGCTCTCCATGGCGGGAGGCGATGCGTTTTCCTTCACCGCGCTCCCCAAAGGCGCGGGCGATGCCAAGTGGTCGCCGGACGGAAAAACAATCACGTTCACCAGCTCGAGCAATCCCGAAGATCTGGCGAAGCAGGAAAAGAAAAAACAGAAGGAAGAAGAGCTAAAGAAGGCAGTCGCGGCGGAAGCGGGACCATCGCCCGCATCCTCCCCTGGTAAGGATGACAAACAGAAATCCGCCGACGCCGCGGTGAAACAAGCGGAGACTGAAGCCGAACACGAGAGCGATGTTCATGTGGTAACCCGCGCTGTTTATCGCGGAGACAACGAGGGATATTACGATTTCAAACGGCCCGACCACATCTGGGTCGTGCCGGCGCCGCGGAACGCGGACGAGAAAGTGCAGCCCAAGCAACTCACGTCCGGCCGTTTCGATGAAGGCAACGCCACCTGGTCGAAAGACGGGACCCAGATTTATTTCACGTCCCTTCATAAAGACGAGCCGTACTACGACCGGCCCATGACGGAGCTTTATTCCATCCCGGTCGCGGGCGGCGAGCCGACGAAGCTGACGACGTTCGATACGGATATGGATTCGTTGGCGCTGAGCCCGGATGGGAAACAGCTCGCGTTCATCGCCTCGGCGGCCGACCCGGTGAATTCCTATACCCAGCCGGACCTGTGGGTGATCGATCTGGTCAAGGATGCGAAGCCGCGAAACGTGACCGGCGCGTTTGATTGGGATGTCGGTGCGAGCGTGTTTGGAGATCAGGGATCGCCTCGCGGCGGCGCCGGCAACCTGCCGATCTGGGCGCCGGATGGAAAAAGCATCATCGAGAATTTTGCCAGGGAAGGGCAAACGAATCTCGCTTCGTTCGATGTCGCAACCGGCGCCGCGACCGAAATCACGAAGGGAAACCAGGCTATCGTGCGATTCCGCGCGGCGCCGGACGCCACCAAGCTGGTTTATTTACTCTCCACCACCACGAAGATTGGCGACCTCTTCTGGCTCGATCGCGTCAGTGGCGAAGCGCGGCAGCTTACGCACATCAACGACGAATTACTCGGGCAATTGAACCTGACCGAGCCCGAAGAAATCCGCTATAAAAGCTTCGATGGAAAAACGATCCAGGCCTGGCTGCAAAAGCCGCCGGGGTTCGATCCGGCGAAAAAATATCCGCTCATTCTCAATATCCACGGCGGGCCCCACGCGGCCTACGGATACATTTTCGAGCATGAGTTCCAATGGATGGCCGCGAAGGGTTACGTGGTGCTCTATCCGAATCCGCGCGGGAGCACGAGTTACGGCCAGGAATTTGGGAACGTGATTCAGTTCCATTATCCGGGCGACGATTACAAGGACCTGATGCTCGGCGTGGATGAAGCGATCAAGCGCGGATATATCGATCCAAAAAAACTTGGAGTGACCGGCGGGAGCGGCGGCGGGTTGCTGACGAACTGGGTCATCGGGCACACCGACCGTTTTGCCGCGGCCGTCGCGCAGCGCGATATCGCGAGCTGGAGCGATTGGTGGTATACGGCCGACTTCACGCTTTTCCAGTCGACCTGGTTCAAGGCGCCGCCGTTCCAGGACCCGGAAGATTTCAAGGCCCGCTCGCCTATTACCTACATCAATGACGTGAAGACGCCGACTATGTTCGTTTTAGGCGAGGTCGATTACCGCACGCCTCCGGGCGCGGGGGGCGAGCAAATGTTTCGCGCGCTGAAGTTCCGTAAAATTCCAACCGTGATGGTGAAATTCCCGAATGAAAGCCACGAGTTGTCGCGGTCGGGCGGGCCGTGGCACCGGGTCGAACGGCTGCAACATATCGTCGGCTGGTTCGATCGGTGGCTGATGGGAATGGCGAAGCCTGAATACGATGTGGCGGCCGAGGTACCGGTGAAAGCCAGCGCGGCGCCAAAGCCGAAGCCTTGAGGGTGTCATGCCCTTTGGCGCGTTTCAGTTGCGATCTGCGACGGTAGGGACGCCGCGCTGCGGCTTCCGATGCGGGCGGCTTGGAACCTTCGGCTCCTAGGGACTCAGCCACCAGTCTTGGACAGCGCAGCGCGCTGTCCCTACCTCGTTTTTCGCCCGACATCGCTAAAGTGCACATCACGCTCTAGTTTCCTGTTGCGCCCGCACTTTAACTTTCATTCCAAGTGCGTGAAACTGAGTGGGGCAGGTGCGGGCTGGCAGACTTGTCTTGTCGAACTGCCGCGGCCGGTCAGAATAACTGCGATGAAGCTTAAGCGGCAAAATTATCACGATATCGAGCGCATCATCGAATTCGATTTCGTGCGTGCGACGGAGGCCGCGGCGCTAAATTCCCTGCCTTGGCTCGGCCGCGGTGAAAAAGAAAAGGCCGACGCGGCGGCGTGCGATGCGCTACGCGGGATGTTCGACCTCATGCATATCTGCGGCGAGGTGGTAATCGGCGAGGGAATCAAGGACGACGCTCCCGGTATCTTCAAAGGCGAACAACTTGGAACCTGGATGCCCGGTTCGCCGCAATTCGATATCGCGCTCGATCCGATTGACGGCACAACGAACATTTCCAAGGGAGCGCCGAATTCGATCAGTTGCATCGCGGCCGCGAGCCCGGAGGAAGGGGTGAAGGTCGCGCTGCGGGATGTTCCCTCCTTCTACATGATGAAGCTCGCCTACGGCCCGCGCGTGGTGCAGCACATGCAGATCACGGGAATTGATTCGATCAAGCTGGAGAGTCCGATCGAGGAGACGCTTGCGCTCGTGGCGCAGGCCATGAATAAACGCGTGCAGGATGTGGTCGTGACCATGCTCGACCGCCCGAGGCACAAGGAAATGGTGGCGGAAATCCGGAAAGCGGGAGCATCACTCCGCATGATCAGTGACGGCGATATCGCGGCCGCGATGGCGCCTGCCATCGCCGAGAGTGGCAGCGATCTGTATTTTGGAATCGGCGGCTCGCCGGAAGCCGTGCTGGCCGCGGCGGGTATTAAATGTCTTGGGGGCGACATGCAATGCATGATGTGGCCGCGTGACGAGAAGGAACGCAAAAGTCTCATCGCCGAAGGCCATGAAGCTGATCTTGGCCGCGTTTTCTTTGCCGACGATCTCGCGAACGGCAAGAACATCATCTTCTGCGCGACAGGAATCAGCGACAGCGCGTTGCTGCCAGGCGTGCAATCCACCGGTCCCACGGCCACGACACATTCAATCCTGATGCGGGCAAAAAGCCGGACGGTCCGTTTTATTCGGGCGTCGCATGATTTGAAGAATAAAACGATCCGGTTGCGCTCGGATAATCGCGAACACAAAATTTGATCCTCTTGCACTCGGTCATGATGTTTTCCTGATCTTTCGCTGCAACCAGGATCGGGAGCGTGATCAAGATCAGGAGCAAGAGGCGTGAAGATCTCTCCTCGACATCCCGCATGCCCTCTGGTCAAATTCTCCTACTTCGAATATGAAACTAGTACCCAAAACCGAGTTGTCGCCAGAGAATGGCTGTATCATCGACACCAAATGGAAGGTGGGCCCGTTGAGTTACCACGCCTGCGCGAGCGAGGCCGGCGACGTGCACACGGTGCACAACGCTCCGATGCCGGAGATCATTGTTTACGACCACATCGGTTTTAAAGGAGCCTACGCGCGGACCAATCTCAGTTTCCATTTTCTCGGCGATTTTTGGAACGACCGGATCAGCTGTGTCATCGTAGTGAGCGGCGTCTGGCGGTTTTATCGCGATGAATACTACAAGGGCGATCATTGGGATCTCGGTCCGGGTTTTTACGAATGTTTCTTCAAGGACAAGGGCCCGGATGACGTCGTCAGCTCCTTCCAGGCGATTGAGCTCTCCGGTTAGGCTACCCGCGGAATTGGGTCGCGGCTGGGGCGAGCGCCGCTACTGCTTCGGCGCAACCCCATGAAAAGGTAAAGCCGGAACCGCCATGGCCGTAGTTGTGAATGACGATACGGCCGTCGCGCAGTTGCGCGCGCTCGACGCGCACACCTGAACGGCGAAACGGGCGGAGACCGACGCGAACGCCGGTGACGGCAGGCAGATCGAGGTCGAGGACGCGGCTGCATTCGGCGACGATGCGCGTCGTCGCGGCTGGATCCATTTCGAGGTCGCTGCTGATCTCATTGGTTCCGCCGAGCACGCAATCGTGGGCGCGCGGGATGACATACGTGAGCGGCGCGTCATCGCAGACCACGGCGTAAGGCAGATTGAATTTAGCGAGGAGCGCGACCTGGCCCCGATGCGGTTCCAAGTCGAGATCTGGCACGAGCGTCCTTGCGCCAAAGCCTGTACAATTAATGACAAGATCGAAGGAAGGCTCGATCTCTTCGAGTTGGTGGAAACGTTCGTTTAGGTGAACTTCGCCGGCCGCATTGCGGAAACGGCGCGCGAGATAATCGAGATAGATGGTCGTATCCGTGAGCGGCACGTTCAGCGCGAAACCGGAGGTAAACACGGTGGGAATTTCCGAGGTCAGTTCTCGCGCACCGAGAGCGAAGGCCCACTCTGGGATTTCAATTTTACCGGTGCGCGAAAAAGTTCGCTGTTCGATCATCGAAACACCGCTGCGCGGATCATGCGCGAGATCGAGCAGAGTCCTGTAGGTCTCCAGCGCCCAGGCGATAGCAGTGTCGGACGGCCCGGCATCGTACGGATACCAAATCGCGCCGGCGGCGGCGGAGGTGGTCCCCGGTCCCATCTGCTCCGCGAAAATCGCGGTGTGGTAGCCGCGTTCCGCGAAGACAACCGCGCAGGTCAGCCCCGAAACGCCCGCGCCGACGATCGCGACGGATTTCGACATAAAAAAGTGCGCGGGGCAGAGGCAGCCCGTGCGCGGATCGGTTATAATCCCCCGCGAATCTTCATGTCAATTTCACGAACTACGCTGTCGGGAAACGTGCGCATTTTCGGGAAAAGCGTGCGCGTTTCTGGGCGGTCATCTAGGATCGGCCTCATGAAAATTTTCGCGGCGGCCTTATGGCTGATCGGGCTTGGAACTTCGCTCCAGGCGGAACCAATCGTCGGCGTTTCGCGTTTCGCGACCTCGGATGGCGCGAAAGTGCATTACACCGATTACGGCGCTGGAGAGAATGCGTTGCTCTTCGTTCACGGCTGGAGTTGCGACGAAACTTTCTGGGCGGGACAAGCCTCGGCTCTGGCGAGCAAGTTCCACGTCATCACCATCGATCTCCCGGGCCACGGCCAGAGCGACAAGCCCCAGATCGCCTACACGATGGATCTTTACGCGCGCGCCATCGACGCCGTCTTGAGCGCTGCGAAAGCAAAATCGGCCACGCTGATCGGCCATAGCAATGGAACGCCGGTGATCCGGCAGTTCTACCGGAAGTTTCCCGGGAAGACCCGCGCTCTCGTGATTGTCGATGGCGCGCTGCGTCCTTTCGGCAGCAAAGAAATGATGGAGAAGTTTGTCGCGACTTTAAAAGGCGCCAATTACGCGGAGAACACCGGCAGCATGATCGACCAAATGGTCAGCCCGATCCCGGATCCGGCGCGGCGCGAAAAGATCAAGAGCGCGATGCTGCGCACGCCGCAATATGTAGCCGCCAGCGAAATGGAAGCGACGCTCGATCCGGATTTGTGGAAGCCGGACAAGATCACCGTGCCGGTGCTGATGATCCTGGCGAAGCAACCGGCATGGTCGGCGGAGTACGAGAGCTTCGCGCGCGGGCTCGTGCCTGATCTGGATTATCAGGTCTGGGAGGGCGTGAGTCACTTCGTCATGATGGATAAACCGGACGAATTTAACGCCGCGCTGGTCCGGTTCCTCGAGAAACATGGGCTGGCGAAGAATTGAGGCGGGCGCACCCGAGTTCAGCTAGATTACCGCATGGTCGCGCTGCTGAGAGATGATTTGAGCGAGAAGGTGCTCGCGGGCGAACGCATTTCCGCGGCGGAAGCGCTCGAGCTCTACCGGCGTCCGCTCGAGATGCTGGGGGCGCTCGCCGATGCCCGGCGCGATCTGGCGAAGGGCGCCAGCTACGACGATCGCGGGCGCGAGATCGTGACCTACATCGTCGATCGCAACATCAATTACACGAACGTCTGCAACGTTTACTGCAAGTTCTGCGCGTTTTATCGGACGGAAAAGGACGACGATCATTACGTGCTGAGCCGCGAGCAGCTCGACCAAAAACTCGACGAACTTTCCGCCGCGGGCGGGGTTCAAATTCTAATGCAAGGCGGACACCATCCGAAGTTGTCCTTCGATTGGTATTTGGAATTGCTCCGGCACATCCGCCAAAAATATCCGCATATTAATATTCACGGATTCAGTCCGCCGGAGCTCCAGCATTTCGCGCATCTTTTCGGAATGCCCTTGCGGGAACTGATCTCGCAATTCAAGGAAGCGGGGCTCGGCTCGATCCCGGGCGGCGGCGGAGAGATTTTGGTCGATCGAGTGCGAGAACGGATTTCGCCTTTGAAATGCAACTCGGACGCATGGCTTGAAGTGATGCAGGTGGCGCACGAGCTCGGGCTAAAGTCGAGCGCAACCATGATGTTCGGCCACGTGGAGACGATCGAAGATCGGATCGAACATCTCCAACGCCTGCGCGATCAGCAGGACAGGAGCGGCGGTTTCACGGCGTTTATCTGCTGGACGTTTCAGCCGCAGCATACCGTGCTCAAAGTGGCGCGGCCGACGGGTGTGGCCGAGTACCTCCGGATGCAGGCGCTGGCCCGGATTTTTCTGGATAACATTCCGAACATCCAGAGTTCGTGGGTCACGCAGGGGCCGGATATCGGCCAGGTGGCCCTAAAGTACGGCGCGAACGACTTCGGATCCGTCATGATGGAGGAGAACGTGGTCAGCAGCGCGGGGACGACGTTTTGCCTGAACGGCCCCCAGATCGAGGGCTTGATTCGCCAGGCCGGCTATGAGCCGCGGCGGCGGAATAATTGGTACGAGCTCTTGAATTAGCCGCGACCGGTGCGTTCTTCTCCATCCCGCGCCTTGCGCAGCCCTGAAATCGCGCCTTGACGATGCCCACCTTCTTACCCATCAATACCGCCTCACCGCGTCGGCTACGTATGGCGCCTGGGAATTTTACCTTATGAAACACTTTGCTGGTTTGAGTCGTCGTCTCGCCACCGCCCTCGTGGGCGCAGCTGTTCTGGTCTCGCTGGGAAGCGGGCCGGCTTTGGCGCAGGCTCCGCCGGAACAGCAGGGGCCCCCAATCATTCGTTCCATCGAAGTCCAGTACGTCGGCCCGACCACAGTCTCGAAAGAACGCGTCCTGGCGCAGATCCGGACGAAGCCCGGCCAGCCCTACTCCGAATCGGTCGCCGAACAGGACATTCGCGCACTCTATGCCACCGGAGCGGTGCAGAACGTGAGGATCTTCGGTGAAGCCGAGGGTGACGGGGTCAAGGTCATCGTCGTGATCCAGACGCGTTCGTTGGTGAGCGAGATCGAGATCGAAGGCGCCCAACGGATCAACGCGAAGAAAATTCGCAAGAGCATCGACCTCAAGATTAACGGCCCGCTGAGTGAAGAGGAACTGGAGAAGGGCCGGCAAAAAATCATCGAGATGTATCAGGCCAAGGGGTTCACGGATATCGACGTCAAGTTCCGCGTGGACACTAACGAAGAGCATGGCACCTCCCACGTGGTCTACACCATCACGGAGGGGATCAAGGGAGCGGTCGCCGCGATTCGTTTCGAAGGAAACACGAAATTCAGCGAGCGCGTTCTGCGCAAGCAGATGAAGACCAAGGGCAAAACCCTTTATTCGTTCATCGATAAGTCCGGCCGGCTCGACGAAACGCAACTCGAACAGGACATCGCTGCCGTTAAAGAATGGTACCAGGACCACGGTTACATCGACGTAGTGATTAAGGAGGTCCGGCGCGAACGCCACAATGGCAAAATGACCATCGTGATTCCCCTGACGGAAGGCGTTCAATATCATGTCGCCAAACTCACCATCGTGGGTGCCAAGGTCGCCAGTGAACAGAAGGTCCGCATGCTCCTGAAAATGAAGGAGGGCGACGTCTATTCGCCGAAGCAGGTGCGGGAGGATTCGAAAAAACTGGCCGATGCCTATGGCAGCGGCGGCTATGTGGATTTGGAAGTGTTGCCGGAGGGAACGCCGGCCGGTCCCGCCCGGATCGACGTCAAATACACCATCACGGAGGGCAGCCCTTCTTTCGTGCAACGGATCACGATCGTCGGCAACACGCGCACGAAGGATAAGGTGATTCGGCGCGAAGTGTTGATCGCGCCGGGCGACATCTATAACACTGTCCGCGTCGACACGACTAAGAAGCGGCTCGATAATCTGGGTTATTTTTCCCGGGTCGAAACTTTTCCAGAAGAGACCGGCGTGAGCAGCCGGAAGGATCTTGTTATCCAGGTGGAGGAGAAGCGCACGGGCTCCCTGAACTTTGGCGCCGGCTTCAGCACGGTCGAAAATCTGGTCGGATTTATTGAGCTGACGCAGGGGAATTTCGACCTGATGAACTGGCCGAACTTCACCGGAGGCGGGCAAAAATTCCGCGCCCGGCTTCAGTATGGCACTCAGCGCAAAGACATCGTCCTGTCGTTAACGGAGCCGTACTTCCTGGATCGGCGTTTCTCGCTCGGCGGCGAAGTTTACTTCCGCGAAGTGAATTTTCTTAGCTCGATTTACGACCAGCGGAATTACGGCCTTTCCCTGGAGGCGAGGAAGGGTCTCAGCGCCTATGTGGCGGCGACCATCGGCTATCGGCTTGAGAACATCGAGATCTACGACGTCTCGCAAGGTGCCTCGAATGCGATCCTCCTGGAACAAGGGAAAACCACCAAGAGCCAGATCCTCACCAGCTTGAGCTACGACACGCGCGACAATCCATTTCTGAGCCGGCGTGGAACCCGGGTGGTGCTAAGCCCGTATATAGCCGGCGGCTTCCTCGGAGGCGATACTCAGATCTACGGGTGGGAATTCGAGGCGCGGCAATATTTCCATCTCCCGAAGGACACGATTCTTGTTCTCAGCGGCGTGCTCGGGACCGTCGATACGTGGGGCGATGGCACGCGCGTCAATATTTACGATCGGCTCTTTCTTGGCGGCTCGAACGATTTGCGCGGATTCGATTATCGCGACGTCGGCCCGCGAGACATCAACGGGGAGCCTTTAGGCGGCAAGTCCAAGGCTCAATTTACAATTGAGTACACGGTGCCAATCATCGAGAAGGCGCGAGCGGCCATTTTCTATGATACAGGATTCGTGAACGCGCCCTCCTGGGATTTCAGCACCAATAACCTGGTTTCGGATTTCGGTTTCGGTCTCCGCCTCGATCTGCCCGTCGGGCCGATCCGGATCGACTACGGAATTCCGATCCAGAAAAATGGGCTGAAAGGCGACGGCAAATTCAATTTCAACGTTGGCTATCAATTTTGAACGAATGCCTGACGTTGCGGTCTAAACCCTTTCCACTAACCTCTTTTACTTCGCTCTTATGAAAAAATTCCTTCTTCTCGCTTTGACCGCAGGTCTGGCATTTCCCGTTGCAGCCCTCGCGCAGTCCAAAGTCGGCACTGTCGACATGAACCGTGCGTTTAAGGAATACAGCAAAACCAAAGACGCGGAAAAGAAGATCAATGAAGCGCGGGACGCGGCGAAGAAAGAATACGACGACCGCGCGGAGAGCTACAAAAAGGCTCTCGATGAAATCAACAAGCTGAACCAGCAGCTCGATTCTCCGGCCTTGAGCGCGGATAAGAAAACGTCCATGGCCAAAGAGCGGGACGAGAAAATCGCGAGCATCAAGACGATGGAGCGCGAGATCAGCGAATTCCGCCAGACACGCGAGCGGCAATTGCAGGAGCAGATGAAGCGCATGCTCGAAGGCCTGGTCAAAGAGATCACCGATATCGTGCTCGAAAAAGTGAAGACGAATAAAATGGATTTCGTTTTCGACAAGTCCGGCACCAGTATGAGCGGCGTGCCTATGCTTATTTACGCGAACGAGAGCACCGACTTTACCACTGAGGTCATCGCCACGCTCAACAAGGGAGCCAAGCCGACGGCTGACAAGCCAGCCGCAAGTCCTGCGACTGCGACTTCTCCTGCGGCGACCGCGGTCAAGAGTCCGGCCAAGCCTTAAGCGGCCGTTGGTTCGTAGCGGAAGAGCGCGCGAACTTTCGCGCTGATTCGGAGGGGGCTCTCTTTCATGCGCGCGTTTTGGAAATCGAACCAGATGCGCTTTGGAGGCCCCGCAGGAAGACCGTGGATCGCGATCCTGGTCGGCGCACTGGGTCTCGTGTCTACTGTCTCCGGCGCAAACTGGGAGACTAGCGTCACGTCCGGCTCGCCTCCCTCTTTTCCGGCTTCGCGACCCATGCGGGCGAAGTACGGTTTCGGCTGGAGTGGATTTCCCGGGGCCGTGGCTGATGTGCGTCTCTCGAAACCATCGGCCGATCGATTCCAGTTCGACGGCGTCGTCCACACCACCGGCTTGGTCCGGACCCTGTGGAAATTCGATGCAAATTATACGTCGATCGTCGATGCCGCCACTTTGCATCCGATCGAAGTAAGGCAGGTCGAGACGCTCCGGAGCAAGAAGACGGTCACGACTTTAGCGTTTGGGTCAGACGGAGTGAGTTCGAAGGAAACGGAGACGCCCTCGAACAGCTCGGGGCCGAAGGTCCGGCGCTTCGATTCACCCAATCTCTTCGATTTACTCTCGGCCCTGCTCTACCTGCGCAGTCAATCATTGCAGGATCGCAGCGTGCAACGCGTGGTCGTTTATCCGCAGACCTCCGCCTATCTGGCCACTGTGACCACACAAGGCCGCGAACGTCTCACCGTTCCGGCGGGCACCTACAATGCGATCAAGCTCGATTTGCACCTGAGTAAGATCGGAAAAAACCGGGAGCTCGAACCGCACCGGAAGTTTCGCCGCGCCACGGTCTGGATCTCCGACGATCCAGATCGGCTGTTGCTGAAAGTAGAGGCGCAAATTTTCGTCGGGGCTGTTCTCGTCGAACTTCAGTCGGTCGACTTCGACGGGCCAGTACCCCATCGGGACTAACGTTCGCGATTAATTGGATCAGTAATCGGGACGGTAGATGCGCTCGCCGCCCGGACCGAGGTACGTTCCTGGCGGGAATCTTCGCCGTGGAAATGGATGGAACCCGGGCCGTTGTTGCCCCGGCAGTAGCCCGAGTGTCGCAAGCGTATCCAGATCGAAACGCCCTGTCGGCGGCAGATGCAATCGCGCCTGGTGCCTTCGCAACGCGAAGTCCAGGCCGGGTCCGTAGACCCCATCGATGACGCTGCGATAAAGCCCGCGCCGCGCGAGGATCATCTGCGCGCCAATGATGACGCGGCGCTGCACGTCAGGCGGCGCCACCTCGAACGGTGTCCCATCGAAAATGGCGCTCGTCTCCGGACGCAGACCATGCGGACCGGGAACGTAAGCGCGCTCGTCCGGAGGGTGATTGAACTGGGCCGGCGGCTGGGGCGAAACCGTGGGCGGTTTTTGGGTGGAATGATTTTGCGGCGCCGGGGGTACGTCCCGCGCCGGGGGATTCGACGACGGCGGCGGACGAGGAGTCGAGGCAGGAGTGCTCGTTAGGCCGAGACTCCGTTGAGTGGCTGAGTCCAGTTCACCCGTGACCGGCAATCCGTTTCGGATTTGATAGCGGCGGATCGCCGCGGTGGTATCCGCATCTTTCTTGCCGTGAAGTTCGCCATAGTAAAATCCCTGGTCTTTCAATTTGCGCTGCGCGGATTCGATGGCCTGATCGGCCTTCGCGAACGACAAACTCACCAGGCAGAGGAGCGCCGCCATTATTAATCTGGCTCTCATCGGTTCTCTTTCGACGCCTTTGATTTTACCTTATTCAGCGCCGGGCAAATTGACCGCGAGCGGCGTGCGCTGGTTACGCAACACTTCTCGATAGCGTATCACTCCTTCGCAGATTGCCGCGGCGATCTGTTCTCGGTAGTCCGCGTTCGCCAGTTTGTTCATCTCCTCCGCGTTGGTGAGAAAACCGCCTTCCACGAGCACGGCGGGATGATGCACGTTAGCGATCACGAAGAATTGTTGCGGCCTCGTCCCACGGTTCATCGCCTGGGTGTGCGCTACCAGAGCTTCTTGAATAAAGGTCGCCAGGCTCTGGCTTTCCACGCTCGCCGTTTCCAACCATGTCCGCCGCAGAAAAGGCAGCCACGACCAGACGCGCTCGGGATCCGGCGAGATCTGGTGCGCGGCGTAGTAAGTCTCGACCCCGGTGGCCCCCGGCCTGGTGGCGTCGTCAAAATGAATGCTGACGAACACACAGCGAGGCTGCTCGTTTGCCAGCGCGGCGCGGCCTGCCAGCGAAACAAGGTATCGTCTCTTCGAGTGAGAAGCGTGACCATGCCCTGGCTTTGCAAGAGCCGCTCCGCGCGATGAGCCACGTCGAGCGCGAGATCTTTTTCCAGGATGCCGGCCTTCATTGTCCCGGAATCCTGGCCGCCGTGGCCGGGGTCGAGAATAACGATGGCAAACGGCTGATCATCCCCAGCCGGCAAAGTCACCGAGCCCTTCGATCGTTTCCGGCTCGGCAGGAATTGCAGCGCCACGAACGACACCAGCACGAGCAACAAACCGAACCAGGCCAAAAGGGGACGGCCCTCCTTTCCACCGCGCCTGGCTCTGCCAAACATGGTTTTGCTGCTAGTCGCCCAACGCCGAGCGGATTTCGGTTTCGGGCAACGCGCGATATCGGATCGCGATCTTATCGTTGCGATCCAGAACCGCCGCCTCGACCCCGGCCGTGCGCAATCTTTCTTTGCGTTCGGTCAGAATTTTATCCCGGGCGGGAATCTCCGTGACTCCACCCTCGCCCAACGCGAGGTGACCCACCGTCCACGCATCCACCGCCACCTTCAGCGCCCGGTCAAAGGTCGCGCCCTGCGAGTGTTCGGCGGCCAGGAACTTCTCCATCAATTCGGTCGATTGTCGCGTGCCGCTGAGCACGCCAAAATCCTGCCGCGCCCGCTCGAAATTCCCACTGTTGGTTGCGATGGCGCCATCGTACTCCAGGCGCAAAAACAAATCAGTTTCCTGTTTCTCACCGATCTCGGCGAAAAGCATCCGTGCGAGATACGGCGCCCCATACACCTGCTCGAATGCCGTCTTCAGAACCGGACTCAGCGAATAATGCGCCAGACGTCGCAGCGACACGTCCGCCGCCGAGCGGGTGAACCCTTCCGCGCTCGCGAGCTCGATCGCCGCCATCCGCAATCGCTCGATGTCACCGGGATGTCCGATCGCTCCCATCGCGATCCGGTCGTAAATCTCGAAAACCTTCTGCCGACTCCGGCCAAAGGTCAGAAACAAAATACCGTCGCGATAACCGACCGCCGCGATGGGGCTGCCCGTCGCCAGTTGCGTCTCGATATATTCGCCGCGATTCGCGATCGCCTCGACCCAACGGTATGGCTCTTCAATCATGCGACGCTTCGTTTAAAGAGTGCGGCGATCCGTTTCTCGGGCAGCGTCGTGATCCCATCGCGCGAAACAATTTTGATCACCGGGAATATCTTCGCGTTCCGATCCACTCCGCCCGTCGCCGTGTCGGATTCAGCCGCGGTGTCGAGCGCGCGCAGGGCGACTGTCACCGCCTCCTCTTCGCTCAACTTTATCAACGGCTTTTTGCCCCACGTGTTTTCGTAATAGAGAATTCCGCGCACGGCCGGCGATCCCGATCCGGTGGCGGCGTAATCGGCCACCTCGAACTGCGCCCCCATCGCGTCGTAAAAATAGAGCCGGGCCGACGGAGTCGCGCTGGAATCGTACGTCGCGAAAATCGGCACGACGATGCCCACGCCTTGCATGACAAATCCGAAATTGTCCCGGAGCAATTTCGAGAGCGCGCGCACTTTCCCATCCACACTCATTTCCTGCAATTGCGTGCGCCGGAAGAATTGGAAGGAATGCTCGAGCACACGCGCCATCTCCCACGCCGTCGCCGGCACGCCCGCGATCGCCATGATCGAATGCCGATCGATCTCAAGGACCTTGTCCGCGCGATCGTAAACGACCGTGTGACCCGAGGTGGCGCGCCGGTCTCCCGCCACCAGCACGCCGCCTTGGAATTTAAAAGCCAGGATCGTTGTCGCTTGGGTCTGCGGCACGTCGGCGGTCAGCCGCGTAGGACCTATTGGACTTATGGGTCCCATGTGTCCCATTCGCCTGAGCAACCCGACAAAATCGTCGGAGCCAGCTCCGCTCGCGGCGGCGTCCATCACTGGCCCGTCCGCTGGCGATAGCGTTTGGACTGGTTGGGATCGACCTTGCGCATTTTCTTCAGCAGGTCCCGTGTGTCCGGCCGTGAGATGTCTGGCGACCTCGGGCCGCCCTCTCCGTCCCCCTGCTTCGGCCCCCATGGCATCGGGGGCTTTTGAATGCGCTCGGGCATGGAAAAAGGCTAGAAGATAAATCGGCGAAAGGCAAGCTGCGCCCCTCTCTCGCGCGCTTGCCACCGTCGCGGCTCGATGCCAAGATGGCCTCCATGACGCGCTTCGTCCTCTGCGGTTTCTCTTTTCTTCTCGCAGTGATGATAGGCGCGACCGCTCCCGCTCAGGCTCCCGACAAAAACACGCTGCTGCTGGAAACTTTGTCGAAAAAAATCGACGAACAGAATGCCAAGATCGACGCCCTCTCGCAGCAGATTCTGAAACTCGAGCAGCAGGTTTCCGCGATCAAGCCGGGTGTGATGATTGGGGAAAACCCGACACCGGCCCCGGTTGCCGCTACCACCCCGCCAACCGAAGCGCCCAAGCCACAAAGCGGCAACAGCCACGTCGTCGCGAAAGGCGAGACCCTGACTTCCATCGCGAAGATGCACAAGGTGAGCGTCGAGGAACTTCAGAAATTCAATCACATCGAGAACGACCGGAAATTGCAGATCGGCCAGACCATCATGATCCCGACCCCGTCCACGGTCCCCTCGGCCACGCCTAACGGATAATGGAGGCGCCCGCCTCTCAGCACTGGTTCCTGCGCAAACACGAAGACGGCTCGGTCTTCGGCCCCCTCGGCTTCGAACAGCTCGCGCGTTGGGCTTCATCCGCGCAAGTGGCGCCGCACGATTTGCTCTCGACCGATCAGCTCACCTGGATGAAGGCGCCCATGCTGCCGGAGCTCGGGATGGATTGGCTCGTCGAAGTCACCAGCGAACGTTACTACGGTCCGACCACGTTGGGCGCGATCCAGGAATTTGTTCGTCTGGGCGAGATCAACGAACAGACTTTCGTAATTAATTCCTGCGATGGAGCGCGCCGCCCCCTCAGCGAAATGGCCTTAGCGTTGCCGACACAAGAGCCGGCCGACCTTGCCGCTCCTCCTCCAGAAGCCATCTCAGCCGACATCTCAGCCGAACCGGCCGCGACTCGCATGGCGATCGGCGTCCAGGATCGCATCCGCGATCTCGAGCAAAGCTTGCGTGAAGAGCGGCGCGCGCTGCGCGAAGCCGAAGAACGCTATCGGGCCTTGGAGTTGAAGTATCAGGAGTTGGCGCAAGCCCTCCCGCCGGACTCTTAGACCGGGACGTCGAGCGTCTCTTCCTCAATGGGACGTTGAGCGTTGGACGTTGAACCTTCGGCGTTTTCTTGCTCCGTTTCCTCCGCCGGCTTCTCCAGAAAACTGTGTTCCCACAAGCGCGCGTATTTTCCGCCGAGCTCCAGTAGGGAGGCATGCGTGCCGCGCTCGATCACGCGCCCTCGCTCCAGCACCAGAATCTGGTCCGCTCGCAAGATTGTCGAAAGCCGGTGCGCGATGACAAAGCAGGTGCGGTGCGACATCAGATGCTCCAGCGCTTCCTGGATCAGGCGTTCCGTTTCGTTATCCACGCTCGCCGTTGCCTCGTCCAAAATCAGGATTGGCGGATCCTTCAGGAGCGCGCGCGCGATCGAAAGCCGCTGCTTCTCGCCGACGCTGAGCTTCACTCCGCGCTCCCCAACCTTGCTGTTCAATCCCTCCGGCAGCCGATCGATAAAGGGCCGCGCATTCGCCGCGTTTGCCGCGCGCAGAACTTCTTCGTCGGTCGCGTCCGGCCGCCCCATCAGCAAATTTTCGCGGATCGTCCCGTTGAATAGGAAACTCTCCTGCGTCACCACACCCACCATCTCGCGCAGCCGGCGCGTGCCGAACTCGCGGATCGGCGTGCCGTCGATCAGGATCTCACCGGTCTCGTACTCGTAGAAACGCGTCAGCAAATTCACGAGCGTCGATTTGCCCGCGCCGGTGGTCCCAACCAGCGCGATCGTCTCGCCCGGACTGGCGTGAAAGCTAATGTGCTGGAGCGCGGGCGGCCCCTCCTTCCCATAACTGAAGCCGACATCGTCGAATAGGACGTCCCCCTTCACCCGCACCGCACCTTTGGTCACGTCCCATCCCGGCTCGATCGGCTCGTCGACAATCTCGAAGACGCGCTCGCCCGCCGCGCGTCCGGCCTGCATCAGTTGATTGAGCTGATGCAGCTTGTTGATCGGTTCGTACAAAAACCCGGTCAGCATGAGGAACGCAATCAGGTCGCCCACCTGCATGGCGCCGCTCAACACGCTTCGCGCGCCGACCCAGACCACCAGGACAATCCCAAGCTGACCGATGAGATACATCGACGGGTGATACATCGCCCAAACGCGCATCACCAGGAGCGTCGAGTGACGGAGCTGGTCGCTGACCGAATTGAACCGCGTGTGCTCTTCGCGTTCGCGCACGAAGCTCTTGATCTGCCGGATGCCCGCGAGGTTGTCGTGAAGGAGCGAGTTCATCGCGGAGGAAGCCCGCCGTTGAATGCGATACCGCCGATGCGCCGTGAGCGTGTACCAGAGCGCCCCGCCCGCCAAAACCGGCAGCGGTGCCAGTCCCACCAGAGCCAGGGACGTGCTGACGTAAAACATCATCCCGAGAACGATCACGAGTTGAAGCACCGCGACGACACCCTGCTCCACGCCATCGATCAGCATGCGCTCGACCGAATTCACATCCTCCAGGATGCGCGTCATCAAATCGCCCGTCGCGCGATTATCGAACCAGCGCAGCGGCAACATCTGGATGTGCGAATAAAGATCGCTCCGCAGATCGAAGATCACCTTCTGTTCGAAGGTATTGTTGAGAATGATGCGGATCGAATTGAGTCCGTTTTGCAGCACGAAAGCCAGCGCCGCGATCAGGACCAGCGCAGTGAGCCTTTCTCCTCGGTGCTGAGTCAGCACCTCATCGATGATCAACTTCGTCACCGCCGGAAACACCACCACCATCAACGTCCCCAGAATCGCGCAAGCCAGCGTCGCCGACCCCAGGATCGGATACCTCTTCAAATAAGCAAAAACGCGCCAGACGGTGTTCATTCGGGTTGTGAAGCACAATAGAACATCGCAGGCAGAGTGCCTGAATATTCAACCTTCGTGATCGTTTCATCCTAGTGAGAAGACAGTTCGAGTGAATGTGAGAGTCCGTCAGCCACGGAGAACTTTGAAATGCGGTTCCCGTATTGTCCTATAGGAAAAAGACGACTGCGCGATTCGATGCGTGATCAACCGCATCACGGTTTAATCTGGTTTTAGGAATTAGGCTCTAATAGAAATCTTGCATGCCGCGTCCCCTGGAAATCCCTGAAGCGTATTATAGTCGGTTGTGTCCCGGCGACTGGAGGCCGCATGATGAAGCCAAGCTGGTCGAGCTCGCCCAGCGAATGAAGGATTCGGAAGCCCGGCGCAAAAAGCGACGTCGGCTGCCGGCTATGCCCTCTGGCTATGTCTACTTCGGCCAATTCATCGACCACGACATTACGAGGGACGGCCGCTTTCTCGTAGGCGATGCAAATCCGCACGAGGATGAGACACCAAACTACAGGACGCCCGCTCTGGACTTGGACACTCTATATGGCAAGCGCGGATTACCCGGACCTCAGGATGAAAAAAGCGGCGAACTACCGCTGGGACAAACATTGCCGCCGACGGGCCCGACTCGGCGTCCTGCCGGCAAGCTCGACGACCTTCCGCGGGAAGCTGACGGCACTCCTAAGCTAATCGACCCACGCAACGAAGAGAACCTGGTCATTGGCCAAATGCACGTGCTTTTCATCAAGTTTCATAACGGCGTGATAAAATTGCTGAAAAGGAATCCCAGTCTTAGTCCGGGCCCGCGTGGGAGTTCTCTCTTCGAACAGGCGCGGCGGTTTGTGACGTGGCATTACCAATGGATCATCCTCAAGGACTTTCTCCCCAAGATAGCGAGAATCACCGTTCTGCAGGACATTCGTCGGAAGGGCCTACTCTTGACGCCAGATCCGATCAATCTGCCGATCGAATTCACCGTGGCGGCATTTCGCTTCGGTCATAGCATGATTCAGGAAAGCTATTCTCTGAATCATGACCTCGGAGTGCATGCCGGAAGTTTGATGCTGATGACCAAGCGAGGCCGCGGCATTAGCTCGGAGCTGCCCGCTTTGCCTGCAAACTACGTTATCGACTGGAACCTTTTCTTCACAGCCCCTGAAGCAATGCTCAACCGCGGTCAAACAATCGATACCTTTATAACGGAAGCACTCTACGGCCTGCCGGCCGAGAGTATCGCGATCTTCCGTGCGAATTTCAGTCCACAGGATCTTGCCCCTCGGCAGGCTGGAGAATTTATGCGTCCCCTACCGGAGCTGACCCTCCGTCGCGGCTCCAAGATGCATCTGCCAAGCGGCGAGGAATTCGCCGACTTCTTCCACCTGCCGAAGCTGACGGCGGGAGACATACCAGCCCTGACTGAAGACGAGGAGTTCTTCGACCAACAAGAGTTTCGCGGTCGAACCCCGCTCTGGTATTACTTGCTTCGCGAGGCCGCGGTCCAAGCGGTCACCGACTCAGAGCCTCCCGTTCCGCCGGATCCTCCCATGCAAAAGCTCGGCCACATTGGTAGCCGTATTGTCGCCGAAGTATTACTTCAAATATTGAGCGCCGATAGCGAATCGATCCAAAATGAGGGTAAGGAATGGAAGCCGCCACTCCTTGTTTTTGGCGCGTCGAAGTTACCGCGGTCGCTGGATTCAATGCCGAATTTAGTCGAGTTCGTTCGTTCGAACGAAGAACCCTGATGGCACACCGCAGCGTTGCACTCTAACTGGGAGACACCGTTCTTGGCGTTAGGGATTGGTACCCGGAGCCCAGACGTTGTAGCAACAGAGAACATACCTCAAAAGGTCGTTCTCGTTGGGGACGTTAACCGGGCGCGGCGGCAGTTCAATCACCACTGAGCCTTTGGCCTCCTTCGCCTTTTCCCCCTCCGGCATGAATAAAGTCTTGACGTCGCCTGGGACATCAATGTTGCCGATCTCTCGATCTTCGTACAGTTGGCGCACGTAAGCATCATCGCCTACGCAGCGTTGTCCCACTTCAGGTGGTTGGCTAGTAACATACTTTATGACCGCGATAATAGCGGCCCGTTTGTCATCGAATTCATCCCAACGTCTTCTAGTGCCATCACTCATATTTATCCAATCTAAGGCGAGGTATTTCCGCCATTGAAGACCATTCTTGTCGGCTGGTCTGTTTGCCTTCTCAACACTGCTACTTTGCTGGCTAAATGTGCGATGATCTCCCGAAAGCGGAAATCGCCGGCAATGCTGTCAAATCTCGGATCGATGCGCAGCGTACGATAGTCAATCCACCCGTTGGCAACCGCAGAGTGCAGGTGTTGGAACGCAATGTCGGTGTCACCAAGCGAAGCATGAATCGCCGCGAGCCGATAAGAGATCGCGGGACTATTAGGTGCAGTCTTGAGTGCAGCCAGTTCTCTAGAACGAGAATGTTCGAGCATGGCACGGCTATCCGTCGAATCCCCTAGTGCTTGGTTAATCCTGCCAAGAACCGAACCGTAGCTGATCTCAGTATCGTAACTGGTTCCTCCCCGGGAATCTCTCTTCTCCAATTCGCTATAAAGGCGCTTGGCCTCATGGTAACTGCGCGCGAAGAAGGCCAGTTGCGCTGCCATTTGCTCTGCGTCGTTGTCTCCCTTGAAACGAGGGCCGTGTTCCTGATAAAGCGCACGGGCCGCATCTAGGTCGCCTTGCAGTAAGCGCAGATGGCAAAGCCCAACCCAACCTTGCGAAATTTCCGGGCGTAAATCGGCAGCGCGGCGATAAGCATGCTCCGCCTGTAAGTCATCCCCGAGCTTCGCCCAACATTTGCCAATGCAGGCGTCATTAGTTCCAGGACGAGTTTCCCAATGGCGTGCCATCTCGTACCACCCCAAAGCCCGTTCTGGTTTCTGGAGCGTGTCTAGAGTCATACCGATAAATCCGGCTATGCGTTCTTCGGGACCAGCTAATTCTACAGCGCGAAATTGTTCTTCTAGTGCTTCCAGAAATCTGCCGTTTCGATGAGCAACCCCGGCCAACGCCCGATGAGAATCCGGTAAGTTTGGGTTTAGTCGGACGGCCTCTTTTGCTTCCAGCTCGGCACGCTGAAGAAAACGCTCGTCGGAAATGAAATAAGTTCGACTGCACGCAGCGGTGGCTAAATACGCGTGGGCGAGAGCTGAGAGTGGTTCAAGCTCAATTGCCCTCTCAAGGCACACAATGGATTTATCGAAAGTCTCCACCGTTTGCCGAAGCATCAATTCCCGGCCACTCACAATAAACTCACGCGCCCTTAAATTCTTCACTCCCGGATCAGGAGTGACAGGGTCAAGGGCCGACCAGTCACTCATATTCAGAATTGAATTAACGTTCTGTTCCACCGCGCGTTCAGCCTCTAAGGCGCTAGCTCCTCCTGGGTTGGTTTCGAGAGATTGGGTCAACAATACCTCGCCAGTCGCCGCGTTAATTAGGCGGATCGATAATCTGAGCTTCCCATCAACAATGCGCTTAGTGCCCGTTAAGATTGCACGGACTTTCGAGTTTCGGGTCGCCTCCTTGATGTCTTGTAGGCTGCCTGTGCCTGCTAGCGATGATCCCGCTTGCAATATCGGAATAATTCGGGTCAAGGCGAGGCGCGAGAGATTGGTTTGCAACGACGAGGCGATCCGGACGGCGAATGTGGCATCCGCCCGCCCGTGATCGAGATCGAGAAATGGCAATACTGCGATCGAGCGAGCGGTTAACTGATCCTCACGTACAGCTGCTGAAAGAGAGTGGCTTTCGATTTGCCAAAGCACAGCTGCGATCCCGAGCGCGATGCAAGCAGCCACGCTTCCAGCTAATTTAGGAGTTCGCTTTGCCCACCGCCAGATTCGAACAGGCGGTAAAATCCGGCGAGCGATAATTGGGCGTCCCGCAAGCCAGCGTTCTAGGTCTTCGGCTAGATCGTGGGCGGAGCGATAACGCGCGGAGGGTTCGCGTTCGAGGCAGCGGGAGCAGATGGTTTCGAGATCGCGGTCGGCGACTTTGGAAAGGGTGCGTAGTTTCGGCGCGGTTGTTTCGGAGGCTTGGCGGATGACGGAGAGGGCGTGCGAGCCCAGAAAAGGGGGGCGGCCGGCGAGCAGGTCGAAGAGGATGGCGCCGAGACTGTAGACATCGGCGGCGGGTTTTAGTTCGGCGGCGGGGCCGCTGGCTTGCTCGGGGGCGATGTAGCCGGGGGTGCCGAAGATGGTAAGTGTGCGGGTCAGGTCGCTGGTGGTATCGAGCCATTTGGCCAGGCCGAAGTCGCTCACGAGCGGTTCGCCGTGGGCGTCGAGCAAAATGTTTCCGGGCTTGAGATCGCGGTGAAGGATTCCTTTGGCGTGCGCGTGTTGCACAGCGCGCGCGACTTTCGCGACGAGGGCCACGCATTGGCGAGGGTCGTTCTTCAACGCGGGGCCGACTTCCTGCAAACTTCCGCCGGGCGCGAATTTCATGCTGAAGAACGGAAGCCCGTCTTCGCTTTCGCTCACTTCGTAGATGGGAAGGATGTTCGGATGATCGAGGCTCGCGGCGGCTTGCGCTTCGCGCCGGAAACGCGCGAGCGTTTCGCGGGAATCGGCGTGGTAGCCGAGCACACGCTTCAAAGCAACGATGCGACGGGAATGGCGCTGGCGCGCCCGGTAGATGACGCCCATGCCGCCGCGGCCGATTTCCTCGAGGATTTCGTAATTCCCAAGGCGCCAGTTTTTGTCGGGCAATGTGATTTCAGCGAGTGCGCTCACGAGCGTTTCAGCGGCGCACTCATCGTCGGGCGCGAGGCCGGACTGGAGCAGGCAGCCGACACAAAGTCCGCCGGCGATGTGCGAGGAGGAATCGCAATGAGGACACAGCGCAGGATCCGCGATCACGCTCGCAATTGAATCGGAAAGTCCGGGGGAAAAATTTTTCATGACGCCTCGGCGCTGGCTGCCAGGATTCCGCACAGATGCCGGATCTCGTCATCCACTTCGGCTGGGTCTGCGACGGTTTCGGCGACCTCGTCGCGAAGAAGGCTGCGATAACGTTGACGCAAGCGATGCACCAGGCGTTTCACGGTAATTTCGGGGACGCCCAAAGTTTGCGACAGCGTGGGATAAGATACGTCTTCGCGTTCCGCGCCGAGACACGGGCTGAGCGCCTCGAACGCGCGCAGTTTCCCCTGGCTTTCGCATTCCTCGCGCAGGCGTCGCAACGCCTGTTCGACGACGGTCGCCGCCCAGCGGAGATCGAAGAGCCGTTCGGCCGGCCAGGAATCCAGCGCCCGCGCCGAGATCGTGAGTCGCGACGGCGCTTCAGCCATCCATTCATCCCACGAGACGAATTGAACATCGCCGCCCCGCTTGCGCGCATGCCGCTTTTCCGCGGCATCGTTCAAGAAATTCCCAAGCGACTTGAGCAGCAGCGATCGGAACCTGCCGCGCGCGGGGTCGGCGTGGCGGAGCCAGTTACCTTCCAAGATCATAAGAAAAAAATCCTGGGTGAGATCCTGCGCGTCTTCCGCGGAATGCCCGCGCCGGCAGACAAACGAGAAGATCGGGCGCCAATAAAGCCGGCAGAGTTCGGAAAGGGCCTGCTGCGCCTTCCGATCGTCGCCTTCCAGATCGGCGGAGGTAAGAATGAGACTCCAGCGCGTCGTCGCGAAATTTCGAGGAGCGCCACTGCCCTCCGCGGCCATGCTGGGGTTCACGGAGGCAGATGATGGTTTCCTTGTTCATGTCGCACAAGCCTAAACCTACGCAGAGGTACCCTTGCCTCGCCGGTCCACTGGCGGTCTCTACTCGGATCGCTGCTCCCATGTCTTTACGGGATCGGAGAGGAGAAGTTCGTCAATATATCTGGGATGCAGTTCTTGGCTCGAGTGCGACGTCGGCAGTCTTGCTCTGCCTGAACGGCTCGGGCATTCTGAACGCGATAAGCAGGGTTACCTTGAAGAGTGGTCCAGAAAACGCCGGTGATGTGATTCGCCTCGAGCAGATCGAAGTGCTCGCTCATATCGGTGTGCCCGATGACGAACGCGCCCAGCCGCAACGGCTGACGATCAGCCTCACTTTTTGGCCGGTGAAGTCCGGTGATGAGTTGAACGAGGACATTACGTGTGCGGTGAATTACGCGGAGGTTTGCGCCGTAACCAGAACGCTGGTGCAAGACCGGCGCGATCGGCTCATCGAAACGCTGGCCGGCGCGGTTGCGCAACATTTGCTGGGCATTTTCGAGATCAAGCGGATCATCGTCGAGGTCCGTAAGTTCGTGTTGCCGGAAGTGGAGTTCGTCTCGGTGACGGTGACGCGGGACCGTGCAACCAGCTAAACGAATGCGAAAAGGAAGATTCGAACAACCGGCGAGCGAAACGGCGCAGCTCTACAGCGAATCGGTTTCGATCGACTGGCGGCTTTACCGCCACGATATCAAAGGATCGCTGGCGCACGCAGCCGCACTTGCGGCGGCCGGAATCCTGACCAGGGAGGAGCACGAACAAATCGAAGCGGGCCTGACCGTGATCGAAGCGGAAATCACCGCGGGCGATTTTCGCTGGGAACGGTCGCTCGAGGATGTGCACATGAATATTGAGGCGGCGCTGACGAAACGCATCGGGGCCGCGGGCGCGAAGCTGCATACCGCGCGGAGCCGGAACGACCAGGTCGCGCTCGATCTGCGCTTGTACGTGAAAGCGGAAGCCGCTGAAGTATGTGCGCGGCTGCGTGGTTTGCAGGGAGCGCTGCTGGACCTTGCCGCCCGGCACCAGAAAGTGCTGATGCCGGGCTACACGCATTTGCAACGGGCGCAGCCGATCACCCTCGCGCATTATCTCCTCGCGCAGATCGAGGCTTTCGAGCGCGACTACACCCGAGTCTTCAACTCCGCCCAGCACGCGGATGTGTTGCCGCTCGGGTCCGGTGCGATCGCGGGCTCCACTATCGTGCTCGACCGCGAACTAATCGCGCGCCAGCTCGGGTTCGCCCATCTTAGCCAGAACAGTCTCGATGCCGTGAGCGACCGCGACTTCGCCTGCGAATTTCTTTTCGCCCTCGCGATGATCGGTCTGCATCTCTCTCGTTTCAGCGAGGACCTGATTCTCTGGAGCACGAGGGAATTCGGCTTCATCACTTTCAGCGATGCCTTCTCGACTGGCTCGAGCTTGATGCCGCAAAAAAAGAACCCGGACATGGCAGAGCTGGCCCGCGGCAAAACCGGACGGCTTTACGGAAATCTCGTCGCCCTCCTGACCACGATGAAAGGTCTGCCCGCGTCGTACAATCGGGATTTGCAGGAAGACAAGCGGCCGCTCTTTGATTCGGTGGATACGGTCAGGGAAGGTCTCGACCTGTTCGTCGCGATGCTGCCAGAAATGACGGTGCATACAGCTCGAATGGAAGAAGCGGCGGCTGATCCAAATCTGATGGCGACGGATCTGGCGGAATTTCTGGTGAAGAAGGGAATGCCTTTCCGCGAAGCGCATGAAGCGGTGGGAAAACTCGTCGCCCGGGGGACGGTGACAGGTGTCCCGCTCGATCGAATCCAGCGCGAGGAGCGGCAGAAAATTTCGCCGTTCCTGGAGAATGATCTCATGGAGGTTTTCGATGCCCGGCATTCGCTCACGCAGCGCTCCGCCATCGGCGCGCCGTCGCCGGAGAACGTCGCCGCGCAGATCGCGCGCTGGAAAACTCTTCTGTAGCGGCGGTCTATGACCGCGAAGGTAAGATTAGCCCTGCAGAAAAACCATTCGGCGGTCATAGACTGCCGCTACAGAAAGACGGTTCGCTTTTCGTGGTGCTCCCCATAATCTTCCGGCGTGATGACCAGGGAGATGGCCTCGGAAAGTGAAGGTTGGGAAATCGTTTCGAGTGAAACGCGTTTCAAAGACGATCACCTGACCGTCGCGACGGAAAAAATCCGGAGCCCGGAACGGCCGAACGCGCGCACCTGGACCGTGGTGCATCGAAAACGAGCGGTGGTCATCGCGGCCATGACTCCCGAGGGCGATATCATCTTGATTCGACAGGAACGTCTCCCGATCCGCGCCACGATCTGGGAAGTGCCCGCCGGACAAATCGACGATGCCAAAGAGACCGATCAAAGCGCGATCGAAGCGGTCGCGCTCCGAGAGCTCCGCGAAGAAACCGGCTATGAGCTCGCGGAGGGCGGCGAACTGACTCCGCTCGGCGATTACTTCACTTCGCCAGGCATGACCGATGAGCGCTGCTATTTTTTCCTGGCCCGCCCTGTGTGCGCCAGCGCGAGCGGCCATGCGCATGCCGAGGCGGAATCGATTCTGGACTGCCGCGCCTTTAGTCCGCGGGAATTGAGCCGCATGATCGGCCAAAACGAAATCCGCGATGCCAACACGCTGGCCGTCTGCGCGCGGTTGGCGGCGCGTGGTTTGATTTTGCTCGGGCGCGAATAGAAACGCCATGGCCTTACGCAACCTCTTCAAATTCCGCGAGCTGCCGGAGAGCGAAACCTCCAAGCCGTTTCTGGAACATCTCGAGGACCTGCGTTGGACCATTGTGAAAATGGCGTTCACCATGTTGATCGCGATGGTCATCGCCTTCGTCTTCCGGACTTCGCTCGTGCACATCATGCAACGTCCGTTGCAAGAGATCAGCCCGAAGATCGGCGCGTTGCGGGCCATGGGCGTGACCGATTCGATGACGATCTCGTTCCGCCTCGCGTTTTATGCCGGCATCGTCATGTCGTTTCCCCTTCTGCTTTATTTCCTGGCGGAATTCGTCCTGCCGGCGCTGACGGCGATGGAGAAACGCTTCGTCCTGCCCGCCATCTTTGTCAGCTTCGGACTTTTCCTTACGGGCGTGCTGAGCTGCTACTACTGGCTCCTGCCGAAAACGATCATGTTCTTCTTCCACGACACGGAATCGCTCGGCTGGACGGCAGCGTGGACGGTGCAGGAATATTATTCGTTCGTGACCCGTTTCACCATCGGCTTCGGACTCGCCTTCGAGTTGCCGGTCGTGGTCCTCGCGCTGGTGCGTTTTGGGCTCGTCACCTATGCGTTCATGGCGCGGACCCGCCCCTACGCGGTAGTGCTGATTTTCATCCTGGCGACGATCATCACGCCGACGCCCGATGTCCTGACCCTGATCGCGATGAGTCTGCCGATGTGCCTGCTTTACGAGAGCTGCATCTGGATCGCGTGGCTGATGCAGCGCAGAGCGGAGAAGGCGGCGCTTCGGAACTGACCAATGGATAACGCGCTGGCAGCTTATCACTTTTTGTTCGCGACGGTTGCGTTCGTCGTGGGCGCGGCCATCGGATCGTTCCTTAACGTCTGCATTTATCGGATGCCGCTCGATCTCGGGGTGAACGAGCCGCGCCGTTCTTTTTGTCCGTCCTGCCGTGTAGAACTTAGGTGGTACCACAACGTCCCCCTCTTGAGCTGGCTGTTTCTGCGGGGCCGTTGCGCGAATTGCGGCAGCCCGATCGCCTTCCGTTACTTTGCGGTGGAACTCCTGACCGCTCTCCTTTTTCTCGCGGCCTGGCTCCAGTTTTCGTGGCCGGTCGCGGTCGCGTATTGGGTTTTCATTTCGCTCCTCATCGTGGGGACGTTCATCGATTTCGATTACTTCATCATCCCGGATGAAGTCACGATCGGCGGCACCGTCGCCGGACTTGTGGCCAGTTTCCTCGTGCCGCCGCTGATGCTGGCTTACGGGCGATGGACGGCGCTGGGCACTTCAGCTCTTTCGGCCGCGCTCGGCTACGTCCTGCTCTGGATCGTCCTTGAAGCCGGCAAGAAAGCCTTCGGGAAAAAGAAGATCCAGCTCGAAACGCCGACGCCGTTTACCTGGACGCGAAAAGGGGACGATGCGGATTTCGTCGTGGGCGACGAAAAGGAGTTATGGAGCGATTACTTTTCTCGCGAGAGCGATCTCCTGATTTTGCTGTGCGACGAGGCAGTGATTGATGGGCGGCCGATCGGCAAGACGGATCTGAACTTTCATTACAACCGAGTGAAGGTCGCCGGCGAAGAGGTTTTCCTCGATACCATTGGGACCATTTCCGGCGTGGTGCGGGAACTTCAGATTCCGCGCGAAGCCATGGGCCGCGGCGACTTAAAATTTCTCGCGGCGATCGGCGCCTTTCTCGGCTGGCGCGCCGTTTTGTTCACTGTCTTCGCCGGATCGCTTCTTGGTTCACTGGTGGGTCTTGCCACCATGCTCGTAGGCAAGCGCGTTTGGTCCGCGAAGCTGCCGTTCGGGCCCTATCTCGCGTTCGGCGCATTGGTCTGGATGTTCTTTGGCCAATCGCTCCTGAACTGGTATCTCGGCCTGCTCAGTCCGTAGCGAAATTATCGATCGCGTTTTCCGCGCAGTAACTGGCCTGCATCGCTTTGCTGATTTCCGCGAGACGATCCTGAATGCTTTCGAGGTATTCGTGCAGGCCGAATTTGAAGATGTCTCCGATCGTGATGTAATCGAGATCGGACCGGAGCCGGCCCGACAGCCGCTCCGCTTCGTTGGCGTATTTCGTGTCGGCCGAGCCCGAGATGTGGTGGAGGGCGGCATCCAAACAGTCGACGCTGAATCGGATCGAGCGCGGAAAGGCGGAATGCGTGATCACGAATTCCGCGACGCGCCAGGGCGCCACCTGGCCGACATAAATCTTGCGATACGCTTCGAGCGCGCTGCACGATCTCAGGACGGACATCCACTGGATCGTGTCCACGTTGCCCCCGACCTTTTCCCCGGAGGGAAGAAGGATGTGATATTTGACGTCGAGAATCCTGGAGGTGCAGTCGGCGCGTTCCAGCAGTTTGCCGATGCGGATGAAATCCCAGCCTTCGCCGTGGGTCATGGTGGCGTCGGTGATGCCTTGGAAGAGATGCGAGCCCAGGATGATGCGGTGAAAAAATTCGTAAGGACTGTTCCGCACCAGTTTTTTCGCGGAGTCGCTTTTGACAAAAAGGTAGAGGCGATTGATCTGCTCCCACATCTCGCTGGAGATCTGCTCGCTCGTCGTCCGGGCGTTTTCCCGCGCGTGAGTCAGGCAGGAATAGATCGAGTTCGGATTTTTTTTCTGGAGGCTGACGAAGTCGATCACCGCCTTGCCATCGGCCTTTTCGTAGAGTGAGGCGAAGAGTTCATCTTCCTCGAGCGAACTGATAATCGGGTCCCATTGCTGCGCCAGGTCCGTTTCCTTTTGGCTCGTCAGGTCGAGCAGCATCTGAAGATTCACATCCGCGATGCGGGCATTATTTTCCGCCCGCTCGATGTAGCGGCTCATCCAGTAGAGCGAATCAGCGACGCGGCTAAGCATGGGCAAACCGAGGGAATGGAGTAAAGGAGTGGTGGAGGGATGGGTGGAAGAATCTCATTTCGTTACTCCATCACTCCACCGCTCCATTTGCCGGCTCCGGCTCGAGAATCCACGTGTCCTTGCTTCCGCCGCCCTGGGAGGAATTGACCACGAGGGACCCCGCCCGCAGCGCAACGCGAGTGAGCCCGCCGGGAATGATCGTGACCTTCTCGCCGTATAAAACAAAAGGGCGCAGATCGATGTGACGGCCTTGCATGCTCTCGTCGCAGAAGGAGGGCGCGCGCGATAAAGGAACGACGGGCTGGGCGATGTAGTTCCGCGGATTCTTCTTAACCTTCTCGCGAAAGCGCTCGCATTCCGCTTTGGTGGCCTGCGGACCGATCAACATTCCGTAGCCACCGCTTTCATTGACGGCCTTGATCACCAGCTCATCGATGTGTTCGAGGATGTAGGAGAGATCTTCTTTTACCGCCGCCAGATAGGTGGGGACGTTCGGCAGAATCGGATCTTCACCGAGGTAGTAGCGGATCATCTTCGGCACGAAATGATAGACGGCCTTGTCGTCCGCGATGCCGGTCCCGATGGAATTCGCGAGGCTGACATTTCCGTCGCGATAAGCTTCCACCAGGCCGGAAACGCCCAGGCCTGAGTCTTTCCGGAACACCTGCGGATCCAGGAAGTCGTCGTTGATCCGGCGGTAGATCACGTCCACGGGCTTGAGACCCTTGGTCGTGCGCATGAAAACCTTGCCCCCTTGCGCCACGAGATCGCGACCCTCCACGATCTCGATCCCCATCGAGCGCGCGAGAAACGAGTGCTCGAAGTAAGCGGAGTTATATACGCCCGGTGTGAGCAGCGCCACCGTCGGTTCAGATTTCCCGCCCGGCGCGATGTAGCGCAGCACGTTTAACAATTCCTGGCTGTAATCCTCCACCGGCCGGACGCGATATTGTCCGAGCAAACTCGGGAAAGTGCGCTTCAGCGTCTGCCGGTTCTCGATGACATACGAGACGCCGGAAGGGCAGCGCGCGTTATCCTCCAGGACAAGATAAGTGCCCTCCTGGTCGCGGATGAGATCGGTCCCGCAAATATGAATGTAAATATTCCGCGGCACATCGAAGTGCATGAACTCCGGCCGGAAATGCGCCGCTTCCCAGACGATCTGCTTCGGGATCACGCCGTCGCGGAGAATGTTCTGCGTGTGGTAGATGTCGTGCAGGAATAAATTCAGCGCCGTGATCCGCTGAATTAGTCCGCGCTCGATCAGGTCCCATTCTGCGGCCGGGATGATGCGGGGCAGAAGGTCGAACGGGAAAATGCGTTCGGTGCCCTGATCGTCGTTATAGACCGTGAAGGTGACGCCCTGGGTGAGAAAAGTGGAGGCGGCCAGCGCGCGCTTGCGCTCGAATTCTTCCCGCTCCATTTCCTTGAAGCGCGCGAATAACTTGCTGTAATGGGGCCGCACTTCGCCCGGAGCCGCGAACATCTCGTCGAAAAAATCTCCGACTTGATAGTCGGAGAAGAAGTCGCCCATAAAATCAGTCTGGCAGTGCGATAATTCGAAGCAAATGGAAAACCGGCAGCGCGACGCGAACGAACACGAAGCAGCGTGCGCCCGGGTGGCCGCGCATTTTCACCAGCGCTGGCTGCGCGGCTATGTGAGCAGCAAACTGCGCCGCGATCCGATCTATTCTTCGGCCTACGAACTCATGCGCGACTCGTCCGAGCCCATCCTTGATCTCGGATGCGGCCTTGGTCTTCTCGCGTTCTATTTGCGGGAGCGCGGCTGCGGACAGCCGCTTTTAGGCCTCGATCTCGATAGGCGGAAGATCGAGCAGGGACAACAAGCTGCGCAGGCCCATTACGACGAAGTCGATCTTCGCCATCAGGACGTGCAGCTACCGCTCCCTGCATTCTCGGGGAATATTGTCCTGTTCGACGTCCTGCATTACCTGCCACTCCGGCAACAGACGGAGTTGCTGAGGCAACTCGCACAGCGCGTCGCGCCGGGCGGTCTGCTTATGATTCGCGATTGCCCGCGGGACAACGGCCCCCGCTTCTGGATCACTTACGCCGCGGAGAAATTCGCTCAGCTCATTTCGTGGAACCTGCGCACTTCGTTTTATTTTCCTTCGCGCGAGCAGATCAACGAAGCGTTCCCTCCGCAGGAGTTCGAGCGGGAGAGCCGGGCCCTCTGGGGTAAATCGCCCTTCAACAATTATCTGTTCATTTTCCGGCGTCGCGCGCACGCAGCTGTTCCGGTTTCGGAATGACGCAGCGATAGCCGCCCTCGGCCAGGCCGTGCAAGGTCAGCTCGAGACAGCGCGGATTGAACTCCGGATCGGTCTCTGTCCGGTGACCCTCATGCAGAAGGATAATGCTTCCCGGTTTGACCTTGCCCAGAATCTTTTCCGCGACCTTCGACGGGTCGCGGCGGATCGTATCCAGTCCGCGGACCGTCCAGCCGATCAAAGCCAACCCGCGCCGTGAAAGCTCGGAGTGAAGAAAAAAATTCTTCAAACCGGCCGGCGCCCGAAATAAGCGCGCCGGTCGGTCCGGTCCGGTCCGCAGCCATTCGGTGCACAAATCGATCTCGGTAAAAATTCTGCCAGGACCCGCCGCCCAGAAGGTGCCGCTCGGATGGGTGTAGGTATGGTTCGCGATTCCATGGCCGCGGCTCAAAATCTCGGTGATGAGATGCGGATATTTTTCGGCGTTCACCCCTTTAACAAAGAAGGTGGCGCGCGCGTCGAAGCGTTCGAGCAGATCGAGCATGATCCCGGTGTGAACGGGTGACGGGCCGTCATCGATGGTGAGCCAGACTTCCGGGTCCGTCGTGGAGAACGATCGCATGACCGGGCCCCACCATTGGCAATTGGCTACGAGGGTCGCGTAGAGGATCAGCAGATGTGAGAGAGCAATCGGCGCAAGCGCGACGGCGAGATGGAATCCCGCGCGGCTCAAGTAGAGCCCGAGGAAAGGCGCGACGAAGGCGAATCCCAGCAGCGCCCGCCGGATTCCGCGGGAATTATTTATCGGCGGCAGGGCTTCCATTAGTAAAAGTAAGAATTGCCGCAGCGGTCAGGTTCATGGCGGCGGCAACCAACCAGATGCCGCCGAGTTCACGGATCCAACCGGCGCGCTGGACGAGCGCGCACGCCATGGCGGTAGTGACGATGCCCCACAAAATGCTTTGGGCGCGGCGTGTCGGCACTTCGTGGAAAAGCCCCACTGGACGCAGGAGTTTGAGGATCACCGAATTGATGTAGAGGAGCAGCAGCCAGAAAAGCCAAACCCAAAATGCGGCCGCGACCAGGAGCAGCAGGGTCAGCCACGGCGCGAGATTGGATGGGATGAGTTGCGTGGCAAAGAACAGATAGTGGACCAAATACATAAGGAGACCCACCAGACGTGCCTCGACGACGTTGTTCTCGGAGCGTCTGGCGTCGCCACCGCGCAGGCGCGCGAGCAGGCGCAGCATTGAAAAATAGAACTGCGGACCTTGCTTAGCCGATTCGTTCATGGGCAAGAAAGCCGGGGGCGAAGGCGAACCACTGGTCCCAGCGCTCGACGAGGAGTTGCTCTAGGACCTCAGCCCACTTTTTGACCGCGCGGGCCAGGTCTTCCTCGCGGTCGCGCCCCGTGCGCAGAACCTCAATCGGTTCGGCGACAATGATTTCGTAGCTTCGGTAACCCGACCGCGCGATGAAGAGCGGATAGATGGGCGCGCGCGAAACCTGGGCGAGGACGAAGGGGCCGGTAGGCAGTCGCACTTCTTTTCCGAAAAGGGTCGCGCTTACTTGAGCCAGATCGTCATCGATACGATCACCCTGGATGGAAACGATCTCGCCGCCACGGAGCGCGTTCAGCAGATCGAAGGAAAGTAACGCGCCCGCCGTGTTGTAATCGATTTTCACCGCGCCTTCGCCGCTTTTTTCGAGCGAGGCGCTGAGATGTTGCGCGGTCCGCTCGTCCGGCTCCGGAGCGCGAACGAGCCGGATCTCGCGATGAAATTTCTCCGCGAACAGAGCGGCGCCCAGATCGTAATTGCCCATGTGTGCGGTCAGGACAATGGCGCCCGGCGCGGCCGCGAGTTGATCGAGCCATTCCGGGCCGATGAATCCGTAGGAGAACTCCTCCTCGTTCAGCTTATGAATGGCGGCCTCGGAAATCGTCCACGAATAGTTATGAAACGTGCGAAAGACGCGCAGGTAATTTATCGCCCGCGACGAACCGGGAAAAATGACTTCGAGATGGCCGAGAACGAGCCGGCGGGCGGGCGCGGCGAAAAAGAAGAAGAACAGGGTCATGAAGAAATGCAGGACCGGGTAGAGATAGAAGGGGATGTTGTCCGTGGCCCAGTCGAGATACTGGCGCCAATAAACGCCGCGAACGGCGAAGCCGCGCAGCCAGTTGAGAGAAGCGGTCATGGTTGGAGCGTTGATCGTGACATCGTTGAAGCCTTGAAGCGACTGCGTAGAAGCCATCTCATAAATAGCTCTGTCATTCTGAGCGAAGCGAAGAATCTCTGATCATTTCCGGTTTCCTGCGGCATGGAGCGGAAAAATAGTCAGAGATCCTTCGCGTTCGCTCAGGATGACAAGCTTTTGGGATTATGAGATGGCCTGTAGTAAGTTTCCAATGACAACGAGGCGGCTGTAACATCAGGTCGATGAACACGACAGCTCCTCCCGGCGAGCGCCGCGCGCCGCGCATCGACGCGCATGTGCATATGGTCGGAAACGGCATGGCCGGTTCGGGCGGCTGGCTCCGGCTGGGCGGATGGCATCGCTTGCTCGCCGGTTTCATGCTGCGTCAGCTCGGAATTCCGGCGAGCGCGCTCGAAGGTGACCTCGAATCTATTTATGCGGAACACCTCCACACGCTCGTCCGCGATTCCTCGATGGACGCTTTGGTCTTGCTCGCGCATGAACGGGTGCACGATCCGGATGGCACGCCACGGGAGGATCTTGGCTCCATGTTTGTGCCCAATGATGTCGTGCTCGGGCTCGCCCGGAAATTCCCAGAATTTCTTCCCGGCGTTTCGATTCATCCGGCGCGCCGGGACGCCCTCGACGAACTGGAGCGCTGTCTCGAGAAGGGAGCGGTGCTGATGAAATGCCTGCCGAATTGCCAGAATATCGATTGCTCGGACAGGCGTTATCGGCCGTTTTGGGAACGAATGGCGAAGGCGGGGTTGCCGCTGCTCGCGCACACCGGGGGCGAGCACACCGTCCCTGTGATCAATGCGGCCCTGGCCGACCCGCGCTTGCTGCGTTCTCCTTTGGAGTGCGGAGTGACGGTGATCGCGGCGCATTGCGCGACCAAGAGCGGCATCTTCGATCGCGATCATTTCGACCACTGGGTAGCGATGTTGCGCGAGTTTCCGAATCTTTATGGGGACATTAGCGCGATGATTTCCCTAAATCGCTCCGGTCACCTGCGCGATTGTTTACGCGACGACATCGCCCCAAGAATTTTGCACGGGAGCGATTTCCCGGTGCCCGCGCTCGGCCATCGGCTCTGGCTGCAAGGCTGGATCGATCGCGCCACTTTTCGACGGTGCCAGAGCATCGCCAATCCACTCGAGCGCGATTGGCAATTCAAGCGCGCTCTTGGTTTCGGCGATGAAATCGCAAGGCGTGTAGCCGGACTGCTCCGGCAGACTCCTTCCTTGTCATGTTGAGCGCAGCGAAACATCTCTGATTATTTCTGTCTCCCGCGCTTTCACTGCCAGAAATAGTCAGAGATTCTTCGCTCCGCTCAGAATGACAGTGCTATTTTTTTGATCGATGATCTTCTCTAACGCCCGGCTGATTTTGCCTGATGGAATTCGGGAGGACCTGGAGATCGTCGTGGCAGATGGCGCGATCGCACAGATTCGTGCACGATCCAACGCCGACGCGATCGATCTGCGCGGAAATTATCTCGCGCCGGGCTTCATTGATCTTCATATCCATGGCGCGCTGGGCCGCGACACGATGGAGGCGTCGCCCGAGGCGTTTCAAACGATCTGCGATTATCATGCGAGCGGCGGGACGACTTCGCTCTTGCTGACGACGGTCACGGCGCCGATTCCGGAAATCGTAAATGTCCTGCGCGCGGTTCGAAGTGGCACCGGCGCGATGAAGCAGATTGCGGGCGTTCACGTGGAAGGGCCGTTCATCTCGCGGGCGCGCCGGGGCGCGCAGCGCGAGGAATTCATCCGCGATCCCGATCGCGAGTCGGTGGATCAATTGCTCGAATTCGCGGACGTGATCAAACGCGTCACGCTCGCGCCGGAGTTGCCCGGCGCACTGGAGCTGATCGATCGGCTGCGCGAGCGAAACATCGCGATCAGCGGCGGCCACAGTGATGCGAGCGACGAAGAAGCACGCGCGGGGTTCGATCATGGGATGCGAAATGTCACTCACACCTTCAACGCCATGTCGTCCGCGCGACGCCAAGGAACCCGGCGCGAGGCGGGGCTGCTGGAGTTTGCCCTGAGCGAGCCGGAGATCTTATGCGAGTTGATCGCGGACGGTCATCACGTCGCGCCGACGTTGATGAAGATGTTATACCGCGCGAAAGGGCGCGATGGAATCTGCCTGGTGACGGACGCAACGGCCGGCTCTGGGTTATCCGAGGGCGCGACCTTTACTCTTTCCGGACTTGGTTGCGTGGTCAGCGGCGGCGTCTGTCTTTTGGCCGATCGATCGGCCATGGCCGGAAGCGCTTCGCGCATGATCGATCTGGTTCGTGTGCTCGTGAACGAAGTGAAGCTTCCATTACACGAAGTGGTCGCGATGGCGACCGCGAATCCGGCGCGCGCGCTTGGGTCGAGCACGAAAGGAAAACTCGAAGCGGGAGCGGACGCGGATTTCGTCGTGCTCTCTTCAGAGCTGACCGTCGAACAGACCTTCATCGCCGGTGAGCGAATATTTTCGACCTAGAGCGACAACAGAAACCGCGCGACATCCAGAGAGGCGGTCGGTTTCCCGAGCTTGCTGATATTCGTCGACCACTCCCGCCACTGCGCCGCATCGTTCGCGAATACTTTCTGCACCGCGGCCATCACCTCATCGTGCGTCGTCGCGATCGTTCCGGAATTCGTGCCGACGATGTAGCGGGCGTTGCCTTCTTCCTGGCCTGGAATGACATGATTGATGATCATCGGGCACGCGGCGGACATCGCTTCCTGCACGGTCGCGCCGCCAGCTTTGCTGATGACGAGATGATTCGCGCGCAGCAAACGCGGCAGCTCATCACTCCATGCCACCGTCTCGAATTCCTGCGTCACCGTGCGCCTGATCCGGTCGACCGACGCTTTCAATCCCGCGTTGCGCCCGACCGTGACCGTGAGCTGGATCTCGGGCAGGCCCGCGAGGCGCCGCACCAGTGCGGGCGCCGCCGAATTCGCCGCATTAATAATATAGAGCACGCGCCGTCCAGCTTCGGCTGAAGGCGGCAAACGGACCTCGCCCGGTTCGGCGAAGATGGGGCTGACGGGAAATCCGAACGTCCTGGTCTTGTCCATCGGAACGCCGGCCTCGTGCAGAACGGCGGCGCTGGCTTCGTTCGGCAGCAAAAAATAATCGGCCGCGCAGCGGTACCAGATCGCGTTCACGCTGATGGAATCGGTCACGAGCACAACGCGTTTGGGCTGAGGGGCGCCCGGCTCTTCGAACAACTCGTCCATCATGTGGGGGTAGGCGGGGTAAACCGACACGACCACGTCGGGCTGCATCCGGGCGAGCATGTTCCGGAGATAATTCTTCAGGGCAAAGAAGACGCGGAAATCACCCGCGAAATTTTCCTGCCGATCGAGCCAGCGGTAGATCACGCCCCAGACTCGCGGTGTCCGGTTGATCATGGCCATGTAGGCGACGCGGGCCCAATCGTTCTTGAAGCCGTAGGTCTCCGAGAAGAGATCGTGAATTTCCACCTGCGCGCCGTCGGGGGCGACCTTGCGCACGCCGTCACGAACGCCGCGAGCGGCGCTGTTATGTCCCTCGCCATACCCGGCAGTCAGGATCAGGATTTTTTTCAAGACTCGTTAGGCCGAGAGGCGCGGGCGGAAGTTGCGGGAGAGTTTAATGGATATTTGCTTCCGGCAAAGTAAACTCTGCGCGCAGATGAGATATCTCAGGTTCGTCGGTCGGATTTCCCGTCGCTTGGTGTGGGAAACTTTGATGGACGATACGACCGGCCTGGCGGCCCAGATGGCGTATCAGTCCCTGATCGCGCTCGCGCCCGGCCTGCTTTTTTTGTGGCACCTGCTCGGGCTCTTCGGGACCGACCCGGCGAAGCTGAACCAGATGCTCGCCATTCTGAAAAGTTTCATGCCCGCGGACCCGAAGGTTCATGAGATTCTCGACGCGGCGGCGGCGAGCGTGGTGGTGACCGGCTCGAGCGGGTTGCTGGCGAACCTCGGGATTATTTTCGGGATCTGGATGGGAATGGTTTTCATTTCCACCATCTCCCGCGCGCTGAGCCGGACGCATGGCGTAATGGAAGACCGCAACTGGTGGTCGAAGTACATCATCTCGTTTTTTCTGCTCTTCTGGTTCGGACTTACCATCCTCTTCTGTTTTAACGCGATGGTTTTCGGTGAAAGCCTCGCGGGCATCGCCGAGGTCAATTTCCAACTCAGTATTCCGCTCCAGCAATGGGTGGCGCTGCTCAGTCTGCCGTTGACCGCGCTGGCGCTGGTCGGCCTCGCGCTCGCGCTCTATCTGCTCACGCCGGAAAATCATCTGACCATTCGCGAGGCGCTTCCCGGCGCGATTTTTTTCGCCGCGGGTTGGATCCTGGTCACGAAACTCTTTCAGCTCTACGTCACGAAATACGATCGCTATAATCCGACCTATCTCGCGCTTGCATCCGTCATCGTCCTGCTGACCTGGATGTATTTGAACTGTTTGCTTCTGCTGCTCGGGGGAAAATTGAACGCGATTCTGCGCCGGGAACACGAGCGCAGCGCGAAAGCCGCCGCGGCGGCGGCGGCTGAGCCACAGCCCGCTTGATCCACCATTAGGGTCTGTTACGCTCGCCAGCCGTGATCCGTTTTCGTGTTTATCTCGGCACTTTTCTCGCGCTCGGCGCGATCGTGGTCACGCTCGTCCAGGCCCAGTTGAGCGACGAAGAGAAAAAGAAGAGGGACGCGCGGACCAAGGCACGCGAAGAGATGCGTGCGATTCCTTCGCCCACGCCCGAGGAGACGCCGGCGCCCAAAGCGAAACCGAAGCCGGCGAAGCGCAAAGCGAAGAGCAAGAAATCTGCGACGCCGAAGCCGAAGCATAAGCCAAAGAAAAGTCCCACGCCGGAGCCCGAAGAAACTCCAAAAACGAAGGTAAAACCGAAGCAGGCCGAGGAGAATGAGGACGAGGACACAACTCCGAAACCTAAGCGGAGCGAATCTCCCGAGCCGACCAAAAAGCCCGGCCCGAAAAAAGGCGCGGAGCCAGAAGAATCGGCCACGCCAAAATCCAGCGCGAAGAAAAGTCCGGCCGCGAAAAAGGAAACCTCGCCGCTGCGGATCGAAAAAGCGGAGCCGGCCAAAGCGCCGACGGTTCCACCCAAACCTGCGGCCGAGCCTTCCGCGCCACCGCGGGTTATCCCCCGGCCGCCATTGCCTCAGGCACCGCCGGCCGATATCACAGTCGAGAAATCCGGCTTCGAAAAAGAGCAGGGGCTCGAACCTCCACCACCACCTCCGCAACGACGCGGCTTTTGGCCGTGGTCGCGCCAGCCGTCAAATTATCGTTACCTGACAAGCGCGACCATCGAAGCGATCCGGCGCGCGCCGGTGCAGCGGGCCCGCTGGAAGTTTGTCATCGTGCACAACAGCGGGACGCGGCAGGGCAACGCGCGGGCCTTCGAGTATTATCACCGGCGGATTCGGCGGATGAAAAACGGACTCGCCTATCATTTCGTCATCGGAAACGGGACTTCATCGGGCAATGGCCAGATCGAGATCGGGGATCGCTGGCGGCAGCAGATGCGAGGTGGCCACGTCCACAGCGACTACATGAACAACATCGGGCTCGGCATTTGTCTCGTGGGCGATTTCAACCGCGACCAGCCCACGCGCGCGCAACTTGAAGCCTGCGAAGAGTTGATCCGGTATCTGCGCGAGCGTTGCGGGCAAAGCGAAGGGCGCTCGCTCATGGTCCGTCCGCATCGCGAAGTGAATCCACCGCGCTGGGCGACGGATTGCCCAGGAGACGCGTTTCCCTACGGCTGGTTCGGGCGGTTCCGGTAGAAGCGGACGATCGAGCTCTCATTACGCGCACATAGCTGTCATCCCGAGCCGCGCAGACGGCGAGGGACCTCACAGACGCAGGGAAAGGTACACAAGACCGCTTTCGCGTTCCGCGCAGCGATGCGTGGCGAGCGTGCGGCTCATAATTTGTATGATGGCAAACCGACTGTGGGATCCCTCGCCGTCTGCGCGGCTCGGGATGACACGTTCTTTGCGTCTCAGGTGGATCGAGCGCTCCGTCGCTCGATGAGTGAGGACGCGACACCGTGAATTCTTAATCCGTTGCCAAGCCCAAAAGCGTAGAGGATATGAACACTCCTTTTTATGACGCCGGTAAAAATTTGGTTGGGTTATCCGTATCCGCTGGGCGCCACCTGGCTGGGCAACGGAGTGAATTTCGCGCTCTTCTCCGAGGCAGCGACTTCGGTCGATCTCTGTCTTTTCGAAAGCCTCGAAGCGCCGCAGGAAAATATCCGGATCCCGATGACGGAACACACGGACCTGGTCTGGCACGTGTTCCTGCCGGATGTGCGGCCGGGCCAGCTCTACGGCTTTCGCGTTTACGGACCGTACGATCCCGAGCGCGGCATGCGTTTCAACAGCTCGAAACTTCTGATCGATCCGTACGCGAAAGCGATCGCGGGCCAGGTGAATTGGGCGGACGAAATGTTTGGCTATGTCGTCGGCGGCGCGCAGGAAGATCTGGCGCGCGATTTTCGTGACGATGCCTGGGGCATGCCGAAGGCGGTCGTGATCGATCATGCTTTCGATTGGGGCGACGACAAGCGGATCGGCACGCCTTTGCACACTTCGGTGATCTACGAAATGCACGTGAAGGGTTTCACGCGTCTCTGTCCCGATGTGCCGCCGGAATTGCGCGGAACCTACGCGGGCCTCGGCAGCTCGGGCGCGATCAAATATTTGAAAGAGCTCGGCGTGACGGCGGTGGAACTGCTGCCAGTCCACAGCAAGATCGACGACAAGGTTTTGATCGATCGCGGGCTGCGGAATTACTGGGGCTACAATACCCTCGGTTTCTTCGCGCCCGAGTCGCAATACTCGAGCAGCGGCACGATGGGCCAGCAGGTTTCCGAGTTCAAAGGCATGGTCCGCAACCTCCACGCGGCCGGCATCGAGGTGATCCTGGACGTGGTTTACAATCACACCGCGGAAGGAAATCATCTCGGGCCGACACTCAGTTTCCGCGGGATCGACAACGCGGCGTATTACCGATTAATGCCAGACCAGCGGCACTACCTGGATTTCACCGGGACGGGAAACACCCTGAATCTTCTCAACACCCGCACGCTCCAGCTGGTGATGGATAGCCTGCGCTACTGGGTGAACGACATGCACGTGGACGGATTCCGCTTCGATCTCGCGTCGACCTTGGCCCGCGACGACAAGGGGGTGAACAAGCTCCACGCGTTTTTCGAAATCATTCACCAGGACCCGGTGTTGTCGCAGGTGAAGCTGATCGCGGAGCCGTGGGATGTGGGCGAAGGCGGATATCAGGTCGGGAATTTCCCCGTTTTGTGGGCGGAGTGGAACGGCAAGTATCGCGATGAAGTCCGCCGGTTCTGGAAAGGCGATGAAGGGCGCGTGGGCGAAATGGCGTATCGCTTCACTGGAAGTCCGGACCTTTACCAGCACAGTGGCCGGCGCCCTTACGCCAGCATCAATTTTATTACGTCGCACGACGGATTCACCTTGAACGACCTCGTCAGTTACAACGACAAGCACAACGAGGCCAACGGCGAAAACAACAACGACGGCGACAACAACAATCACTCCTGGAATTGCGGCGAGGAGGGACCGACCGACGATCCCGAGATCAAGGAGCTCCGCGCCCGGCAACGGCGAAATCTTCTCGCGACTCTTCTCCTCTCGCAGGGCGTGCCGATGCTTTGCGCGGGCGACGAATGGGCGCGGACGCAAAATGGAAATAACAATGCGTATTGCCAGGACACCGAGCTGAGCTGGCTCTCCTGGGATCACACCGAGGAACAAAAGGGGCTGCTCGAGTTTACGAAGAAATTGATCCAGCTCCGGCGCGATCATCCGGTTTTCCGGCGCCCGAAGTTTTTCCAGGGCCGCCGCATTCGCGGATCGGAAATCAAGGACGTGATGTGGTTCAATCCAGGCGGCAACGAGATGAGCGACGAGGAATGGTCGTCGCCCTATGTGCGCTGCCTGGGAGTGCTCCTGAGCGGCGACACGATCGACGTACTGACGTTCGAGGGAGACCCGATCCGGGACGAAACGTTTCTGCTCCTGATCAACGCGCATTTCGAGGCGATCCCATTCGTTCTGCCCGGCCAGGAACACGTCGAGTGGACCCTCATCATCGATACGGCGGAGGAACATGGATTCTTGCCGGAGCCGCTGAAGTTCCCTTCGGGCGACGACGTGGAAGTAATCGGTCGCGGAATGAAATTGTTCCGGCTGGCCTCCGGCGCGCAGGCGGGAGCGCGGCATGAATCGTGGAAGAAACGCCAGGTGCAGTTGCCTAACGAGCTGAAGCCGGCAGCGGTGACGCCGGCTGCGGCATCGAAGAAAGCATCCGCGACTGCAACTCCGGTCGAGGAAGCGTAACCCCGCGGCGATCCAAATGATTAGCGCGGCAATCTTCGATCTCGACGGGACCCTGGTCGATTCGAACGATCTCCACGTGGAAGCGTGGGAGGAGACGTTCCGCCATTTTGGAAAGGAGTTTCCGATGGAACGACTTCGCGCGCAGATCGGAAAGGGCGGCGATCAATATCTGCCGGAATTTCTGAGCGAGAAAGAGATGCGCGAAATCGGCCATGAAGTGGACCACTTTCGCGGCGAGATCTTCAAGGAGAAGTATCTCTCGCGGGTCCGTCCGTTTCCGCGCGTCCGCGAATTATTCGAACAGTTGCGTAGGGACGGGAGAAAGATCGCGCTCGCTTCCTCTGGTAAAGGTGATGAGGTCGCGCACTATCAGAAGCTCGCCGGCATCGAGAAGCTGGTCGATTGCCAGACGACCGCGGATGACGTCGCGCATTCGAAACCGAAGGCCGATGTCTTCATTACCGCTTTGCGAAAACTGGGCACAATTGCGCCCGAAGACGCGGTAGCGGTTGGGGACACGCCTTACGACATTGCGGCCGCGAAGAAAATAAATCTGCCGACGATTGCGTTGTTGTGCGGCGGTTTCCCGGAGGACACGTTGCGGGACGCTGGAGCCGTCGCGATTTTCCGCGATCCAGCCGACTTGCTCGAGCGTTACTATCAATCACCGCTCGCGGGATGAATGGAGACCGCACGCCCCCGTGCCGTAAACGAATTCATGGTGTCCCTTCAAATGGCGGTCCGGCTCGGGGCGAGCCGGCTCCGCCGAGGCGAGCCCGGCTCCATCGAATTCCAGTCAGCGCGAAAGCAGCCCGACAAACGATTCTATTATAGAGACCAAACCTCTTCCCGTCTGCGAAGACTCTTACCATCATGACACCGACTTCTCTCATCATCGTTACCGACCGCGGAAGCCTGAAGGCTTACAAAGTGACGGAGACGCCGACGCGGGGCGCGCATTTGCAATTGGTGCAGGCATTCGATACCACGGATGCGCACGGGCGTTACCAGGACAAGCTCACGGATCAGGCCGGTTCTTTTCCCAGCGGAATGGCTCCAGGACAGATGAGCTCCACGGCGGAACGCACCGGGATCGACATCGAAAACGATCGGCGCATTTTCAAACAGCTCGCCGACAGCATTACCCAGATCGTGCATCGCGAAGGGAAAGATGGCTGGTCGTTCGCCGCGCCGGCGTCCATTCAGTCTGCCGTAGTGGAATTGCTGGCGCCCGATGTGCGCAATCGCGTGGTCGAATTTGTGAAGTCCGATCTGGTCAAGATCGAGCCCGCGAAACTGGCCGGACATTTTCGGTCGTTACAATCGATGTAAAAGTGGAATAAGCTCACGCTCCCGGTCAACGCGGCTGGCGAACCTCGCATTACTTTATGCAACTACCCGTTAACATCACCTATCGGGGCGTCGAAAAATCCGACGCCATCGACCAACTCGTCCTCGACAAAGCAGAGCGCCTGGAAAAATTCTGCGACCACATCAATCGATGCGATGTGGCGATTGAGCAGCCGAACCACGCGCATCAAAAAGGAAATCCCTTTCGCGTCCGCATCGATGTCACCGTGCCACCTGGTCATGAATTGGTGGCCGATGAAAGAGGTAGCGATAACGGCTCACACGCGCCGCTGACCAAGGTGGTCCACGACGCCTTCAAGACGATGGAGCGCGAGTTGCGCCGGCTGGTCGACAAGCAGCATCACGAAGTCAAAACCCACGCCGATTCCCGCTCGCCGAAGTAATCGTTGGAGCCGGCGCGCCCTCGTGCCGGTTGCCTTGCAGCATGAACTTCTCTTAACGGCCCCGGGGGCGGGCCGGCTCCATTTCTGAGCTTCAGCGCCGCTCGCGCCCGCTTAGGGGATCGTGCTGCGGCGCACTCGCCGAAACAGTCGCCGCTGCGGAATCTTCTTCCATCATCCGTCCCACGACCGCGGCTACTTCATCCTCCGTCTTGCCCCAGGGCCATTTGAAACTGTTGCGAAGCGCGTCGGCGCTGCGTTTGGCGACAGTGTTGCCGATCGTCGCAAAAATTTTGCTGACGTTGTCCGCGACGATGCGTCGCAAATGCGAGACCGCGGCCGCGGTGGCGCCGAGGCGAATTTCCTGCCGAGGCGCCGGCGAAACTGCCTCGCAATAACGCCGCGCCACTTCACCGATGCGCAAAGTGAGAAAGGCGTTGGCGGCGCCGTTGGAAATGCATCGAACAACAAAATGAGAGATCCCGGAAGCGCCTGGAATGGCGGAGAACACCGCCGGGGCCATAGACGCGGTGACCGGAGCGAAAATGTTTGCCAGGTCCATGTCTTCAAAATTACTGGCGAGCAATGCGGTGCCAGCGACGTTGCCGTAAAGATAAATCAGGTCGCGCGCTGAAGGACGTTGCACATAGAGGCGCGCGATCTGCCAGATCATCCGCATCTGCGTGAGCAGGACGACCACGCCGTCGAGCCGGCCATTCTGCATCGCCGCGGTGCTAATGAAAACCATCGCCGCAGTTCTGCGAATGATGGCGTCGGCGTCGGTTTGGAGAAAATTCAACGCGCCCTGAATTTCCTCGAGAGTCTCGAGCTTCTGCTGCTTGAACTTCGGATTACCTTTCAAGCGCCGGCTCAGAGCGGCGAGATAGCGTTGCTGTTCCTCGGGGGTGGATTGCACCGGCGCAACCAACACGACGGGCAGCCGAAAATATTCGAACAGGGCGAATAACACCGCGCCGGCGACCAGGGCGAAGAGACCCCAGAACGTGACCTGACCCGCGAGCGGATGAATGCGGCTCGCGAGACGGACGAGTTGATCGATTGCCGTCAGCAAGAAGCCCACGACGCCCACAATGAAGAGGAGTGCGAGCGCGATGAGGATCTTTTTCACAGCCCGAAGACGAGATTGCTGACCCGCAATTTAGGCGACCCCGATCCCAAACCGCAAACAGAAACGTCGCTCGTTAGGCCGGCGCGCCGCTGAGTCCGCCGGGGAGCGGCGGGACGTCCGGCGCCACGACCACCTGCTTCGGCGGTTTGTCGGCCATCTTCTGACCGGAGGCTGGCGGCGTTGGACCAGGAGGCGGGTTCAGCAACCGGCCGTGCTCCATGATCTCTTTGATCTGCGCGCCATCGAGCGTCTCAAATTCCAGCAAAGCTTTCGCGATCGTTTCGAGCGATTGGCGATGCGTCGTGAGCGTCTTCATCGCGGTCTTGTAGGCGTCGTCGATCAGCTTGCGCACTTCGCCGTCGATCTGCTCCGCGGTCGCTTCGCTGTAATCGCGGGCGCGGGAAATATCGCGGCCGAGGAACACGTAATCTTCGTGTTCGCCGTACTCGACCATACCCATTTTTTCGCTCATGCCCCATTCGCAAACCATGCGGCGGGCAATGGCGGTCGCGGTCTTGATGTCGCCGCGCGCGCCGTTGGTGACGTCACCAAAAACGATTTCTTCCGCGACCCGTCCGCCCATGCCGACAGCCAGACCGGCGATCAATTCGTTTTTGCGATTCGTATATTTATCTTCCTCCGGCAGCCACATGGTGGAGCCGAGTGAAGGTCCGCGCGGAATAATGGTCACCTTATGGAGCGGCTCCGTGTGCGGCAGCAGCTCGAGGAGCAAGGCGTGGCCGGCTTCGTGATAAGCGGTGTTCGTCTTTTCTTTCTCGCTCAGCGCCATGCTGCGGCGCTCTTTGCCCCAGCGGACTTTGTCGCGCGCTTCTTCGAGTTCGTGCAGGGTGATACCCTTCAATCCGCGGCGCGCTGCCAGCAGGGCCGCTTCGTTGATCACGTTCGCGAGCTCCGCGCCGGAGTAACCCGGGGTGCCGCGCGCGACGACCTGGAGATCGACGCCTTCCGCGAGCTTCACTTTCTTCGAATGGACCCGCAGAATTTCTTCGCGGCCTTTCACGTCGGGCAGATTAACCGTGATCTGGCGATCGAAACGGCCGGGCCGCAGCAGCGCGGGATCGAGAACATCCGGACGGTTTGTGGCCGCGATGATAATGACACCTTCCTGGGTATCGAATCCATCCATCTCGACCAACAGCGCATTGAGCGTTTGTTCGCGTTCGTCGTGTCCGCCACCGACGCCGTGGCCGCGATGGCGGCCGACTGCGTCAATTTCGTCGATGAAGATGATGCATGGCGCGGATTTTTTCCCCTGCTCGAACATGTCGCGCACGCGTGAGGCGCCGACACCGACGAACATCTCCACGAAGTCCGAGCCGCTGATCGAAAAGAACGGCACGTCGGCTTCACCCGCGATGGCGCGTGCAAGCAAGGTCTTGCCCGTTCCTGGAGGTCCCACGAGCAGGACGCCTTTCGGAATGCGACCACCGAGTTTCTGGAATTTTTTCGGGTCGCGCAGGAACTCGACCAGTTCGGTCACCTCATCCTTGGCTTCCTCGACACCGGCCACGTCCTTGAAGGTAATTTTGTTTTTATCCCGAGCGAGCATGCGCGCCTTCGATTTGCCGAAGTTGAGCGCGCCTTTCCCCGCCATGCGGATCTGTTGGCGGAAGAGGAAGTAAAGGACGAGCAGGAACAGCCCAATCGGAAGGAAGCTGAGCACCGTCTGCGCCATCAGGTTCGACTCCATCTTGATCGCCGGCTGGATGTTCGCCTTGGCCAGCCGATCCTGGAGATCGGTGTTGTAATTCAAGAAGATGGTGGTGCGGAAGAGAACAGGCTGCGTCCCGCCAGCTCCCGCGCCCTGTTTGAGGTAATAGCCGCGCAACGTTTGCGTGGGCCGGCCTTCCTCGACCACGAGCTGAAGCGGGTAATTTTTGTCGACGGCGATCTGTTTGTTCTCGAGGAGCTCGAGGAACCGGTTATAGGGCACTTCCTCGACGTTGGCATAGGCGCCGCCGCGAAAGAGGACGGCCAGGCCGATCAGGGCAAAGGCGATGGCGATCAGGACAACGCCGCGCCAGTTAAAACTGGGCTCGGTGCCACGGGGTTTATTCTCCTTTTGGGAGTTGCGATCAGGTTGGGACATGGGCGATGGAGCGCGCTTTTGAGCGAGCGGGAAAAGGCTAACATGAAGGCTTTGCCATTGCAAAGAGGAGGAGGGGGACCGGCGATCGGAATGACGAAGGACGAATGACGAAGGTGGAATGAGAAGCTACGGCACGCTTTCTCCGTCTCTCTTGGAGACGGCCTGCCCTCAGGCCGTTGGGGAAAGCTGTGCTCGCTCTCCCGGTGCGAGGGCGCGCTGGCTCCAGTGATTGCGTTGCGGCGGTCTTCCGGTAATTTTGAGGCGCAGTTTCCTGAATGACGGCCCTTAATCTAGTCGCAGACAAAATCGATCGCGCGGTGCAGCGCGTAACTCCGTTTGCCTATCGGATACAACGCCGGAGCCGTCGCTGGATGCGCCGAGCGCTCCGCAAGCCGCGCAGCGTTTCCGAAGGGCCGAACCTGCTGCCGCTTCTCATCCAGGTGCTGGCCAGCTTCTCAAAGGCAGATGGGGTGCTCCTGGAAGAGGAGATCGATTCCAGCCTCGGGTTTCTGCGTTACGATTATCCCGAGGCAGTGTATTCGGAGCTGCGGCAGCTTTTTCGCCAGGCGCTCTACGAGCAACAGGATCTCTCCGCGATGGCGCAGAAGTTATCCGTCCAGCTCAGCGCCGATCGAAAGATCATGCTGGGCGTACAGCTCTATGACCTGATCTCGCAGGCGGGTCTGAAGCAGGAACAGGTCGTCGCCTTTTACTCGTTTATGTCGCAGCTCGGGATGGCCGCGCAGGCGATCGATATCGTTTACCAATTGAACGCCTCGGAAGATGCCGATGCCACCATCTACCAGAGGGGCGCGTCTCCTCTTGAATCGCTCTCCTTTGGGACCACCAGCGCAGCGGACGTGACGTTGAAGAGCCTGAGCGGCGCCGACCGGTTGCTCGCTTTTCGTTATCACGACCTGATCCTGCTCAAGAATTACAGCGGGCAGACTATCTCGGTCCGCGGACGGCCGCTTTTGCGCGGCGGTTTTTGCCGGATCTACCCCGGACAGCGGATTTTGGTCGGCGATCAATTTCTGACCTACCAGGAATTGGCGGCGTATTTCAACGCGAAGAAAAACGTCTCGCTCCCGCAGATTTTCGTGCGCGTGCACAAAGACGCCGATGAGGTCCAACTCGAGCGATCGCGGACGCGGGAAAGCGCGCTGGAAGTTACCTTCGGTTTGAAGGTGCGGGTCAAGGCGTTGAAGGACGTGGACGCGGTCCTGAACAGCATCGCGCTGAAGTCCGGCACCCAGGTGGAAGCGACGCTGGAAGACAAAATCATTTTCCACAACGACAGCGAGATGGATTTGCTCGATCTGCGGCGGCGAGCCCGCGCCATGGGCGGCCGCTTCCAGCTCAAGGCTTCCAAATCGGAATATCTCGTCTCGAATAATCCGAGCTTGCTCGAGGAAGACGACATTCTGCTTTCACCGGGGACGAGCGGCGACGTCCTTTTGAAAATCCTTTGCGATTACGACAAACGGGTCGGGACGCTGGAAGTGATCGATGCAGACCGGCCGATCATGGTGGGGGAGGAGCCGGTCCGCGGCACTGCACCGCTGGTCGATGGCGACACGATCCGGATCGATGTCGGCCAATTTTTGCGCTGCAATTTCTCCGAGCGAATCATCGAGGAAGAGCGCAACATCATTCGCTCGCTCGAAGTGGTGGACGTCAACCATCGCTTCACGAATTCGGAAATCGCGCTCGAAGGAATTTCCTTCGCCATCAATCGCGGCGAGCTGGTTTGCGTGATGGGCGCGAGCGGTTCCGGCAAGAGCACGCTCATGAAAGTCCTCGGGGGGCAGCTTCAGCCCACCCAGGGCCAGATCCTGCTCAACGACCGGCCACTCTACGACAACCTCGAGCAGCTCAAGGGCTACATCAGTTACATCCCGCAGGAAGACGCGTTCGATGAACACCTCACCATTGGGGAGAACCTGCAATTCGCCGCGGCCATTCGCGCGCCCCATCTTTCCGGACGCGATCTGACGCGCCGGCTCGAGGGGAAACTGATCGAGCTCGGGTTAAACGAGCGCCGCGACAGCATCGTCGGCAGTCCGGTGAAAAAGACGCTGAGCGGCGGCGAGCGCAAACGCCTCAACATCGGTCTCGATATGATCGGATCGGCGGACGTCTATCTCTTCGACGAGCCGACTTCGGGCCTTTCATCGAAGGACTCCGAGCACGTGATCGAGATCATCCGCGCGCTGGCCCACAACAAAATCATCATCGTCACCATTCACCAGCCGAGCTCGAAACTCTTCCAGATGTTTCACAAGGCGATCCTGTTCGATAAGGGCGGACGTCTGGTCTTTTTCGGCACGCCGACGGACATGCTCCGTTACTTCGCGGAGGCGGAACACCAGCACCAGTTCGGCGCCGACCTGGGTGCATGTCCATCCTGTGGAACTACGCGGCCGGAATTCATTTTTGATGTGCTCGAAACGCCGCTGCGCGACATCAGCGGCGATGTGATCTATGAGGAAAATTCGCGCGGACAACTGATCGCGGCCCGCCGCTACTCTCCGGAGTTCTGGCGCGACAAATATGAGGCGTTCCGGCTCATCCAGGACGTCAAACAGGTCTCGCTCCGCCGCTCCCCACCGCCCCCGTTGCCGGCGGCGCCGACGAACAAAAAGCGCTTCTTCATGCGCTGGCGGGATGAATGGACGCAGTTGCGCACGCTGCTGCGCCGCTCGTTCATGAGCAAGCTGCGGAACCGGGCCAACCTCGTCATCACCATCGGCGTCGCGCCGGTCCTGGCTCTGCTCATTGCCACGCTCCTGCGCTATTCGGACAGCGGGCATTACGACTTCGCGTCGGCCTATCACATCCCGACCTTCCTTTTCCTCAGCCTAATCGTGGCGATGTTCCTCGGCCTAACGAACAGTGCCGACGACATCATTCGCGACCGCGCGGTCCTCCAGCGTGAACGCAATCTGAACGTCCGTTTGCCCTACTACGTTTTCTCGAAATTTGTCTCGCTCGGATTCTTCGCGCTCTTCCAGTGCGTCCTCTTCGTCCTGATCGGGAACTACATTCTCGCGATCCGCGGAATGTTCTGGATCGATCTCGGCGTCATGCTGATGACGGCGATGGGCGGGGTCGCGCTGGGCCTGGTCATTTCGTCTCTGGTGGCCGATCCGAAAACCGCGGCCAACATCGTGCCGCTGGTTCTGATTCCACAGATCATCATGGGCGGAGCGCTCATTAAGTACGAGGACATGAACCGTAACCTCGCGCTCGTTTACACTTTCACCCGGTGGTTCTCGGAGCATCCGAATGACGAGCAGGGGAAGAAGATGAACAGCCGATTGCAGGTGCCGTTTGTCTGCCAGTTCATCGCCATGCGCTGGTCGTATGAAGAAATGGTGGTGGCGCAGGCGAAACTCAATCCGCTCACCCGGCGACAGGAACGAACGCAGCGCGAGATCGATGATCTCGTCGCGAAGAAGGATGAGAATGCCGACGCGACCAGGCGGCTGAACGAGTTGAAAGAAACGCTGGCGGTTCTGTCCGGTTTGGAAGCCCGGACGCCTGACGAACTGGACGGGTATCTGAAGGTGATCGACCAGATTCTGGATCGGAAGCGGCCTTTCGATCGCGAGCTCTTCAAGGACGCTGTGGGATCGGTCACGGCCGAGCAACTCTATGTGAATCAGAAAGTTTCCGACCTGATTTCAAACGCGGAAATGGAGCAAAGCGATTACCGGCGAGGCGGGAAGCTGAACGTTTTCTTCGGCGAAGAGAAGCGTTACCTCGGGATGAAAGTGAACGTATTCCTCTTCAATACCATGGTCCTGGTCGGATCGACCCTGGCGTTACTGGGTCTGCTTCATTGGATCCTCCGGCGCCAGCTCGAGGTGCGGCGGCTGGGCATTCGCCGCGGCCCGTAGTTGAGCGCTCCGGATGACAACGGCCTCCTTCGCGTTTAGGAATGGCGGATGAGCAAGCGTAAGAAAGTGAAGCACCAGACCCGCCTCATTGTCGCTGCGAGCGACCACGATCCGGACATGCTTTACGCGACGAAATTTTTTGTCCCGGACCCGTTTATTTTTCTCGAGCAAAACGGCAAGCGCACCATCGTCCTGAGCGATCTCGAAGTTGATCGCGGACGGAAACAGGCACAGGCGGACGAGATTGTTTCCTACAGCCAGTTTGAGCGGGAGGTGCAGGGAAAGCAAAGGAAGGCGCCGCCTTTCGAAAAAGTGATGTCGCATTTCCTGCGCAAACGCGGGGTGCGCTCCGCCGTCGTCCCCGCGAATTTTCCGCTCGGCTACGCGGAGGAGCTGGCCGGCCACAAGATTCGCGTGCGCGCGACCAACGGACTTTTCTGGCCGGAACGTGAAGCGAAGTCCGAGGCCGAGCTTCAGCTCATGCGACGCGCTTCATCCATCACAGAAAAAGGTCTTGCTCGGGCGATGGAAGTTTTGTCCGCCTCCAAACCGGGCGCGGGAAAAAAACTTTCCTGGTCGGGACGCACTCTGACCTCGGAAATCCTGCGAGCGGAAATCGATTCCGCGATCCTGCGGGCTGGGGGACTGTCCGCAAACACCATCGTGGCCGGCGGCGATCAGGCCTGCGATCCACACGAGCGCGGCTCGGGCCCGCTCAAGGCCGATTCGCTCATCATTCTCGACATCTTTCCACGTGACGCGCAGAGCGGTTACTTTGGGGACCTCACTCGCACAGTGGTTCGCGGGCGCGCCAGCGACGAGCAGCGCCGCCTTTGGGAAACGGTGCGGGAAGGTCAGGCCCTGGCGCTGAAGAAAATGAAACCGGGTGTCGATGGCCTCGATCTGCACAACGAGGTGAAGCAATTTTTCACCGATCGCGGTTTTCCGACGGAAGTTCGAAACGGCCGGCAGGTCGGATTTTTTCACGGCACAGGCCACGGTCTCGGTCTCGAGATCCACGAGATCCCGCGGTTCCAGAAAACCGTTTTCAAGCCGGGTCAGGTGCTGACGGTCGAGCCCGGCCTCTACTATCCCGGGCTGGGCGGCGTGCGACTCGAAGATGTAGTTGCGGTGACGAAGACCGGCACACGGATGCTCTCGCGCTTTGAGAAGCGGCTGGAAATCTGAACGAACCGACCGCTCGGGCGTCTAATCTTGCAGATAGTGATGCTGAGCGGAGCGGAGCGAAGTCGAGGAATCTCTCAAAGCGTGAGATTGTTCGGCTTCGTTTCGCATCGGCGCACTTAGATTCACTGATCCAATCAACGAGATTTCACCATATGCTTGCATACTATTACGGAGGGGGAATGATGGGCGGCAACTGGCTCCTGCTGGTCGGCGTGCCGCTGATTATCGGACTCATCGCGCAGTGGCGCGTGAGCCATGCCTTCAAGAAATGGGGCGAAGTCCGCGCCAGCTCCAATATTACCGGCGCTGAAGCCGCCCGCGAAATCCTGCAGGCCGCGCAGATTAACGACGTCCAGGTGGTTGAGATCAACGACTACCTTGGCGACCACTACGATCCGACCAGCAAGCGCCTCTGCCTTTCGACCAATGTCTACAGCACTCCGTCGGTCGCTGCCCTGGGGATTGCCGCGCACGAAACCGGCCACGCTATTCAGCACGCCAAAGCCTACGCTCCGCTCAAGGCACGCATGGCCATCGTGCCCATAACGCAGGTCGCCTCCCAGATGTTGCCGTTCATCATTTTTGGCGGCTTCATCTTTCACATGACGGGGCTCATTACGCTGGGCATTTATTGCTACATGATCCTGCTGGCCTTCCAGCTCATCACCCTGCCGGTGGAGTTCGATGCGTCGCGGCGGGCGAAGATCATTCTGCAACAGATGGGCATCGTCCAGCCGGGCAACGAAGTCGCCGGCGTGAACAAAGTGTTGAACGCGGCCGCGCTCACTTACGTCGCGGCGTTCATCGCCACGCTTGGCAACTTGCTCTGGCTCATGTCGGTGCGCGATCGCCGCTGATGCGCCCCGCGCCCGCGAAAAAGATGAATCCTTCCATCGCACTGCCATCTCCGCGTCGCTTCTCCGATTTGTTGTCGTCGGGGCTCCGCTCGCGTGGTAAGCCTAAACGCGACGCGATGGAACAGCCGAGATCGGATGAAGACCAGCAATTCGTCGCGCGCACCCAGGCGGGCGAGGCCGCCGCCTTCGACCAGCTCGTGGTGAAATACACCCCGCGTCTCTACGGTCTCGTTTACAACATGACCTCGAACCACGAGGACACGAACGACCTGCTTCAGGACGTTTTCTCGAAGGCCTACAAATCAATCGGCGGATTTCGGGGCAAGTCCTCTTTTTACACCTGGATTCATTCGATCGCGGTCAACATGACCCTGAACTTCCTCAAGAAGCGCGGCCGCCGTTTTCATCTCAGCCTCGACGACATGGACGCCAGCGTGCAGAACGACAAGGAGTTTCTCGAGCTCACTGCCACGAGCAGTCCGGTGCGGGAAGCGGACCTTTCCGAGCTTCAGGGAAGATTGAACGCGGCCATGATGAAATTGTCTGATGAACACAGAGCCGTGGTCACCATGTTCCATATCCAAGGGATGCCTCATGCCGAGATCAGCAAAATCTTGCGTGTTTCCGAGGGTACGGTACGTTCCCGGCTCTTCTACGCGAATCGACAACTGCAAAACTATCTGGAAGAATTCCGGAAGAATCCTGTTACCTAGCCCAATCAATTTTTAGAGCACCAGCGGAATGAAAGAATTTAGCGAAGAAGATATCGGCAAATTGTTGCGTCTGAAACGGCATGAGCAACCGCCGCCGGGCTACTTCGATAATTTTCTCCACGAATTTCATCGCCGGCAGCGCGACGAGTTATTGCGGCAGCCGCTCTGGAGGATTGCCCTTCAGCGCGCCCAGGATTTCATGTTCCGCCTCAATGTGGGAGCCCTTACCTCCTATCCGGCTGCGGTCACCGCGGTCGTGGTTTGTGCAGCGGTCATTTCCTTGAAGATGTATCAGGCTCCGGAGGCTCCGAACGTCGCATCCGAAAATCGAGCTCCGGTCATGGCCACGGCGTTGCCCGAGCCGGCTTTGACTCTCTCCTCGTCGATGACGACGCGTGATCTGGGTCCGAAGCTTCTGCGCGACGTTAACTACACTTCAAAAACTCACCGTTCCGCGACGCCTCCGCGCTACGTTCTCGATAGCACTCCCGTGAGTTATGAGGCTGCGTTCCGGTTCTAATCTCGTCTCCGATTTCGGGACGGTTTCTCTCGCGGTGGTTCGGGCTTCCTTTGCGCTGACTTTTTGCGTCCTCGTCGCGGCGGTCGGCGCGCAGGAATTGCCTTCGGCTAATTCGATCAGCCGAGAGGTCAAAGATGTTTTCGACAGATCGTCGAAAGCGGTGGTAAAAATTCGGGGCACCGACGAGCACGGCGATCTCTCCGGGACCGGATTCTTCATCGATCCCGCAGGGACCATCTACACCGCCTTTTCCGTGGGCGGTGATACCGAGAACCTGACGGTTGAATTCGACGGCAAAAAATATCCGGTGCGCGTGATGCTCTCCGATGTGCGCAGCGGCATTGCCATCCTAAAGGCAGATATTGCTACGCCCGCTTTGCCGATCGGCAAGTCGGCGGAGATCGAGGTGGCGACGCCTGTGATCACGATTGGTTTTCCGCTCGATCTCCCCGAGACGCCCAGTTTCGGCATGATCGCAGGATTCGATCGGAAATTTCTCGGCCGGTATTTTTCCACGACACATTTGCGGGTGAATCTTCCCACTCAACGCGGCGAAGCGGGCGCCCCGCTCTTAAATTTCAAAGGCGAGGTCGTCGGGATTCTCGTCAGCAGTATCGATAATGGCTCGGCCTGCTACGCCTTGCCGATCGATGCCGCGGAAAAGATCCGCAATGACTTCGTCCGCTTCGGCGAAGCGCGCCATGGTTGGATCGGCATCAATGTGGCCGAGGCGGAGAAATTCACGGAAGGCTCGCGGGCGCAGATGACCGAAATCATGCGGGACACGCCGGCTTTCGGCTCGGGAGTGAAAACGGGCGATATCCTTATTCAAGTCGGCGCGACGAAAGTGCACGAGCCGGAGGATGTGATTGACGCCTCGTTTTTCATCACGGCGGGGGACACCGTTCCGATCGTCGTCGTGCGCGGCGAGGAGAAACTAACTTTCGAGGTTCAGGCGGATTTTCACCCAGCGAGCCATCATGCGCCGCGCCTCGCCTCACCCGGGATGAACGGTGCTCCGCTGCGTCTCGATTCGCCTGCGAACCGCACGCCGTAATCAGGCTGAGAGTGCCGCAGCGTTTCGGCCCGCTTACTTGCGGAACACGCTGCGTTCCTTGCTGTCCTTCGCGTAGGATTCCGTCACGGGGCGCGGACCGCCCCACTTGATGGTGACCGACGCGCTGATGATATCGACCTGCGCGTCGTAGGTTCCGAGGAGCTCATGCCCCTGGCTATCCGTGAAGTCGCTCCGTGGATCTTCGACGAAAAGGTGCGCGTATCCGACATCGATATCCATCCAGTCCTTGGGCGACCAGCGGAGGCCGGCGGAGATGAAGTAGCGGTTGTTATCCGGAACGCGAGGCGTGCGCAGTTGCTCGTTGCGGATTGGTGTCTCGTCATAAGCGAAGCCCGCGCGGAACGTCAGCGTCTTGCACGCGTACCATTCCAGACCGACGGCGTAGCGCAGCGCATCGTCATAGCTGATGTTGAGCACGTTGGTCGGTGTGCCGGGGTTTTCAAAGACGATCGGCACTTCCTGCAAGGCGCTCCAGCGCGTCCAGGTGACATCTCCCAGGATGGCGAACTGCTGGTGGAACCGCTGATAAATGCTGAAGTGAAAGATGTCTGGCAGATCGACCGTGGCGGTCGCGGCCTGATCAAAAAACACGGCTTGGAAAGCGTTCGGCGTCGGGAACTGCGCGGGCGCGCCCGGTGCAGTGATCAACGGAACCCGGCGAAACTCGGCATCGCCTTCAATCGTGTGGCTGATGGCCGAGCGGTAACTGAAACCGATGCGGCCTTCCTGGAGAAATGACCCTGGCTCGCCGCCCTTGCGATATTCCAGCAGCGCGCCCAGCGTGAATCCGACGTTTATATCGTCCCCTGCGATTTCCGAAACGCCATCCAGGCCTCCGGGCACAAAGCCCGCATCGGTGTAGGCCTGCCGAGTCGCGGCGATAATGCCGGGAATCGCGGCAGCGGGCACGCCGCGCCCGGCGAGAACTGCGGGCAACGCAGCGTAGAACTGGCCGAGCGGTGATTGTGCTGCCAGGCCGAAATCGATCGCCTGCGATAAACGCGCCGAAGCATATTGGATATCGATGCCGGCGCCGAACGAAAGCCGATCGAACATCCGGTAGGCGACCGTTGGCTGGAGATCGATGGTGGTGAGCTTCGTCCGGAGAGCAGCGTAGCGGCCAACCCAGGCCGGGTCGTAATTCGTTTCCAATCCAAACGGCGCGGTCATGCCCAGACCGATGGTAAGGTCCCCGTATTTTGGGCTGCGGAAAACCGGCTGGGTTAAATAGAAATTTGGAATGATGTGGAAGACGCCGCCGTTATCGCCGTTGTCCCCCGCCACTGGCAGGCCGTTAAACGGCGTGCCCGGCAAATTGTAACGCGTGCCCTGGTTCGTGAATTCCGCTGAGGGGATGATCGCGTTCAAGCCAAGCTGCAGCTCGCCCCGATCGAGCAGGGTCAAGCCGGCCGGATTGAAGAAGAGTGTGGAAGCATCTTCGGCCTGGGCTGCACCCCCGGCGAACGAGAGGCCGAGGCCGCTAACGCTTTGTTCGTTTAGAACAAAACTGCCGGCCTGGGCAGCGAGCGGAAGAATGGAAATGCTAAGACAGACAACGACGCGGAGGAGGCTGGATTGGCGCACAGAATCTGTGGCTACCTTTCTCGTTCGCCAAAGACAATCCTAAATTGCAGAGAAGTTTCGGCTGACTTCCCAAACTGCGCCCCCCGTTAGTGGAGGTGCCGGAGCTTTTCGAGGGACCAGGGCAGGATCGCGAAGGTGGCAGCGTCAAACAGGCCATGCGCGATCACCGCAGGCCAGATCGACTTGTGGACGACCATGATCATGCCAAGCAACCAGCCGAGGATGGCGGCCATCGCGGCCGCGGTCAGCCCCATGCTCAAGTGCATGATGCCGAAGAGAAGTGCGATCACGGTCACGGCCAGGCATTGTCCGACGCGCGAGGCGAAAGCACCGGGCCAGAGTGCGCGCATGGCGGCGAGAGTGCCCCCGCGCCACATTTCTTCGCGCAGACCGGCGATAACGAAACTGACGAGCGTCACGGTCAGCCAATAGTACGAGGGATCGCTCCGCATCGCCGAAACGCTGACCAGCTTTTCCACGTTTGGGCGATTTGTGCTGACAAAGCCCTGCATTTTTTCCGGGGTGGTCGTGTGCGTCGTGACTAGAAACAGGACCACCACCACGATCACGACGAGCAGCACCAGCCGGATCGCAACGGAGTAGGCAATCCCAAGCGGCACGACCCACCAGCCAGGGCGCCATTTAAACAATAATTCTTCGGGCGACGCGCGAGAAGCAAGCCAGCCCAGGCCGAAGATGAGCGAAAACAGAAGGAGCTCGAAAGTGCAAACGAAGAGCAGCCCGCGCACGTTGCCCGACAAAGCCGGTCCACGCACGATGAACGCAGAGCGCAGCGCCATTCCCAAAAGCGGGTAACCTCCGATCAGTACGAGATGAATCCACCAACGCCACCGCTTCCTGGGTGGAGGGCCGGGCGCTTCTTCGAGAAGCGGGGAGGGATCGCCTGCGGGGAGAGATGTTTCGGGCACGCGCTTGGTTAGTCAGTGCGCCGAGCGCTGACAAGTCGAATGAGCGTCGCGCGCTCAGAGCATTTTTCGAAACGCTGCTTCGTCCAGGACGCGCACCCCGAGTTTTTTCGCTTTCTCGAGTTTGCTGCCGGCCTCGTCGCCCGCGAGCACGTAACTCGTTTTCTTGCTCACACTGCCGCTCACTTTTCCGCCGCGCGCGATGATCGTCTCCGCGATTTCATCGCGCGATTGACTGAGCGTGCCGGTTATCACCCAGGTGGTGCCCTTGAATCCCGGCGCGGCATCGGCTGCCGGTTTTTCCTCCGCTTTGAATCGCAAACCCGCCTGGCGCAATTTCTCGACCGTCTCCTGATTTCCCTTCTGCCGGAAAAAATCGTGGATGCTGCGACCGACCACTTCGCCCACATCGGGAATGCGCTGGAGTTCCTCCTCCGAGCTTTGCCCGATCGCATCGAGGTCCGGAAAGTGATCGGCCAAAGCCCGCGATGCGCTGACGCCGACATGCAGAATGCCGAGACCGAAAAGAAGGCGCCAGAGCGGACGCGTTTTGCTGCGTTCGATCGCCTCCAGCAAATTGCTCACGCTCTTTTCTCCCATGCGTTCGAGTTCGCTCAGCGCAGCCGAGTTGAGCGCGTAAATGTCGCTCACGTCGCGGAGCAATTTATGTTCGACCAGCTGGCCGACCATCGCTTCACCGAGCCCTTCGATGTCCATCGCTCCCCGTGAAGCGAAGTGCTCGATCCGGCGCCGCAATTGGGCCGGGCACTGGCCGTTGACGCAACGGACCGCGACCTGGCCTTCGTCCTTAACCACCAGACTTCCGCATTCCGGACAATTCTTCGGCATCTTGAATTTCTTCTCGGCACCGGTGCGGAGATCAGTCCGCACGCCGACCACCGCGGGGATCACTTCACCGGCTTTCTCGACGATGACGACGTCGCCGATCCGGACGTCTTTCCGCTCGATCTCTTCCTCGTTATGCAACGTGGCTCGGGCCACGCGACTGCCGCTTACCGTGACCGGCTCGAGCGCCGCCACCGGCGTCAGCGTTCCGGTGCGCCCCACCTGAATCAAAATATCGAGCAGCCGCGTTTCGACTCGCTCCGCTTCGTACTTGAACGCGATCGCCCAACGCGGTGACTTCGCGGTGAATCCCAGCGTCTCGCGCTGCGCGAACGAATCGACTTTGATGACCGCGCCATCTGTCTGATAAGGGAAATCATGCCGGACCCGGTCCAGTTCATGAATCGCGTTTAGGATTTCTTCGACGGAATCCGCCAGCCACCAGCGCTCCGTGCCGGGCAACCCCAGCTTATTCAGCAAAGCGAAAAGCTCCGAATGTTTTTCCAGCGCGATGCCTTCCATCGCGCCGGTTCCATAAAAAATCACTCCGAGCGGTCGCTGTGCGGCGATGGCGGGATCGAGCTGTTTGAGCGAGCCCGCGGCGGCGTTACGCGGATTCATGAACTCCGGCAAGCCGGCCTTCGTTCGCTCCGCGTTCAATTTTGTGAAGCCGCTTTTGTCCAGATAGGCTTCGCCCCGTAACTCGAGGAGAGCGGGCGCGTCCCCTTTCAGCCGCTTCGGCACCGCGCGAATCGTCACGATATTCTGCGTGATATCGTCGCCCACATTTCCGTCGCCCCGGGTCGCGGCATATCGAAGCTCGCCCTTCTCGTAGAGGAGCGAAACGGCCACGCCATCCACTTTCGGCTCGATCACCACCGGGATTTTTTGAGCCGGCAGCAGCCGCTCCATCCGGCGGTAATAATCCTTCACCTCTTCTTCCGAGTAAGTGTTGTCGAGGCTGAGCATCGGCGCGCGATGCGTGATTTGGGCAAACGTTTTGAGCGGTTTACCGGAAACGCGTTGCGTTGGTGAATCGGCCGCCGCCAACTTCGGAAACGAATTTTCGAGGTCGCTCAGCTCGCGAAAGAGCTTGTCGTATTCGCGGTCACTGATGCTAGGAGCGGCCTCCGCGTAGTAGCGGTGATTGTGCTCCTCGATCTCGCGTCGCAGCCTGGCGATGCGCTCGGCGGCATCTTTTTCGTCCAAAGCCATATGACCTAATAATGGCCAGGGAGCGCCGGTTTGAAATCCCCGTTTTTAGTACTTGAAGGGCAGGCTTTCAAATTTCCCCGAAGCAGTTAAGCATGACGAAGTGAGCGACCGAATCCTCGGTGTCGAAGGCGGCGGAACAAAAACCGCCTGGATCCTGGTCGAACGCGCTTCGGAGAATCTTGTCGTGGTCGATCAGGGCAAGCTGCCCGCTTCAAATTTTCGTCTGACCTCGCCGGACCGTCTGCGCTCCATCTTTCGGCAGTTGCCTAACGAGGCCGATCGCGTTGGAATGTTTCTGGCCGGCTGCGGGCCGGATGATCGCCACGCGCTCGAAATGCTCTGCGCGGAAATCTGGCCGAAGGCAAAGATCGTGGTGGGGAGCGATCGGGACTCCGGGCTCGCGGCCGCGTTGGGTCATGGCGATGGGATTGCGGTTAATGCCGGCACGGGCGCTTCCGTGACTGGCCGCCGTGGCGATCGGGTCGAGAAGGCGGGTGGCTGGGGCCACATCCTGGGCGATGCCGGCGGCGGCTATTATCTTTCGGTGCAGGCGTTGCGTTTCATTTTGCGCGAATACGATCTGCATCGCGCCGAAGCGCAATTCACCACCGGCATCCTGCGCGCGCTTTCCCTGAACAGCCGCGACGATCTCGTCCGCTGGGCCCAAAACGCCGACAAGATGGAAATCGCCTCGATGGCGCGAATTGTTTTCGAAGCGGCCACGGCAGGTGACGCGAACGCGCTGAAAATTGTCGAGGAAGGCGCGGGGGTGTTGAGCGAATACACGGAAGCGGTCGCAACTCGTCTGCATTTGCTCGCGCCCAAAGTGATCCTGCTCGGTGGCCTTTTTCAGCGCGACTCCGTTTACACCCATGCCTTCCGGCGAAAGCTGAAGAAGAACATGCCCGACGCTCGCGTGGCCATGAGTGAACAATCCCCCGAGTTTGGCGCCGCCTGGCTCGCGGCGGAAACGGGGGCGGCGCCCGCGATCGTCCAGATCGAGACAAAAGATGGCGAGATAGAGAACCTCGCGCGGGCCTTGACCGAACAACGCAATCCGCGTTCCGAAAATCTCGAGAAATTGAGCGCCCGCGAATTGGTCGATCTTTTCGTCGAGGAGGAAAAGTTCGTGCAGGATGCGTTGCGCAAAGAGTCCGCCACGCTCGCACGCGGAGTGGAGATGGTCACTGGAGTTCTGCGCAAAGGGGGGCGCTTGTTTTATGTCGGCGCCGGGACGAGCGGGCGACTCGGCGTGCTGGATGCGAGCGAAATTCCGCCGACGTTTGGCGCGTCGCCCGAGACGGTGCAGGGAATCATGGCCGGAGGCATCAATGCGCTTCATCGCAGCGTCGAGGGCGCGGAGGACGAACGAGGCGGCGGCGCAGTCGCGATTGAAGAACGCGGCGTGACCGAGGCGGATATCGTGTGCGGAATCAGCGCGAGCGGCCGGACGCCGTTCGTGCTCGGCGCTCTGGCGGAGGCGAAAAGCCGCGGCGCGCAGAGCATTTTTCTGACCTGCAATCCGGCCCGCGCCCGGACTGAGGAGTTCGATCTCCACATCGACTTGGAAACGGGGCCCGAGATCCTGACCGGCTCTACCCGCCTAAAGGCCGGCACCGCCACGAAGGTCGCGCTCAATATTCTCAGCACAGGAGCGATGGTGGCGCTCGGTAAAGTGCGGGGGAACCTGATGATCGATCTCTCGATTTCGAACGACAAACTGCGCGACCGCGCTGCCCGCCTCGTCGCGGAACTGACAAAATGCGATCACGCCGAAGCGGTCGAACGTCTCCGCGCCTGCAATTGGAATCTGCGGGCCGCCTTGCGAGAAACTGGCGACGGCCTGACTGGAGACGGCCTGCCCCCAGGCCGTTGAGTGCCAGCTCCAAAGCGAGAGCGTGCCGGCTCCGATATTCCTAGTTCTGGGCGATGTGGTTCGAGTGATGATTCCGGCGATGCTTCGCCAGGGCGCGGTGCACTCTGTTACGATGCTTGCTGCTGCGCGCGTGCGCTGTTTTTGTGCGGTGATGCCGCACCACTAGCTGCATCGTCTTGGCATCCGTGGAGTATTTGTCCCGGGAAGGTCCGGCTTCGGCGTCATTGAAATATTGTCCGATCTCATAACGCGCGAATACTTCCGGCGTGACCAATTGCCAGCGCGCGCTTCCCTGCTTGTCACGCAGATAGAACGCGTATTTTCCGCTCGGTTCAGTCCCCCAAAATTCCGGTCCTGGAAGAGTGATGGGCGGCCGTGAAGTTCCGGTGGGGCCACGGAAAACAAACGAATGGATTCCTCCCTGGCCCGTCATGCTCGTGTCCGGCCGCTCGCGGGAAATCTTGTGGACGACTTCGCCCTGATAGGCGCAGCCCATCGCAGTCAGGGCGCTGGCAAAGAAATAAAAGAGAAAGTTGAGACGCATATGGGTATGGCTTTCGAAATGGAAACAAGGCGATGCGAAAGCGTTTTATTGTTTTTGAATTCAGGCCGCCAGCTCTTTGTTCGAATTTATGCAAAAGGCGGGGCGATGGTCGAAAATCTGGCCAATCGAAAAATCTTTAAGCGCATCAGTGCGACCGCGCACGAAGCTAGGGAAACCTCAACTAAAAGGAAATATATGCTCTGGACCATCTTCGTAATTCTTCTGATTCTTTGGCTTCTCGGCGGGTTCATCGTCCCGTTCGGCGGCAACCTCATTCACATCCTGTTGGTGATCGCCGTCGTCGTGCTGATCTTCAATTTGATCTCGGGCCGTCGCGGGATTTAAGGGCCCTCGCAAGATGAGGCCCGTGGGGATCGTCGGGATCCTCCTGATCGCGATCGGCATTATTGCCCTCGCGTATGGAGGTTTCACCTATACTAAACGCGAGAAAGTCATCGACGCCGGTCCGCTGCAAGTGAGCGCGAACCGCGAGAAAACCTTTCCTTTGCCGCCAATCCTCGGTGGTCTCTGCCTGGTCGGCGGCGTCATCCTCTTGCTGGCCGGCAACAAGAGGAGTTGAGTAAATTTAGCAGCGGCGGTTTTCATACCGCCGTTCTTCTCTGAGCGGGTGCTTGAGGCCCCGCCTTTAGTTGCCAGCCTTCAACACTGCGAAGGTCTTGCTCCCTTTGCGATCGAGGTAGAGCAGGATCCCTTTACGCGGATCAGCTTTCGTGAGCGCTTCACGGAATGACGCCACGCTCGTCACGCGCTTTCCATCCACTTCCGTGATCACGTCCTCACGCTGGATGTCCTGCGCGGCGGCGAGACTGTTCTCCGCCACGTCGGTCACGATCACGCCCTGAGTGACATTCAGTTTCAAGCGCGTCGCGACTTCCTTGGTCAGCTCCTGGACCTGCAGGCCGAACTTATTCGAGTCTTCCGGTTTCGATGGCGCCGGCGGAACCAGCTCGTTCGAGGCGCGCGAAATATCGCTCGGCAATTCGCCGGTCGTGACCGCGATCTTGAGCGTCTGGCCTTTTCGCCAAACTGTCAGCTCGACATTCTGCCCGACCTTCTTTTTCAAAATCTCGCGCTGAAGCTGCGTGTCGCTGGCCACCGCCGCATTGTCCACCTGCGTGATGACATCAAACGGGCGCAGGTCGCTCTTGTAGGCCGGCGCGTCGGCTTCGATCGTGCGCACGACCACGCCCTTATCGAGCCCCTTGAACAGATCGCGGATGGTCGGGTCGTCGCCGAGCGATTCGATCCGGATGCCCAGCCACGGCCGGATGATCTTGTGACCGGCGATGAGCTGGAGCCCAATCTCGTTCGCGAGATTGCTCGGGATGGCGAAACCCAGACCGCGATTCAGCCCGTTGATCAGCGTGTTCATGCCGACCACTTTGCCGTCGATGTCGCAGAGCGGGCCGCCGCTGTTGCCCGGATTGATGGAGGCGTCGGTCTGCAAATAATCCGAAATCGAATAGCCGCCGGTCGCCAGCAATTTGCTCCGGCCTTTCCCGCTGATCACGCCGTAGGTGAAAGTGTAATCGAGCTTGAACGGCGCCCCGATCGCGAAGGCAAATTGGCCTACTCGCACCGCGTCGCTATCCGCGAACTGCGCGACCGGCAGGCCGGTGGCCTCGATCTTGATCACGGCCACATCCGTTTTCTCATCGGTGCCCACGACCTTCGCCTGGAACTCACGGCCATCCTTCAGCTTCACATCCACCCGGTCGGCACCTTCGACTACGTGGTAGTTCGTGTAGATGTAGCCATCGGCTCGCACGATGAATCCGGAGCCTTCGCTCTGAACGGGCTGATCCCTGCGCGGGTTCCGCCGGGGCGAATCTTCATCGCGCGGTCCCTGGAAGAAAAGATCATCGAGAGAGGGATTGTCGCTCGAATCGTTCTTCTTGGTCACCTCGATGATCACGACGGTCGGCGCCACGATTTCGAAAACTTTCGTAAACGCGCTGTTGAGTTGGTGCACGACATCTTTGCCGGCGTCGGCTGCCGCGGCCGGGACGGTCGGGGTAGGGGAAGCTTCCGGTTGAGCGAGCGGAGGAGCGGCGCGCAGCGAAGAGCACGCGAGGAGGAGAGCAAGAAGGTGAACGGCGTTGCGCATGGCAGGTACTTCGACACGGAGTTTACGATAGCTGTTCAATTGGCAACAGGGCGATGTTGCCCTCAACTCCTGCTCATGATCCTGATCTTACTCTTGATCCTGGTCTAACGGCGAGAAGCTCAAGGAAGGATCAGGAGCAGGATCAAGATCAGGAGCAGGAGACGGTGCTGCGCACCGTGAGGTGCCCATATTGACACGATTGTTAAGGCCATTAACCTTCTCCTTCACAAATAAAATGGTCACTCTTGCCGACGGCAAAATTGATGGAAAAGCGTTCGTCTCGCATGCGCCCGGCTATTGGCCGGATGTCCCGGCGGAACTCTGGAACGACTGGAAATGGCAGCTCAAAAACCGGGTCACTTCGCTCGCCCAACTCGAGCAGCACCTGGTGTTATCAAATGAGGAACGCAGCGGCGTTCTCCTGTCGGGCACGAAGCTGGCGCTCGCCATCACCCCGCATTTTTTCAACCTGATCGAGCGCGACAATCCCGATTGCCCGATCCGGCGCCAGGTCATCCCTCGCATCGAGGAAACGTGGGAATCGCCTTACGACATGGCCGACCCGTGCGGTGAAGACTCGCACATGCCGGTGCCCGGCCTGGTCCATCGTTATCCCGATCGCGTTCTTTTTCTCGTGACGGACCGCTGCGCCAGCTATTGCCGTTATTGCACGCGCAGCCGCGTCGTGAGCGGGGTCGGCGAACAGGAACTACACACCGATTTCGAGGAAGCGTTCCGTTATCTCGAAGAGCACACCGAAGTACGCGACGTTCTGCTCTCCGGTGGCGACGCCCTTATTTTCAGCGACGAGAAACTCGAGCGCATTCTGAAACGTTTGCGGGCGATTCCGCACATCGAATTTCTCCGCATCGGAACCCGCGTTCCGATTTTCCTGCCGCAACGCATCACGCCTGAGCTTTGTCGTATGCTGCAAAAATACCATCCGCTTTGGATGAGCGTGCATGCGAACCATCCGCGGGAATTAACGGTGGAAGTGAAGCAGGCCCTCGAACGTTTGGCGGATCATGGCATCCCGCTTGGAAACCAGAGCGTGCTCCTGGCCGGCGTGAACGACAACATCGATACGATGAAGACGCTCGTGCAAAAGCTCCTCATGTGCCGGGTGCGCCCGTACTACGTTTACCAGTGCGACCTGATCAACGGCTCGTCGCATCTGCGGGCGTCCGTCGCGAAAGGAATCGAGATAATCGAAGGATTGCGCGGACACACGACCGGATATGGCGTGCCGCAATTCGTGATCGATGCGCCTGGCGGCGGGGGCAAGGTGCCGATCAATCCCGGTTACGTTTTGTATCACGACAACGAGAAGATCGTGATCCGGAATTACGAAGGAAAGATCTTCGAATATCCCGAGACCGGCGGCGACGAGACCGTGCAATTCGCGCCGCAGCGGGAGTATCACGACGAGTATCTGTACTCGTAGGTCTAACAGAGCGCGCCCGATACTGTCATCCCGAGCCGCGCAGACGGCGAGGGACCCCACAGGCGGTCTGGAGTTACACAGACAAGCAGCAACGCCCTCGCCACGCCGGACTGCGTGGATCGCGAAGCGTTGTTTGCGTGAGTGACCCTGCGACTGGGAGGTCCCTCGCCGTCTACGCGGCTCGGGATGACAGGCATCGTGCGAGGTTCATTCTGAGGCGGCGCGATCGGGCGTGTACGTCTCCGCAAAGACGATCTCCCCGCCGACGACCGTCATGATGCAGCGTGTATTTAATATGGCGGCCTCGGGCACTTTCATGATGTCGGCGGAAAGAATGGTCAGGTCCGCCAGCTTCCCGACTTCGATTGAGCCTTTGTCCTTCTCCTCGAACGCGGCGAATGCCGGCCAAGCCGTAAACATCTTCAAAGCCTGCTCACGGGTCAGGGCCTGCTCGGGATGCCAGCCTTCGCGTGATTCGCCTTTGATGCTTTTGCGCGTGACGGCGGCGTAGAATTCTATCATCGGTTCACCGCGTTCCACCGGCGCGTCGGACCCGCCGCAAATAATCGCGCCGGATTTGATCAAACTTTGCCACGCGTACGCTCCCGCTAAGCGTTCCTTCCCGAGCCGGCTCGGCGCGAAAAATAAATCGCTGATTGCATGCGACGGTTGCATGGACGCGATCACACCGAGTTTCGAGAACCGCGGGATATCCTGCGCGCTTAGAATCTGCGCGTGCTCCACCCGCCAGCGTGGTTCGCCAACTTTCCGTTTTTCAGGCGGCACGGATTTCAGGGCGCGCTCATAAAGATCGAGGATCACCCGATTCGCGCGATCGCCGATGGCGTGCGTTTCAACCTGGATGCCGCGCTCCAGGGCTTGCTCGAACATCGGCGACAGCTCGGATTCTTTCTGGGTGAGATAGCCGGACGTTTCGGGCGCGTCGGCGTAGGGCTGGAGCAAGGCCGCACCGCGCGAGCCGAGCGCACCGTCAAAGACCACTTTGATCGTGCGCTGGGTGAATCGACGCTCATGTTCGTCCAGGATCATTCCGTCCCTGAGCAGAGATTCCGCCGCCGGTCCGGGCCCATAAACAGCGTTGTAAATGCGAAGCTTCACCTTGCCCGCGTCGAAGGCGCGGCGGATCAACGCGATATCCGACGGGGTGCTCCCGGCATTTTGGATCTGGCACCAGCCCAACTCGACCTCGCGTTTTACTCCGAGCAGGAACGCCTGCTCGCGTTCGGCCTCGGTTTGTCCGGGAATATTTTTTGCCACCAATTCCTGCGCGTGATCGAGCAGCATTCCGGTCGGTTCGCCAGTCTGTTTGTCTTTCAGGATTTCGCCGCCGAACGGATTCAGCGTGTTCTTGTCGATCTTCGCTAATTGCAGGGCGGCGCTATTGGCCACGGAGGCATGTCCATCAGCACGCGTCAGCCAAACGGGATTCTCCGGCGCGATTTTGTCTAGGTCGGCGCGCGTTGGAAATTGTGGCGGTTTCCAGAACGTCTCGATCCAGCCGCGGCCTGTGATCCATTTGCCGCGCTCGGTCTTCGAGACGCGCTCTTTCACGCGCGCGAGAAAATCTTCCAGCGTATTTGCGCCTTCCAGATTGAGATTCATCTCGCGCTCACCGATGCCGAAGATGTGGCAATGCGAATCGGTCAGACCCGGGACTACGGTTTCTCCCCCAAGACCGACCACGCGGGTCTGCGGCGATTGAAATTCTTTTTTCGCGGCTGCAGTCGAGCCAACGAAAATAATTCGTCCACCCTTGACCGCGATCGCTTCCGCTTTCGGCGCGCGGTCGTTGCCCGTGTAAATGTTACCGTTAATAAAAACGGTGTCCGCCGTTTCCGCACGCAACGCGCCGGACCAAACGCAGCAGACCACGAGCGAAAAAAAGAACGATCTGGCAATCTTCATGTCGAATATCTTTACGAGCCGCCTCGGAAAGGTCGAGCGCAGTTCGAGGATCGATTAGTTGCGAAGAAAATCTTTTTACGGTTTTGCTTAACCCGCGCATCTCCGTATCCAATAAGGGTCGCGCGTTCGCGGGCGGGGAAACGAAGTGGGAACAAATTTTCAATTTTCTTTTGCCAAGCCAATCTCGATTTATAGAGTCGTGATCTCTTCCATGTCTCACGGCGATCAACCTTAACTTCACCGTCCTCTGAACGCCGCACATCCTAACCACCTGTTTGCGCCGTTTTTATCTTGGCGGCTGGCCCTTCGGGGAATCACAGTTCGTTAAGCCCTATGGCGAATTTCTTTCCACGCTGGTCCAATTGGCTGCCGCTCAAGATTGCGATCTGCGGCGTAGTCATGATCTGCGGACTGACCGCGGGGACCTGGTATTACGTCACGCCAAAATATACGCGCGTCGGTTATCAGCCGATCCAGCCCGTGCCGTTCCCGCATGATATCCATGTCTCGCAGCTCGGAATGGATTGCCGCTATTGCCACAGCTTCGTCGATGTGGCCGCGTATTCGAACTTGCCGAACACGCAAACCTGCATGGCCTGCCACACGCAGGTGCAGAAGGACAACCCAAAGCTGGAGCCGGTCCGGGCGAGTTGGAAAACCGGGCAGCCGGTGGAGTGGGTGCAGCTCCATCGCACACCGGACTACGTTTATTACGATCACTCAGCCCACGTGAATCGCGGCATCAGTTGCGCGAGCTGTCACGGCCAGGTCAATCACATGCCGGTCGTTTATCACGCCAAACCGCATAGCATGGCGTGGTGCCTGGAGTGCCATCGGCATCCCGAGAATTTCCTCCGGCCCGAGACGCAGATCACGAATCTCGATTGGAAACCGGAGCATGAAGATGTCGGCGCGTTTATCGCGAAGTACGGGCAGCCCGCGGAGGCCAAGGATGATTGGTCGAAGAAACCCAGGCTGACGCAACAGGAGATCGGACAAACTTTGAAAGAACGCTGGAACATTCAGCCGCCGCTTAATTGCCAGGGCTGCCACCGATGAAACGCATTTTCGAGCATCCACCTGAGCAGCTGACCGGGAAGCGCTACTGGCGCAGCCTCGGCGAACTAAGCGACACGCCGGAATTTCGCGGCTGGCTCGAGCGGGAATTTCCCGCGGGCGCGGCCCAGCTCGAGGGCGACGATTGGTCGCGGCGCGGCTTTTTGAAATTGATGGGCGCATCGATGGCGCTGGCCGGGTTTGGCCTAACGAGTTGCCGCCGTCCGGAAGCGCATCTGGTCCCGTTCACGAAAAGCGTCGAATGGGCCATCCCCGGCAAGTCTCTCTATTATGCGACCGCGATGCCGCGCCGGACCGGCGCGATTCCACTCGTGGTCACGACGCATGACGGGCGCCCGACCAAGATCGACGGCAACCCGCTGCATCCCGCGAGCGGCGGCGCGACCGACGCGTTCGCGCAAGCCTCCATTCTCGATCTCTACGATCCCGCGCGTTCGAAACGTTTCGTAGAGAAAGGCGAGAGGGACGAGGGCGGGAAGAAAAAGGAAAACTTCGAGGTGCGCGATCGCGCGGCCTTTGACAAATATCTCGGCGAGCTGCGGACGAAGATCGCAGCCGACGGCGGCGCCGGCCTCGCGTTCCTGGTCGAGGAAGTTCATTCCCCCACGCGCGAGCGCCTGCGGGTCGAACTCCAAAAACTTTACCCGAAGATGCGCTGGTGCGTCTACGACCCGCTTCTGACCGAGGCGCAGAGTTTTGCCACGGACATGAGCTTCGGTCCGAACGTGCGGCTCGTTCCCCGACTTGAGCGCGCGGATATCGTGCTCGCGCTCGATAACGACTTTCTCGATTGCGGCGACGGCGATATCGCGGCCGTGCGCGCGTTCTCGTCGCGCCGTCGCGTAGGCGCAGCGAAGGACACGATGAACCGGCTCTATGTGGTCGAGAACCGTTACACGCTCACGGGCGCGATGGCGGACCATCGCCTCCGTTGTCCCGCCAGCCAGATTCCGGAATTCGCGCTCGCGCTCGCGGGGAAGGTGGCCGCGGCCACGAAAGACGCCGGCCTCTTTTCTACCATCGCGACTCTGAAGCCGTTCGGAGGTCCAGGGACAAAGTCGGGCGAGGAAGAAGCCGCTGCGAAGTTCGAAGAGGAATGGCTCAATGGCGTCGTGGCGGACCTGGTCTCGAAGCCGGGGGCGAGTCTCATCCTGGCCGGTTCGCATCAGCCGGTCGTCGTTCAATTCCTGGCTTACGCCATTAATTCGGCGCTGAAGAATCTGGGTACGACGCTGCTCGTCCGTGAGTTCGCCAGGACGCCGAAGACCAACAGCATTATTCAGCTCGCTCTGGACATAAACGCGGACCGCGTGAAGCAGCTCTTCATTTTTGGCGGCGATCCGGTTTACAACGCACCCCGCGCGCTCACTCAGCACAAGGAGACAAAAGCGGCGCTCGATTGGATCGATCTTCAGAAAATGGTGCCGGACGTGATCCGCCTGGGCCATTTTGAAGATGCGACTTCCGCGATAAGCCGCTGGCACGTGCCGGCCGCTCATTATCTCGAGGCGTGGGGCGATGCGCGGACCAGTGAAGGCGCTTATCTCGCGATCCAGCCGATGATTCTTCCGCTCTTCGACGGCATGTCGGAGATCGAGATGATGAACGCACTGCTCGGCGCTCCGAAAGCAGAGGGGCCGGAGCTGGTCCAGGAAACATTTCGCGCGAGCGCGCCTCCCGGGGAGTTCGCGACCGCCTGGTCGCGTTTGTTGCGCGACGGTTTCGCGTCGCACATCGAGTTGAAGGACAAGCCGCCGACATTCAATTCGAACAACGCGGGAGGAGTCGCCCACACCCTTTGGGCACCGGCCCCGCCGCCGACCATGGATTCGCCTGAGATCGTTCTCGTCCGCAGTTACGCGATGGACGACGGGCGTTACGCTAATAATGGGTGGCTCCAGGAATTGCCCGATCCGATCACGAAGCTGACGTGGGACAACGCCGCGCTCATGAGTCCGGCCTTCGCAAAGCTCATCGGCGTCAGGACCGGCGATCTGGTGAACGTTTCGGTTACGGAAAAAACACTGGATCCTGCGGGGAACGCGGTGAAGCGCGAGCTCGTCATCGCCGCGCTCGTTTCGCCGGGCCATTGCGATACGTCCATTACGATCCCGCTCGGCTACGGACGCAAGCACACTGGCCCGGTCGGCGAAGAAGCGGGTTTCAACGGCTATTTGCTTCGCACGACTTCGAACCCGCACTTCATCCGGGCCGACGGCAAGACGATCGACAACGTCAAGGTCACCAAGGCTGGCGGGACGTATCCGCTCTCAATTACGCAGGACCACTGGAGCATCGAAGGCCGCGGTCTCGTGCGGGAAGCGACGATCGAAAAGTATCGCGAAGATCCCGAATTCGTGAAGAAGATCGCGGGTGACGACGAATTGCCGGCGGCAATTCCTTCGCTCTATAGCCACCCGGCCCTCGATGCGCCGCAACAATGGGGCATGGCGGTGGACCTGAATGTTTGCACCGGTTGCAGCGCCTGCATCGTTGCCTGCCAGAGCGAAAACAACATCCCGGTGGTCGGCAAACTTCAGGTCAGCCACGGTCGCGCGATGCACTGGCTGCGGCTCGATCGTTACTACGCGAGCGAGAAGCCGTTCAACCAGGACCTCGGCGAATATCCCGAGAATCCCGAGATCGTGCACGAGCCGATGATGTGCCAGCACTGCGAGAACGCGCCGTGCGAAACGGTTTGTCCGGTCAATGCGACGGTCCACAGCGAGGATGGCCTGAACGTCATGGCCTACAACCGCTGCATCGGCACGCGGTATTGCGCGAACAACTGCCCCTTCAAGGTCCGCAGGTTTAACTATTTCGATTACAATCAGCGGCCCGTCGGCAAGAAGGAGATCCTGGGCGTCTCCGTGTATCAGGAATATCTCGGACCGCTCACGACCAAAGGCGCGGCCGACACGGTGAAGCTGCAGAAGAATCCGAACGTGACGGTCCGCATGCGTGGCGTGATGGAAAAATGCACCTACTGCGTCCAGCGGATCGAAGAGGCGAAGATCGCCGCGCACGTCCGGGCCGGAGCGTCGAACAACACGCGCATCCCGCGCGATTCGTTCACCAGCGCCTGTGCGCAGGCCTGCCCGAGCGATGCGATTGTGTTTGGCGATGTGAACGATCCTGAGAGCCGCGTTTCGTTGATGAAAAAGCAGGACCGGAATTACCGTCTGCTCGAATATCTAAATGTGAAGACGCGGACGAGTTATCTCGCGCGGATCAGGAATCCCAATCCGAAGATGCCTGATGCGAGCCGGATTGCGGTGGCGAGTCTGGGCCAGGGCCACGAATCGTTGGAGCATGTGAGCGCCGACCGCGAACATTCCAAGGAGCACGAGCACACCGAAGCCGAACCGAAATCGGAGGAGAAACCGTGAGCCACCTCTTTTGTCATTCTGAGCGAAGCGCAGCGGAGTCGAAGAATCTCTTACTATGTTTTGCGGGCGTGATAGCCGCGAACTCGACCGGAAATGGTGAGAGATGCTTCGACAAGCTCAGCATGACAAATTTTTAGACATGGATAGCGCAACCACAGCTCGAGACGTGATCGAGGGCGAGGCCTCGGCTTCGGTGCAAAAACCGTTGGCGCGGGTTCCCCTCGTCTTGAACCAGCGGAACTTCAGCTGGATCACCGAGCGCATCTCCGGCGTGATCGAAGGCCGCGCGCCACGCTGGTGGTGGGTCGCGTTCGCGGCCACCTCAATGGTGGCGATGTTCGGTCTGTTCTGCCTTGGCTACCAGATTTCCACGGGCGTCGGCACGTGGGGCCTGAATCATCCGGTCGGCTGGGCCTGGGACATCACCAACTTCGTTTTCTGGATCGGTATCGGTCACGCCGGCACTCTCATTTCCGCAATCCTCTTTTTACTCCGGCAAAAATGGCGCACTTCCATTAACCGCGCCGCCGAAGCGATGACGTTGTTCGCCGTCATCTGTGCCGCCATTTTTCCAGGCGTCCACGTCGGCCGGGTCTGGATGGCGTGGTATCTCGCACCTCTCCCGAACAACTACGGGATTTGGCCGAACTTCCGCAGCCCGCTGCTCTGGGACGTTTTCGCGGTCTCAACCTACTTCTCGGTCTCGGTCCTGTTTTGGTACACCGGGCTCATTCCCGATCTGGCCACGTTGCGCGATCGCGCCACGACCAAGATCAAGAAATTCCTCTACGGCATTTTTGCCGTGGGCTGGCGCGGATCGAATCGCAATTGGCGTCATTACGAAATGGCCTATCTGCTTCTGGCCGGTCTTTCCACGCCGCTCGTGCTTTCCGTGCATAGCGTTGTTTCCTTCGACTTCGCCACTTCCATTATCCCGACGTGGCACACTACGATTTTCCCGCCTTACTTCGTTGCCGGCGCCATCTTCGGCGGATTCGCCATGGTGCTCACGCTTCTCATCCCGGCGCGCGCGATTTACAAACTGCAGGACATCATCACGCCGCAGCACATCGACAAAATGGCGAAGATCATTTTGCTGACGGGCTCGATCGTGGGGTACGCCTACGCCATGGAATTTTTCGTGGCCTGGTATAGCGGCAGCCAGTACGAGAAGTTTGCCTTCTACAACCGCATCTTCGGTCCCTACTGGTGGTACTGGTGGGTGGGCATGCTCTTCTGCAATACCGTTGCGCCCCAGCTCTTCTGGTTCAAAAAATTCCGGTTCAACATCTACGTCGTCTACTTCGTTTGCATGTGCGTGAACGCCGGCATGTGGTTCGAGCGTTTCATCATCATCGTGGGCGGATTGCATCGGGACTTCCTCCCGTCGTCATGGGGCATGTTCTACCCGACCTGGGTCGATATCTGGACCTTCATCGGCACATTCGGAATTTTCACTTCGCTCTTCCTTCTGTTCATCCGGTACCTGCCAATGATCGCGATGTCGGAAGTGAAAATCGTGCTGCCCGAGGCGAACCCGCATCATGCCTCGCCGGGTGAACATCACACCGTGGCCGCGGGCGGGAAGGAGCGTACATGAGAACGCCGTCCGGAAACAAGGTCTACGGCATGGGCGCGGAATATCCGAGTGCGTCCGCGCTCTACGAAGCCGCGAAACAGGTCCGCGACGCCGGATTCAAACGCTGGGATGTGCATTCACCCTTCCCGATTCACGGCATGGATGAAGCGATGGGCCTGGGCAAGTCCTGGCTGAGTGCCTTCGTCTGCGCGGGAGGAATCACGGGCCTGCTCACGGCCACGGTGCTCGAATTTGGCCCTTCGTCTCTGATCTATCCGCTGATCGTGCACGGCAAGCCGCGCAACTTTTATACGGTGCCGGCCTTCTTCCCGATCATGTTCGAGCTGACCATTCTCTTCTCCGCCTTCACCGCTTTTTTCGCGATGCTGATCATGAACGGGCTGCCGCGCTGGTATCATCCGGTGTTCAACTGGCAACGCTTCAGCCGCGCGACCAACGACGGATTTTTCCTCGTGATCGAAGCGCGCGACCAACGTTTCACTGAGATGGAGGCCCGCGAGATCCTCGAACAAACCGGCGGCCAGCACATCACCATCATCCACGAAGAATAATTATGCTCCGCGGATTCTTTCTTATTTTTGTTCTAACCGGCATCGCGATCGTCGCGGTCTTCGGTTTCCGTGGACAGAAGAGCACCGGCTCGCCCATCGAAGTTTTCCCGGACATGGTCCGGCAGCCAAAAGTGCGGGCCCAGGCGCCGCTCGGATTCTTTGCTGATGGCCGCGGGGCGCGTGTTCCCGTCGCGGGCACAGTGCCGATGGGATACGAAATGCCCAAGGCGGCGACGGAGTCTGCTCCCGGCGCCGCACCGGTCGCAGCCGAAGTGAACGCCCAGCCTCATCTCGCCTTCACGGAAGGCGGCACCGATTATTTTTCCACCGGCAAGATGGGCGGGAACTGGGGCACGGGGCTGCCGATGACGCTTACGGGCGACATCATGGAACGCGGCAAACAGCGCTTTAATATCAACTGCGCGGTTTGCCACGGTCCCACCGCCGCGGGCGATGGAATCACCAAGCAGTATGGCCTAACGACGGTTGTCAGTTTGCAGGATGAGCGAATCCGCAAGATGGCGGACGGCGAAATTTTCAACACGATCACGAACGGCAAGAACACCATGCTGCCTTACGGACCGAACGTCACCGTCCCCGACCGCTGGGCGATCATCGCGTATCTGCGCGCATTGCAGCGGAGCCAGAATGCCACCGAAGCGGATGTGCCGCCGGAACATCGCGCCGACCTGGATAAGCCGGCCGAAACCAAACCCGAACCGAAACCGGAGGCCGCGAAGAAATGAGCGAACGTTCTGACGTTATCCCGGTGCCGGAAGGCGAGTATGTCGAGCCAAACCGGTTCGCCGCGTTATCCTTCATTTTGGCGATCGTCGCGCTGGTTGGCCTCGGCCTGAGCGTGGTGGGCGCGTTTGTGAGTCAGCGTCAGCTCAGCTTCTCGTGGCTCTTCGCCTTCGCCTTTTTCTTCACCCTGATCGCCGGCTCCTTTTTCTGGATCATCGTCCATCATGTGACCGACGCCGAATGGTCGGTCGTGGTCCGGCGGCAATTGGAGAACGTCGCCATGCTCATGCCGGTGATGGTCCTGTTCTTCATTCCGATCCTGCTTTTCCGGCACCACCTTTATGAGTGGATGAACATCGCGCCGGGGCATGAGCCTCTGCTCGATAGCAAGCGCGCCTATTTGAACTGGAACTTCTTCCTCTTCCGCTCGTTCTTCTATTTCACCTTCTTCATTTGCGCGACGCTCTTCTTCCGGCGCTTTTCCATCCGGCAGGATCGCGACGGAAATCCCGGCTACACCCTGAGCATGAGGAAGGTCGGCTTCATCTCGCTGCCCCTCTTTGGCCTCTCGCTCACTTTCGGCGCCTACGACTGGCTGCTCGGCCTGGACTACAAATGGTTCTCGACCATGTGGGGCGTCTACATTTTCGCCGGAGCGGCCGGCAGCTCGATGTCGCTCCTCGTGCTGGTCATCACCTTTCTGCGCAAGGCTGGCTACTTGAAAGACACCGTCACGATGGAGCATTACCACATCATGGGTAAGTGGATGCTCTCGTTCACGGTCTTCTGGGCCTACATCGGCTTCAGCCAATACATGCTGATCTGGTACGCGAACATGCCGGAGGAGACTGAATATTTTATCCGGCGGAACACGGAGTCGTGGAACGGTATGAGCCTTTTCCTGGTCATCGGCCGGTTCTTCATTCCGTTTGCGATCCTGCTTTTCCGGGCGCCCAAAAAGAGCACGCGTAATCTCTGTCTGATCGCGGGCTGGATTATTTTCATGCAACTGGTCGACATGTATGTCGTGATCCTGCCCATGCTCCACCACACCGGATTGCATGTGACGCTCTGGGATTTCATGCCTCTGATCGGAATGGGCGCGGCGCTCGCCTTTGTCTTTCTGCGCATCGTCGGCCGGACTTCGCTTTTCCCAAATCGTGACCCGCGCCTGCTCGAATCTCTTCACACCACGAACTAACTAACCGTGACGCCTGACGAATCACCAAGAATGCAGCGGCCCATGTTCTCCACCTGGGTGGGAGTGCTGTTGCTCTTCGCCTTTTTCGGGTTGCTGGCGCTGGTGGTCATGGCTGCTTCGCCGCGCGGGACGAAATATGAAAAGACCCGGGCGAAGGCTCGGTCCGAAAAACTACAGACCTTGAACGAACAGAACGCGAATACCCTCAACACCTACGCCTGGGTCGACAAAACCAAGGGCGTGGTTCGGATCCCGATCAACGACGCGATGAAATTGACCGTAGCGGAGCTATCGCAAAAAAAGCCGGCGCCGGGCAATCCGATTGCCGCGCCAGCAGCGGACAGTGCGGCCCCGCCAACCGCGCCTGCCACCGTCCCACCGGCGCCGTCGCCTTCCGCAGCCGCGACCGGAACACCGAAGCCGACAGCGGTGAAAGGCCCGAACTCCGAGAACGCCAATCAACCTGCGGCGACGAACAATCCGCCGCCCGCTCCTCCCGGAACACAGCCTGGACCAGCGAATTCTCCAGCAGCCTCGCCTCCATCGGCGCCGGCCAAGGCCGCAACCTCGCCTTCCCCAAAACCTTCTCCTTCCGCGCCCGGAACTCCGTTGCCGGTTCGCGGAAAAACTCCATGATTTTTCCATCGCTAATTTTTTCCGTATGAACCCTGCCGACGTCCCATTGCAAGCGCCCCAAGGCGCATCGATCGCGACGAACCCGGCGGCCGATGTCACCACTGGTGATGTCGAGCGCGTCGAGCGCGCGTTGATCGACGCATCGACTCGGCTGCCGGTCTTGTTTTTCTACGGCTCGGCCATCGCCTGGTTGTTGCTCGGCACGCTGCTGGCCGGCTTTACCTCCTTCAAACTCCACGCGCCGGATTTGCTTTCGAATGTCAGCTTCCTTACTTGGGGCCGCGTTCGTCCCGCGCACATGAACGTCATGGTCTACGGATGGGCGTCGATGGCCGGCATCGGCACCGCGATCTGGTTGATGGCGCGGTTGTGCCGCACCACTTTGCGGCATCCGCTCCTGCTTATCTGCGGCGGCGCTTTTTGGAATCTGGGCGTGCTCCTCGGCTTGGGCGGGATTCTTTCCGGCGGCAGCACCGGCTACGAATGGCTCGAGTTCCCGCCTTATGCCGCGATCGTCCTCTTCATCGCTTATTCGATGGTCGTTTCGTGGGCGATGCTCATGTTCCGCTTTCGCCGCGGGGATAACATTTACATCACGCAATGGTATCTGCTGGGCGCGTTTCTCTGGTTCCCCTGGGTCTACGGCGCGTCGCAGGTCATGCTCTTTGTCGTCCCGGTGCAAGGGGTGATGCAAGGTGCGGTGACCTGGTGGTTCGCGAACAATCTGCTTTTCCTTTGGTTCGGTGCGATCGGGCTCGGCACTGCCTATTACATGATCCCGAAAGTGATCGGGCGTCCGGTTTATAGTTACCATCTGGCCGCCATTGGATTTTGGACTTATGCGCTTTTCGCGAGCTGGACTGGAATGCAACGCCTGGTCGACGGGCCATTCCCCGCCTGGATGGTCACCGCCAGCATTGCGGCCTCGATCCTGACCATTATTCCGGTGGCCACGGTCGGCCTGAATCACCACATGACCATGCGCGGATATTTCGGATTGCTGCGTTACAGCCCGACCCTGCGCTTCACTGTTTTCGGCGCGTTCGCCTACACCGTTTTCAGCCTGGTGGGCGTGCTGCTTTCGTTGCGCTCTGTCGCAGGTTATGTGCACTTCACCGAAGCCAGCGTGGCCTACACGCACCTGGGATTGTATGCGTTCTTCACCATGGTGATGTTCGGTTCGATGTATTACATCGTGCCGCGATTGGTCGGGCGCGAATGGCGTTATGCCTCGCTCATCAAGCTGCACTTCTGGTCCTCGACCTACGGCGTCGGGCTCATGGTGCTAATGCTTCTCGCCGGCAGTTTATCGCAGGGCAGCAGCATGAACGATCCGTCACTCGCGTTCAGTGAAAGCACGCAGGCGATCCTGCCCTATCTGCGCGGGCGCAGCGTTTCCGGAATGTTGCTCACGGTCGCCCACGTCGTTTTCGCGTTTCATTTCGGATTGATGCTGTTCGGGCTGGGCCGAACGGCAAGCGTTCCGACATTTCTCAATCCACAGGAAGAGGACGCCCTCGAGGGCCCGCTATGAAGGGAATCCTGCCACTCTTCCTGGGGATCTTCGGCACCTTCGCCTTCTCGTGGGCGGGATTGGTCCTGATCCCGAACGCACAGATCGGCCATCTCGATCCGCAGATGGACGAAGACGGGAACGATCCCTATCCCGCGCCGAAATCCGGCATGGCCGATCGCGGCCGGAAGATCTACGCCGCCAATGGCTGCGTCTATTGCCACAGCCAGCAGGTCCGCGCCGATTACGCGGCGTCCGACCTCGAGCGCAAGTGGGGCGATCGTCGGAGCGCGCCACGCGATTATCTTTTCGAACGCCCAGCGCTCCTGGGGAAAATGAGAATGGGCCCGGATCTCGCGAACGTCGGAAAACGTGCGCCGGCGGACGACCAGAATGCCCCGCCACCTTCGGCCACTAACGCCACCAGTCCCGCCGCGCCGTCCACATCTCCCGCTGCTCCGGCAGCGCCCGGGACTTCTCCCGGCACCTCGCCCGCGGCGCCTGCGGCTTCTCCCGCGGCGAGCGCCACGACATCACCCGCCGTCGCGGCTGCTCCCGCCATTTCTCCGGCGGCTTCGCCTACCAAAAAAGAAACTGCCGCGACTGCTCCTGCTTCGCCCGCTCCGGCAACCTCGCCGGCTGCCCCCGCGCCCTCGCCTGCAAGTCCGCCGGCAAACGCAGCAACCACTGCCGACGCCACGGTCTCGCCAAATGGCGCGCCGCTCCCTTACAGCGCGGCCTGGCATCATCGCCACCTCTACAATCCGCGCAGTGTCACTCTCGATTCCAACATGCCGGCCTACCATTTCCTCTATGAGAAAAAGCTCATCAGCGGCCAACGTTCCGCAGACGCTCTGACCTTGGCAGAGGGCGATGCGCTTCCGGCCGGATGGGAAATTGTGCCGACCTATGACGCGAAATGTCTGGTCGCCTATCTGATGTCGCTCGACCAATCGCACGCCTTGAAAGAAGTAAAATCGACGGCCCCCTCGTCACCACCGGCTCCCGCGAAGGAGGTGAAATGAACGAGAACTCACCAGCGCCCGAGCACAGGGTCCGGCAAGGGATGGATTACGGTGAGACCGAAGATGTCCAGCAGGTTCATGCCGCCATCAAGCGGGAGAAAGTTGAACCGCGTATGGGTCTCGAACCGCTCTCGCTTTGGTTGATCGGCATTTATGGGCTCGCGATCTTTTTCGGCGGCGCTTATCTCGGCCGCTACTCCGGAAACTTTGGCGGCGACGGTCTCGATCCTTTGGGCGGCGCTTCCGTGGCGAAGAAAACGGGCCCGCAAGGCCCCGGAGGTCCTTCCGCAGAGCTCTCCCAAGCCGATCGCGGCAAAAAGATTTTCTCTGCAAATTGCGCGACCTGCCACCAGATGAGCGGCCTGGGCGTGGCCGGCCAGTATCCGCCGCTCGCAGGCTCTGAATATGTGAATGGCGGAACGCGACGTTTGGGAATGATTGTCTTGAAAGGCCTGCAAGGTCCGCTCGTGGTCAAAGGCGCCACTTACGGCACGGCGGTCATGCAGCCGTGGGACAAAACATTGTCCGACGCGAAGATTGCCGACGTCCTCACCTTCATTCGCCAGGAGTGGGGGAACACGGGCGGGCCAGTTGCGCCGGAAGGAATCGCCGCGTTGCGCAAGGAACTGGCGAGCCATCCAGACTCCTTCACCGAATCCGACCTCAAAGCTGTTCCTGAGGATGCTAACCTCCAAGGTGGCAACGCTCCCCCGACGACGAAACCGAGCGAGGCGCTAAATCCACCGCCCGCCGCCACGCCGGCGCCCAAAACGTAGCGCTACTTCCATCCATCTTCCGCGTGCATCCAGCGCGATTCTTTTCCGAACGCGCATGATCCAGCACAAAGACCTCGACGATCCGAAGACCCGTGAAGTCATTGTCGTCGGTGGCGGCATCGCCGGTCTGAGCGCGGCGATTTATCTCGGACGCGCCCAGCGCGACACGCTCGTGATCGATTCCGGGCATTCAATGGCGAAATGGGAACCGGTCGTGGAAAATTATCTCGGGTTTGCGAAAGGAGTCGCAGGTGAAGTGCTGCTGAAGAACGGTTGCCGGCAGGCGAAGCGGCATGGCGTCCGCTTTGCGGAGGACGAAATCAAAACCGTGGCGTTGAAGAAATCGGTCTTCGTTCTCAAGGGAAAGAAGAAAACCTATCGGACGAAACGGCTACTGCTCGCGACCGGCATTTTTCATTTGCCGCCGGAAATTCCCGGCGTGAGCGATTGCCTGGGGCACAGCATGTTTTTCTGCAAGGACTGCGACGGTTATCGCGTGCGGGGAAAACGGATCGCGATCATCGGTTGCAACAACGAAGCGGTCGAGTACGCGCTCGGAATGTTGCACTACTCCGCCTGCGTGGTCGTGGCGACCAACGGTGGAAAACCGGGTTGGGGCAGAAAGCACGCGCAGTGGCTGGCGGAATATGAAATCCCGATCGAGCGCAAGCGCATTACCGACGTAGAGCATCGCCAGCGCAAGATTCGCGCGCTTCATTTCGCGGACGGATCATGTCTTAAAATGGATTCCATCTTCACCACGAGAGGCGATGTTTTTTACACCGGCCTGGCGGAGAAGCTCGGCGCGAAACTGGACGACGACGGCCAGATCAAGATCAATTCCTGCATGCGCACGAGTGTGCCGGGGCTGTATGCGTCCGGTTGTGTAACGCCGGCAAATTGCCAGATGATTATCGCGGCTGGTCAGGGCGCTGCCGCCGCGCAGGCGATCAACCGCGACCTTTTTGAGGAAAGCCTCGCGAGCCATTCGCTGCGGCGATTCCGCGACGTGCAGTTGGCCGATGAAAAAACCGTGCCGGAAAAAATCGCGAAAGACTCCGGACGCAAAAGGAAAAAAAGATAATGGGATTCGAACAATATCACGAACCGGCGAATGAACTGTCGGCGCAAACGCGGACCTTCGCCCGAATGATTGTCTCGCTGACCGAGGAAGCGGAAGCAATCAACTGGTACGAGCAGCGAATTTCGCTCGAGAAAGACACGAGCGCACGCGCCATCATGCGGAACGCGCAAAAGGAGGAATTCAAACATTTCGCGATGGATCTCGAGTGGCTCCTCCGCGCGAAAGCGGAATGGCGGGAGATCGCGCAGGGCGTCCTCTTTCAGCCCGGCGACATCGTCGAGCACGGCGAAGAAGCCGAGGAAAAGGCGTAGTTCTCGATCTTTTGGAGACGGCCTGCCCTCAGGCCGTTGGGAGAAATCTACGCCGCTCCCCGGCACGAGGGCGTGCCGGCTCCAAGGGCACGAGGGCGTGCCGGCGATCGAGGCGGCTACAACTTTGCCGCCATGATGCCGGCAAGAATCTTCAAGCCGGCCTCATCTTCAGCATCGAAGCGATCCAATTCGGGACTGTCCACGTCGAGCACGCCAATGAGATGCGAATCGTTGGTCAGCATCGGCACCACGATCTCCGATTTCGACGCGCTATCGCACGCGATGTGCCCTTTGAATTTCGTCACGTCCGGCACGCGCAGGATCGTTTTCGTTTCCGCCGCGGTGCCGCAGACTCCGCTCCCGATCGGGATGCGAATGCAGGCAGGTTGTCCCTGGAACGGTCCGAGAACCATCTCGCCGCCCTTCAGCAGATAAAAGCCGGCCCAATTCAAACGCGGGAGGGAATGGTAGATCAGCGCCGCGCAATTGGCCATGTTGGCCACGGGATCCGTTTCCTCATCAATGAGCGCTCGCAGTTGGGATGCAAGTTGCTCGTAAAGTTCCGGCTTGGTGCAGTGGCTGAGATCGGAAGCGGCAAACATCGTGATGGAGTTTACACGAATTGTTCCAGTCGCCACGCGGCGCTCTTGGAAAAAAGCGAAACTACCAGCGGACGGCAGGCGTGTGTTGCGGCGCGCTCACCATTTCGTCCACGACCGTCAGGAACGGATCGATGTCGAACGGCTTCGTGAGATAATTGCGCGCTCCCGCGGTCAGAAGCCGTTCGATTTGGCTCGGCGTCGCGTCGGCGCTCAAGACCACCACGGGCACCTGAGCGGTCGCGGGATCGGCCTGCAATTTTCGCAAAACTTCCGAGCCGTGCATGTCGGGCAAATTGAGGTCGAGTAAAATCAATTTCGGACGATGACTCTGCGCCAGCTCAACGCCGGTTTCCCCTCGATCGGCGTGCAGCAAAGTGAGCGCGGGCCGGAATTCCAGGATCCGTTTCATCAGCGTGAAATTTACCAGATCGTCTTCGATATAGAGAACATCACAGGAAGGCCGCGGCACCGGCTTCAGGGCAAGGGCGGGGAGAGTCGGGTCGGCCAATTCGCGATTGATGACTTCGAGCATCTCGCGCGCGGATTGAAGGATGTGCTGGACGTCCGGGTCCTTCGCCGCGGTTCCCGGGCGCATGGCCATCAGCTCCGCGAATCCAATGATGGCGTTGAGCGGCGTCCGGAGTTTTTGGCTGAGCTCCGCCCGGAATCCGAGTTCCGCCGCCTTCTGTCCGTCCGCCGTGGCGGCCGGGACTTCTGCCTGTTTCAATTCCGTGGCCAGAACTTTTATTTCGCTGGTTTGATTCATTTGATCAGGGGGTTGGTTCACGCGGCGGCAAAGGCATTCTCGACCCCTTCCTCCGCTTCCATCCGGAGACCGGACGGTTCATCGAAGCTGAGGGTCCGAAGTTTCTTCACCATGTCGATGTCGCGCCGCATTTTGTTTTTATGCTGGCAGAAAATGAGGGTGGTCTCGTCGCTGATCAGATCGGCTTTGTAAGCCGCGAGCAACGATTGATCGAAAGTGTGCCAGCCCATCGTGCTGCCGGCCTCGATAATTTCCTGGAACGACCGGTTCTCGCTCTCGCCGTAAAGCAGGGTCTCGCGTGTGCGCAGGCTGCTGCCCATGATTTCCGAAACGAGCATGCGACCGCCGCCGATCTTGGTCACGAGGCGCTGGCTCACCACATAGCGGATGGTGTCCGCCAGTCGCTGTCGGAGCTGCTGCTCCTCGTCCTTCGCGAACATGCCCAGGATGCGATTGATGGTTTGTCCCGCGCTGATCGTATGCATCGTTGTGAAAACGATGTGGCCGGTTTCCGACGCGGTCATCGCGATCTCCATCGTGGCGCGGTCTCGAATCTCACCGACCAGAATCGCCTTCGGCGCCTGCCGCAGGGCGGCGCGCAAACCGTTGGCGAAATCCGGAAAATCCTTGCCGAGCTGGCGCTGGTTGAAGAGCGCGCGTTTGTGCGGATGCAAAAACTCAATCGGATCCTCCAGCGTGAGGATGTGAATTTTCTGGGTCAGATTCAGCTCGTTCAACATCGCGGCGAGGGTCGTGGTCTTGCCGCTTCCGGTCGCCCCGGTCACGAAAATGATCCCGTTCTTCTCCTTCACCATCTCTTTGAAAATGGGAGGAAGCGCGAGCTGATCGAGGGTGGGGATCTCGGTCTGGAGCTTGCGCATCACGATGGCCTGGCGGCCATTTTGTTTGAAAATGTTCACGCGGAAGCGGGCCAGGTCGGCGAGGGCATAGCTGCAGTCGCATGAACCATTGGCGGCGAACTCCTCCGCGAGGCGCTCGTCGCCACCCATGAGGTGTTTCGCGATCTGTTCGATCTGGGCCGATTCGAGAACTCCCGTCGGGGTTTCGATCGGAAATTCTTCCAGAACGCCGTGCTCTTCCATAATAGGCGGCCGGCCCACAGCGAAGAGCAGATCGGAAATGCCTTCACTGCTGCTGATCATGGCCGAAAGCAGAGCGTCAATAAGTTCTTTGTTCACAAGCCGGGAGAAGCCAAATGCTTTCTAAGCGAGAACCGTGCCCCGGCGGCCTTGGCTTCCGTCAAAAACACCACGCGCAGAGTGCCTTGATGCCGCGATGTTAACAGAGGGGATCTTTATTCTGCTGAAAAAGGCTCTTTTCTCTTGAAAACTTTGCCCTGAGATTCAGTTTCAGATTCCCGCATATGGACGCATCATCTGGGCTCGCTCCGCAACCGCACGCCGAACACCACCCGCATCACCACGATGCCGGGCACGACGATCATCATGAACTTCCCTTCTGGCGGAAGTACATCATCTCCACCGATCACAAAGTCATCGGCATCCAGTACGGCATCACCGGCCTGATCTTTCTCTTTTTCGGATTTTTCCTCATGATGCTGATGCGGTGGCAACTGGCCTACCCGGGCCAGGAATTGCCCGTGCTTGGGAACCTTCTCGGCAGATTGCTGGGCCCCGGCGCGATGGATCACGGCAAGATGCAGCCCGAGTTTTACAACTCGTTAGGCGCGATGCACGGCACGATCATGATCTTTCTCGGGATCGTCCCGATCGCGTTCGCCGCTTTCGGAAATTTTGTCGTGCCGCTCCAGATCGGGGCGCCGGACATGACCTTTCCCAAAATCAACATGGCCAGCTACCAGGCCTTTTTCTTCGGCGGCATCGTCATGCTGACCAGCTTTTTCGTTCCCGGCGGCGCGGCCAAGGGCGGATGGACTTCCTACACACCGCTCGCCGTCATCTCCGATAAAGGACCGGGATATCACATCTTTTGGAACGGGCAGACGTTGTGGCTGGTCGGGTTCATTCTCCTGATCACCTCTTCGCTTCTGGGTGCGGTCAATTTCATCGCGACCATCATTCAGCTCCGCGCCAAAGGGATGACCTGGATGAGGCTGCCATTCTTCGTCTGGGCGCAATTCGTGACTGCGTTTCTGCTTCTCCTGGCCTTTCCGCCGCTCGAAGCCGCGGTGGTGATGCAATTGATGGATCGCGTGGCCGGTACCAGTTTTTTCCTGCCGAGCGGCCTGGTCATCACCGGCGAACACCTGCATAACAGCGGTGGCGGCAGCCCGCTGCTTTGGCAGCATTTATTCTGGTTCCTCGGCCACCCGGAAGTGTATGTGCTCATTCTTCCCGGCATGGGCATCGTGGCCGAGGTTATTGCGAACAACACGCGCAAGCCGCTCTGGGGTTATAAATCCCTCGTCTTCGCGGCGCTCGTTCTGGGATTTCTCTCCTTCATCGTCTGGGCTCACCACATGTGGCTGACCGGAATGGGCTCAACCGTGAGCGCATTTTTCCAAACGACCACGATGATCATTTCGATTCCGTCGGTCATCATCCTGAGCGCATTCTTCATCTCACTTTGGGGCGGCTCGATCCGGTTCAATGTCCCGATGCTTTTTGCGACGGCGTTCCTGCCCATGTTTGGCATTGGGGGGTTGACCGGCATTCCACTCGCCTTCAATTCCGCGGACCTCTATCTGCACGACACCTATTACGTGATCGCGCACTTCCATTACATCGTGGCGCCGGGCACGATCTTCGCCGTCTTCGCCGGCATTTATTTTTGGTTCCCGAAAGCGACCGGACGAATGATGAGCGAATTCTGGGGGAAAGTGCATTTCTGGCCATCGCTCATTTGCATGAACATCATTTTCCTGCCGATGTTTTTGCAGGGAATGCTCGGGATGCATCGCCGCTGGTATGATGGGGGACAGGGCTGGACGCTGGCCGGCGAAAAGGTCTGGGGCGTGAGCGGGTTCCAATGGAATACGCCGATCTCAATCGCGGCCTGGGTCATGGGCCTGGCGCAACTTCCCTTCATCTTCAACTTCTTCTGGAGCATGAAGCATGGAAAGAAGGTGCACGATAACCCGTGGGAGGCCACGACGCTGGAATGGACCGCGCCTTCGCCTCCGCCGCACGGAAATTTCGCCACCGAGCCGTCCGTTTACCGCGGGCCTTATGAGTACAGCCTGCCCGGCCGCGAGACGGACTTCACGATGCAAAGCGAACCAATGACTGAGAGCGATCGCAAAGCCTACGAAGCCGCCGCGGCGGCCGGAGTCCACTAAACGCCGCCATGGAAATTCCCTACACAGTTACGGCCCGGCCTGATACCGGGCTCTGGAACGCCAAGGTCGGCATTTGGCTTTTCCTGGCTTCGGAAGTCATGCTCTTCGGCGGTCTCTTTTCCGCCTACGTCTTCCTGCGGCTCGATGCGCCCCCCGGGGCCTGGCCCCATGGATTGTTAAACGTGCCGGTCGGTACCATGAACACGGCCATCCTGATCGCTTCTTCTGTCACCGTCGTGATGGCGTGGGCGTCGCTCAAGATGCGGAAATTCCAGGCTTACTGGTGGTACATGCTGGTCACGATTCTTTGCGGAGTGATTTTCCTCGCGGTGAAACTGGTTTACGAATGGCCGCAAAAATTCGAGCACTTCGGCGCGTTCATCAAAGCGGATAAGCTGGAGAAGTACGAGAAGTATCTCGGAAACCATCACCTGCTCGAGAAGGGATTGGCCCCGCGGACGGAGATCAGCGGCCACTTGCATAATCACGAGGCGCTGACCGACCCGAACGTAAAGGAGTACGAGCTCGCGCTCGATCCCGTGAACGCGGACCCGACCAATCCGGACATGGACCGGCCGCACTTCCTCTATGTGCCGGCCACGGACAAGATGGCCACGATCGAGAAGGAGGATGTCGAGTATGCGAACATGTTTCTGCCGAAACACAGCGCCTATTTCGCGAGCTATTTCACCATCACGGGCCTGCACGGATTACACGTGCTCGGTGGCGTGATTGTTTTCACCTATCTCTGGTTGCCGATGGGGACGAAACTCTACAAGCGCAACCCCGAACATCTGGCCAATCGAGTTGAGGTCGCCGGTTTGTTCTGGCACTTTGTCGACCTCGTCTGGATCTTCGTTTTCCCGCTCTTTTACCTGCTCTAACGATGAACGAATCGCACGAACCCATCCTGGCCGACGCCGCGGCTGGCGAAGCTCCGCACGACGATCACGCCGCGCACGACGTCGCCAAACACATTCGCGCCTACCTCATGGTGGGAGGGACGCTGCTGCTCTTCACTGCCATCACGGTTTTTCTTTCCTACCTGAATTTCGGATCGCAGAAGGCCAACGTAGCGGTCGCCATGCTCGTGGCCACCTTCAAGGCCGGCCTGGTTGCCGCGATCTTCATGCATCTTTCCTCCGAGAAGCGGATGATTTATCGCATCCTGATTTTCACCTTCTTTTTCGTTCTCGGCCTGTTCTGGCTCACCTATCTCGCCTGGTACGATCCGATCGTTCGCTAATGTCGCTCAAAGGGTTCCATATTGTTTTCATCACGGTCTCTACTTTGCTCGCGCTCGGCGCCGGCGCCTGGTGTCTTTGGGTCGATTCCATTGCCGGCACATCGCATTTTCGGGTGGGGGCGATTGGTTCGTTCCTGGCCGCGTCGGCCCTCGTCGTCTATGGCGTCTGGTTCTTTCGAAAAATGAGACGGCTTCGGATCATCACATGAGAACGAAACTGATTGTCGCTTTCCTGCTTTTTCTCGGCTCCCAAACGGGACAGGCCCTGGCCTGCTCGGTTTGCTTCGGCGCGCGGGATGCAAAGTCGAGCGAGCACATGGCGGTCGCGATCTGGGTCCTGATGGGGGTGGTCATGTCGGTCATGGGCGGTGTCGGTGCGTTTAGCTTTCATCTCTGGCGTCACGCCAACACCCCGCTCGAGCCGCACCAGGAACTGACGAACGAGGATTTTAATCAATATGATTAACCTCGCGCTCATCAACGAACTGATCGGTCTCCCGCCGAATGCTTCCGAGCACGGTTATCAAATCGATCACATCATCGAGTTCTGCCATTGGTTCATGGCCGCGCTCTTCGTTGGTTGGTCCGCATTTTTCGTTTACGTCCTGCTCCGCTTCCGCAAGAGCAAACACCCGGTCGCGGACCACGAAGGCGTCAAGAGCGGCATCTCTACCCATTTGGAATTTGCCGTCGTCCTGATCGAGGCCGTCCTGCTCGTCGGTTTCGCGATTCCGCTTTGGGGAAAGCGGGTGAATCAATTTCCCGAGACCAAGGACGCCATTTTGGTGCACGCCGTTGGACAACAGTTTAGCTGGACCTTTCACATGCCCGGTCCGGATGGACAATTCGGGCGGCGCGATCTGTATCTCGTTTCCACGCCGAACCCGCTCGGCCTCGATCCGAACGATCCCGCGGCCAAGGACGACCTCGTTTTCGGCGGGGAACTGCATGTGCCGGTCGATCGGCCCGTCATCATCGAGCTTTCCTCGAAAGATGTGATCCACAATTTCGCCCTGCCCAATATGCGAATGGCGCAGGATGCCATCCCGGGTCAGATCATTCCGCTCTGGTTCAAGCCGATTAAGACCGGCACCTATGAAGTGGTTTGCGGACAGCTCTGCGGGCTGGGCCATTACAGCATGAAGGGATCGCTCGTGGTTGATAACCCGGCGGAATATCAGGCGTGGTTGAAAGAGCGCGCGGAACTCGGCGGAACCCAGGCCGCCGCGCCGCCCCCCGAGGAACGTCCCCCTGGTGAAGCAGGCGTGGGTCCGACTCCCGGCACGATCGCGCCTCCGGGCGCGCCGAAGACGGCCAATCCTGGCGGCGAGCCCGATGGCAAACCGGGCGAACCTCCGAAAGCGCCCGCGCCGAATCCGACTTCGACGCCGCATTGAGTTGTAGCCGCGATCGGTGATCGCGGCCAAAGTTGGTTCGATGTCGTTCTACGAACCTGATAATGCGCCTTCGTCCGCCGCGATCCCCGATCGCGGCTCCAAATGGCTCCATCGCTTCGCATTCTTCACGGCGGGCGCCACGCTCTTTCTGATTTGCAGCGGCGGAATGGTCACCAGCAAAGGCGTCGGTCTGGCCGTGCCGGATTGGCCGACTACGTTCGGTTACAACATGTTTCTCTTTCCGGTTTCGAAATGGGTCGGTGGGATATTTTTTGAGCATGTCCATCGCCTGGTCGCGTCCACGGTCGGCTTTCTTACGATCATCCTGGCGGTCTGGTTATGGCGCACGGAAAGCCGGCGCTGGCTGCGAAATCTGGGATTCACGGCGCTCGCGCTCGTCATTGCGCAGGGTGTGCTGGGCGGCTTGCGCGTGACCCTGCTCAAGGATGAGATCGGCGTCTTTCACGCCTGCCTGGCGCAACTTTTCTTCGCCTTGCTCGTCGTCATTACCCTCGCGACCTCGCACGTGTGGCAGAAGCTCTCCGTCGCCGGCCGTGGCGGCGAAGGTTTTCGAACGCTGGCGCGCATCGCGATCGCGACCACAGCCCTGATCTATTTGCAGCTCGCGCTCGGCGCAACGATGCGGCATCAACATCGCGACCTGGCCATCGTCGATTTTCCAATGGCCTACGGGCGTTTCATCCCCGATGTCTCGCCTGCGAAGCTGGCGCAGATCAACGACTGGCGGAACGCCCGCGCCTTCTCCGAAGTTGCGCCGTCTCACATCTGGTTGCAGATGGCTCACCGATTCCTTGCCCTTGTTATCGCGGCTGGCGTGATTGCGTGTTTGTTGAAAGCTCGCCGCACCGCCCATCGCTTTCCTCCGCTGGTGCATTTTTCGGATGCATGGTTTTTCCTCCTGGTTTGTCAGGTCACCTTGGGCGCCTGGGTTATTTGGAGCAATAAAGCTGCTGATATTGCGACCACGCATGTGGCCGTGGGTGCCATCATGCTCGCGATAGGCGTGACCGTGTCCGCGCTTTGCCTGCGGCTCCTGCGTGGTCAATCACCTGCGACGGCGGCCTCGCTTTCGCATTTTATCTCGGAAGAAGCGCACGCCTCATGAAGACCACAGCGGTTGCCACAGCAGGGGGAAGCGCCAACCCGCCCATGCCAACAAGCCAGGGCCGTCGTCACATCGCTTCTGATTTCGCAGAGCTGATCAAGGCCCGGTTAACGTTACTGGTTTTGCTTACCACCGCGGTGGGCTTTTATCTCGGCGCGAAGGGGCCGATCAAATTCGTCCAGCTCTTCCACGCCTTCTTCGGGACGGCGCTTGCGGCCAGCGGCGCCGCCGCGCTGAATCAGTGGTGGGAACGGCGGCTCGATGCGCTCATGCAGCGCACCAAAACAAGACCGGTTCCCGCCGGTCGCATGCGCCCGGTGGAGGCCATCATTCTCGGCAGCGTTCTCGCTCTCGCTGGCGTCCTTTATCTCGCCGTAAACTGCAACGGGCTCAGCGCCTCTCTCGCCGCCGCGACGATCCTCATCTACATCTTCGCCTACACGCCGCTGAAAAGAATCAGCACCACCAACACGCTCGTCGGCGCCATTCCAGGCGCGCTGCCGCCCATGATTGGCTGGGCCGCTGCAACGGGCGGACTGGATCCCGGTGCCTGGAGTCTCTTCGCCATTTTGTTCTTCTGGCAACTGCCCCACTTTTTCGCGATCGCCTGGATGTATCGCGAAGACTACGCGCGCGCCGGTTTTGAAATGATCTCGAAAGGCGACGACACGGGATCACGCAGCGCCAGCCAGGCTGTCCTTTTTTGCATGGCTCTTCTTCTCGCCAGCGGATTCCCGGCTTTCCTTAACATCGTCCATCACATCTATCTCGCCTTCGAGCTGATCTTGAATGGACTGTTCATCGCGGTGGCGATGCGTTTTCTGCGAACGCAGAACCCAGCTGATGCGCGGAAGCTTTTCCTCGCCTCGATCATCTATCTACCGTTGCTCCTGCTGGCTCTCGTCCTGACAAAATTATGAAAGGGGAAATTGCGACAGTCTCACGAACTCCTCCGCTAACGCCGAAACGTTCCGCGGCGTGGAAGGCCACGCTCATTCTCATCCCGCTTGTTACCGCCTGCGTGCTCTTTTGGTTGCGGCAGATTCAGGTGCAGCATCTCCAGGAGCGAAAACTTCCTTCTCTCGGCAGCGTTCCCACGTTCGAGCTGGTGAATCAGGAAGCACAATCATTTGGCTCCGCCCAATTGGCGGGCAAAATCTGGATCGCCGATTTTATTTTTACGACGTGCCCGGGACCCTGTCCGATCATCAGTACGCGAATGAGCGAGCTCAGGCGGCCGCTGGAGTCGAGCGATGTTCAACTTGTCTCATTCAGTGTCGATCCCGAAAAAGACACGCCGGAAGTGCTGCGTGACTACGCCGAGAAATTGAAGGCCCAGCCCGCTCGCTGGAACTTCCTCACCGGCCAGCGCGATGCGATTTATTTTCTGATGCGGGACGGATTCAAACTGACGATTTTGGAAGAACAGGGGATGCCAGTGCATGCCACCACTTTTGTCCTGGTGGATCGGCGCGGCGCTATTCGCGGTTATTACGACGCGCTGGCGTCGGATACCGTCACGAAATTACTCGCCGATACGAACCATCTCCTGCGCGAGCAGCCGAAGTAAAAGAGAACTAACCCGCTGTCGCGGGTTGATATTCGCCCGGATCCTCTTCGCGGACGAGCCGCAGGTATTCGCGATACTCGCCTTTCGGTAAACCATCGACGATGCGCTCGAGCTCAGTCTCGTTTATGAAGCCCATCCGGAACGCGACCTCTTCCAGGCACGCGATCTTCAATCCCTGGCGATGTTCGATGGTCGCAATGTAATTCCCCGCTTCGAGCAAACTCGTTTGCGTGCCGGTATCCAGCCAGGCCATCCCGCGACTGAGTAACTTCACCTGAAGTTCGTTCTTCCTGAGGTAAACAGAATTCAAGTCGGTGATCTCCAATTCGCCCCGCGCTGAGGGACGCAAGTTGCGACAGAATTCCACCACGCGATCGTCGTAGACATAGAGCCCAGGAATGGCGAAATGGCTCTTCGGTTCCTTCGGCTTCTCCTCGAGGCTGATGGCGCGGCCGTTCTCGTCAAACTCCACCACACCGTAGCGCTGGGGATCGCGCACCTGGTATCCAAAAATGCAGGCACCCCGCTCGATCGCGAGCGCTTGTCGGTAGAAATCGAGACGTCCGTAGAAGATGTTGTCGCCTAAGATCAGCGACGCCCCGGAATCGCCGATAAAATTCGCACCGATCAAAAAGGCCTGCGCGATTCCCTCTGGCTTTGGTTGCGCGGCATATTCGATCCGAATGCCAAGCCGCGTTCCGTCCCCGAGGTAAGCTTGCAACATCGGAAGGTCCTTCGGTGTCGAAATGATCAGGACTTCCCGAAGCCCGCCGAGCATCAAGGTCGCGAGCGGGTAGCAGATCATCGGCTTGTCGTAAACCGGGAGCAGTTGTTTGCAGACGATTTGCGTGAGCGGATAGAGCCGGGTGCCGGCGCCACCGGCGAGGAGGATTGCTTTTTTGTTCATGGAAAAAGTTTTAGCTCTCCGCGCTCCAGCGCTCGAGATTGGCGGACCATTCCTGCCAAAAAGTGGCACGCCGGGTCAAATCGATCCGGCTGATGGGCTTCAACATTCTCAAGCCTCGCACCAGGACCCGGTTCGACCCGGCCCGATCAAAAATAAATGGATCGCCTACCCGTTCGCTTAATTTTCGATTGGCGATCCGGCCGCCCACGGCATGACGGAGCGCCGCTTCGATGACCTCTCGCGCTACGCGGGGTCTGGCTTCGATCGAGGCGCTCAAGGTAATCCCGCAGATTTTTTTAATGAGAACCCCGGCGATCAGCGCGCGCGAGCTGGTGGCATGGACATGCGAAATGTTTCTCTCCGCGAACATGCGCCGGAGGGTGAGCGCAAAACGGCCCTGGCGGAGAAACAAGTCGGCCGGGGGGCGGGGCGATTCGTTCGCGCGATCATCCTCAAGCGCACGCACGAGTTTGGAGTTCGCCTGCCATTCTGCCTCGAGAGCCATGGCGTCCGGCAGAAACTCAAGCTCCAACGCCGAACGTTGCATCGCGGCCGTTAGCCGGACATCTGTCGCGAACTCACAGACGAATCCGGTCACCTGCGGATTTCGTTTCCGCACCTCAAATAATTCCGTGTCGATCGAAGGCAGCGCGTCATCGGGCCATCGATCAATGAGATAGGCGACCCGGGAGCTACCAATAATCGCGTCGGCCTCCTGGCGGATAGGAATCAGCGCCTTCTGTTTTTCCAGAAGCTCGATCAGAGGCCGAACGGTCGTCTCGATTTGGAAATGGTTTTCGACCCGCGTTCGTCCGGCTGCGCCATAGCGCGCCCGCAAGTCGGGATCCCGGCAGAGCGTTTCGAGTGCATCCGCGAAAATCCCGCTTTCCTCCGGCGGCACCAGCAAACCGGTTTCCCGGTCGACGACGGATTCGGGAACTCCAGCCATGGTGGTTGAGACCACTGGCCGCGCCGACGCCATCGCTTCGAGAATCACTGTCGGGAAAATATCGCTGGCTCCCTTTTCGTCGGAGGTGCAGGCGAGAGCGAAAAGGTCGCACCGTTCCAGTTTTTCGAGCACGCGATCCTGCGGCAGTGCGCCTTCCAGCGTGACAAGGCTTCTGAGTCGCAAGTCATCGATGCGTCCCTGCAAGCTCCCTCGCAACGGTCCATCGCCGACGATCTCGCAGCAAAAGTGCACACCGCGCTGCCGCAATTGTTCGCAGGCCTCGATCAGATATTCGAATCCCTTGAAGGGGACGAGCCGCCCCACACTCAGGATGCGCGTGGGCCCGGCCGAGCGCGGCGCGGAGGGACCTCCGGCAAAATTCGCCAGGTTCATTCCGTTATAGACGCGATGAATCTTCTCGGCCGAATCCGGGCAGCGTTCTCTCATCAGGCCGCGGCTGTATTCCGTTTCAACCGCAACGAATTCAGCCCCGGCGCAGATTTCCCGAAGCAAATCGTCGTTACCGAGATCCGCCATGAAATCCTGGCCGTGCGCGGTGAGGCTAAACGGAAGGTTCGTCATTGCCTTAACGAACAGGGCCGTATGCGCCGCGCGGTTGGCGAAATGCACGTGGAAATGCTCCACGCCCGCTCTCAGAAATAGCTCGGCGAAATAGGCGGCATTCCGGGCGCGCGTTGCGGCCTTAACCCCGCTGCCATATTTTTGCTCGTGCGCGGCGATCAGTTGCTCCGGCCACCGGTTCTCCGCCTTGAGTTTGTCTTCCCACAATCGAACGATTGGCCCAGGCGGCGCGTAATGAACCGGCGTCTTGAGCAGCCCCGCCTGCGGATGCCGGATGCTCGTCAGCGGGGGATAGATCGATCCGATCGTGAGCGAGATCCCATGCCGTTCCAGTGCGAGCATTTCGGTGTCGCAAAAAGTCTGCGAAAGGACCGGATACCGGGAATAAAGATAGGCGAGGCGCACGTTTACGATTTCGGATTTCGGATTTTGGAAATCGGAAAGTGAAACAACAGACCGTCCTCTTCCAATCTTTCCGAAATCCGGTGTCCGCCACCCGAAATCAGGAAAACTGGACGTCTTTGCCCGGGTCCATCTCGAAATCGAGAGCGAGCGATTCCGCCGTGTTCGGCTTGACCACTTCCTCCATGAACTTCACGTAGACCGGGTCTTCGCGGAACATTTCGTATTTGTCCATCGACTCGAAATCGATCGCGATAAAAAACGGCCAGGGCAGATCGGGCTTGATCCGTTTTCCGCACTTGATGCTCAGCACTTCGGGGATTTTCAGAAGCTGCATGCGGGTGTTCATCATCATCTCCTCGATCCGCGCCAGAGTGACTTCAGGCTTCAATTTAAACAGGACGATGTGATGAACCATGGGGGAGTAGGATTAGGCAGAGATGGCCCGGCAGGCAAGTCGGAATGACGAAGGTCGAATGAGGAATGTCGAAGAGGGAATCGAGATTGGAACTCTTAACGCTTCCAGTCCAAGGCGCCCTTTTTCAGCGCGTAAATATAGCCGACCATCAGGATACTGATGAAGCCCAGCATGCTCCAGAGAACGAGTTTGCTCTCCACGACCATCTCCCGGTAAACGACCGCCCACGGATACATGAAGACGATCTCCAGATCGAACAGGATGAAGAGCATCGCTACCAGGTAGAACTTCACACTGAAGCGCGGCTGGGTTTCGCCCTGCGCCACCATGCCGCACTCATAGGCGGTATCCTTGACCCGCGTGCGGCGGCCGGCTTTGCCTAACAACACGCTGACCAGCAGCGCCGAAACAGCGAAGCCGATCGCCACGGCGATGTGGAGCAGAAGCGGAAGGTAATCGCGAATCATCTGATCGCTCAGGATAACGCGTCGGGGCCGGGAGCCGAGTTTATTTCTCGGCGGCGGCCGCTGCCCGCGCGATGGCGGCAGTCCTGGCGCTCGCGGCTGCAGCAGCTGCCGCGGGGATATGTCCATTCTGAGGCGCGATCGCCGCGGCGAGAGCAGCAGGAAGACCTTTGTATTTCTTGCCGGTCTTTTTCACCGCACCGCGGGCCACCAGATTCTGGAGCTTCTCGTACGCTCGCAGACGCAGCATTTCTTCACCGCCGCTAGCCGCGTTCCGCGCCCGAAGATTTTCGTGCACGATATCGAAGAGTTGTTTGAACTCGAACGAGGCGCGCCGTGAAAGCACGGCCACCAGCTCCTCTGTCACCAAATCAGGAACTCGTCGCGAAAATGCATTTTTCTTCAGAATAGCCATAAGGCGCTCATGATATCACATTTTACCTGCCGCGCAGCAGTTTTCTCCCGTCCAAGCCCTTACGCCTTTGCCCTGAGCGGTTTGGGGTAATTAGTCGTCCGAATCGTTCGGACTCGGGGAGGGCGACGGGGTGGGGGAAGGGGAGTCATCCGGTATGTCCATCGGCGTGCTGGACGGCGATGGCGGCGATGACATCTGAGTGTTCATGGAGGCGGCCTGAGTTTGCTGGTGATAGATCGCTGCTCCGCCGCCAGCCAATCCCGCCAGGAAAAGAAGCGACTGGTTCGCGGTTACCGGCCCCACTGATTCAGCCACGTATCCGTCCCCGTCATACCTTTGCGCCATGACGATCGGACTCAGGTGCCGGGTGATCACGTCAGGCGCAGGCACTTTGCTCAAATCCACCGTGTCCGCGATCCCGGGGATGAAGGCGGCGCCCATGAAAAGCATCGGCCGCACCGTCGCATCGACGCGCGTGTAGATGAGCGCCGGGTCGATATAAGTAAAAGCCTGGTCCGCGCTGCCCACGGCACGCTCCGCTTCCTGAAAAGTTTTCTCACCCGCGAGCTCCGATTTACCCGCGCTTCGCTTCATCGCCGCTTCCACGGCGGTCGCGTCCATGCCCAGGACAACCATCTTGTTCGAGACGGCGACCGTGGGTGAAAGCGTGAGGAACTGGCCGCCAGCGCTGGTGGAATAATATTGCACCCCCTCTTTTTCCTGGTGCGTCCAGGTGTTGTCGGTATCCGCCGTGGTCAACACCGTCACGATCTTATTTGCCTTGGTTGAATCTTTGACCGGCAGCGCGGCAAAAACGAGGGGCCAGTGCGATTTCGCCGGCCAATCAGCCAAAACCCCGAATTCCTGGCCGAAAGCGCCGTTCCAGGTATCGAGGGTGATGCCGTTCGCGGTAAAGGCGGTGATGAATTTCTGCAAAGCAGGCACCAGAGTGGCGAACTGGGGAATGGATGCCACCTGGTGGTTAAAATCGGCAAAGCCCGCGGTGTAGAAAAGCGTTTCTTTGGTCGCAATCGGCAGGGACACTCGCGCCAGCTTGCCCATCTCGGACGCCTTGGGCATGCCGACGAACAGCACGTCCCGCATTTTTCCGCCATCGAAAGCGACCGCACCGGAGAAGCTCCGGACCTTGCGGATCAGCGCCAACTGCTCCTCGGAGACATCCGGAAGCTTGAACTCCGCCGGCAGGAACTTCTTGATGATTTGTTCAATATTCACGAAAGCGAGGCCGGTGTAGGCCGAGGGCATGTGCTTCGTGGCAGAGGTGTAAACATCATCCGCCGCGAGCGTGGTGGCCGCGTCTTTGGCCCTGCCATCCACCCGGTCCAGCAACGCTTTCAACTGGTCGAGATCGTTTGCGACCAGAAACCATTGGCCGTCGCGGACCGTGGCAAAATGAATTTCTCCGGAGCTCTCGGCCTGGATCTGGTGGCCTTGGTAATCGACTGTTTCGTGTTTGAACTCAGGCCCGCGCCCGAGCACTTTCGCGCGCCAGTTCTCGACCACCGTCTGGGCCTTGGCGTCATCGCCTTTGAAACGGAAGCCGCCCACCACTTTCCACGCAGTGTAGTCGATCGAAATTACCGCGATGAACGCATCTTTGATTTCGGTCGATTGCACGTCCTGGATGGTCCGGCCGACCGCTTCGTTCTTTGGAATTTTGGAGCGAGGCTTTTGCAGGAAATCCTGCACCGCTGGTTCACTCCAGATTTTATAGAGGTCGGTCTGATGGAAATCCTTCCACGACCGGTTGAAATCCGGGAAGTGGACGAAGGCGATAGTCTCTTTCGGGAGGAGCGTTGTGACGGCCGCGCTGGAAGTATGATGCGACCGGTACAGGCCCCACCAAATGGCTGCGGCCGTAACGGCCGCCACCATGACAAGCAGCTGAAATCTTTTCATAAGCGCAGAGTGTAGCTTCCTCCCCACGCGTGGCTAGCTTTTCCTAGGTAACAACCCCGCCCTCGCTTCCTCTTCGTCCCGGCCCGTCCTGCCGTAGTCCTTCGTGCTCGTGCTCGTGCTCCTGCTCCTGCACCGGCTCCTGCTCCTGCGACCGGCATCCCTACTACGCGCGCGGATGAAACTTCCGGTGCACCGCCTTTAAACGTTGCTGGTCCACGTGCGTGTAAATCTGCGTCGTGGAAATATCCGCGTGGCCCAGCATTTCCTGGATGATCCGCAGGTCCGCGCCATTGCTCAGCAAATGGGTGGCGAAACTATGCCGAAGCAGGTGCGGATAAATGTTCGTCTCCAGCCCGGATCGCCGCGCCCGTTCTTTCACGATCTGCCAGATCCGCACCGTGGTCAGCTTCGTCCCGCGGCTCGACAAAAAAATTTCGCTCCCGCTCCGTCGCTTCACCTGCGTTGGACGCTCGGTCGAAATATAGGCGCTGAGCGCCTCGCACGCCTTCCGTCCCACCGGCACCAGGCGCATCTTGTTACCCTTGCCGGTCACGCGCAGGATCCGCTCCTCAAAGTTGAGGTTCTCCAGCCGCGCGTTGGCCAGTTCCGAAATACGCAGCCCGCTCGCGTAGAGCAGCTCCACCATCGCGCGGTCGCGCAACCCGAGGGGATGCTTCGTCTCGATGCTTTCGATTAGCTTCTCTACCTGGAGCTCGTTCAGCGTCTCCGGCAAATACCGCTCAATCCGCGGCAACGTCAGCGTCTCGGTCGGGTCGCGTTCCACCCTGCCTTTCCCGCTCAGGTATCGAAAGAAGATCTTCAGCGCCACCACGATCAATTTGATCGACGAGGCCGCCAGGCCTCCCTTCTTCCGCGTCGCGAGGTATTCACTGATGCTGCGTTGCGTCACCTCGTTCGGCGCTGTGATTTGCCGCGCCTTTGAGCACCATTCCGCGAATTCCGTCAGCGAACGCCGCGTCGAAAGCTGGTAATTCTCCGAAAGCCCGCGCTCGGTGGCGAGGAAACGGATGAATGAATCGATCTCCTGTTCCACTTGCCCGATTGAATCAGGAAAGCAGGAAAACAGGAAATTGAATAAGGGCATTCACAATAAGTCGAAGAAACGACGCCTCTCATTCGTCGATAACCCGATCCGATTTACTCCTTTCCTTTTTTCCTGATTGATCTGCCTGCTTATTGACAAAGCCAAGGATGGTTCCGACGTTATTCACATAATGAGTCTTGATCTCAATTCTCTCATGAAAGATTGGCCGCACGAATCGGGGGCCATCAAAGTGCGCAAAATCATCGGGCTCGATGGCCGCGAGAAATTGCAGCTCCGGATCGATCTGGGCATTCTCCAGATGGAAGTGACTGGCCGTCCGGACGGCAACCGCCCCCATAACTGCGAATCCCTGCTCATCTATCATCAACGCCGGGCCGAGCGGGCCGAGGCGCGCGGGGAAAACTACGAGCTCAACCCGGAGCAGTGCAACGAGCTTCAGCAGGAAGGCATCCAATATTACCACCGCTACCTCAGCCTCTTTCAGATCAACGATTTCCCCGGCGTAATCCGCGACACCCAGCGAAACCTCGACCTCTTCGCTTTCGTCTCCGAGCACGCCGACCGCGACGAACTGATCTGGAGCTTCCAGCAATTTCGTCCTTACGTCCTGATGATGAACACGCGGGCAAAAGCTTCGATCCTCCTCGGCGAAGGCCGGTTCGGCGATGCCATGCGCGAGATCGAACAGGGGCGCGATGCCATCCAGGAGTTCTTCCAGCAATCGAACTTTCCCGAGCTGGCGGCGAAAAGCTCCGAGCTCGCCTTCCTGGAGGAGTGGCTCGAAGAAGTCAGCTCGAAGCGGCCGCTCTCGAAGCTCGAGATCATGCAGCGCGAGATGGAGGTAGCGATTGCCAGCGAGCTCTACGAACGTGCCGCGGAACTGCGCGACGCCATCAAGCTCTTACAGACGCAATCGAATTAATTAGCGATTTAGCGACTGAACGACTTAGCGATTGTCTGGGAGATATGCGGTCCAACTGTTTTCTCAATCGTTAATTCACTAAGTCGTTAATTCATTAAGTATTCTTATGCTCAGGCTCACCTTTCCCACGCTGGCCCTAGTCATGTCCTTGTCCGTCGCGTCCGCTCACGCAGCGGAATGGAACACTGCTTACGACAGCGCTCTGGCGACCGCCAAGTCGTCGCACAAGTATGTCCTCATCGATTTCAACGGTTCCGACTGGTGCGGGCCGTGCATGGAGATGAAGAAGGTGGTTTTCTCCGCGCCCGCCTTTGCAACCTACGCGAAGAAGAACCTCGTTTTACTGGACATCGATTATCCACAGAAGAAGAAGCTCCCCGATTCGCTTAAGAAGCAGAACGATATCCTGGCCAAACAATACGGCATCGATCGAACCGGCTACCCCACCGTCGTCCTGCTCGATCCCAACGGAAAGAAGCTCGGCCAACTCGAAGGCTACGGCGGTGAGAAACCTGCCGACGTCATCGCCTGGATCGAGAAGCTGAAGAAGAAAGGTTAGTCGTTCGGTTAGCGGTTATTGGGCCGAAGCTGGTAACTCATACCGATAACTCGATGGCTTCGATCGACGCCAAGGAACGCTGGGCGCGCAAGATGAGCGCTGTAGCGGCAGGCGTATCCCCTGCAGTTCCCAGGCCCCGCTCCACCGACCGTTTGCCGCCCGGCCAGCATCTCACGAGCGGCTTTCCTGTTCTCGATCTCGGCATTCGCCCGGACATCAAGCTCGAGCATTGGCGGCTTGAAGTAACCGGCCTGGTCGAGCATCCGGTAAGTTTTACCTGGGACGAATTCAACGCACTGCCGCAGTTCGTTGATGTGAGCGACTTCCACTGCGTCACCACCTGGAGCAAATTCGATTGCCGCTGGACGGGCGTCGCTTTCTTTACCCTCGCCGAACTAGTGCAGCCGAAGCCAGAGGTAAAACACGTCCTCTTCACCAGCTACGGTGGCTACAGCACGAACGTGCGGCTGGAAGATTGCCTCGACGACGATGTCCTCATCGCCACCGGCTACGATGGGCAGCCCGTTCCGCGCGAGCACGGCGGCCCGGCCCGCGTCATCATCCCGAAGCTGTATGCGTGGAAAGGCGCGAAGTTCGTGAAGTCGATCGAGTTCGCCGCCGAAGATCGCCCGGGCTTCTGGGAAGTGCGCGGCTACAGCAACACGGCGGATCCCTGGACGGAAGATCGTTTCGGCTAAAGGCGAAATCACGAACGACGAATGACGAGTGACGAGTGACGAGTGACGAGTGACGAGTGACGAGTGACGAGTGACGAGTGAATGTTGCAGGTGGGCCTCTTCAACGAAGCTCTTCACGTCTCAAAAACCGCAATCGCCTTGTCATCCTGAGCGTAGCGAAGGATCCCTTATTATTTCCCACCTTCGCGCCATCCGCATCTCAACGCTCCGCATTGCCCTCCTCCTTTCCCTCGCCCCTCTCATAGCTCACGCTGATTACCGCGAGTTCCGCGGAGTGCCAATAGACGCCGCGCTCGGCGCGAAACTAACCACCGTCGCGGAAGCTACCCTGAAGGAATTCCCGAAGCTGACTCCGGATAGCCTCGCCTTACCGAGGACAAAAACTTTGTTACCCGCGATTGGCAGACATTTGCTGGCCGAGATTGCGAGAAGTGACCGGTGAGCGACTTCGCCTTACGCCGCGGGCTTCGTGATGCGAATGTCGACCTCTACTCCGTCCGCATGCTTGAGCCGCATGGCCCGCGTCTCGCCGGGATTGAGTTTCATGTAGGGCTGGAGCTCCCGGGCACGACGCCCAGCGACCTTCTGACCTTCGATCTGGAGGATTTGATCGCCGACCTTCATGCCGGCGCCTTCCGCGAGCGAACCCTTTGTGACCTCCGAGACAAAAAGCGCTTTGATCAAAGGATTGAGGAAGAACCCTTCGCTTTCCAGGCGGATAGCGAAACCGAGTTTCTGTTCAGCAGCGAAGCTGAGCTGCGCGAAGGCGAGCAAAAGCACGAAAACGAAGGCGATGCGTGTGATAAATCCGGCGGTCTGGTTAGGCCTCTGCGTGGTTAACGCCATAATCATGATTTAGGTTCGTCGGTCGCGGCCACCAGATCAAGTAAGAGCCGCTTTCACCAACCGCGACTAACTGAAGGAGAACGGCGTCTCCCTCCTTCGGGATAATCATCTGATAGACTCCTGTACCCATCGACTGATCTTGCGCCAGGGCTTCCCATACACCGACCAGACCTTCGCGCGTCGCCTGCTCAATCCCTCGCGTCTCAGCGAAGGCAGCGATGGGAAGGAACACGATAAGTGCGAGGCTGAGACGGCTCATAGGTCTAATTAGACATCAGTGCAGCGACTCCGAATGCTTTTCGAGTTCGCTTTATCGCCTGGCTAGGCCTTTGCGGGTGGTACATCATACGATCTGAACGAATAGCGGAGAAAGGCGATCAGCTCACGAGGCGCAGAATAAAGGTCTCGCAGCTCAAAATAGCGAGCATGGGCGGAATAAACTTTTGCCACGCCGAAGCGCCGCAAGGCGAGTCTCGCCCGCGGCACATGGAAGTACTGCGAGATCACCACGGCGCTTTGAAGGCCCCGCTGCTGCATCAGCTTGTGTGTATTGGCAGCGGTGGCAAAGGTGCTGTCGCCGTTACTATCGACGAGCACGTCGGCTGTGGGCACGCCGCGCTGGAGAAGGTAGTCGCGCATAACCAGGGCCTCGTCCTGTCCCTCCTTGCCGGTGGCGCCACTTACAAGCACCAGGTGAAATATCCCCTCGCGGTAGAGCTCCAGGGCGCGGTCGAGGCGAGCGGCCAAACGTGGAGAAGGCGTGCCGTCGGGATAGACAGTGTTGCCGAGGACGACGCCAAGATCTGCGGAACGAATATCGTCGTGCAGCCCGTCCCAGGCAAGCACAGCTACGCCAAGCGCAAACGCCGCAGCACCGACCAAGGTTGCTCTAACAACGAATGTGAGAAGACGTTGTCCGTGCATAGGAGACTAAAGCTCGATGGTTCGACATAGTGGCATCTACTTTTGGGCCGATTCAATGATTCTCCCTTCCTGAGCTTTTCGAAGCTCGTCCCGTGTTTCTTCAGCAACATCGCGCCCGAAGCGACGCCGAATCTCCGCTTTGGAGACTTCGTTGTAGCCTCGTTCGTGTCCGGTGATCTCGTAATCGACGACACAGCCGGCGATCTCCTTCAGATGGATGGCATATCGCTCCTCCAACACCCTTTTGAGTTCTTGGTAGATTCCGGGGAGCCCTCCCGATACTTCCATAATCAAACGCCCCTCGCGAATGTCCTGTTCAGCCAATCGTCGACCAACCTCATACGCGCTTCTGGAGTAGCCCGGTTCATTCGCCGGGTGAACGATGTCATTCGGGTCGTGCTGTGCGAAAGCGGCGATCGCAACTGCCCCGAACGCGAGTGAAAATAGAACGCGGTTCATAGGATTAACGAGACTAGAAGATCAGCGACGCCTCGCACGGTGAAACGTTCGGATCTTGGATTAAATTCATCCTTCCGGTTGTTGGACCTGTTGGAATGCGCGCTCGGTCATCGGAGCTGTTTTCGCCATTCCGTTGATGGTCTCGATGGCTATGGTCAAAGCCAGCCTGTGGTCAATAGCTGATGCTACCATAGCCAGAATCTCGGCTAAAGCCTCGGTGGCAATCCTCAGGCATCTCATCTTGTCGTCTCGGGCCGGCGCTAGAATTTCGTCCACCCTTGCTCTCGTCTCATAGCCGATTCGCAAGGGTGGAATAAATGGCAAATGGTCTTCGGTGACTGACAAGGGAACCTTGCCCCAGTCGGAGGCATCACCAATCCGTGCGGCATATTGCCTGAACACCTCAGACAGGTCGGGGAACTCGGCGTCCGAATACAGTCTGCCGTCCAATCGCGCACGCAACATTCCGACAATGGACTCTGCTGGAATCTGACTCACGCCTCCCTCGGAAACGTCGCCGCAAAGTAATTCGTTTACTCGCGTGGAGAAGACACGCGAGCCGGGCGGAAGCTCATGCTCTCTCAACGGGAAATCACCTGCGGCATCGATGCAACGCTCGGCCACGATGGTTGCCGCGCCACTAATCGCGTCCTCAGCTCGAATCCGACCGTTCTTGTCGCGCAACAAACCAAGAACGAGGTCAACCAGCTTTTGGCGGAGAGGCCGGTCAACGTCGCTAAGTCTGCGAAAGCGATCAAAGAGTCCCATGCTCGGAATTTACAATCGCAGATTTGTGCGGAGTTCGGTGCATCGCCTCGCTAGGCTTTTCCCATCTCATTGGCAAACTTGTGGCCGCACTCGGGGCAAAAGCGAACCGTCGGTGATGCTTCGTGGCCCTGCGGACACTTGCGCGCACGGCAAAGCTGCGGTGCCCGAATCCTGGAATATAGGACGCCGAAAGCTGTACCGTAGAAAACCATCCAATGCCCGGAAAAACCTCGAACCACAGATAGTGGCGGATCGGTGTTCCGCTGCTTCGGTTGGTTGGCGCTCATGGCAAAGAAGACGATGAAATTGAGGATAGCGTAGCCGAAGAGAACGTATAAGCCGCGCCGCATCCAGGGTGGGCACCCTGCGAGAGCGATTTTCCAAAAGTCATTCCGGTTAGCATAGCCTGTTAGCTGCATGGAGATAAGAACGGTAGGAATCCAGACGGCAAAGATACCTATGTGCAAACCCCAAACGAGCTTGCCGCCTGGTATGGGAACTCCTGCCAGAGCCATGCAATGCGCTCCGACACTGAGGGCGAAGCCAACCGCGGCAAGAACCATGAACGGGTAGAGGATGACTTTCACTTGTTGGTGGCGCGAATTTGAGACCGAAGGCCACCAGCCAGCTTGCTCGCGAAAGCTTTTGGAGTTCGCTGCCTCGGCCGCTTGGATGCCGAATGCATTATCGCCGCGTCTGTTGGATTCGCACGCCTGCAAACATGATGTCTAACTCCGCTCGGAGAGCGGAAACGTAGTCAATCCGTTCGCCTGAATTAGTCTGAAATGAAGCGCCGTTACCATAAGCGACAAATAGCGTCTGCGATTCCGGCTCATACCACGGCACATAAAAGCCTTTGAGAGTAACGTTGTGGTATTGGCTTAGATGCGGAGTCCAGTAACTTGCTTTCGGGCGGCCAAGGAGGCTGGCGACGCCTTCCTTAGATAACGACAGATCGCTATGGCTCTGCATCGTGCCCTCGAACACCGCCCGGTCCGCGCCCGCGATTCGCAAGGTCCCGGCGCGGTGGAATTGGGTGGTATCCGCTCTGGGAGAAGGATCACCGGCCGATCGGAGCCACGCCTTCTGGTCGTGCTCTGCCAAACGCGCGAGCTTGTGAATGAACAAGCCTGGATCCCGATTGATCAAGGCATTTTCGCGGCCGAAGACGTTCCGCCTGGCATCGACAACGTAGACTCCCATCCAAGCCTGATAGCGGCGGGAGCGGAAATCCGCGCGGCTACTATAGCTAGCGAGGCCCTGCGGTCCGCCGAAGGTAAAATAGTTTACACCCTGCAGCTGCAAATCTTTCCAAATCTCGTTCATGGTCAATTTGAACGGCTTCGTCCAACCTTTAGGGGTCGTCGCCAGGACAACGGCGGCACCATTCGCGCGTTCCTGTTCCAATGTCGCCTGGCTTTTGTTCGCCAGGGTGCGTCCCAAACCGAGCTTTAGCGACTCACACGAAGTTAAGGTCAACGACACCGCCAACGTCAGAGTTGTGATAGTAGCTCTCATGGTTTTGTAGTAATGTACACCTATGCGTTTAACGAGGGTTAGGCGGCTTCGGGGCCTTCGGGAGTATGACCTTGGTGATTGCTCCATTCTGGCGTAAATCAATTACAACACTACAGCCGAACTCAGCAGACTCGTTGCTGTGCGGACGCCTGACAAATCCGACGATCACTATCTCTGCACGATCGTGCGGAAGAAAGCAGTCGTCCCCGAAAAAGAGACGGGCGCGATCCCATGGCTGTTTCGTGTAAGCCATAAGCCTTTCTTCACTGACCGGTATCTGCCGGAATGAGTCTTTGAGGCGTCGCGCCAAAACCACAGTTCCCATGTGGTTATGGTTTGCCTCGTCGATGGCCACATACTGCGAGTCACCGCGCCAATAGATCCAGCTTGGATGAGAGAGCTCCCAGGCGAAGTCGCTGTCATCGCCTTCTTCCGGTTGGTAGCTGCTCTTCACGCGGCCGAGGACGGCGCCGCTCCGGCGGTCCCGAAAAACATACCGAACTGCGGCATGTGGCGTGTCGGCCTGCTCCACGAACACCGTGATTTGCGCGTCGGGCGAAATGCCACCAATCCGTGACAAATCGTCCTGCCGGGCTAAGGCTCGTGTTGCCAGCGAGAGAGTAGCGAGAATGAGGATGCCCTTTTTCACGCGCGGTAAAGTCGCCTGACGGAAGACAAGGTCAGCGACCCAGCATTTTGAGTTAGGCGTCGCGCCCTCCAGTGATTTGCTACAAGTGCCAGGTCCACTTGAGCGTATGATTGGCGACGGTTGTTGTGTCACTTGTCATTCTTCATCACTCCGAGTTTGTGGTCGCTCGCATACTGCGCCGCTTCCGCAAGCTTCTGAACGAAGGCTTCATATTGCTTTGGGCCAACATTGGGCTCCTGGCCGCGTGGCAGCGCCTGGGTTTGCCATGCAAAACAACCCTGCCGGACGAGTTCGATGTTGAGATTGGACTCCCCATCGACGACCCAGACATAAGTCAGCTTCGACTCCGGAGCCTTGTCGACGACCGGCTGGATGCTCGCTATCGGCACCAAAACGGCCTTCGGGTGTTCTCGCATCCAGGACTCGATTATCTTCGGCATGTCTTCGCTGGTGGGCGTCTGGAAAAATCCTCTGCCCATCAAACAGAAAACCGCGTGAGGAACGGTGGCGGACGAGCCGAAGTGCCCCGCCCACTTAACGGTTGAGGCAAGTTGTGGGTCAGGCTCTGCCTGGACCGATGACCCGAGAGCAATGGCTAAGATCGCAAGAAGCGTGGCTCTCATGTGACTGCTAATCCCCTAACGAGACACAACATGAGCGACCCAGCACTTTGAAAGTTGGGCGCCGCTCCGTCCAGCGATTTGCAGCAAAGTGCTGGGTTCGCTGCATCGCCTGGTCAGGTGGCGTTGCGTCGCCTAAGTCTATCAATACCGACAAGAATTCCTCCCATAAAAGCGAAACCAAACCCGACGATAATTCCAATCAGCCTGTTCTGCATGAGGCCGAGATTGGTTACGCGGTCAGGCGCGACATCGCGACTGAACTGAGAAAGGTCGATCGGACTCTCAATGTGAACTGACGTGTCGTAAACTAGCACGAAATATATGACGCAACCAAGCCCACCGACTATCAAAAGCCAACCGACCACAGACAAGCGACCGGAAGCACTTCTCGCCGACGGCGGATGGACTATCGGAGGAGGCGGGGCCTCAGCGGCGGCCAGTTGGTCGCACAGGTCGCTGACGTCGGATAACTCTGTGATCGGAATGGGCGTCTTCTGACGCGGCACAAGCGAGCCCACCACCTCGGCACACTGCGCGTCCGCGGCAATCTCACCAGCCCGAATCCGCTCTCGCAAAGTAGGGATATCGAGCGTGGCGAGATACTTGCCTCCGCTATAAATGTTAAATTCGCGCGACATATCGGATGTAGGAATGTCAGCCACCTAACGAGACTCAAGACGAGCGACTCCGAACGCTTTCGGAGTTCGCTCCATCGCATGGTTAGGTCTTATTTCTTCGTGAGCACGACCGGCTGCGACTCAGCAAGATTCGTCAGGGTAAGGGAAGTGCCGGAGATGGTGAAAGAAAACACCGCCGTAAAGCCAGGAGTGGCGGCTTGCATCGGGACCTGGACCTTAATCTGGTTGTTCGGGAGAGTCTGATAGGATCCGGTGGCGGTGCCAAGAATGCATGTGCCGTCGGCTAGGAATTGCCAGGTGTCGCTACGGTGATCGAGCCACGAACTGGTGACCCAAGTGGGCTTTGACGTGATTACCCATGCGCCGGTCGGCGCGGAGGATTTGTGGTCGCACGCTGAAATGAGAAGAAGCGTGGCAGCCATGATGAGGGAGACGGGTGTTTTCATATGAGGTTTTACCTGTTGGTTCCCGAAATTGTCAACGCGCGGCATAGACCTAACGAGATTAAGAGGAGCGACTCCGAACGCTTTCGGAGTTCGCTGCATCGCCTCGTTAGATGATTGGCAGCATCAGGGATCGCTTTTGATACGCCAGTGGACGGGGATCTCCAAATGCCGGGCGGTTCCGGGCTTGAAGCGAGCCTTGAGAAAACCTGTTACTGCCGCGTCGTCCAATTCGCGCCTTCCTGTCGGTCGGGACATCTTGACATGGAGCACCCGGCCCGATTTGGGGTCCACGTCGACGGATATCATGCCACTGTAATATTCGTAGCGCGTCTTTGCTGGTTTTTGTAAAGGCGCGGCTTGCGCATTCGCTGTGGCCAGAATGCCACATACCGCTAGCAGCAACACACGAGCGACTCCCGCGGAACATGTAATCTTCATCTAACGAGAATTAGACCGAATCATTGGGCATTTAATTGCAAATGAATTGCCCCTAATCCGGGCGCGTTGGATTGAGGGGGAGGGCACGGCGAGGGAGTATAAGGAGTCAGCAGAGACGCGACAATACAAAAGGCCGGGGGCGCATGCACCGCTTCTGCGCAGGAAATACGAGGCAGCCCAGGCGTGAGCCGTTGCGACCTCGGACGGGTTACTAACGATTATCCGGCGCTTTGCCGGCAACTCGAAGCTGCGATGACGCGAGATTTCACCGGTGTGATAGCGTGCGCAATTTCGCTGATGCCGCCACGGGCGGGGATTCGTAGTCGCGCCGACTGCGGACACTAAGAACGATCATTTGTGGAGAGAGCGGGAATGGGAGAGGGAGGCCTTTCAAGAATGGGAAAGGCCAGGGGCCCTTGCAAGCAGGAAGATGCGAGGCGGGTCTTCGGGTCGCAAAGCTGGCGCCTTCTTGAACGAAAGCGTCGTGTGATGCATGCCAATCGTTCGACGATAAATATATATCTCGGTTTTGGGCGTCCTACCGGGAGTCGATCGTATGGGAACCATTTGACGATTGGCATGAATCGTCCCGCGATCGAGGTCAATCATCTGGCGATAGACCCCAATGGTGCCGCGACAGACACTAATTGCCCGGCAATGGGCATGAATGGTGGGACAACAGGCCACGATGGTCCGGCGATTGATCCTAATCGTCGGACGACTGGGTAAGATGGCCGTGCGATGGAGGCCAATCAGCCCGCGATGGATATCTTCCAGCTCGCGATATATATCCGGCGGCGAACAATGGATATCCATTGTCTCACGATTGAGCCCAATCACTGCGCGATTCAGGTCAATCAGGGACTACTCGATCAGCGCGCGAAGAGCATAGATCTGCGCCTGCCCTGGCTGCAAATTCAAGGGAAATCTCTAGTCTCGCCGGAGGTGGCAGACATCAATTGGGGGAAGTCAGGCTGTAACGCTTAATGTTTGCCCCGATAAACCGATAACGTATAACTGATAACAGTCTCCCTATGCGTCTCCTCCTCGAAATCATTGTCATCGCGGCGCTGATCGCGCTCTCCTGGAACAAATCATTCAAAGATTGGGCAAGCGAAGCGCCGATCGTCGGCCCGTATCTCTCTGCTTCCGCTCATCCCCCGACGCGGAACACCAAGACCACGGCCGCGCCGGCGAGCTCAGCCACCCCGCCGAAATCGTTTACCGGCCACATTTATTACACGGACGAACACGGGAAGAGCTATTGGCTCGACGCCCAAGGCCAACGTCATTATCAGCCGTAGATTCGATGCGCTTCATCCTCGAACTTATTGTCATCGCCGCGATCGTCGCGCTGGCCTGGGAAAAGCCGATGAAAGAACGACTTCCTTGGACAAAGACGCCACCTCAGGAAGTCAGGGCCACTCCAAAGCCGACACCGCCCGGCGCGTGGATGTGGGATCCGGATCGGCGGACGGCGTTGGACACTCAGGCCCCTAATCCGACCTTCAGTCCGTATTCATGGAGGTTGGACCCCAATTACCGGTCTCCGCTCGATCCGCCGCATAGGAGCGCGACGCCTCAACAAAAACATTAGCTACAGGGTAGTGAATGAGACTTGGGCAGGCCAGAGAGGGACTCGCGTCGCGCGCGAAAACCCGATATCGCTATTATTGTTGAGCTCTAAGCGATATTGGGTGGCGGGCCGGAAGTTATAGGGAAGCGTAAAGGTTGTGCCATCGGTGGAGTAGCTCGCCGGAATCTTTGAGATGTCGACTGGTTTGTTGTTCTCGAACAAATGCAGCCCGTGCTTCTTTACTCCCATCGGTTGGTCGAAGGCTATCACAATGGCTTTGACCCTTGATGGATCGATCCCCGTAGCGCCATTCGGAGGAGTGACTGCTTTCACGCGCGGCGGGGCATCCTGCGGAGCGGCGGTCCCAGCCGTCTGAAAGACAAGATACGTCGGAGCGAGTGATGCACCTTTATCATTCTGGAAGCCAACACCAGGTATCCCTTTTTCGTTTAGTCCACAAATGTAAGTCTTACCAGGTTGCAGTGTGACATCGACGGTGCATGTCGTTCGTTCCGCGTCGATTGTCGTGTGGCCAGTGGAATGAGGGCTCAAAACATCGCGCCCGAACCAATCCCAAAATCCGGGCCTTAGGGGCTGATCGAATTTCAGCGACAAAGTCTTCATACTTGGATCGACCCCGATAGCCCACAGTGCAGGTGTTGTGGCGAGCAGCTTAGGAGGCTCAGCGCCCGCGAGAGGCCCGCTAACTAGGTACAAAAGGGCAAGGCAGATCGTATGGGTTTTCATTCTGTTATCACGCGATTGGCGAGGATTTTGTAGACGCTATCCGATGTTTTTATTCCGTCCGGATTTGTGGCTTCCGGTGCAAAAACCGCTTGGCGTTCAATTAATGCTTCTCCGAGGTATTCCGAGATGATCTCTCGCTGCGAGTCGACTTGCCCGTTCGGGGTAGGACCGGGTCCGGGAATATCCTTGATTGTTTGCCCGACATACAAAACTCGAAAAACGTTTCCCCTCGTTGTTATCGAGTTGCTGACTTCGCGAAAGAGCTGCTCGACCTGAAAGTCCTTTCTATAATTCTGGTTGGTCGTGGTCGATTGTGGATTTGTCCGCAGCGCACTGTATACCACTTTCGATCGAGAACTAGACGCGGATGTATCAGACGCCTCACTTGCACTAATGAGACGGCTTAAGGTGGGGGCTAAGTCCCCTACCTGAAAGAAAGGACGGTTGGGGTTGTTATCAGGAGTTGTGGCCTCTCCCGCCAGCGGGTTCCTTTTGTTCGATACACTAGCGATTCGGTAGTTCTGAGGCGTCGTTCCGGTACCCGAGTTTTGAGCGATGGTTGTAGAGGTTACTAAAAGATTGACGCCGGTGCTCACGCGGTCCGCCGGTGAGGCCGCCGCAGCGGGCGCCGCTTGCGTTAAGATCGTCGGCGCCGTCGCCCCCACTGGAATCCCAAGAAGCAAGCTGTGCAAGGGCAACGTCGCGGTTGTCGCGCTGGGCTGCAAAAACTGTTGTTGAGTGTTGATATTGAGAGCGCCTGATCTTGAAACGGTGCCTCCGGCTCGAAAGAGATCGACCAATACATAGTCTTGAGACTGACTCCTTCGAAGAGGAACATCGTCCTTTGGGCCTGTTTGGCTTGTATTCGCAGGTCTCTCCGGGTGCTGTAGGTAAAGGGTTCGCCATGGATACTCCGCGGACGAGATATGACCGAGTTCGCCGATATTGAGCATGGCACCATTACGTATGTAAGCCAATGGTCGATCCCCAGATTCGTCGTACCAATCCATTCCAGACGCGCGCGGATTAAGCTCGGCCTTGTCAATGTATAAACTTATGCGGTTGGTCGTTAGCGGTAACGAGGCGTCGGTCCGGTTTATGTTTCTCCAGCGTTCATTTACTAGCGGTCCTCGAAATCGCGGATCACCAGTCTCGAAGGAAGTTCCATAAACGAGATTAATCGAGGCGATCTGTAAGGAACCATTAGTCGGCGTGGCGTCAGTGAGAAAATCCTTGGTTGAATTCGGTCCCGTGTATCCCGTGGAGTTTCCATTTAAAGCTATGCTCGTCTCGTCCAATCGTTCGCCAGTCTTTCCGAATACTTTCACAGTAAGTTGCCCGGCCTGAAACTTCGGGTTTTGATCGGACGTTGACACAGTAAACGTAGCCGACTGAGTTTTGAGCCAGTCTGTTTGGACCGTCTTCGCGCCTGAGTCGCTCGTTCCGTCGATGCCCGCAGGAACAATGCATGCGCCCGCGGTGCTGCATGAACCTGTGCCAGTAACCGGCTTCAGGTCAGCGAGAGTGACCGTGAAAGTCTCCGCCTCAAAGTCGAACGGAGGTGTAAGCGGCCCGTTTTTTGTCACAACCGGCACCCCTTTGACCTCTATCTTTCCGATACTGTCAAGAGGGTCCAGTGCGGAGTCGAATAGGTTGAGGAAGCGAAATTGAAGCTTCATCTTCAAAGTCGCGGAGTAAGTCCCAGGCACCGGTGGACTTGGGCAAGTGCTGTTGGAGGCTTGGTAGATGACTTCTACGGCTACAAGATAAGGGATTTTTTCTATTCCGATCACAGGGGCTGTGTTAGTATAGCCGTCGGGCACGACATCGCCCATGTCTGTAGGGACATTGTCTTGGTCTATGTAATCCACAATATTCGCGGCGATTTGTAATCGAAGTCGACTGTCATTGAATAGTTGCGAGTATTGGAGGGTCGACAGTACCGTGGGTCCCGTCCAGGCGTCACGTATCCAGTCGGCAATCCTTGTTGCTGCCGTGACTTTGGCGGCATTGGTGCCGATGGCTTCCGCGTCAGCGACAATCTTGTTCAAGTCTAAGCGCTGCCACCCCTTCGCCGTGGTGTTGTCATCTTTGGAAAAGACAGTTAAAAGATGAGCGTAGTTTTCGATCGACGTCCAATTGCTCAACAAAGCCATTGTTAATTTCGTGGAGAGTCGCGCGTTGGGATTACCAAGGGCTACGAGCGACGTATTGGCCGCACGTCGGTTAGCCGCAAGTAAGACCGCGGTGGGGTCGATCTCTTGGATTTGCGTCGCTGGTGTCGTCGCAGGGACCGGCGCTGCATCGTTGACGCGCAGGTTCGGGCTTGCAGTGGGACTAGGCAGCGCCAAGTTATTGCCGGAGCTGTTGACGTTCACCTTCATGCTCTCATCTTCAATAAAAAAGGCATATCGTCCTATGAGTTCGCCCGAGTTATTCCTAACTCGGATCCACTGACCATATGCCGGTAATCCATCTGGATTAACTAGCCGTCCGGTGGCGCTTGTTCCCATCCGAAAGATCTGGTTAAAATCGTAGCTATCCGCTGCAGTTAGGCCTAGAGGGGTCAGGGCGATCGCCGTTGTGGGGGTGGTGACAACCTCAGGCGTAGGGCGAGGGTCAACTTGCGGTATGGGCGGAGCGGCCGGAGTGGGAGAAGCGCGGGAGATCAAAAACTCGCCGGACGCATTCGAGAGCGTGAGAAAATCGTTCACCATAACTCCGTGAGCCGTATCTGCCGGATCATGCGGTCGGTATAGCTCAGTGTAACGGTTGGCGACAGAAGTGGGCGGCATGGCGGTGACGTAATTGCCGTAACGCGTGTTATCCCGGAGAAGATGAATCGCGGCAGCTAAACCGCTTTCTGCGATCGTTTGCGCACGTAGCCTGGCGGAATAGGTGACTGAGGTAGCGCGATCGATCCGGGTGTTGCTGAGATAGGCGATTACCACGATGACGATCAACGCCATGAGGATGAGCGTGAGCGCAAGCGCTACACCTGATTCGTTTTTGGAATTGGGCCGAGGGTGCGTCATCGTGATGGCAGCGAGAAGTCGGCAAAGAACTCCCGTGCATTTTGTTGCACGGTCTGGGTATACGGAGCGCTGCCGGGAGTAAGCAAATTCAGCTTTACCGCGGTTCGATCATCAACCGCCTTTAGCCGCAAGACGACCCGGCGCGGGTTTTTGCCATACATGGCGGGAACTGTGGCTGCTTGCGAATTCCACGTGGGCGCTGGGTCGGCATCCGTATCGAGATCTGTTTGCGAGTAGCAGCGCAGCTCAAATTCAAGAACCCCGGTCGCAACTGTGCGCCACTGCCACGTCGCTTGGTCGTAAGAGGCAACTTTGTATCGATTTGTGGTGGGAGCGACGTTCCATGATTCATCACTGTTGCGGAACGCGCGTTTTAGTTCTCGCGTCGTCGTATCCAGCCGATACGCGATCACACACAAATCTCCTGCCCCGAAATTAGGATAGGAAGCAACGAAAAAAACATCTTCGACCTGCGTCGGCGCGGGGGCTGGCAAGGTGCCCAATGTCACGTTCTCTTGGAACTCTATCTTATCTTTCTGGACGACCGCGGCCGTTATTTCATCCGATAGTCGAGACAGCACGTTGCGGGCTGTGGCAAAGGTGTCGAGACGATTGCGGCCTTGATTCCAAACATTCAAGACAGAGGAAACAACGCCGAGAAGCAATGCGATCAGGAGCGCAGTAACCGCCATGGCGACCAGCAATTCAACCAAGGTAAAGGCGCGAATCCCCCGGTTCATGGTGTATTCATTAGGGTCGTAAATCGAACGACTGTTTGTGCGGCGGCAGCAGCGCCGACGGGATATCGCACTTCCGCGTTTAGGACGAAATCGGCGGTCCCTGTCGGCGGCGTAGTGACGAAGGCGATCCGAAATTCATAGACCGAGGTGGCGGTTTGAGTTGTGCCCTGATCGGATAGGTTGCTGTCGTAATATCTTGTCGGATAAGTGGTCGAAAACGTGGTCGAGCTGAGAGACCGCAATCGCTCGAATTCATTCGCTGCGATCTGAGCCGCGAATACGTCTTCCCGAGACTTTTTGTTGGTATCGTGGCCGACTGCCAGCAAACCGAATGTGACTAGTATGGAGAAGGCAACGATGCCGATGGCGAGGACGACTTCTACGAGAGAGAACGCAGGCGTGCCCTGCCGTCGCCTGAATGGATTCATTGCAGGACCGTTCCGCCCGTTAGGGGGTCTATGACAATCTGTGCCCGAAGCCTTTGATTCTTGACGGTGAAGACTCCGCTGGAGCTAACGATTGCATCCGCAATCGCAACGATCTCCGATGTCGCGTTTGGATCGAGGCTCGTGCCCCCGTTGGCGCGAAACTCCAAATAAGCACCCGTGAAGTTCGTTGGCGTTCCGCCTGCAACCTTGGCAACTGGTGTGACACTGGCTTGTCTTGTCGATACGATCCCCGTGGTTGGTTCAAAGGCTACCGACTGGGAAAGGCGATTCCATTTTCCGCGTTGGGTCCAAGTATTGGCGCTTCGATTGAAGCTCGTAATCATGTAGGCCTTAAGTGCGAGTTCCTGGCCCCAGGCGACGTCGTTTGTAACAGCAATGAGGACGCGGGTCTGAGTGCGTTCGGCCATTGCCATGAGCCGCGCGCCTTCCAGATCGGCCATGAATTGGCGCGAAGATGCCTCCAATGACCGACCGGACGCAGGCCCTAGTGCTGGAATGAGGAATGCCAGCATTATCCCTATCACTCCCATGACCACCATCAGCTCGAGCAGCGTAAAGGCAGCGCGCGTCTTCGCGCGCAAAGTAGAAAGGCTAAAGTAGAAAGTAGAAAGCGGCGCGAGGGGGGACGCGTGGCACGCAGTGCCGCGAGGGGGGATGCGAAAACGGACGCGCTTGTAATCGGTTTCGGGATTCACGGCGGATGACAGCGGAAAGCTGTCAAACAACTGATAGAGGAACGGGAGAGAAGTAGAAAGTTCAAAGTAGAAAGTACAAGGTCAGAGGTCAGAGGTCGGAGGTCGGAGGTCGGAGGTCAGAGGTCAGAGGTCAGAGGTCAGAGGTCAGAGGTCGGAGGTCGGAGGTCGGAGGTCGGAGGTCGGAGGTCGGAGGCGAATCGGAGGTCGGGAAAGTGGGACGAAATGGCCGGGACGGGAAATTGCGGAGGAGGGTGGAATTGCGGGATTCGCCGGAAATGGGGGCACGCTTCTAGCTTTTATGAGCGCGTTGTGCTGGAACACACGTTATCCGAGGAGGAGCATAGTCAGATCGTTCAGACGATCGAAATGTTTGAAGTAATCCTTCAAACACAGCCTGACGATTATCAATCGCTCGAAATCCTCAAGGAAGCCTACCAAAAGGTCGGGCGCGCTGACGATTCTCTCAAGACTTCCCGACGCCTGGCCGAGGCGTATTTCAACGTCGGCTCCTACACGCTCGCGATGCAGGAATGCGAGGTGATTTTGCTCAAGGAACCGAACGCGCCGGAAATCCTGGCCATGCTCGGCGATATCGAGACGCGGTTGCAGGCCGCGGGCCATAGCATCGCGACGACGGGGTCGAAGAATGGGTTGATCGCGACGACAAGCAGCAGCAACGGGGCGAATGGCAGCAACGGGGTGAATGGCCTGACGCATCACGGCGCGCAGGAGGGCGGGTTGATGGATCTCGGGCACGCCCGCGGGGGACACGATGCGCAGGACCGCGGCGACGAGCATCTGGCAAAATTTTTGGTGATGCAGCAGCTTTTCCCCGAGGACCTGGTCGCCAAGGCGCTGGAGACGACCAAGGACCTGAATAAGGATCTGACCGGGCAGGCGCTCGCGGCGTCGCTCCTGGATAAGATTTGCCGGCAGGACACCGACAAGCTCGATGAGGCTCTCTCCGGCCTGATCGACCGGACGAAGTTTGCTTACGTGCCGCTGGAATATTACGACGTGGACCGCCAGATCCCCCGGATGTTGCCGGATCATTTGACGCTGGGCCGGCTCTTTGTGCCGTTCGATTTGATCAGCCGGACGATCATGGTGGCGTGCTGCAATCCGTTCGATGCGGCGGGCAGGGAGGCGGTGCAGCAGTCGCTCGATTACACCGTGACGTGGTATCTCGCCCGACCAGCCGCGATCATCAAAACCCTGCAGGACATCTACCGCCTGGAAAGCCGGGCGTAATGCTCACCACGTCGATGAGAAGCAAATCCTTCGCGGAACGTATCGCCGACGTCCTGATCGACGACGGTCTCCTGCTCCCGGGTCAGCTCGAGGAAGCGGTGGCGATGCAGCAAAAAGAGGGCGGCCGGCTCCTCAAGATTTTGACGGACAAGCAGTTCGTGACCGAGCAGGACATGACGGTCAGCATGGGCCGTTGCCTGAACACGCCACTGATCATTCTCTGGAAATTGCGCATTCCGGAAGAGGTGATGTCGCTTGTCCCGCGGGACATGGCGAAGACGAACAAGCTCGTCCCGATCGCGCGCCTGAACGGCAAGCTTTTCGTGGCCATGGCCGATCCGACGAACGTGCTCGCGATCGACGACGTGAAGCGGCGGGTAGGGCTCGAAGTGGTGCCGATGATCGCGACCGAGAAATCGGTAATCGACGCGCTGGCAGGGGTTCACCACGGCGGCGCCCAGATGGCCGAGGTGCTCAAGCAGGTGGCGGAAGACGTGGCCGCAGCGGGCGATGTCGAAGTCCAATCGTCCAAGAGGGACGAGATCGATCTCGACCGGCTGGCGACGGACAGCGAAGACGCGCCAGTGATCAAGATCGTGAATCTGATCCTGGTGCAGGCGGTGAAAGAAAAGGCTTCGGACATTCACATCGAGCCGTTTCAGCGGACGCTGAAGCTGCGCTACCGGATCGACGGCGAACTAGTCATGGCGGAGTCGCCGCCGAAAGCGCTCCAGCTCGCAATCACGTCGCGCATCAAAATTCTCGCAGGCCTGAACATCGCGGAACGCCGCGTGCCGCAGGACGGACGTTTCCGGATCAAGGTGCTGGCGAAGGAAGTGGATCTTCGTGTTTCGATTCTGCCCACGGCTTACGGGGAAAAGATCGTGATCCGTATTCTCGATAAGGCGGCGCTAACGGGCAGCATCGACCAGATGGGCATGGACCCCACCACGCTCGATAAATTCAAGCGGGCGATCGACGCGCCGCACGGAATGATTCTGGTCACGGGCCCGACCGGTTCGGGAAAAACGACGACGCTTTACTCGGTGCTCCAGGAGCTGAACAGCCCGCAATACAACATCGTGACGGTGGAAGACCCGATCGAATACGAGCTTTCGGGCATCAACCAGGTCTCGGTCCGCAACGATATCGGCCTCGATTTCGCATCGGCCCTGCGCTCCATCCTCCGGCAGGATCCGGACATCGTGATGGTGGGTGAAATTCGTGATAACGAAACGGCAGACATCGCGGTGAAGGCGGCTCTTACCGGCCACCAGGTGCTGAGCACGCTGCACACGAACGACGCCGCGGGCGCGATCACGCGTCTGGACGACATGGGGATCGAGCCGTTCCTGATCTCGAGCTCGGTTATCATGGCCTGCGCGCAACGACTGGTCCGGCGGATCTGCTCGAATTGCCGCGATGAGTTCCAACCGGAGCCGGAAATTTTCGAACGCCTGAATATGGCTGCGCCCGAGGGAGCCATCTTTTATCACGGAAGCGGCTGCGAGCGCTGCAAGGGGCGCGGCTATCTCGGCCGGGTCGCGATCATCGAAGCTTTGCCGGTGAGTGAGGCAATTCGCCGGCTCATTATCAAACGCGCCTCAGCCGCGGTGGTGAAGAATCAGGCGATCAGCGAGGGGATGAGAACGCTGCGCATGGTCGGGATCGACAAGGCGCTCGAAGGCGTGACCACGCTCGAGGAAATCTGGCGGGTGACGGCGGAGGACCACTAAAATTTCGATGACGATTCCATTTCTAAATCTATTTAAGAAGGCCAAGGCCCAGATCGGCGCCGGCAAAGAGCGGGCCGACGCGACGACGGCCGTGCTGTCGCCCCTGGAAAAGCCGGAGAGCGAGCGCTTCAGCAAGACGGTGATGCCGAATGCGACGCGCACGGTCGCGCCACAGGATCCCTATCAAATGGCATCGCGTTCGGCTGGTCCGATGATGCCGACGGCGACCGCGGTTGCGCCCGCGCCTGCGACGGCGTCGCGGACGATTTCGTTCAATGCACCGCCGGCCGTGGCGACTCGCCCGCGCGATCTGCCGCCAGCCGTGGCGCTGGCGCTCGAGCCCCAGGTGGAACGCGTGATCTCGCTCGACCTCGCCGATGTGGTGGCGGGCATACCGCCAGGTTATGTGAAAACGATGTCGGACACGGACGCGTCGCGCCGAGTCCTGCTCAAGGCTTCCGAGGTGGAAAAAGGAATGGCAAGGGGAAAGCCCGCCGTTTCGCTGGCGACCATTTACCAGCAGGTGCCCGAAATGTTTTTGCGCACGGTCACGCCGACCGATGAGACGCAGGTCGTGCTCCCGTTCCAGAAAGTGCTGGAGCAATTCAGCAGCCTCCAAGTCCGCCGCGATCAGGAGCGGCAGGCCGCGGTGCCGCAAGTAGAGACGCCGTTCCTGAAGGTGGCCCTGGAAGATAATGCAACATTCGGCACCACCATGGAGCAACTCGAGACCGGGGATCTTCCGCCGGTGCGCGTGGAATTGCCCACGGCGCAAGCATTCGCTGCCGCCGAACCGGAACCGGCGACGAATGGATTCAGCCAGCCATCGTTAGCCCCCCAGACACCCCAGCCGACATCCGCACCCACCCGGATTCCTTTCAAACTTACACCGAATGGAACGGACGTGCCCGCCTCTGAGAGTGTTCCAGCCTCAAGCGGGCCGTCCGTTCCGACTAGTTTGCCGAAGCCGGCTGCGCCGACGCGGATTCCGTTCAAGATGACGGCGCCGTCGGATGATCTCCGACCGAAAGCTGAGCCGTGGTTGACAGCGGAAAGCCTGAAAGCCGCCGCGGAAGTAGAGGCCCCGGCCGCGCCCGTGGCGCCAACTCCCGCCGCGCCAGGCGAGCTGACAGTCGCGCTCGCGCTGAAGTCTATTTTACAGGGGATCCCGGCCTTCCAGCTGAGCGGCGATCCCGCGAGCGTTTCTGCGGAAGCGCGCGTGCAACTGCCGTTCGCACTGATCGAGCCGCAACTCGCGTCCGGCCGGATTGTGGTGACGCCGAAAGTTTTCGCCGCGGCGCTGCCAACCGAATATCGAAGCCTGTTCAAGGCGGACGAAGCCGGCGACGTGATGCTGCCGCTACAGGAAGTCCTGAAGAATTTACCGACGACTTCGTTGCGGATGCGCGAGGACCAGGAAGAACAGGACAAGGGAGTGAATTTTGCCACGCCGTTTTCCGCGAAAGCGGAGGAAGACGCGAAGCGGTTCAACGTAACCGGAACTCCGGTGGCGAAGCCTGCAGCCCCCGTGATTCCAGAGCCCCTGCCTGTGCTCCCAGCTGTGGTTGAGCCGGTGGCGTCATCTGCGAAAAATGACGGAGCAACCGACACGGCTGCCGCTACAGAAGTAACGGATCGCCCACCGCGGATCCCGCTGCAGGTTGCGCTCGACACGGACGACAAACTCGACCCCAAGGCCGTGGTCGCGCATATCAACAAAATTTCCGGAGTGAAAGCCTGCGCGATCCTGTTCGGCGACGGATTGAGTCTGGCGGGCAGTCTGCCGGCGGAATATGAAACCGAAGGCCTCTGCGCGATGGCTCCGGCGTTGATGCAACGCATCGAGAACCACATGGTCGATACCAAACTCGGCGCGCTGCGCGGTATGACGCTGACCTGTCTGAAAGGGGCCGTGACCTTTTTCATGCACGAAAATCTTTGCCTCGCTGCCCTCCACTCCGGCGGCGATCTCACAACCGAGGTGCGGGAGAAGCTCTCGCGCGTGGTCCACGAGCTTTCACGAAAATACTCCCACCCGGTCTAGAAGGTTCCTCATGTCGATCATCAATTACGCCAGCCGCGAGATTCAGTTCAAAATCGTTTACTACGGGCCGGCGCTTTGTGGGAAGACGACGAACCTCGATTACATCCACAAACGTATTAACCCGGAGAATCGCGGCGACCTCGTCTCTCTCGCCACCGCGGCCGACCGCACTTTGTTCTTCGATTTTCTGCCGCTGAACGCGGTGGTGATCAAAGGGTTCGTGACCAAGTTCCAGCTCTACACCGTGCCGGGCCAGGTTATTTACAACGCCACGCGGCAACTGGTTTTGCGCAGCGTGGACGGCGTCATTTTCGTGGCCGATTCGCAGTGGGAAAAAATGGAGGAGAACGTCGAGAGCTTCAAAAACCTCGAAGACAATCTCGCGAAACAAAACATCTCAATCGATGAGATTCCCTACGTCGTGCAATACAACAAGCGGGACCTGGATAACATCGCGCCGGTCAATTATCTCGAGTACGTCCTGAATAATCGAAAGAGGCGGGTGCAGAGTTTCGAGGTCGTCTCGAGCACCGGGCAAAATGTCTTCGCCTCGCTGAATGCTGTCTCGCAGATTCTGCTGCACAAATTCAGCAAGCAAAGTGACGTGCCCAAGACGGCGCCGGCGCCGGTCGCGATCCCGGTCGAGCCGGCCGCGCGGAAAGAGAGTGCGGCAGTATGAACGCCATCCCTTGCCTGACCATTGAAGACGTCGCGAATCTCGATGGCGTTTTAGGCGATTTTTTGCAGAAGGCCGATGCGGAACTCACCGTCGTGATCGATCGCGGCGGTAACGTCATCTCGCAGTTCGGCGATATGACGGTGATGGATGTAACGATCATCGCGGCGCTCGCGGCGGGATCGTTCGCGGCCACGAAAGAACTGGCGCGCCGCATCGGCGAAGTGGAATTCAACGCGTTGTATCACCAGGGCAACGGCAATCACATTTTCATGAACTCCGTGGACGACGACACGATCATGATCACGGTGTTCGGCCGGCGGACTACGGTGGGGCTGGTGCGATTTTATTCCGCCAGCACCGCGCAAAGCGTGGCGGCGCTGTTGAAGTCGCTTTCGAATACCGGGCACGGATTTTCTTTCGACGCGTCCGATATCAGCGCGACGCCCATCTTCGCAGGGCAGTAGTTATAGCGGGATCGATCTGGTGTAGTGGCGGGTGTCCTCACCCGCAAAGTCTGCTCAAAGAACATCCGGCTGAGGACAGCCGCTCCCAACAGTTGGCCTTAAAGGCCATTCCTCGGCGCCTCTGTGATTCCGGCTAAAACTAACCGGTGAATTCGGTGGCCACCAGGGTTGCGTTGTGCCCGCCGAAACCGAACGAATTATTCACGACGGTGCGCACCCTCTTTTCCTTCGCCACGTTCGGCGTGTAATCGAGATCGCACTCTTCGTCAGGGTTCTCGAGATTGATCGTGGGCGGAATAACGGAATCGCGAATCGCGAGGGCGCACGCCGCCATCTCAACCGCGCCGGCTCCGCCTAACAAGTGGCCGGTCATCGATTTCGTCGAGCTGATGGAAACCGTTTTGGCGTGCTCACCGAACACCGTCTTGATGGCCCGCGTCTCACAGACATCGCCCAGCCCCGTGGAAGTGGCGTGCGCGTTCACATAATCCACCTGGCCAGGCGTGATCTGCGCGTGCTTGAGCGCCATCCGCATCGCGCGAATCGCTCCATCGCCATCCGGTGGCGGCGCGGTCATGTGGTGCGCGTCGGCGGAAAGTCCGTAACCGGTAAGCTCGCAATATATTTTAGCGCCGCGGGCTTTGGCGTGTTCGAGTTCTTCCACCACCACGACACCGGCGCCTTCGCTCATGACAAATCCATCGCGATCGCGGTCCCACGGACGCGACGCGCGATGAGGCTCGTCGTTGCGCGTGCTGAGCGCTTTCATGGCCGAGAACGCCGCCATCCCTATCGTGACGATCGAGGCCTCGGCGCCCCCGGCGAGAAAGATATCGGCGTCGCCGAACTTAATCATGCGCCAGGATTCGCCGATGGCGTTGTTCGAAGTGGCGCAGGCCGTGACGATGCAAAGGTTCGGCCCCTGCAATCCGAATTCCATCGAGATCAGGCCGCTCCCCATGTTGCTAATCAGCATCGGGATCGTGAAGGGCGAGACGCGCGACGGACCTTTCGTGAGCAGAATGGTGTGCTGATCCTCGAGGGTTCTCAGGCCGCCGATCCCGCTGCTGACGATGGCGCCGAACCGGGTGCGATCGACTTTTTCCAGATCGACTCCGCAGTCGGTCATCGCGAGTTTCGCGGCCGCCATGGCCAGTTGGGAAAAGCGGTCCGAGCGCCGGGAATCCTTCGGGTTATTGAAATAATCTTTCGGGTCGAAGTTCCGCACTTCGCCGCCGATCTTGCAATCGAACTTCTCGGTGTCGAAGCCCTGAACGCGCTCGATGCCGCTGACGCCGTTCTTCAGGTTGCCCCAGAACGTTTCCAGATCGTTCCCAACCGGCGTGACGACGCCCATTCCGGTGATGACAACTCTGCGATCGGAGATCATTAAAATAAGGAGGGCTAACTACCTGGTTCCCATCCCCACACTTTGCACAGTCTGGAAGAGTTTGCCTTCGGTCTTGATTGATGGGGCGATGATGATTTCGGTCTGTTGAAATTGCGCGATGGAACGCGCGCCGACGTTGCCCATGCAGGTGGTGATCGCGCCGACCAGATTCTGGCTTCCATCGTCGACTTCGGCAGGACCGAACAGGATCTGCTTGAGCGAGCCGGTCGCGCCCACTTTGATGCGCGTGCCGCGCGGAAGATTTGCGTGCGGCGTGGCCATGCCCCAGTGGTAACCGCAGCCGGGCGCTTCGTGCGCTTTCGCGAAGGCGCTGCCGACCATGACGGCGTCGGCGCCGCAGGCGAGCGCTTTGCAAACGTCGCCGCCCTTGCTCATTCCACCATCCGTCAGGATCGGCACGTAACGCGAACTTTTCTTGAAGTAGGCGTCGCGCGCCGCGGCGCAATCGACCGTCGCCGTAACTTGCGGTACGCCGAGACCCAGGACGCCGCGCGAAGTGCAAGCGGCACCGGGGCCCACTCCGATCAGCACGGCGGCCGGTCCACATTCCATGATCTCCAGGGTGACATCGTAACCGACGGTGTTACCGACAATGATCGGGATGCGCATCTCACGGCAGAATTTTTCGAGCTCGAGCGATTTATATTCCGACGAGATGTGGCGAACGGTAGAGACCGTGCTCTGGACCACGAAAACATCCGCGCCGGCTTCCTGCGCGATCCGGCCAAATTCGGTGGCCCGCTGCGGAATGGAACTAACGGCGGCGACCGCTCCATTATCTTTCATCTCGCGGATGCGCGCCGCGATCAGATCTTCCTGCACCGGTTCCTGGTAAATTTTTTGGAGCAGGCCCGTGATCTCGGCCTTGTCGGCTTCGACGATTTTCTGAAGAACTTCCTGCGGATTCTTGTACCGCGTTTGCACGCCTTCGAGATTTAGAACGGCGAGGCCGCCCAGCTTGCTCATCTCGATGGCGAAACGCACATCGACCACGCCATCCATCGCGCTGGCCAGGATTGGGATTTTGAAATTCAGCGGCTCCGCATCGCGCCGGGGCAGGCGCCAGGCGATGTCGACTTCGTTCGGGTTAATCGTGACCCGGCCGGGAACGAGCGCGATCTCGTCGAACCCATAGGTCACGCGCGCTTTTCGATTACGGCCAATCCACATTCCCATGATTAAATTTGTTCCGGTTTAAATCGTTCGTTCAAACTTCCGCAGCGTGGACACCGGGGAAGCAAAGCAGGCGTTCGATCTTCAAACTCGAATGCGCAAATCACGCAGCGCAGCCGATAACGCAAAGCGCGGCGCTCGCGTCGGCGGCGGTTCCACTCACCAACTATCCAGAGGAGAAAAACCGCCGCAAGAAAAACCAGCAGATAGATCGTAACCAGCGCAGAGAGGCTGACGCGGATCACGGCTTGGCGGGTTGCGAAGTTGGCGGGGCGATATCGTTGCCCCACTCGACGGTGGCGGTACCCCAGAGCAATCCGTTCTCGATTTTCGATGCTGGACTGGACATCGGGGAAAAGCGACAGAGCGCCAGGTATTTTCGCGCCTGCTCATCGAGTGCGCTGTCACCGGAAGAGTTTTCGAGGAAGCAATAACGCACGGCGCCACTCTCATTGACGGCGACCCGAAATTGCGCGGCCTCGGGTGCTTCGCGGCTGGAGGCGGCGAATTTCATTTCGGGTGCGAGCATGGCGCCGAGTGTTTCGAGCTCGGGCGAGAGCCGCACCGTTGTCGTCGAGATTTTGGGTTCCGTTTGAATTTGGACAGGAGGCGTCTCGACCGGTCCGGGAGGTTGGGCGCTCGGCACGCGGAGATCGGGGACGAGCGGTGGCGGTTCTCTCAACGCGGGTTGCCGCGAAAGATAAGAAGGTGCGTGCTGGATTGTGGGCATGCTAAGCGATTTTCCGTCGGCGGGTGGCTGGGTGGTGGAGGCAAGCGCCGGATCTTCCGCTTCCAGCCAACGGAGCAAAACGCGGCCTTCCTCGGAGTTGGGCGCGATCAAATTAACCCGGCCGGGAGGAGGCAGAAGAGCGACCGCCGGCGGGTAAATGATTTGGAAAATGTAGAAACAAAGCGCGTGCAGGAGGACCGACGCGAACAGGAATCCGGCGATAGACATCTTGCGCCCGCGGGGACTGTCCCAACGGAAGATGAGTGCGGCGTCGCTCTCGGAGGCCAGGGATGCGCTCACTTTGCCGGAGTAGTGGCGAGGGCCACAGAAGAGATTCCATGTTCGAGGACCAGGTTGGTCACCTCAACCACGACGGAGTAGGGAGTAAGACGGTCGGCCTTGATAATGATCGGTCGTCCTTCTTTTTTGGCTACATCCAGGAGCGGTCCGAGTTGGTCGATGGCGATTTTCTGGTCGCGAAAATAAATCGCCGGCGCGGCGCCGCCCGTGATGCTGATGATCTGCGGGTTAATTTGCGGGCCGAGAGTGAAGCGCGACAACGGCACCGAGACCGAGATGCCCGGCTGAAGAATAAAGTTCGAGCTCAGGAGCAGGAAAAAGATCAGCAGAAAAATCACATCGAGCATCGGGATCACACCGAGCCAGCCGAAATGATATTCTTTCGTGCGGGAAAGCTTCATGCGATGCGCGGCCGGGCGGCCGATGAAAACTTAGCGCCCTTTTTCTTCAACCGGCGCCTGGAAGGTGATGATGTCGCTCATCGGCTCGCGGTCGGTCAGCATGTGCACGACTTCGATCCCGGCCCGCTCCATCTCGTGCATCAGCGTGTTCACGCGCGATGAGAGATAACTGTAGGCGACGAAAGTCGGCGTGGCGACGACGAGGCCGGCCGCAGTCGTGAGCATGCTCTTGTAAACACCGTTCGAAAGCTCCGTCACGGTGGCGTAACCGCCATTCGAGGAGAGCGTGCTAAACGCGTCGATCATTCCGGCTACGGTGCCCAGAAGGCCGAGCAACGGCGCGAGATAAGCCAGCGTCGCCAGGACCCCGAGAAACCGCTCGAGCTTCGGGACCTCGAGTTGTCCCGCTTCCTGTACGATCTCACGCAGTTCCGCCCGGGGCGAATCGTGGCGGATGATCGCGGCGTGGATCACCCGCGCGACGGGGCCAGGGGTGCCGGCTGATTCATGAAGGGCCTCCGCGAAATTGCGGCGTTGGACCAAATTCGAGAGCCCCTGGAGGAATTCGCCCACATGAATGGTGGCGCGATGGAGGTAGAACAGGCGTTCCGCGAAAACCGCGATGGCGATAACGCTGCAAACCAGGATCGGCCACATTAACAGGCCGCCCTTCTGGATGTAGTCGATCATCTCGAACCTGTCTTAGCCGCCTTTGGCTCTGGTGGCAAGAGTGGAAGCGGTTTTACCAGCGGCGCGTGCCGGCGATTTTTAGTCCAAAGAGAGCGACAATTTTTATTGACCCTTGGTACGGAAGGTGGTTAAAAGTGGGGGGAAGTGGATTAGAATGGATCGATTATCCGCTCGAGCATGGACGACGCATCTCAATCCCAGAAATTCTTTGCCGGCGAGTTTCGTCATTCTCTTGACGAAAAAAACCGCGTCACCATTCCATCCCGGTGGCGCAGCGGCCAGGGCGAGGAGTTCATTATTTTGCCCGAGCCTCAGCACCAATATCTGGTGGTCATGTCGTCGGAGGAATTTGCCCGCGTGAACGCCCAGGCCGAATTCGATCCCAGCATTTCGGCGCGGGATCGCCGCGTTTTTTCCCGGCAGCTCCACGCGCGCGCGGAACATGGCGCCTCCGATCGCCAGGGCCGCCTGGTCTTGCCCGACGATCTTTGCCAACAGGTCGGATTGAAAGGGGAGGTGGCGCTCGTCGGCGGACGGGGCCGGTTCGAAATTTGGAATCTGCAAAAGTGGAAGCGGGCGCATGAAGAAGAAACGCCGACGTATCAGCACGTCGCCAACGTGATCGGACTGTAGGGAAAAAATGATTAACGCGTTGCTATTTGAGCGGCCCATCTGGTTCGCGACTGGCCCGCTCGAGGTGGAGGAGGAGGCGCAGGAAATGGAGGACTTTACGTATCATCGACCAGTGCTCGTAACCGAAGCGGTCGAACTTCTCGCGCCACGCGCCGGCGCACTCGTGGTCGATGCGACTTGCGGCGGGGGTGGCCACACCGAAGAAATTTTGCGCACCGGCGCGGACGTTCTCGCGCTCGACCAGGATCCGGACGCGATCCGACACGCCAGCGAACGGCTCACTTCCTACGGCGGCCGGGTCACGCTCCGGCAAATCAATTTTCGGAAAGCCGGCGAAGCCCTTGATCAGCTTGGGATCGGAAGGATCGGTGGGGCGCTGCTCGATCTCGGGGTCTCGTCGCGGCAGTTGGAAAACGCGGAACGTGGTTTCAGCGTGATGCGCAACGGGCCGCTAGATATGCGGATGGATCCGCGGCAGGAGCTGACCGCGGCGGAAGTGGTCAACTCTTACACCGAAGAAGATTTGACCCGGCTCTTTCGCGATCTCGGCGAAGAACCAGCGGCGCGACGCATCGCCAGCCAACTGGTGAAACTGCGCAAAGTCTCGCCGTTTCACGACACCTTGCAGCTGGCGAAAGCCGTTGAGAAAATCGTCTGGCGCCATGGGCGGCGCCACCCCGCGACGCAGGTTTTTCAGGCGTTGCGGATGGAAGTGAACGACGAGCTTGGCACTCTCGAAGAAGGCTTGCGCGTTCTGAGCGCGCGGCTGGAATCCGGCGCGCGCATCGCCGTCATCACTTTTCATTCGCTCGAGGATCGGATCGTGAAAAATTATTTCCGCGACCGGAGCCGCGAATTTTTGGATCGCCCGGAATGGCCTGAGCCCAAGCCGAATCCGGATTTTGCTTTCCGCCTCATCACTTCGAAGCCGGTCGAGCCCGGTGAAAACGAACAGCGTCTTAATCCGCGGTCACGCAGCGCGAAATTGCGCGTCGCCGAAAAAATCTAATGCACGCCCCGCGCCGTAAAACTTTCAACACCGTCAACGCGGCCTCACTCGCGCGCTGGATCGTGCTCACCGCTTTCCTGGGATTGGTCGGGCTGGTTTATGTTTACCTCAACCTTCAGCTCTATCGGCAGGGCGATCGCAAGAAGGCTCTGGAGAACGAGCTGGTAAGCATTCGCGCGCAAAGCGATGTCACGACCGGGCAAATCGCGGCCCTGACTTCGCGTTCGGCCATGCAACGCCGGTTGAAGGAGGGCTATCTCAAGATGGTCCCGATTTCCGAGCATAATATTGTGCGGCTGAGCCCACTCACGCGTGCGCTCGGCGAAGACGCCGTTCAACCGGTCGCAAACAAACGGACCGGCAGATGAAGTGGAACAGCCGGATTCGTTGCGCGCTGGTTTGCCTCGCATTCACGGCTCTCTTCAGCGCGTTCTCATTCCGGCTGGTTTATTTGCAGATGTGCAAGCACGACGAATACGCCGGGCTCGCTGCTGACAAACACGTCGACAAACAGCCCATCTTCGCCGAGCGCGGCTCGATCCTGGATGCGAACAACGAAGTGCTCGCGCACAACACGCCGGTCAAGACCGTAGTGGCCGATGCGACCCTCGTAAATAACCGCGAGGCGACCATCAGGATCCTGCGTGACGCGCTCGATCTCCCCGCGGACGAGCTGGCCGAAAAACTGGAAAGCGGGCGCCGTTACATCGTTCTCAAGCGCGAGATGCCGATTGCCGCAGCCAAAGCGTTGGATGAAAAACTGCGCGCGGAGAAGTTGCGCGGTATCTTTTTCTATCACGATACGACCCGGATTTATCCGAACGGCTCGATGCTTTGCCACGTTATCGGGTTCACGGATTTCGATCACCGCGGCATTCAGGGCGTGGAATCTTCGATGGAGGAATATCTCCATGGGCAGGACGGTTACCGTTACATCGAGCACAACCGCGCCGGTCAGGAGATGGTGCTTTATCGCGGGCAGGAACGCACGCCGCGCAACGGTTACCAGGTCCATCTCACTGTCGACCTGAACCTGCAAAATATCGTCGAGAACGAAATCGACGCGGCCATGCGCGAGTTCACGCCGCAGAAAGCCACAATCATTCTGATGCGCCCGCAGACCGGCGAGATCCTCGCAATGGCGAACCGGCCCGCTTTTGATTTGAACGAGCGCTCGGAGGCGAAACCGGAGCAGATGAAAAACCGCGCCATCATCGACATGATGGAACCGGGCTCCACCTTCAAGATCGTCACTGCCGCCGCGGCCCTGAACGAGCACAAGGTTCGCCCCGACACGACGATCTTCTGCGAGAACGGTCTTTGGAATTATGGCGGCCGTCCGCTGCACGACCACAAGGCCTACGGCGAGATCAGCGTGCAGGACATCCTGGTGAAATCGAGCAACATCGGCGCGGCGAAACTCGCGCTCTCCGTGGGCGAACAGAAGTTCTACGAATACATCCGGCGCTTCGGATTCGGTGAGCGCACCGGCATCGAATTGCCGGGAGAAATCAGCGGCGTAATTCGGCCGCCGCAAACGTGGAGCAAAATTTCGATCACGCGCATTCCGATGGGCCACGAGGTGGGCGTGACCCCGCTGCAGATGATTGTCGCCATGTCCACGATCGCAAACGGTGGCAAGCTGGTCACGCCGCGCATCGTCAAATCCATCACGACGGAAGATGGCAAGACCGTGAGCACTTTTGCGCCGGTAGTTTTGCGCCAGGTCATCTCGCCGGAAACAGCGACGCAGATTGGCAACGCGTTGCGCGGAGTCGTGAGCGATCGAGGGACTGCGGCGGCGGCTGCGGTTCCCGGCTTCACCATTTCCGGCAAAACCGGCACGGCCCAAAAAGTGGATCCGAAAGGCGGATATGAGCACGGAAAATATGTCGTCTCGTTTGTCGGATATTTGCCTTCCGATCATCCCGAGTTTGTCGGCCTGGTCGTTCTCGACGACGCGCACACGACAAAGCCGGAATTGAATTACGGCGGCCTGGTCGCCGGTCCGATCTTTTCGCGCATCGCCGAAAAAGCGGCGCGCTACCTCGATCTCGAGCCGCATGAGGAAGTGGGGAAACCGTCTGCCACGGGGCGAGTTGCCTTAACCAATGCCTCGCACCGCTGATCTCGAAAACCTTCGGGACCGCACCCCACACCTCATGCAGCTGAAAATTCTTGCCGCCGCAATTTCGCCCCGCCAGGTCGTCGGGTCGCTTGATCGCGCGGTGGAAGGCATCGCGTACGACTCGCGGCGAGTGCAGAAAAACTTCGCTTTCGTCGCTTTGCGTGGAGCAAAAAGCGATGGCCACCAGTTCGTCGACCAGGCCATCGAAAGAGGCGCATCGGTCATCGTGACCGAGGAGGAAATCACTCAGGCGCGCGCGACCTGCCTGGTGGTGGAGAACACCCGCCAGGCGCTGGCCGATCTCGGCGCGGTCTTTTTCGATCGGCCCGTGCGCCGGCTAAAGATGGCGGCGATCACAGGCACGAACGGCAAGACGACCACGTCGTTCCTGATCAAGCACATTTGCGACAAAGCGGGCCTGCGTTGTGGGTTGCTCGGGACGGTCCGCTATGAAATCGGCGACCGCGTCCTGCCCGCAGTGCGCACCACACCGGAGTCGCTCGATGTGCAGGAGCTGCTCGGGCAGATGGTGAACGCCGGATGCAAAGCTGCCGTGATGGAAGTTTCCTCGCACGCGATCGCGCAGGACCGGGTGCGCGGGCTCGAATGGGACGTCGCCGTCTTCACCAATCTCACCCAGGACCATCTCGATTTTCACGGGACGATGGAGAACTACTTCGAGGCGAAAGCGAAACTGTTCACCGATCTCGCGGAGCAGAAAGGGAAGACGACACCCACGGCGGTGATCAACATCGACGATCGCTACGGCGCGCAGTTGATCGACCGGCTGAAGGACAAAGTTCCCGTGATTACTTATGGAGTGGGGGCCCGGGCCGACTTCCGCGCGTCGAATTACCACGCGGAATTTGCCGGGACGTCGTATCAACTCGATGCCCGCGGGAAAAGCTATCTCGTCCGGGTGCCGTTGATCGGGCGTTTCAATGTCGCCAACTCGATGGCCGCTCTGGCCGCTGCGTGCAGCCTCGGTCTCAATTTGCGTGAAGCGATTCTCAGCCTCGCCCGCTCTCCGCAGGTTCCGGGACGGCTCGAGGCGGTGCAGGCCAAGCGCCAGTTTCAAGTTTATGTCGATTACGCGCACACGGATGACGCGTTGCTCAATGTCCTCAAAACCCTCCGCGAGTTATCGCCCCGGCGTCTCATCGTCGTCTTCGGCTGCGGCGGCGATCGCGACCGCCAGAAGCGGCCGCTCATGGGTCACGTGGTGGACCAGAATGCCGACTTCGGCATCATCACTTCGGACAACCCGCGAAAGGAAGATCCCGATGCGATCATCGCGGAAGTGGAAAAAGGTTTCCGCTCCGATCATTACGAAAAAATCGCGGACCGCGCGAAAGCGATCGCGCGCGCGATCGAACTGGCTCAGCCGCGCGATATCGTCCTGATCGCGGGCAAGGGACATGAAACTTACCAGGAATTTGCCGATCACACCGTGCCCTTCGACGACATCCAGGTCGCACGCCGCGCTTTGGAAGATCGCCCGCTCGAATTCTGATGATGGATCCGCTTTCACTAAAACAGATCGCCGAGTTCGCGCACGGCACGCTCACTGCCAGCAAAGCGGATCAGCGCGTCTCGAAGATCAGCACGGATTCGAGGACGCTCGGTCCCGGCGACTTTTTTGTTCCATTGCGCGGCGAGAATTTCGACGGTCACCGTTTCGTCGAGCAGGCGGCCGAACGCGGCGCGCTGGGCGCGATGGTCGAGGAGGGCTGGAAAGGCGCGACGCCGAAATCCTTCGCGCTCATTCGCGTGGCGGACACGCTAATTGGTTATCAAACGCTGGCCGCGAATTATCGAAATTCGCTACCGCTGAAAGTTCTCGCGATCACCGGCAGCAACGGCAAAACGAGCACCAAGGATTTTGTCGCGGCGACCCTGGCCCGCAAATTCCGGGTCACAAAAACCGAAGGCAACTTTAACAATCACGTCGGCCTGCCGCAGACCATGCTGGCGGCAAGCGCGGACGACGAATTCGCCGTCTGGGAAATCGGGATGAATCATCCCGGAGAAATCGCCGCGCTGGCAAAGCTCGCGGCGCCGAATGCCGCGATCATCACCAATGTCGGGCTGGCTCATATCGAATTCATGGGGACCCGCGAAGCGATTGCGCTGGAAAAAGGCGCGCTCGCGGAAGCCATCGATCCGAGTGGAACGGTGATCCTGAATGCGGACGATCCGTTCAGCGCGGGTATCGCCGAGCGAACGCGGGCCAAAATTATTCTCGCCGGCGTGGAGAACGGTTCCGTCCGCGCTACGAGTGTAAGCCAGAGCGCGACCGGCTCCGAGTTCACGATTCTAGAGGGTGCGCATCGCTGCCGCGCGCAATTGCCCGTGCCCGGAATTCACATGGTGCAAAATGCGATGCTGGCCGTCGCGGCTGGCCGCGCTTTCGGGCTTTCGCTGGAAGAATGCGCCGCGGGTCTCGCCTCGACGCCGCTGACCAAGGCCCGTCTCCAAATCAAGGCGATCAACGGGATTCAATTTATCGACGACAGCTACAACGCGAATCCCGATTCCATGAAGGCGGCGCTCCGAACGCTGATCGAGTTGGACGCGGACGGACGCCGCATCGCTGTCCTCGGAGAGATGGGCGAGCTGGGAAATGAGTCGGATCGCGGGCATCGCGAAGTGGGGGAAGAGGCGGCCGCGCTCGGGGTCGATGAGCTGATCGCAGTCGGTGCGACTGGTGCAGGCATCGCCCGCGCGGCGGAGAAGGCGGGTTTGGAGAAAAGCCGTTCGGTTGCTTCACCTGAAGAAGCCGCCGAGCTCCTCGCGGAAACCGTTTCGCCCGGGGATTTGATTCTCGTCAAAGGGAGTCGCTCGGCCCGGATGGAGCGAGTGCTGGAAGTGTTCGCCAAACTCCAATCAACCGCGGAGGCCAGGCCATGATGTTTTACCTCCACCTGCTGAGTGAGCAGATCAAAGGCTTCAACGTCTTTAGTTATGTCACCTTCCGCGCCGTCGCGGCGGCGGTCACCGCGTTCGTGCTCTCGCTCGCGTTTGGTAATTTCGTCATCCGGAAATTGATCTCGCTTAAGGTTGGCCAGCCGATTCGGACCGCGGAGGAAGTGCATCGGCTCGCGGAATTGCATAGTGCCAAACAGGGGGTCCCCACGATGGGTGGCGTGCTCATAATCGGCGCCGTCGCTCTCTCGAGCGTGCTCTGGGCCCGGCCGGACAATCGCTTCGTGTGGCTCGCACTCTTCAGCATGGTCTTTCTCGGCGGCCTCGGTTTTGCGGATGATTATCTGAAGGTCACCAAGAAAAAATCCGCCGGAATCAGCGGCCGGCTGAAACTGATTTTCCAGCTCGTTCTCGCCGGAATTGTCGCCGCGGTCTTCCTGACCAATCCGCTCATCGAAGTGCAGGCACGCTCGCTCTACCTGCCGTTCTTCAAGGTTCCCGTCGTGCCGGATATGGGCTGGATCACGCTGATTTTTTTCGCGTTTGTCATCGTCGGGTCATCGAATGCGGTCAATCTCACCGACGGACTCGACGGCCTCGCCATCGGCTGCACCATCACCGTCGCGTTTGCTTACGCGCTGCTTGCTTATGCAGCCGGGAATTTTCGCATCGCGGACTATCTCCAGGTCCCGTTCTATCCCTACACCGGAGAGCTCGCCGTCGTCTGCTCGGCGCTGGTCGGCGCGGGCCTGGGCTTTCTCTGGTTCAATTGCCATCCCGCGAAAGTGATCATGGGCGACACCGGCGCGCTGGCCATCGGCGGCGTGATTGGAGTCATCGCGATTTGTTGCAAACAGGAGCTGCTCCTCGCCGTCGTCGGCGGCGTCTTCGTGCTCGAAGCAGTCTCGGTAATTTTGCAGGTGCTGAGTTTTCGCCTGACCGGAAAACGCATCTTCCTCATGTCGCCGATCCATCACCATTTTGAGTTGAGCGGTTGGAAGGAAAACACCGTCATCGTCCGGTTCTGGATTCTGTCGGCGATCTTCGCGCTGCTGGGACTGGCTACGCTGAAGCTGAGATAACGCGTGAAATACCAGGGCAAAAAAGCTGCGGTGCTGGGGGCGGGCCTGAGTGGCACTGCCGCCGCCCTTCTGCTTCGTCACGAAGGGGCGGAGGTCACCGTGCTGGATAGCGCGGAGGAAAAAGCGCTGCTGAAATCGACCATCGAAAACTTGCGAGCGCACGGAGTGGAGGTACGCGGCGGTCTCGCCGCCGAAAAAGATTCCGCGCCGTACGATCTGGTCGTTCTGAGTCCGGGCATTGATCCGATTTCGCCGCTCGCGAAGCATTTTTTATCGCGAAAGATCGAAACGATGGGGGAACTGGAGCTCGGTTTTCGTTCCGCGAACGCGCCGCTCATCGCCATCACCGGCACCAACGGCAAAACGACCACGACCGAATTGCTCGCGCAGATGTTGAACGCCTGCGGCCAGCGCACCGTGGCCTGCGGCAACATTGGCAAACCGCTTTGCGAAGTCGCCCTGAAGCAGCGCGACCTCGACGTGCTGACCGTGGAAGTGAGTTCGTTCCAACTCGAAACCATCTCGACCTTCCGGCCCGCCGTCAGCGTCTGGCTCAATTTTGCTCCGGACCATCTCGATCGTTATCGCTCCGTCGCGGATTATCGCGCGGCCAAGCTGCGGATTTTCGAAAATCAAACGGCGGATGACGTCGCGGTCCTGAACGCGGGCGAGGCGCTGCCGAAGACTGCGGCGCGCGCCGTCACCTTCAGCGCTTACACGGACCAGGCCGACTTCCGGCTCGAAGGCGGATCGATCGTTTACCAAAACAGTGCAGTTCTGCGCATGGCGGACACCAAACTTCGCGGCTCGCACAACATCGAGAACCTGATGGCGACGCTCGCGGTCGGTTTGGCGCGCGGTTTGTCATTCAAGCAAATGGTCCCGCCGTTGTGCGCCTACGAACCCCGTCCGCACCGGTGCGAGTTCGTGCGCATCGTCGGCGACGTGACTTACATCAACGATTCGAAGGCGACCAACCTCGATGCGGTCGAAAAGGGTCTGCTCGCGCAGAACAAGCCGGTGATCCTAATCGCCGGCGGAAAAGACAAGGGCTTCACCTTCGAAACGTTGCGGCCGCTCGTTTCTGAACGAGTTCGGGCTGCGGTTCTGATGGGCGAGATGGCCGGGCGCATCGCGGAGGATTGGAAAGACGCCGTGCCCTGCGAAATGGCGAACTCACTCGCGGACGCGGTCGACCGCGCCCACGCCATCGCGAAGCCTGGCGAGGTCGTGCTCTTTTCTCCGGGCACTTCGTCGTTCGACATGTTCAAGAGTTACGCCGATCGCGGCGACCAATTTCGTGCCCTGGTGCACGCCCTACCCAAACAAAAATCATGAAACTACCAAAGCTTCTCACCCGCAAAAAACTGCGCGCGACCACGGCGCGCCGGGCTCTCGGGGTACCCGACGACATGGACTACGAAGAGATGTCCGAGCCGAACATGAAGCTCTCGCGTGCGTTGCTCATTGTGCTGGTGCTGCACGTCGTGGCGGTGGCCGGTATCATCGCGTTCAACACCATCAAATCCCGGCAGGGTCCGCTCCCGTTCGCGCCGGCTCAAACCAAGCATGCCTCCACCACGTCAGACAGCGCGTCGGTGAAATCCGATGGACCGGCAGTGACGACCACGGATCTGACTGCCGCTCGCAAAGAGGATTCCATCCCGACGCGCGTCGCGACAAAGGCGGGCCCGAAGGAGGACAAAAAGTCCGACAAGCCGAAACCGACAGAAAGCGCTGCGCCGAAGATTGATCCGGCAAAGACCTATGTCGTCGCGAAAGGGGACAACCCCGCCTCCATCGCGCGGAAGTTGAAGGTGACGCAAGCGGCTTTGATGGCGGCGAACGACATCGACGATCCGCACAAACTCAAGATCGGACAGAAACTCACCATTCCCGCGAAGAAAACAAAGCCCAAGAAATCCAGCGAGTGAACCCGCGGTTCCAAACCGCCTTTAACATTGAAACACAACTTCCAACCGCCTCCTCCGCCACCGCCGCACTCCTAGATGCATCGCAAAAGTGCGTACATTTTGTTCCTGGCCGTGCTGGGGATGCTGGTCATTGGCATCGTCATGCTTTTCAGCACCAGTGCATTTGCCCGGGACAGCCATGGCGACGTCTATTTTTTTATCAAGCGTCAGGTGGTCTGGCTCGGCGTGGGCCTGGTGGTCTGCACTGTTGCCGCAATCATGGACTACCATTTCTGGGCACGGACGTGGTGGATCTGGTTCGGCCTTGCGCTGGTCGCGCTCGCGTTTTGTTTCGTCCCGCACTTCGGGATGCGGATCAACGGCTCGCGGCGTTGGGTCGGTCTCGGTCCGGCCACGTTTCAGCCGTCGGAAATCGCCAAGGTCGCCGCGGTCTTTTTTCTCGCGTGGTGGTTCGCCCGAAACGAAAAAGAAAGCGGCAAGATCCTGCAGGGGTTCGTGATTCCATTCGCGGTCGTCGGGGCACTCCTGGCGCTCATCGTGATCGAAGTCGATTTGGGAACGACGGCGCTGATCGGGGCGACCATGTTCGTCATCATGTTCGTCGCGGGAACGCATCCTGTGTTGCTCGGCCTGCTTTCGTTATGCGGCCTGGGCGGCATTCTTTTTGTGGCCACCCACATGTCGGAACGCATGGCGCGTCTCTCCGCTTTCATGGACCCCGAGCGCTTCAAGGATGACGCCGGCCTTCAGCAAATGCAGGCGCTCATCGCGTGGGGCAGTGGCGGAATGGAAGGCCTCGGTCTCGGGAACGGCCGGCAAAAAATGCTCTACCTTCCGTATGCGCACACCGACTTTATTTTTCCCATGATCGGCGAAGAGCTTGGTTTGCGCGTGAGCCTGCTCGTGGTCTTTCTGTTCGTGGTCATCATCGTCTGCGGAATGATGATTGCGCTCCACGCCAAGGACCGGTTCGGATTGCTCCTCGGCTGCGGAATCGTTTCGCTCCTCGCATTGCAGGCGGCAGTGAACATCGGAGTTACGACCTCGCTCCTACCCAACAAAGGTTTGCCGCTGCCATTCGTGAGCTACGGCGGTTCCAACCTGGCGGCATGCCTTTTCGGAATCGGATTATTGCTGAGCATTTATCGCCAGGGTGTGCTCGATCCGGCCAAGAAAAAAAGTGCGGTCATTCGTGCGCGGACGACGCCGAGAATATGAGACCAATAGGTCATATAAGTCCTATGAGACCTATCCCATGAACACGGTGATCGCATGTGGCGGCACCGGCGGGCATTTGTTTCCGGGACTGGCAGTCGCGGAAGTCCTCCGCGCGCGCGGCCACGAAGTGATGCTCTTCGTTTCCGAGAAGGAGATCGACGCGCTCGCGCTTTCCGGCCGCTCCGAGTTCCGCGTCGAGAAACTACCGACCGTGGGTCTGCCTTCGCCTTTTTCCCCCGCGATCCTCGGGTTCGCGCGCCGCTTCAACGAGAGCCTTTCGCTCTGTCGCAGGTTCTATCGGACCTTCAAACCTCACGTGGTGCTCGGCATGGGAGGCTTCACTTCCACCGCACCGGTGATGGCGGGAAAAATCCGCGGCGTTCCGACATTCATCCACGAATCGAACGCGATTCCGGGAAAGGCCAACCGGCTGACCGCGCGGATGGTGCGCGCGGTTTTGCTTGGATTTAAGGAATGCGCGCCGTTTTTTCCTCGCGCTCGCACGGAAGTGACCGGCACGCCGATCCGCCACGAGCTCCAACGGATGGATCGAAAGATCGCGCGGCAACGGCTCGGTTTGCGCGAGGATTTGCTCACTTTGCTGGTCATGGGCGGCAGCCAGGGCGCAACCGGCATCAACCAGGCGATGATCAAGTCTCTCCCTGCCCTGCAAGGTCTCCCCATTCAGGTCATTCACCTTTCGGGACCGCGCGAGGAACAGCTCGTAGCCGACAATTATCAGCGCGAAAAAATCCCGGCGCATGTCGCGGCTTTTCATCATGGGATGGAGGAAGCTTACAGCGCGGCCGATTTCGCGATCGCGCGTTCGGGTGCCGCCAGTCTGGCGGAGCTGGCCGTCTTCGCTCTGCCCGCAATCCTGATCCCGTTTCCCTATGCCGCGGACGACCATCAGACCCGAAACGCTGAGATTTTTGCTCGCGCCGAGGCGGGAATTATTTTGAAGGAATCCGAGCTTTCGGGGGATTTGCTGGCGCGGAAAATCCGCGAGTCGATCGACGATCCCGGCAAGCTGCAACGCATGTCGGAAAATTCCGCGCGGCTGGCGCCGAAAAACGCAGCCGCGCTCGTCGTGGAAACGATGGAAAGATATACGCAACCGCATCATGACGCTCGCCTCTGAACTCGATCTGAAAACGCTGCTCACCAGGGAGCGCCATCGGATCCACCTGATCGGCGTGGCGGGCAGCGGTATGAGCGGCGTCGCCGCGCTCCTGCTCGAGCTAGGCCATGAGGTCAGCGGGTCGGACAAGGTTCGCTCGCTCGAGACCGACCGGCTGGTCCGGCTCGGACTGCGTTTCCATGTCGGGCACAAGGCGGAGGACGCGAACGACGCCGAGGTCGTCATTTATTCCTCCGCGATCAAGAAGGACAATGCGATTTTGCTCAGTGCCCAAGCCGAGGGCAAACCGGTCCTGCGTCGCGCCGAGGCTCTGGCTGCAATCATGTCAGGCAAACGCGGCATCATCATCGCGGGCATGCATGGCAAGACCACCACGTCGGCGATGACCGCGCACGTTTTGCGCGAGGGCGGGGTGCATCCGTCGCATTACGTCGGCGCGGAGATTCCATTGCTCGGTTCCAACGCGCATTGGGATTCACGCGGAGAATACTTTGTCGCCGAAGGAGACGAGAGCGATGGGACCATCCGATTCTTCAAGCCGGAGCACACTCTGATCCTGAACGTGGAGGAAGAGCACCTCGATTTTTATGCCGACCTTGCGGCGATCGAAGCGGTCTTCTCGCAACTGATGGATCAAACCAGCGGCTCCGTCTTTTATTGCGCCGATGACGCGCACGCAGCGCGGCTGTGTGGTCCACGTCCGGGCTCGGTCTCGTTCGGTTTCGCTGCGAACGCGGACTATCGCGGCACAGATATCGACCTGAAGGATTTCACCTCGGTCTTTTGTGTTTTGCGACGTGGGGAGAAACTGGGCGAAGCGATTTTAAACGTGCCCGGGCGTCATAACGTGAGCAATTCCCTGGGCGTGATCGCGCTCGCGACCGAGCTCGGCATTCCGTTCGAGAAGATCGTTGCTTCGTTGCGCCGTTTCGAGCACGCGCGCCGGCGTTTTGAAATTAAATACCAGAGCGAACGTTTTCTTTTGGTGGACGATTACGCGCATCATCCGAGCGAAATTTCAGCGACGCTGGCGACAGCGAAATCGGCCGGGCGCAACCGCGTGCTCACGATGTTTCAGCCGCATCGCTATTCGCGGACGAAAGCGTTGCGACGAGAATTCGGACGCGCGTTCGACAGTGCGGATCACATTGTAGTGACTGACATTTATCCCGCGAGCGAAGCGGCGCTTCCGGGAATCACGGGCCAGACCATCGTCGATGAGATCGCGGCGCACGGCCATCGCGGCGTCACTTATCAGCCGCGGCTGGATCGTCTGCATTGCGATCTCGGAAATATGATAACCGCGGGCGATCTGATTATGAGCCTGGGCGCGGGCAACATTCACGAACAACTCGCGCTTCTTGCGGCTGACCTCGTCATCGCGGAGCGGTTGAAAGCGATCGTCGGCGAGGAAGGCGAGGTGCGTCTTTACGAGCCGCTCGCGAAGCACACGACGCTGCGCGTCGGGGGACCCGCACAATTCTGGGTTGAGCCACGCAACGAAGCGGCCTTCGCCGACCTGATTCGCTTTTGCCGCCGCGAAAGTCTTCCCTTCTTCGTGCTCGGGCGAGGTTCGAACCTGCTCGTGCGCGATGGCGGAATCCGCGGCGTGGTGGTTCATCCCTGTGGCGGGGAGTTCGACACCGTGGAGGTTTCCGGAAACGAAATCAGCGCTGGAGTGGGCGCCAAATTGAAACAGGTCGCTTACGCCGGCAAAGCGGCCGGGATCGGCGGACTCGAATGGATGGAGGGGATTCCGGGAGCGGTCGGGGGCGCTTTGCGCATGAATGCCGGTGCGATGGGAGCGCAGACTTTCGAGAACGTCGTGCGCGTGCGGTATCTCGACGGCGAAGGAAATGCGCACACGAAAACACCGGCGGAGATGGAGATCCATTATCGACACGTTCCTTCGCTCGATCACAACTATGCTGTTTCGGCTGTGTTCACCGGGACGCCTTCGACTGCGGAGGAGATTGCGCGGCGCCTCGATGAATCGCAGGAAAAACGACGAACGACGCAACCGGCCGCGAAAAGCGCGGGTTGCATTTTCAAAAATCCCAAGAGCGGGCCGGCCGGAAAATTGGTGGACGAGCTGGGGCTAAAGAATTTCCACGTGGGTCCGGCGCGCGTCTCCGAAGTTCATGGAAACTTCATCATCAACGAAGGCGGCGCGACGGCGGCGGAAGTCCTCGAGTTGATCGAAAAAATCAAGCAGATCGCGCGCGCGCAACGCGGGGTCGAATTGGAAACCGAAGTGCAAATCGTGGGGGAAGAGGCGTGATGTTTTACCCTTGTCATTTTGAGCGAAGTGCAGCGCAGCGGAGCGCAGTCGAAAAATCTATCGCTCTCTCTTCGCTGAGCGTCACCGGAGGAGAGTTAGAGATCCTTCGACTTCGCTTCGCTCCGCTCAGGATGACAGGAATGGGCTCATGAAGACGCTGCCCAAGAAAATCGCGGTGCTGATGGGCGGGCCGGGCTCGGAGCGAGACGTTTCGTTTGCCACGGGCCGGGGTGTGGTCAAGGCGTTGCTCTCGTTAGGCGCAGACGCCACGGAAGTCGATGTGAAAGGTCCGGAATTCGAGTTGCCTCCGGGAACCGAACTGGCCTTCCTGGCCATCCACGGCACCTTCGGCGAAGACGGGCAGTTGCAACGAATCCTGGAAGAGCGCGGCGTGCCTTACACCGGCGACGGCGTGGCCGCAAGCGAACTCGCGTTCGACAAAATTCTATCGAAGAAGGCGTTCGAAAAGCACCACGTGCCGACGCCTTACTGGCAGATCGTGACGGCGGATCAACGGCCGACGATTCCGATTCCGTTCGTCATCAAAGCGCCGCGGGAAGGTTCCACGGTCGGCGTCTATATCATCAAGAACGATCGCGAAGTTGATGAGGCGATGACGAATGCGGCGAAGTTCTCGCACGAGATTTTGGTGGAGAAATTCATTCCGGGCCGGGAGTTGACGATCGGAATTCTGGGCGATCTGGCTTTGCCGATTATCGAAATCATTCCGAAAGGCGGCTTCTACGATTTCACCAACAAATATCCCTTCCTTAATCCGAGCGCGGGCGGCGGTGCAGAACATGTCTGCCCCGCAAAAATCGACGACGACCTGACGCGCGCCATCCAGGACCTCGCCCTTCGCGCGCACCGGGCGCTCGGGCTCGAAGTTTATTCGCGCGTGGATGTCATGTTGCCGGAAGAGGGCGAACCGAGTGTCCTCGAGATCAACACCATTCCCGGGATGACCGAAGCGAGCCTGCTGCCGGAGGCGGCCGGCGTCGCTGGAATCAGTTACCCGGACTTGTGCGCGCGCATCATCGAACTTTCGCAAAAGCGAACGGAGGCGAAGCGATGAGAGCGGCGAAGCCTCGTCCCCGCGCGCGAAACGAGCGCGTCTCGAATTCACGCCAGCGCCGGCAGCAGCATCTGCTCGATGTCCGCGTCCGTTCGCATAAAGCGACGCAGTATCGCAATCGCAAAGTGCTGGTCGTGGTGTCGAAGATCGTCCTCGCCCTCGTGCTGGTGGCCGGAATTGTTTTCGGCGTGCGGCTCGGCGCCAAGCGTCTCTTCTTCGAGAACCCCGATTATCGCCTCAGCCAGATCGAGGTCGTGACCGATGGAACCTTGCAGCGCGACCAGATCGTAAAAATGGCTGAACTTCACGAAGGCGAAAACATTTACAGCGTCAATCTCGCCCGCGTGCGGGACCGGCTCCAGCAATTGCCGCAGGTGGACGAAGTGCAGGTCGTGCGCAAGATGCCGGCCGAAATCGATATCCGAATCGTCGAGCGCAAACCGATCGCCTGGATCACCTCAGACAAAACTATTTCCGATCCATTCGCCTCGGAGGTCGCTTTTCTGGTGGACGCGCGCGGCGTTCTCATGAAAGAAAAGAAGTTGTTGCCTGAATATCTCGGCCTGCCGTTGATCACGGGGTGCACGAGCGAGTCGCTCGAGGCTGGAAAAACCGTCGCCTCGTTCGAAGCGAAGGCCGCGCTCGACCTGCTGCGGCTGAGCACGCGCAGCTTCATGCAGACGCGCTTCCAGATTCGCGAGATCGATCTGTCGAAGGGCTATTGCCTCCTCGTCTCGGACAAGAACCACACGCGCGTCACATTCGGCTTCGACAACCTCGAGACGCAATTGCAACGGCTCGAACAGTTCCTCGTTTACGCCGACGATTCCAAGCGCGAGCTCGAAACGGTGAACCTGCTCGTGCAACGCAACATTCCGGTAACCTTCGCGAAAAATTCCGTTGAAGTGATCAACGAAACGATCGACCCGGAAGGTTCGGAGCCGAGAATTTTGAAAGCGATACCGGTTCATCCCCAGGACGCATCGAAAGCATTGGAGCCAGGACGCCCTCGTCCCGGTGGCATCGACCGGCGGGAGGGCGCGCCGGCTCCAAAGCGCGAGGGCGCGTCGACTTCAAAGCGCAAGGCGATCCCGTTGCAAAAATTCAGAAAGGATTAAGCGAAATGGCAAGCAGCGATCTCATGGTTGGTCTCGAAATTGGCACCTCGAAAATCTGCGTGGTCGTGGGCGAGGGACGCCCGGACGGCACGATCAAGATTCTCGGCGTTGGCCAGTCGCCGTCGCGCGGAGTGCGCAAAGGCGAAATCGTGGATTTCGAGACGGCGATGAAGTGCGTGCACGAAGCGGTGGTCGATGCTGAGACGAAAAGCGACGTCATGATTCGCAGCGTCTATGTCGCCGTGGCGGGCTCGCACATCCAGAGCTTCAATAATCGCGGCTCGGTTTCGCTGCCGGAGGACCGCGACGAAATCGACGAGCAGGACATCGAGGACGTGAAGATCAATGCGCGCGAAGTGAGCATCCCCGCGCAGAACGCGTTCCTCCATTCCATCATCCAGCATTATCACGTCGACGGTCAGGACGGCGTCCTCAACCCGGTCGGCATGCTCGGGCAAAAACTCGAAGCCGATTTTCACATCATCCATGGCGTGCGGACGCGGATTCAAAACACGATCCGTTGCGTGAAGGAGTTGCCGCTCGAAGTCGAGGACGTCGTCTTCAGCGCGCTCGCCTCCGCGCAAGTCGTGCTCACGCAGCACCAGAAAAATCTCGGCGCGCTCGTGATCGATATCGGCGGCGGCACGACGGATTACATTTTGTATGTGGACGGCGCGGTGAAACAAAGCGGCGTCCTGGGCGTCGGCGGCGATCACATCACGAACGATATCTCGATGGGCCTGCGCATCCCGATGACGCGCGCGGAAAAATTGAAGATCGAGGAAGGGAGCGTCACGCTCGGGAATTCGCTGCCGGGCGACACGGTGCAGCTCAAGGACGATTCCGGATTCGCCGGAAAGGAGATTGAGCGCGAGACGCTGAACACGATCATTCATTTGCGGCTGCGCGAGACGTTCGAGCTGCTGAAACGCAAGCTCGAGGAAGAGCCATTCATCAACTACATCGGTGAAGGCATTTTCATCACCGGCGGATGCAGCCACCTGAAAGGTATCGACCACCTCGCGGAAGAGATTTTCGAATTGCCCGCGCGCGTCGCCCATGCGCAAACGATGTCCGGCCTGACCAGCGCTTTCGAAAACCCGCAATTTTCCGCCGCCATCGGCCTGATCAAGTACGCGCAGGCGATGCAAACAGATCGGCGGCCGTCGCGCGGGATCGGCCGGCTCTTTGGTAAAATTTTCAGCGGAATGCGATCGTGATACCCGTGCGTTTTAAGATGTCATCCCGAGCCGCGCAGACGGCGAGGGACCTCCCAGTCGCAACAAAAGCCAGTCAAGCTACGCTCTCGCGATCCACGAAGCTGCGACTGTCGAGTCTGTCCGATCTGATCAGTGTAATTTTAGAGCGACTGCGGGGTCCCTCGCCGTCTGCGCGGCTCGGGATGACATGCAAGATGCGAAGCGAATCCAACTCACCACGCCTATGATTCAACTGAACCGCAACTACAACATGCCGGAAAAGGCAGAGGAAGAAATCCCGATCAAAGTCGTAGGGGTCGGCGGCGCCGGCTCGAACGTGCTCGACCGCATCATGCTCGATGGCATGGACAAGTCTGACCTGATCGCGATCAACACCGACGTGCAGGCGCTTGCCAGCTCAGTGGCTGCGACCAAGGTCCAGCTCGGCCGCACCGTCACCCGGGGTCTCGGCGCGGGTGGCGATCCCGAGCTCGGCTACAACGCGGCGTATGAATCCGCGGATGAAATCCGGCATGCCCTCGCGGACACGAGAATGATTTTTGTTTGCACCGGTCTTGGTGGCGGAACCGGTTCCGGCGCGGCTCCGGCTGTGGCGCAGGTCGCTCGTGAAGCGGGCTCGCTCGTGGTGGTCTTCGCGACGATGCCGTTTTCGTTCGAAGGAAAACGGCGCGCGACGCAGGCGCAGGAAGCGCTGGCCCGGCTGCGCGAGAACGCTGACGCGGTGATTTGTTTCGAGAACGATCGGATGGGCGATATGGTCGCGCCGAAGGCGGGAATTCATCAGGCCTTTGCGGTGGCAGACGTAACCATCAGCCAGAGCGTCCGCTCGATCGTGAGTTTGATTCAGCGGCCCGGTTTGATTCGGATCGGGTTTGACGATCTGCTTTCCGCGCTACGCAGTCCGAACGGCCGCTGCCTCTTCGGTTTTGGCGAATCCGATTCCGATAATCGCGCGCACGACGCGCTGACCGAGGCGTTGAAGAATCCGTTGATGGATCGCGGCCGCATGCTGGCCGACGCGTCGCATGTTCTCGTGCAGGTAGCAGGCGGTCCCGCGATGACGCTTTCCGAAGTTGAGATCCTGATGAAGGAGCTCGGCCGCCACATCAACGATCGCACCCAGATTCTTTTCGGCACCTCAGTCGACGGCCGAATGGGAAATCGGTTGAGCGTCACGCTGATCAGCTCGCTTTCGACCGAGGAGGAAGCGCCTGTGGTCACGAAGCCGGTGAAACGCGCGAAGCTCGAGAAGGTTCCGGAACCCGAGCTTGTCGCGCCGCCCGTTCCGCCGATTTGGGAACAGCCGGAAGAGCCGGTGATCGCCGTGGCCGCGGAGGCTCCTGTGTTAATCGAGGAGCCCGTGGCTTTCACTCCCGAGTTCGCCCAACCAGCGGAGCCGGAGCCCGAGACGATAGTCGAGCCCGAGCCAGCTCCGGTCACTTATTTGCAGGAGGAGCCCGTGATCGAAGAAGCGCCACCGCAGCCTCGCGTGATTCTCCCGAAGAAAAAGCCGATGCCGGTTCGGGAACCGCGCCCGGTCGAGGAGAAAAAGCTCCACGCCAAACAGGAAGTGCTGCAATTCGAGCCGGTCACGCGCGGTCGTTTCGAAAAAAGCGAACCGACGATTGTGGAAGGGCAGGACCTGGATATCCCGACGTTTCTCCGCAAGAACGTGCGGATGAAATAACGATTCGAGCTTTACGCTGCCACAGGAGCGGGCAGCGCCGCTACTTCTTCATCAAATCAAGCACGGCGGCGACCATGCCGATCATTCCGGTGCGGATGGTTGGCTCCGGCACCGGCGCGAATTTGCTGGAATGCAGGCTCGGTAACGGCACGCCGGTCTTCTTGCTTTCAGCGGCCTTGGCGGGATCGACTCCGCCGACGTTGAACATGAACGCCGGGATCGAATGATCCGTCAGGCTGTATTCGCTGAAATCTTCGCCACCCATGGTCGGATCTTTCGGCACCACGTTCTCCGCGCCGACCGCCACCTTCAACGCTGCTACAACTCGCTTGGTCAGTTCCGGATTGTTGTAAGTCGCCGGGGTGAATTCGTCTTCCCGCACCTTCACCTCCGGCAGTTTGTCGGCCGGAAGTCCGGCGGCCTCGGCACAGCCCTTGGCGATGCGCGCAATCGCCGCGAGCACGACATCCCGCACTTCTTTTTTATAAGTGCGGACCGTCAGCTGCATCTTCACCTCATCCGAGATGATGTTGTGCTTCGTCCCGCCGTGAATGGAACCGACCGTGACCACCACGTCGTCGTGCGGATTCGTTTCGCGGCTCGCGATCGTCTGCCAGGCGTTGATGATCTCGGCGGAGAGGACGACCGGGTCCTTCGTCTTGTGCGGGTAGGCGCCGTGTCCGCCCATCCCCTTCACCGACACGTCGACTGAATCGACGTTCGCGTAGCAATATCCTTCCGTCACTCCGATCTGGCCGGTGGCGATCTCGGCGTCGTCGTGCAAGCCGAGAACGTAATTCGGTTTTGGCCAGCGGGTGTAAAGGCCGTCCTTCAAAAGTGCCCGGGCGCCACCCACCGTCTCCTCCGCGGGCTGGCCGATAAAAATAATCGTGCCATGCCATTTATCCTTGAGCTTTCCCAGCGCGCGCGCGGTGCCGATGAAAGTGGACATGTGAATGTCGTGGCCGCAGGCGTGCATGACGCTGACCTCCTGGCCCGCATCATTTTTCGTGGTGACGGTGCTGGCGTAGGGGACGCCGGTTTCCTCCTTCACCGGCAACGCGTCGAGGTCGGTGCGAATCGCGACCGTTGGGCCGTCGCCGTTTTTCATGACGCCGATGACGCCGAAACAAGTCAGGCCCGCCTTTTCATATTTGCCGACCTTCTCCCTGACTTCGCAGCCGGCGGCTTTCAGTTCCTTCGCGACAATCGCGGCCGATCGTTCCTCATGGGTCGATAACTCGGGATGGGTGTGAAGATCTTTGTAAATGGCGAGCAATGAGGGCAGCTCAGCGTCGGCGATCGATTGGGGCGTTTGCTGCGCGAGGAGCGGAGTGGCGGCGAGCGAGAGCGCGAAGGAAAGAAAACGGATCTTCATGTCGCATCTATATCAGAGCGCCGGCGAAAAAGCATACGCGTATTAACAGGCACAAGCGTTGCAGGTGTCATCCCGAGCCGCGCAGACGGCGAGGGACCTCACAGTTGGTCTTGATTCACACTAATGACGCTTCGCGTGTTCCGGGGCTTGCGCTTCGTGGATCGCGACAGCCTTATTAGCGTGACGTCATCTTCGACTGGGGGGTCACTCGCCGTCTGCGCGGCTCGGGATGACAGCTCTTCTCACGCGGTCACTTGATTCACCACCCTTCCGCCGCGTAGTTGCTGATCCATGGCTTTCGAGGATAACACGCTCCTCTTCGGTTCCGACCCGACGCAGCGCATCGTCGCGATCGAGCTCGGCGATACCGGGACGGTTAAAGTTTACCGCCGCGAAAAAGACGGGTCGACCACAACTGAGATCGAGCCATTCCATCCCTTCGTCTGGTGCGATTCCGATGTGACCGATCTCAACCTCGAGGCCGAGAAACTCGCAGGCGATCTGCGCTATAGCTGGCGGATCAGCGTCAATAGTTGGAAAGAATTGATCGCCCTGCGCAACGGCCTCAAGAGCGCCGGCCGAAGCTTCTTCGCGTTAAGCGACCCGGTGCAGCATTATCTCACTCACACCGGTCGCACGCTCTTCAAAGGGCTCGCGATCGAAGAACTGCGCCGGCTCCAGCTCGAAGTCCTTTCGTTTGTCGGAGGTGAAACGGAAATCCCAGACGGATCGCAGCCTGCTGACCATCTCATGAGCATCGCGCTCTCGGACAACAGCGGCTGGGAAGAAGTGGTGGTGATCGATGCGGCGAATGTCGAGGAATCAGAAAAGGCCGCGCTCAAATGGCTCACCGCCATCATCAAGGAACGCGACCCTGACGTGATCGAAGGTCACAATCTCTTTCGCTTCGATCTGCCGTATCTCGTGGCGCGCGCGCGGAAAGCGAAAGTGAAACTGGATTGGGGCCGGAGCGGTGGCTTCCTGCGCTCGCGTCCATCGCGACTCCAGATCGCGGAAAAGACCATCGATTACCCGAAGTTCACAGTCGATGGCCGGCACTTCGTTGATACGTTTCTCCTCGCGCAATTCTACGATGTCGGGATGCGCAGCCTGTCCGGGTTCGAACGGATCGATGTCGCGCAACATTTTGGGCTTTGCGACGACGCGCAAATCTCCTCGCTTGGCGGAAAGGAACTTCAGCGCGCATATCTCGATGAGCCCGCTCGTTTCCGCGATCGCGCGCTGTGTGCCGTGCGCGAAACGCGCGCCGTGGCCGATCTCCTGATCCCGAGCTACTTCATCCAGGCGCAGATTTTTCCCTACAACTACCAGGACGTGATCGTGCGCGGGAACGCCACGCGCATCAACGCGCTTTTCCTGCGCGAATATTTCCGGCAACGCCATTCCATTCCCGAGATGCCGATGGTGCGCGGGTTCGAAGGCGGTTACACCGCGATCTTCTTCACCGGCGTCGCGCGCAACGTCTGGCATTGCGATATCGCGTCGCTCTACCCGTCGGTCATGCTCCAGTTCGATTGCTTTCCGGTGACCGATCAGCTCCAGATCTTTCGCCATCTGCTCACCGATCTGCGCACGTTCCGGCTGGAGGCGAAGGCGAGCATGCGGTCGGCGAAAGATCGGCCGCAGCAACAGCATTTCCACGCGCTCCAGAACACGTTCAAGATCCTGATCAACAGCTTCTACGGCTACCTCGGTTTCGCGCAGGGACACTTCGCCGATTTCGAGGCGGCCGCGCGCGTCACGCAGATCGGCCGCGACCTTTTGCAAAAAATGATCGACTGGCTGAATGCGCGCGGCGCGCAGGTCATCGAGGTCGATACCGACGGCATCTATTTCGTGCCGCCAGCTGATGTAGTGGCGCCGGTCTCAGGCGCGGGAGAAAACGCTGCGGCAGAGACAGCCGCCTCTACATCTCAGATCGAAGAACTCCGCGCCGGTCTTGCTGCTGAACTCCCGCCCGGAATCGAGGTCGAGTTCGACGAGCAATTCGACGCGATGTTCAGCTACAAGGCGAAAAACTACGCACTCCTCACGCGCGACGGTGAAGTCGTCATCAAGGGCGGCGCGCTCAAATCGCGTGGCCTCGAAAAATTCCAGCGCCTCTTCCTCGAGGACATGATCAAGCTGCTGATGCAGGACAAAGCCGGAGAGATCGCCGCGTTACGCGACGACTTCGAGAAGAAGATCCGCGGACGCGAGATGCCGATCGATTGGCTGATGAAGACCGACACGCTCCAGGATTCGCTGGAGAAATATCGCGCCAAGATCGGTGCTGGCGGACGCAATCGCGCGGCCGCCTACGAGCTCGCCCTCGCCAGCGGTCGCGCCTACAAGCCCGGCGAGCAGATCAGTTACTACGTCAAAGCCACGCCGAAAAAAGTCGCTGCTTACGAAGCCGCGAAACTAGTCGGTGATTTCGATCCGCAGAATCGCGACGAGAACGTCGACTATTACGTCGCGAAGCTGGATGAGCTCTTGAAAAAATTTGGTGGAGTGACCGCACCACAGGCGAAACAGGAATCGCTATTGCTCTGATTGCCGGCACCGCGACGGACGTCGCGGCTCCAAAAGCACTGGAGACGGCCTGCCCTCAGGCCGTTCATCGGGCTCCATTACTTCCTCGCCTGGCACAGACACGACGTGGTGATCTGCGTATCGGCCTTCGCCCAGATCTTTTCAAATCTGGCTTTCATCGCGACTGCTTCCTCGTCGTTCTTCTTTTGCTCGCGCAAACTTTCCGCCAGGCCGAAGAGCGACCAGCCGTTCTCCGGCAGTCGCGCGAGATCATCGCGGTAAACCTGCTCGGCCTCGGCGAACTTCCCGGCCTTCATTAAGACCGCGCCTAACGAGTGGCGCACCGGAATCATCCAGGCCGGCGGCTCGTCGTATCGCAACGCGTCCTCCTCTTTCACCGCCGCCTGCAACTCCGCCACGCCGGCATCCACGTTTCGCTCCGCGACCAGGATCTCGCCTTCCAGCATATGGGTGGCGAGCGACAACACCGCGGCCGCCGAGTTATTTCCGAGCTGCGTTTCCTTCGGCACTAGCCTGGCGCCTTTCAGGAACAGAGCCTGTTCCTTCCGCGCCTTAACGGTATCGCCTTTGGCGGCGAACGCTGTCGCGCGCGCCGCGTGATGAAAGGCGCGCACAAACGGCATGCCCTCTGGATACTTGGCGGGCTCCGCCAAAATTTCATCCCACCGTCCGAAGCGGACCAGCACTTCAAGCGGCACCGCGAAAAAGCCATCGGCGAACGCAGCATTTTCCTTCACCCATCTGGCCGGCATTTCGGCGACCAAGGCTCGGACATGTTTCATTGCGAGCTCGCGTTGCCCGGTCATCAACGCGCCATAGGCCAGCATGTGATGGTTGTGCGCGGCGTAAACCGGGAGCAAGCCGGTGGGCGGTCCCGCGATTGTCCGAAAGCGCTTGTCGGCTACGACCGCTTTCACATTGGTGTCGATCGCCTGCTGCCAGCGACCGCGTCGAATATCGATATGCGACGGCATGTGGACGTTGTGGGCAAGACTCGGTTGCAGATTTCGCAAACGATCCGCCGCGGCATCTGCGCGCTCCGGATGCGGCGAAGCTTCCACCGCATGGATGTAGAGATGATTCGCGAACGGATGGTTCGGGTTCAATTTCAATACCGCATCGAGTGTCGACAGGATCTCATCCGTGCCCGGGTTCGGCTGGCCGTCACGCGTCCATTGATCCCACGGGCGCAAATCCATCATCGCTTCGGCAAAGCACGCGCCCACGTCCTGATCGTTCGGATATTGTTTCCAAACCTCGCGCATGGCTGCCGCGTAGCCTTCATCGAGCGGTTTCCGATCTTCCGGCTGGGGATTCGCGTAACGATGACTCAGCGCCTCGATCAACGCGCGTTCGACCGGCGACGCGTTCGCTGCGTTTTGTTGCGCGAGTTGCAATTCCTTCCAAGCTCGCTCGGCCGCGGGCGGCGGAACCAGCGGAAAATTAATATGCGGCCCGCTCGCCAGCGCGATTCCCCAATGCGCCATCGCGCATTTCGGATCAGCTTTCGCGGCTTCCTGAAACGCCCGGATCGCCGCGCCGTGACTGAAGCCATGGTAAAATCCCATGCCTTGATTGAAATAGCGTCGCGCCGAGGCGGACTCGGTTGTGATGATGCGCGAATAGGAACCAAGCCCCGGGAAGAGCGGCTCTTTCGCAAGTAAACTGTCTGCGCTAACCACCACCAGCGTCAGCCAGGTAGCTAAGCTTGCCAGACGATGAAACGAGTTCATGCCACGGATTTTATCCTGCCGCGTCGAGCCGGGGCAAGAAATCACCGCGCGCTATTCGTAGCGCAGCGAGCGGACCGGATCGACGCGAGTCGCGCGGCGGGCGGGCAGATAGCCGGCGAGCAGCGCGACGACGATGAGGCAACCAGGGACGGCGATGAAGGTGGCGGCATCGTGCGTGGTGATGCCGAAGAGGAGGGAGCTGAGGAAATGAGAGAGGAAGAAGGCGGCGATCAGACCGGCGAAGATCCCCGCAGCGGTCAGCTTGAGGGTGCGGCCGAGAATGAGCTGCAGGATATTGCCGCGCGTGGCGCCGAGCGCGAGGCGGATGCCGATCTCTTTGTAACGCTGGGTCACCAGATACGCGATGACGCCGTAGATACCAAGACATGCGAGCGTAAGCGCGAAGATGGAAAAGATGCCGATGAGCCAGGTCCGGAAGCGCGGCTGCGCGATGGAATCGTTAATGAGCGATTCCATGGTGTTGACCTTCACGACGAGCGCTGGATCGAGGAAGTGGAGGGCACCGCGCAGCGATGAGGCAACGCTGGCCGGTGCGCTCGAGCGAACGACGAAATTGAGCTGGCGGCCGACGAAGGTAAGAGCGCCGGCCGAAGTTTGTGGATAGGGAACGTAAATTTCGGCGTCGGGCGCGACATCGAGCCCGCTGTGTTTGATGCTGCCGCAGACGGCGACGATCGTGAGCCAATCTTTGCCGTAACGGATTCGTTTCCCGAGCGGGCTCTCGTTAGGCCAAAATCGTTGCGCGAAAACTTCATTGACGATGGTGACGCCGGGCGCGCTCTCGTTATCGCGCTCATTGAAATCGCGGCCCTGTTTCAATGGAATTTGCAACGTGGCGAAATAGGCGGCGCTGACAGGACGAATCTGGGCGTTGTATTGGACGCCGGGCGTGGCCGGCTGGCCTTCGACGTCGAAGCTGTTTCCCCAACTGTTCCCGCCGAAGGGAAGATGCGTGACAATGCCGACGGATTCCACGCCCGGCAGCGCGCGAACCGCCGCCAACGAATCGCGGTAGAACCGGATCATTCGGTCGGCGTCGGGATAACGGTCCCGCATGAGCACGGTGTCGGTGACGATAAGGTTCTGGGCGCGAAATCCGGGATCGGCGTGGGTCAGCGCGAGGAAGCTGCGCATCATCAAGGCGCAACCTACGAGCAACACGCAGGCGAGCGCGACCTCGGCAAAGACCAGGACGCGCCGGGTTCGCTCGGAGCCGGCGCTGCTGCTCGAGCGCGTGGTGCCTTTGAGCGCGTCCTGCAAATTGGTCCGCGAAGCCGCGAACGCGGGACCCACGCCAAACAGGATTCCGGAGATTGCGGAAACGAGGAGAACGAAGCCGAGCGCCCAGCCATCGATCCGCGCGTGCAACAGCTCGGGAAGATTGTCGGCCGCGAAAGCTTTGATGGCATCGAGACCCCAGGCTGCGATGCCGATGCCGGCCGCGCCGCCGATCGCAGCGAGGAGCGCGGCCTCGGTCAGCAACTGAGCGGCGAGGCGCCGACGGCTGGCGCCCATTGCGCTGCGGATCGCCATTTCCGATTGCCGCGAACTGGCGCGCGCGAGCATGAGGTTGGCGACGTTCGCGCAAGCGATGAGCAGCAGGAAGGCGACCGCGCAGAGGAGGACAAGAAGCGGCCGCCGCAGATCGCCCGAGATCATTTCCTTCAAGCCCACTGCGTAGAATTTGCGGACCGTGTCATCGTCCGCCGCGTTGACGCGGGTGCCGAGCAAATCGATCTCGGCCTTCAACTGCTCGAGCGTGACGCCGGGCTTGAGCCGGCCGATGACGCGCAGAAAATGCGCGTCGACATTTTCCTGGAAGATCGGCGCGTCCAACGCGGCGGGCACCCACAGTTTTATTTCATGCCTCGGGAAATCCAAGTTCTCGGGCATCACTCCGATCACGATGTATGGCTTCCCGTTCATGGTCACGCTCTCGCCCAGCACGTCGCGGCGCATGCCGAATTTCTCGCGCCAAAAAGTGTGGCTCAGGATTACGACCTGTTCGTGCCCGGCTTTTCCTTCGGTCTCGAGGAAGGCGCGGCCGAGCGCGGGAGTCGCGCGCAGAGTCGGGAAAAACGAGGGCGTGACCTGTTGACCGATTGCGAGCTCCGGTTCGCCGCGGCCGGTGATGGTGAAGCCGCTGCCGGTCATCGCCGCGAGCTTTTCGAAGAGCTGCGATTGTTCGCGCCAGGCGGTGAACTCGCGGGTGGAGAACGAGACGCGTTTTTCCTGGGGCAAATCCTGCCAGAGCATCACGAGCCGGTCAGCCTCGGGGAACGGCGGTCCTTTCAATAACACCGAGTTCACGATCGTGAACATCAGCGCGGTGCAGCCGATGCCGAACGCCAGCACGATCGCCACCGTGAACGAGAAGACCGGCGCTTTCCGCAGCGTCCGAAAAGCGAAACGCACATCCTGCAATCGCGTCTCGATGAAATGCCCGGCGCGCGCATCGCGGACGAGTTCTTTCACCTGCTCGGTGCCTCCGAGTTCCACCAGCGCGATGCGGCGCGCCTCGGGTTCGTCGAGCCCCTCTTTCATTTTCCGCCGCGTCGAAAGATCGACATAAGAGCTGACTTCATCGGAGAGGTCCTGTTCGACCTTGCCTCGGCGGAGGACGTTGCGGAGGAAGGCAAGAATGCGCACGAGTTTGGCGACTGACTATTCGTAATGCAGCGCGATGACAGGATCTACGCGGGTAGCGCGGCGCGCGGGGATGTAATTCGCGATCAATGCGACCGCGGCCAGCACGACCGAGACGCCGAGAAATGTGGGAAAGTCGGTGGCGGTAATTCCGAACAAAAGGCTGGCCATGACGCGCGTCAGCATCAAGGAGGCGGCAACGCCAAGGCCGATGCCGATCAACGTCAGCAACATCCCATTGCCCACGACAAGGCGCATGATGTCGGCACGGGTGGCACCCAACGCCATCCTGATACCGACCTCGTGCGTGCGCTGCGTCGCAGAATAATTCATCACGCCATAGAGGCCGACTGATGCGAGCACGAGCGCAACGCCGGCGAAGATCGAGAGGAGCAACGTGTTGAAGCGCGGTCGCGCAATGGATTTCGCGATGACTTCCTTCATCGTCCGCACGTCCGAGACCGGCTGGTCCGGGTCGAGCGCGCGAATTTCCTTCTGCACGGCTGCCGCGAATCGCGAAGCATCACCCGAAGCCCGCACGACCAGCGCCATGCCGGAGTACGACTCGCGCGGGTGCGACCAGTAGATGGCTGGCTCCGCCTCCTTGTTCAGCGTGCTTTCGTGAATGTCGCCGACTACGCCGACGATTTCGTCGGGGCCGCTGCCGTCCCAGAAAACTTCCATCTGTTTCCCGACCGGATCCACGCCCGGGAAATATCTTTTGGCCATCGTCTCGTTGATCAACAGGACGCGCGATTCCTTGGTGTCGCGTTCATCGAGCAGCCGGCCTTTCAGCAGGGGTATGCCCATCGCTCGAAAATAGCTCGGCGTGATCACGCGCACTTCCACTCCAGGTTCCTGGCCGGGCAGAGGTGCAGGTTGCCCGGCGATCTTGAAGGCGTCCCGAGACGCGAGGCCGCCGGTAAGCGGCAAATAGCTTATGGCGCCCACCGCCTGAACACCGGGTAGTTCGGCGATGCGCTGCTGCGCCTGCTTGAAGAAGTCGACGATCTGTTGCGGCTCCGGGTATTTCTTTTTCGGTAACTGGAGGCGCATCGTCAGCACATTTTCCGGGTTAAAACCGGTCTCGACCGATTGCAGGCGCATGAAGCTGCGGATCATCAGGCCGGCGCCGATGAGCAACACGAGGGCGAGGGACACTTCGGCAATGACGAACACATTGCGGAACATTCCGCTACGGCCACCGGTCGAGCCGCGAGAGCCTTCCTTCAGGGCGTCGTTCAAATCCGGGCGCGACGCCTGCAGGGCCGGGATCAGCCCAAAGAGGACACCGCAAAGCAAGGAAATGCCAAAGGTGAAACTGAGAACGCGCAGATCGATGGAGATTTCGTTCAAGCGCGGGATGTTATCGGGCCCGAAGCCGATCAGGGATTGAATGCCCCAGAAGGCGAGGAGCACACCGACCACGCCGCCCATGAGGGAGAGCAGCACGCTCTCAGTCATCATCTGCCTAACGAGTCGCATCCGGCCCGCACCGAGTGCCGCACGCAATGCGAGTTCTTTTTGTCGCGAGGCCGCGCGCGCAAGCAGCAGATTGGCGACATTCGCACACGCGATCAGGAGCACGAAGGCGACGGCGGCGAGCAGGATGACCAGGATCGGCCGGATCTCGCCGACAACCTGTTCGTGCATCGGCACCACATTGACGCCCCAACCGGTATTTTTCTCCGGGAACGCTTGTTCGAGTTGTTTGGCGATGCCGGCCAGCTCGGCTTGGGCCTGCTGCACCGCGACACCGGGTTTGAGCCGGGCTACGGTGCGCAGATACCGTCCGGTTTTATTGCGGTAATCGTACGCCGGATCGAGCGCCAGCGGCACCCAGGCTCTCACCTGGTTGTCGAGAAAGTGGAAGCCGGCCGGCATGACACCGACGATCGTGCGCAGCCGGCCGTTGATCGTCGCCTGCTTGCCAAGTATGTGCGGGTCCGAGGCAAAACGCGTTTGCCACAGCTCATGGCTGAGAACGATGACGAGATCGTTCCCGGTTTTGTCTTCTTCCGGGAGGAATGACCGGCCTACCAAAGGCTGCACCCCGAGCGAGGCAAAGAAGGGCTGGCTGACCAGCTGAACCTTGATCTCTTCAGGCTCTCCGGTGCCGCCGGTGAGATTCACGCGTAGATCCGCGACGGCTGCCATCTGCTCGAACGACTTACTCTGCTTCTGCCAGTCGAGGAAGTTCGCGGGCGAGACAACGTTCTGGAGAATCGTCCCGGAGATATTCCGCTCCCACAGCATCACAATGCTGTCTGGATTCGCATAAGATAACGACCGAAGCAGCACGCCGTTGATCACGCTGAAGATCGCGGTATTCGCGCCAATACCGAGGGCCAGCGCGATGATCGCCGTAAGAGTGAAGCCGGGCTTTTTCAGCAACGACCTCATCCCATACCGAATGTCCTGAAGAAATGTTTCGAACGCGAAGCCGCTCCGGCTCGCGCGCACTTCTTCTTTCACTTGTTCGACGCCGCCGATTTCCATCGTGGCGGCCCGCCTCGCTTCCAGTTCGTTCATGCCTTCTTTCATTTTTTCCTGGGTTAGCAATTCCACAAAGGACCCGACCTCCTCGGACAACTCGCGATCGATTTGATTTCTCCGGGCCGCATTGCGCAGCAGAGATCCCGTTCGCGAAAAGAAGGGCATCAGGTTCATGGCGGTGAGAGGCGGGCCCAATCATCCACCAGATCGACCCATTCCTTGAGCGGCTGGTACAGAATGGCGTGGCCGGTTCCGATTTGTAGCTCTACTTCCTTGTGCCGGCCGAGGCCCGAGGCCTTGTCGAAGAAAGGCTGGCAAGTGTGGCCAAATTCATCGGCCTTGTCGTAGATCGACAGCACGTTGCCGTGGAGATCGATCGCGAAATTCTTTTCCACCCAATCATTACAGTTGGCCATGATCACGAAGTTGACCTTCGAATTGGCGAGCAGTGTCGAAACCAGCATCGCGATCACCGCGCCCTTGGAGGCGCCAACTATGGTGATGTGGTCCGGGGCGACGCCGGCCTTGAGCAAGGTGGTGATCTGTTCCACGACTTTCGCCGCGTACTTTTTTACGTCCGTATCTTTGGCGCGCGCTTCGCTGATGACGGTGAATCCTTTCTTCTCCAGGGCAGCGAGGATCGCTTCGTATTCGTAGACGCCGTATTTCGGATCGGTGGGTCGAAGGCCTTTTTCCTCGATGATCCGCCCGTGCAGGTAGATGAGATACCTCGCGCTCATCTCGATCTTTTCGGGAATGTCCTTCCGGAAATTCAGTGGCGGGGGCGCGCCCTGCGCGAAAAGCGGCACGGGCAAGGCACGGAGGAGAATGGCGCCGAGCGAAACAAAGAGAAGTTTCATGCTAACTGGCGCGAAGCGCGCTGCCGATGGCGAGCGAGATGCGCTGCCAATCCTCCGTCTCGGTTTCGAGCTGACGGCGCCCAGCTTTGGTCAGGCTGTAAAATTTCGCGCGCCGGTTGTTCTCCGATTCGCCCCATTCCGCCTTGAGCCAGCCGGCTTCCTCCATCCGATGCAGAGCCGGAAAGAGCGACCCCGGCTTCACGTCGAACGTGCCCTTGGTGATCTGGTTGATCCGATTAGAAACCCCAAGTCCGTGGAGGGACTGCGCCGCCAGCGCCTTCAAGACCAGCAAGTCCAGCGTGCCCTGCAAGAGATCAGCCGTGAATTCGTCGTCGCGGTTGCTCATATAGATATTCTGTAGGAGCAGGATGGTGTCTCTCCTATAGACTGTCAATAGGAAAGATTGCGCCAGGGTGTTGCCCGTTTTTCCTAGGGGGATTTTGGCGACTTGAGGACGCGGCCGAAGCGGCGAATTTGCGAGAGGAGCGGTCCCGGGGTGAGGCAGTAGGCGGGAGTGATCGGGCAACCTGCCTGGCGCAGGCCCTCGGCCACCCAGGTGTTGCAGGTGTGAAACGCAGAATAGGTGCCTCGCGCTCGATACCAGCCCTGCCCTAAACGAATCGTCCGGTTGGAGTCGTCGAGCGCGTAGGTTTGCTCGATGTGCCGGCACAATCGGCGGAAGCCCTGCTCGGATAGATCAACCTCAATCACGGTGAACCGCGGCGTATTCAATTTCTCGCTCAAGGCGTTGAAGCCGTCGGAAAGCAGCACGGTGCGCTTGGAGCCGGTGAGCGCTTTTATCGCGATACCGGCCGTGAGCGGCTTGCGGTAGCCGTCGTCGTCGCCCCATCCGACCTCGAGATACTTCGAACGCGCGTAATCCCTATTCGCCGGCCAGACTCCAGGCGGGATGTCGGATCGCTTGACGGCCAGGCCGGTATGGAGCGCTCCGTGGTTAATAACAAAGACAGAGCGAGGGGTTTCGTCAGCGCGAGGTGGATATAGGGATCGATTCGGCCCGGAGCAGCCCACCGCGAAAAGAAGGACCAGGAGGAGGGGGACGAATCGCAAAAGTGAGAGAACCCGCGTCTGCACCCGGTCGAGGCGGTAAGACATCCAGATAATGCCAAGGGTGGAGGATCTTTTCAAAGCGGGGGAACCCTTATTGCTACTTCCAAAACAATGCAATCACAGAGGGAATCGCGGGTCTGGGCTGGAATTACTTTTTTTGTAAAAGAAATCACAAAAAACTACTTGCGCATCCCGTCCAAACAGCGGATAGGGGGCGCTCCCGTGCGAAAACTTACTCTCCTACTCACTGTTGTTTTTGGCTGCGCCGTAGCTCTCACCGCTTCCGCCGCGAATAAAGAAACGCTCACCTTCAAGCCGCAATTCAGCTTCAAGGATCGGCATGGCAACACCGTTACGGCCCCCATCGTTTCGGAGTATCAGAAGAAGCGGATCGTTCATCCGGTGGCGAAGATCGATCCGAGCCTCGACCCGAAGTTGACCCGCGCCGCCTCGATCGCGGACGAACGCGCTCATGCGCATTCGAAATCGCGCTGCTGGCATTATGTGAAAGAGGCGCTCCTCGCCTCCGGCGCCGTCAGTTCGCGCCCAACCTCGGCCCTGGCCAAGCAGGCTGGTGACGAGCTCGTGCGCGATTTCGGATTCAAAAAACTTCCCATTCGCGATCCCTACGCCGCGCCGATCGGTTCTGTGCTGGTTTATTTCAAGGGCCGCGGTCAGCCGGGCCACGTGGAGATCAGGACCAAGACCGGTTTTGTGAGCGATTTCCGGTCGAAGAGCGCCTGCCACTATGCGCTCCTGGGCGTCTACGCCAAAGGCTAGGCAGCTCTCGTAGCTTCTTCCAACACGCGGTTGAGCCGCTCGAAATCGACCGGTTTGATCAGGTGGGCGAGGAAGCCCGCATCCTTGGTCCGAGCGAAGTCAGCGTCCATGCCGTAGCCGCTCAGAGCGATGCCCCGCAACCCGTAGTCGCGGGTGAGCTGAACCATCAGGTCTACCCCATTGCCATCGGGCAGACCGATATCGCTGATTACCAGATCGAACTGGCCTTCCGCCGCGCATTTTAAGGCGGTTTGAACTGTGCTCGCCGTCACGACCGCGTGACCCTGTTTGCGAAGCAACCGCGCCAGAACATCCAGGGTTGGCTGATGATCCTCGACCACGAGCAGGCTGTACGCGCGAGCTGGGAAAGAGGCCGGCGCCCCTGAGGCCCGGGTTGCCTTCACCGCGGACATCGCGGTCTCCAGTTCGACGGTGAACGTTGCGCCCGCGCCTGCGCCCGCGCTTTCCGCGCGAATGGTGCCACCATGCAGTTCCACGATGGTTTTGGAAATGGACATTCCGAGACCCAAACCCCTCGAGGCAAGCTCGCTCGCGCCCTCGCCTTGCACAAAAGCGCCAAAGACCGAGGGCAGGAGATTCGGATCAATGCCAATCCCGTTGTCCCTGACCTCGATCCGAATCCGACCGGGGGCGTTGGCTGTCGAGACCGTGATTACTCCGCCCGCCGGAGTGAATTTAATGGCGTTCTTGACCATGTTCCAGAACACCTGATGCAGACGGGCCGCATCGGCCGCGACGTGGTGCTCGTCCGCCCCGAGGTGGAGGCCGAGCGTCACTCCCTTGCCCTGCGCTTCGCTGCGAACAATCTGTTCCGTGTGGGCCAGGAGCGAGTGGACATCGGTGGAATTCAACTGGAGTTCGAGCTTGCCGCGGGAAATGCGAGTGAGATCGAGCAGGTCGTCGATGAGCCGGGCTTCCAGTTCCACGTTGCGGCGCATCATGCTGGCTTGCTCGCGAAATTCAGGCGCCAGAGTCTCTTCGTGCTCGAGAGAAGCCGCGCACATGAGGACTGGCGTGAGCGGAGTGCGCAACTCGTGCGAGAGCGCGGCCAGGAAATGGTCCTTGGCGCGGCTCGCCTGTTGCAGGTCAACGTTCAGGGAATTGAGTTCGGCCGTTCGGTCCGCGACGCGTTGTTCGAGCTCTGCGTTGAGGCATCGGGCGCGTTCCTCAGCAAGCTTTCGCCCGGTATCGACGCGGAACAGGATCCGCGCCGTCCACCAGACCGCCGCGAGAAATAAAACGATGAACGCGGTGGCGGCATGCGCGGCTCCGAATTTTGTCTCATACCATCCGACCTTCTCGCCGTAGAGCCGCAGGGCCCCGAGCAAGATGGGCAACAGAATCGCGATCGGAATGAATCGTCGCGCCAGCATGCCGCCGGCCGTGTTGCTGGTGATGACTCCCATGATTCCCGTCTCTGCACGAGCGTGAAGGATACCCGTGGCTAACAGGAGAAAACTGACTGCACTAGGCAACGAGATGGGCACATAGTTCGCCTTCGTGTAATAACTGATGAGCCCGTAGGAATAACCGATCAGCGCGAGGATCGCGATCGCGGCGGAAATCGCGCTCAGCATTTCCGAGGGCCGGCGGTCGCGGGACGTTTTCACGTCGAGGAGCAGGAGTGAGGCGCCCGTGATCAGAATACTGAGCGCTGTCCGCAGCACCAGTTGTTCGGTCGGACCGCTGCTGCCGTTTCCGGCCGAGTATTGGACGAGCCATCGCTCCATCCCCAGATCCCATCCGAAGAAGAGCCTAATCAGCCCGAGCGCTCCGATAAGCAGCACCAGGCCCGCGGCCAGTTGCCCGACCAGCTTTCGAGACCTGCCTGCGTCTCGTTGCAGAATCAACGAGATGCCCGAGGCGATGAGGCAGCATGCGGTCAGCGGATTCATCGCGATCAAGCCAGGGGCAAATCTCTTCAACACCTCGATCTGGAAGGCCCAACCAATCAGGACCGAGAGAGCGATGGCGATCGTCAGGCCGGCTGCAACGAGCAGGATGCCCTGCGCGACCCGAGTTGTTTCTTTTGCTTTCAACTCTTTCTAAACTGCGCCAACAAACCAGCCCAACCCTGGCATCATTCGAAGGGAGCCAATCCCATGCTAGATGAATTTTGAATTGTCGCTACTCGTCAGGCTGAGGTTTCCTGGCCGCCCAACTTCTCGCGGCCGTGCGCCGCGCTGAGATCGAGCAACGGTCCCAGCGGAACGATGCGCGTAGGATTGATCTCGTCGTGGGTCATGTAGTAATGGCGTTTGATGTGATCGAAGTTCACCGTCCCGGCGATGCCGTCGTGCTGATACAGGTCGCGCAAGTTCGGCCAGAGGTTTGGATAATCGATAATGCGACGCAGGTTGCACTTGAAGTGGCCGTGATAGACGGCGTCGAACCGGATCAGCGTAGGGAAAAGGCGCCAGTCGGCCTCAGTCATCCTATCGCCTGCTAAATAGCGCTGCGACGAAAGGCGCGCGTCGAGTTGATCGAGGGTATCGAAGAGTTTTTTGATGGCCCGTTCGTAGGCCTTCTGTTGAGTGGCGAATCCGGCGCGGTAAACGCCGTTGTTGACCCGCGCATAGACCAGTTGGTTGATCGATTCGATTTCGTTTTGAAGCTCGGCGGGATAAAAATCGTAATCGTTCGTGGCAAAATCGCCGAACTCGTTGTTGAGCATGCGGAGCAGATCGTCGTCGGAGTTGGAGACGATGCGTTTGGTCCGCTGGTCCCACAGGACCGGAACCGTGACGCGCCCGTGGTATCCGGGATCAGTGGCGAGATACGCCTCGCTCAAGAATTTGAACCCGTTGATGGGATCCTCCGTGTGGCTGGGCCCGTTCCGAAACGCCCAGCCACGCTCATCGCGCACGGGATCCACCACGGTCATGCCGATCGAGTCTTCCAGGCCTTTGAGCTTGCGCAGGATGATCGTGCGATGTGCCCACGGGCAGGCGAGCGAGACATACAAGTGATAACGGCCCCGTTCCGGTTGATACGCGGTCGACCCGTCCCTGTTCACCCAATCGCGAAAGGCGTCTTCCTGGCGGTTGAACTCGCCCGTCTGCGATTGCTCTTCCGGGAATTGCGGCGTCATGTCTGAAGTAGCTTTTGGTGTTCGATTTTCAGGTATCCGAGCCGCCTTTCCCCTAAGGCATCGGCTTCGCTGGAGCAACCGGCGGAAGAAGCCAATGGGAAATATTTCATGTACGGGGAGTGCTCGATTTTCTCATAATTTTGACTCATTTTTCAGAATTGGACGCAAAGGATAAAATACTTTCATTGGCCCACCGAAAAGGCTTGTCACTTATGGTACGCGGCTTGCATACACACATCGCGTGCAACGTTTTATTCTTCTGTTTTTTGTCACCGGCTGCGCGCTCGCGCTCTCGACTGTGGACGTTCGGTCTGAGGGTCTTGCGGCTTCCCGGTCTCGCTTCTATTACAACACTCCGACGGGAACGATGGGCTCGGCCCGCATCATCCGGCATTACTGGCGCGTGCCGGTGACTCATCCGGATGCAGAGATCGATTCACGTCTGGATCCCCGGCTCCGGCGGGCGGCCACGATTGCGCAGGAACGCGCGAACGCGCGCTCGAAAGCTCGCTGCTGGCGCTACGTCAAAGAGGCTCTCGTGGCCGCGGGTGTGATCAATCACTACCCGAAAACAAATTACGCATCGCAAGCCGGCGAGGAACTGGTGCGCGACTTCGGGTTCAAACGTCTGCCGGTGCACGATCAGTTCGCGGCGCCGATCGGTTCGGTCCTTGTCTTCGGCGAGGGTAGCGATGGCGCGGGCCATGTCGTGATCCGGACTAAAACCGGATTTGTCAGCGATTACTGGACGAAGAACCGCTGCAAGTATCCGTTGATCGCGGTCTACGGAAAATTCTCTTCCTAGGGGCGATCACCGCACAGCTGCTGGAGGCGGGTTAGCGCAGGTAAATCATTCCCAGGCGTTCGACGAAACACGAGATCCAATCCGCGCGGATTTCGTCCTGCGCCTGCTCAAGGGTCATCTGCCCGGAGGCAACGCAGGTCCGCAGATGCCGGGCTAGCAACTCTTTGCGTTCTGCGTTGTAGGGTTTAACGCGCAGGCTTTGCGGCCAGAGGTTTTCAATCCTGTCCGCGCCTCCGAGATCCAGAGGGATGAGATGATCTATCTTGAATTCTCGCCGCCTCGCCCAGGGAATCCGATAACGATCGAACACCTTTTTCTCCAACTCGACGGGGACACCCTTCCGGTCCTTGTCGTTCCGTGCCGCCTTTCCCGGCGTGAGTTTCGGGTTCGGCAACATGGCGTCGTCCCCCCGGAGCGGCGCTGCCAGGGTGAACGTAGCCAGAAGGGCCATGGACGTGATCCGAATATTCAACGACATGACGGTAAAATGACTTTGCACTATCGCAAAAAATTCACTCGGTGAAGGTTTCGCGTATCCTGCTGGCCGCTTTCTTTATCGGGGCAGGCCTCAATCATTTCATCGCGCCCTCGTTCTATCTCGCGATCGTTCCAGCATACCTTCCGCGGCCGGAAATGTTGGTGGTCCTGAGCGGCGTCGCGGAAATCGCCGGCGGCGCCGGACTGTTATCCGCTCGCACGCGCGTTGTTGCGGGATGGGGATTGATCGCGCTGCTCCTGGCCGTGTTTCCCGCAAACGTCCAGGCGATTAGCTCAGGGATGAGCATCGCCGGGCACGCCTTACCAGCGTGGTTGCTCTGGGCGAGACTTCCGCTTCAGCCGGTGTTGATCGCATGGATCTATCGGGCTTGCGTGAGACCTGCCGCCGGTTAGCCGAGTCTTTTCTCGACAAGCTATTTCAGCAGAGCTTCGCGAATAAATTGCACCGTGGCGAAGAACTGGAAATCCGCGTTCTTCTTCTTCGCGAAGCCGTGGCCCTCGTCTTTTGCCATCAAAAACCAGACGGGCGTTCCCTGTTTCTTCAGCGTGGCGACGATCTGTTCAGCTTCTGTTTTCGGCACCCGCGGATCGTTTGCTCCCTGCACCACGAAGAGCGGTTTCGTGATTTTTTGGGCGTTATTCAACGGCGCCGTGCGCTCCATGAACTCTGCCATTTTCGGATCGCGTTCATCGCCGTATTCGATCCGGCGCAGGTCGCGTCGGTAGCTTTCCGTGTTCTTCAAAAAAGTCGCGAGATTGGAAATGCCGACGACATCCAGCGCGCAGCGAATCCGATCGGCATAGTTTGAGGCGACGGCGAGAGTCATGAAGCCGCCATAAGAACCACCCGTGACCATGACGCGGCCGGCGTCGAGCTCGGGCCGGGAAGGAATCCAATCGAGCAGCGCCGAAATATCCTTGTAGGAATCTTCCCGCATCAGGCCGTTATCGAGTTTCAAAAACGTTTTCCCGTAGCCGGCGGAGCCTCGGACATTCGGAAAAAGAATCGCGCAGCCCAGCTCGTTGATGAAGTAATTGTTCCGGCCCAAAAAGCCAGGACGATACTGTGACTCGGGTCCCCCGTGGATGTTGATGATGACCGGCCGCTTACCCGCAAACTTTGCCGGATCCGGCCGGTAGAGGAACCCGGTGATTTCCTTGCCATCGAACGATTTCCATTTCACCAGCGCCGGCTCGACGAAACGAGCGGCGGGAATTCCTCCGGTCTCGCTCGCCGTCCAGCGCGCGGTGATGTTCTTGCCGCCCGCAGTCGACCAGGTGTAAACATCGGAAGGCGAGCGCGCCCCCGCGACGTTGAAGGCGAGAAGGCCTTGCTTCGGATCAGGATGAAAGTGCAAGCCCGAGATGACGACCGCCGGCAGAGGCGGATTGAAAACCGGGTCCTTCTTCGCGCCGGCGGTAACAGTACCTTTTCCCGCTACTAGGTCGATCATGTGCAGCGTGCTCACGCCATTCTCGTTCAGCGCGTAGGCTATTTGTTTGCCGTCCTCGCTCAAATCCCAGCTATCGACATCGAACCGCGCATCGGGCTGGAGGTAGGTGTGCTTCCCGGTTGCGAGATCGATGTAGGCCAGCCGCTGGAATTCAGATTCGCGATCGGTTGTCACGAAAACGCCGTTGCCATCTTTTGAGAAGAGCGCCGCGGAGTAGGCCACCCTTTCCGCGCCTTCAGGCGGGCGCGGGGTTATTTCCTTTTTCTCCCCTGTCTGAGCGTCAAAGAGCCAGAGGTAACTTTCGTTAATCGAAATCTCTTCCACCACGAGGAGCTGCTTGTCGTCCGGCGACCAGTCAGCGACTTCCCAGCCGCCGCCCTTTACTTGGGCGAGCATCTTGTCGTTCTTCGGATCGGTCGGGGATTGGACGTAGATATCGGTGTCGGCCCCGTTGCGCCTGGTGGAATTGTAAGCGATCCGGTCGCCCTTGTTGCTCCAGGTCGGGACGCTGTTGCGCGATTTGCCGTCAGTCAGCAGCGTGATCTCGCCCGTCGCGAAATCGTAGCGGTAGTTCTGGTTGAATTCGTTGCCGCCGGCGCCCTTGGTGAAGATGAAATATTCACCCTTGGTCGGCTCAAAAGATCCTGCATCTACGCGGTCCGGAAAAAACGTGAGCTGCGTCCGCGCGCCGCCTGGTTGCGCGAGCTGATGGAGCTGGTTCGTGTCGCCAAAGCGCGTCGTGATTAACATCTCGGCCCGGGTCGGGTGCCAATCCTGAATCGCCGCAGCACGTGATTCGGTGTAGCGGCCGACTTGTTCCGGCAGTTCACCGGGAATGGGGGGAATGCCGTCGATGACCAGATTGTCTCCGGGAACGAGGGCCGGTTTCGCCGGCGGATCAGCGGCGAACGCGGAAAGCGGAGTGAGAAACAACGAAGCCAGCAGGACGATTCGGTTCATCATATAGGAGTGGACCTTTTCACATCTGGGCCATCGGTTCGAAACAAAAGTAATTGAATCTCCGTGGCGCGAATGCGCTAAGGCAGATACGCGCTCGACCTCGGCCGGTCCCGCAAATCACGCCGGGGAACGCGCGCGACCGGCTGCGTGGCCTGAACGATTTGCGGCAAAGAGTTTCCTGGAATTGTTCGCCGGATATTTTGCGGCGGGGAAATCGGGAGTGGCCGGAAGTCCGGCGGCGAAACTCGCACCATCATGAAATACGGATTCCGTCTCGCCCAAGTCAGCGCCTGCCCCTTCGTTTCAAAAAATCGATCGATCACCAGCGCGCTTCGTTCCAGCGCCGTCCGGCCCGAACGCCGCGCCGCTTTGCGGCTGATCACCGCCGAGCCCGTATCGACCGCCAGCAATGGGCCGTCCGGCAGCGTCACTTTGCTGCCGTAAGGAATCCGGCGCGGATCGACGGCGCAATGGCCTGCTCGCAGGCGCGCGCCGGTGGAACAGATGTGGCGTCGCGTCCAGCGATCCGAGCCGCCCCCACCGCCAGCCCAATACACCGTAACGCGTGCGAGAACGGATTGCTCGTACGCCAGAACGGGCGGGGCTGAGAGCAGGACCAATCCAATCGCTATAAGAAATCGTTTCATAATCGCTTCCGGAGCTAAGCCGGAGGTTCCAGTCGATATGAGGAGTTCGGGCGGCGAATGCCCGCCGAAACGCTTACCTTACTAATTCGAAGCTGCAAGGTGCGGCGGCCTCAAAAAGATCGATTGATCTGGTTATAATTGCATCTGCGTTAGAATGTTCCACCGATGCAGCAGAATGAAACGGTCCGCCTTGCCATGTGGTCCGGCCCGCGAAACATCTCCACCGCGATGATGCGCTCGTGGGGAAACCGGCCCGACACGTTTGTCTGCGACGAACCGTTCTACGCGCATTACCTGCACGCGACCCGTCTCGCCCATCCCGTGGCCCACCAAGTGATCGCCCACGGGGAGACAGATTGGCGAAAAGTGATCGCGCAATTGACTGGGGATGTGCCGGACGGGAAGCGCGTTTTCTACCAGAAACAGATGACGCACCATCTGCTTCCGGAAATCGATCGCGCGTGGCTGGGGACGATGACGAATTGCTTTCTGATCCGCGATCCGCGTGAGGTCATTGCCTCCTACATGAAAAAGAACAACGATCCGACCGTTGAGGGCATCGGCTTCGTGCAACAAGCGGAGATATTTGATCAGGTCCTTGCGGAGATCGGCGCGGTGCCGCCGGTGGTCGATGCGCGCGATGTCCTCGAGAACCCCCGAAAGATTCTCGGGTTACTGTGCGACGCGGTCGGCGTGGAATTTCTCGACTCCATGCTTTCGTGGCCACCGGGCCTGCGCGCGACGGATGGAATCTGGGCGAAGCATTGGTACAGCGAAGTCATGGACTCCACGAGCTTCCGGAAGCCGCCGATGCAGAATTTCGACCCGGTGCCAGAGCGGTTGCGCAAAGTGTATGAGCGCTCGCGGGAATGTTACGATCGGCTTTACCGGCATCGTCTGCATTAAGGACATTCCATAGGTCCTATAGGTCACATAGGTCGTATATGCTCCAGCGATTTAACGAACAAAACCGCGACCTGATCGTGAATATCAACGGCCGCCTCGTGCATCGCGACCAGGCCGGCGTGAGCCCATTCGACTCCGCCGTCCAGGGTGGCGATGCGGTCTGGGAAGGTTTGCGGCTCTATGATGGCCGAATCTTCAAACTGAACGAACATCTGGCCCGGCTACGTCGCTCGGCGGAAGCGCTCGCGTTCACCGAGATTCCGGCAAACGAAAAGATCCTCCACGAAATCAAGCGCACATTGGCCGCGAACAAAATGCGGGACGGCGTCCACATTCGGCTCACTCTTACCCGTGGCGTGAAGACAACGTCCGGCATGGACCCGCGCCTTAATCAATCGGGCGCAACATTGATCATCCTGGCAGAACATAAGCCGCCCGTTTACGCGAAGACAGGGCTCATCTTAATCACGAGCAAAATCCGCCGGCCGCCGCCTGAAATTCTCGATCCCCGGATTCATCACGCGAACCTGCTGAACTCGATCCTGGCGAAGATCGAAGCGAACAACGCCGGCGCGGATGACGCCCTGATGCTCGACCTGCGCGGGTTTGTTGCGGAGACCAATGCCACCCACATCTTCATCGTGCGCCAGGGTCAGGTCGCGACGCCGCACGTCGTGGCCTGCCCGGACGGAATTACGCGTGCGAGCGTCCTCGAGATCTGCGCGGCGAACGCGATCTCGATTCGCGAAGCCGATCTGCGGTTAGAGGACCTTTATGCCGCTGAGGAAATGTTTTGCACCGGCACGATGGGAGAACTGGCCGGGGTTATTAAGCTGGATGGCCGGATCATCGGGAACGGCGAGGTCGGACCGATGACGCAGCGGTTGAGCGAATTGTTCGCCGCGCGGACCGCGGTTGAGGGGACCGTGGTCATTTAGTGATCTGGCTCCGGAGCCAACTCCAGGTCGGACTGAAGGGCGACCGCCGCCAGCAGGTAAATGAGTGCCTGGTAGAGTCCGCTCATGATCGGGGCAGGAGCAGACTCGCACCTTCCCTCCTCGAATTACAAACTCGCAAAACGACCTGCTTGATTCCAAGCTGGAAAACCCATGGCGGACGCGCTCACTCCGATGATGCAGCAATACCAGCGGCTGCGCGCGAGCGTGCCGGCGGATACGCTGCTGCTTTTTCGGCTCGGCGATTTCTACGAGCTCTTTTTTGAGGACGCCAGGGAAGCCTCCGGCCTGCTTAATCTCGCTCTGACCCACCGCAACAGCGTGCCGATGTGCGGCATGCCGTATCACGCGGCGCCCGGTTACATCGCGAAGCTCATCCAGGCAGGACGGCGCGTCGCGATCTGCGATCAGACCAGCGAACCGCAGCCCGGAAAGATCGTAAACCGCGAGATCACTCAGATCATCACGGCCGGCACGGTCAGCGAGATGGATTTGCTCAAATCTAACCGCCCGAATTATCTCGGCGCCGTTTATTTCCAGGATGGTCTCTTTGGCTTCGCCTACGCCGAGCTGAGCACTGGCGAATTTCGTGTCACTCAGTCGAACGAAATCAGCACGCTGATGGACGATCTCGCGCGGATATCGCCCGCGGAACTGTTGGTGAGCGAGCGGCAGAACCCGCAATTCGGCGAGATCGAAGCTGCGCTGGCCTACGACGATTTCGCTTTCCTGACGGAACATGCGCGCTTCACTTTGTGCGAGCACTTCGGGGTCAAATCGCTCGACGGTTTTGGCTGCACCGACATGCCGGCGGCGATCGGCGCGGCGGGCGCGATTATTCATTACTTGAAGCAGCAACTGCGGCGGAAAGTGGACCATCTCACTTCGCTGCGTTGCGATGCGCGGGATGACTACGTTTTGCTCGATGCCGCCACGCAGGTGAACCTCGAGCTGGTCGAATCCCGCGGGGCCCGAAACACCAGCCTGCTGGCCGCGCTCGACCGGACCGTGACGCCGATGGGCGGGAGGAAGTTGCGGACCTGGATCCTTCAACCTTTGCGCGATCTCGTCGAATTGGAACGGCGCCAGCAGATGATTGCGGATTTGTTGCACGAGTCCGATTTGATCGCTGCGCTGCGCCATTCGTTGAAATCGATCCGCGACCTGGAGCGCGCTTCGAGCCGGCTGAGCCAGGCTTCTGGAAATGCGCGCGATCTCGTGGCCTTGAAATCTTCCCTGCTCCAAATCCCGGAGCTGAAGCGCGCGTTACAAACTTTGCTCGATCGCCTCGCGTTCGGGACGAATCACACCGGCGAAACCGGGCGACCGGAATCGCTCGCGCAGTTTCTCCAAGGCCAGCTCCAGGAAATGCCGGAGTTGGCCGAGCGTTTGAATCAGGCGCTGGTGGATGATCCGCCGATGGTCTTGAAGGACGGCGGAATTTTCCGGGATGGATTCAGCGTCGATCTGGACGAACTGCGCCAGGCTTCGCGGGACGGCAAGAATTGGATCACCGAATTGCAGGAGCGCGAGATTGCCGAGAGCGGGATCAAATCGCTCAAGGTGCGTTTCAATTCCGTCTTCGGTTATTTCATCGAGATCACGAAATCGAACCTCGCGAACGTGCCGGCGCGCTACGTTCGGAAACAAACCACGGTCGGCGGCGAGCGCTTCATCACGCCGGAATTGAAGGAGATGGAGGCGAAAATCCTCGGGGCCGATGAGCGCGCGCGTCAGCTCGAATATCAACTCTTCCAGACTTTGCGCGAAGAAACGCTCGGGGAACTGGCGCCGATCCAACAAACGGCCGCGGCGCTTGGGACACTCGACGTAATCTGCGCGCTGGCGGAAACAGCGCGGCTCTTCGGTTATGCCCGTCCGGTCCTTAACCAGGCTTTGAAGCTGGTCATTCGGGACGGAAGGCACCCGGTGCTCGACCAAAATCTGGCGGAGGAAAAGTTCGTGCCTAACGACACCGAACTGGACGGAGAACGGATGCGGATGGCGATCATCACCGGACCGAACATGGCCGGCAAGTCGACTTACATCCGGCAGGTGGCGCTGATCGTGTTGATGGCGCAGATCGGAAGTTTTGTCCCGGCCTCGAGCGCGGAAATCGGGCTGGTCGATCGCATCTTTACGCGAGTCGGCGCGAACGATGATCTCTCGCGCGGCCAATCGACCTTCATGGTCGAGATGAACGAAACGGCGAATATCGTGAACAACGCGACCCCGCGCAGCCTGGTCATTCTCGACGAGATCGGGCGCGGGACCTCGACCTTCGACGGACTCTCGATTGCATGGAGCGTCGCGGAATTTTTGCACGACAAGATCAAGGCGCGCTCGCTCTTCGCGACCCATTATCATGAGCTGACGAAACTGGCCGAGCAGCGCAAAGGCGTCGCGAATTTCAACGTCGCGGTGCGGGAATGGAACGAGCAGATCATTTTCCTGCGGAAGATCATCCCCGGCGGCGCGGACAAGAGCTATGGCATCCACGTGGCGCGGCTAGCCGGAGTGCCGAAAGAAATTCTCGACCGCGCGAAAGACATCCTCTCCCATCTGGAGAAGCCGAACGAAGCGGCAGCGGTGCAGCGACCGGGCAAGAGCCGCCGGAGCAAGAAGGTGCCGGCCGTGCCCGAGAAACCGCAGCTCGATCTTTTTTAGCTCTCGATCAATATAACGGAAAATTTCACATGCCGGTTAAGACCGAAAAGGAATTGAGCGAAGCAGCGCGCGCGCACTGGCTAAAAGCCGTGGCGGCGATCGAGCTGCGCAATTTCGGCTACGCCATTTCGCTTTTGCAGGGGATCCTGAAACAGGAGCCGGAGTTTCTGAACGGCCGCCAGCTTCTGCGGCGGGCGGAAATGACCAGGCAGAAAGCCGAGAAGAAGGCGTTCTTCAACGTCTCCACCTCAGCCATCGCCATCATGAAGGCTCAACGGGAGTTGAAGAAGGACCCGAAACGCGCGCTGGAACTGATCGAAAAAGTTCTTGAGGACGAGCCGACCAATCGCCAGGCCAATTTGGTTTTGAAACAGGCGGCGGTGGCGGCGGGCTGGCCGGAGATCGGGGTCTTCGCGCTTCAGACGATCCTGGAGGAGAAGGCGCGCGACACGAAAGTCTTGCACGAGCTGGCGCGGCTCCATCACGACCTGGGCGAGAGCGACAAGGAGGTCGAGATTTACAACCGGATCAGCGAAATCGATCCCATCGACGCCGAGGCCGCGCGGCTGGGAAAGGATGCGTCGGCCCGGGCCTCGATGAAAACCGGTGGCTGGACGCAGGCGGAAAGTTATCGCGACCTGATCAAGGACAAGGAGGCGGCCGTTTCGCTCGAACAACAAAACCGAATGGCCCTGAGCGGCGAATCGCTCGAACAACAGATCGAAGAGACCTACGCGCGGCATCAGGCCGAGCCGCAAAGCGTCGACTTCGCCCGGAAACTGGGGGCGCTCTACGAACAAAAGGAAGAGGTCGAGAACGCGATCGCCTGGTACCAATACGCGGCCGACCTAACGAGTGGAACCGATGCCGGAATCGTCCGGAAGGTTTCCGATCTGCAAACCAAACGGTCTGAGCGCGAGATCGCCGAGCATGAGGAATTCCTCCGGACGCACGCGCCGCAGGATGAGCATTTTGCGGCAAGATCCGAGGCGTTGCTGGCGGCGAAGAAAGGGCGGGCTGAGTTACTGATCGACGACGCCCGGCGCCGTTCCGAGCGTAACCCCACCGACCTCCAGCTTCGCTACGAGCTCGGCGAACATCTTCTCCACGCGGGCCGCTTTCGCGAGGCGCTTCCGGAATTGCAGCGCGCGCGCCAGAACCCGAACGCGCGGTTGAAGTCGATGAACCTGCTCGGCCGGTGTTATCGCGAGCTCGGCATGCTCGACCTGGCCGCGCAGCAACTCGAAGAAGCGGCCAGGGAAATCACGACGATGGACGCGATGAAGAAGCAGGTGGTTTACGATCTGGGCCTGGTCTACGAACTCATGGGCGAAACCGAGAAATCGATCGCGGCCATGAAACAAATCTACCAGGCTGACTACGGTTACCGGGACGTGGCCGCCCGGGTGGAAAGCTCCTACCAGCGCCAGGGACCGGATCGTTAGGTGTCGCCGGAATTCCACCCGTTTAAGTAAAAAATCCACGTCCAATTAGGGCCGAGCTTGCGAAGTCTAGGAGCCGGGCCACCGGCATTGCATAACTGAACACCCTTAAAAAAATTCCTTATGAAACACCAACTCAAATCAATATCCCGCCTCACGGCGCTCGCCGTTACCTGCGGCCTTTGTCTCGCTGCCACGGCTTTCGGCGAGACGGATCCTAACGCCACAAAAAAAGAGGCACCGGATGCCACTAAAAAAGAAGAAGCCGCGAGCAAGAAAAAGCCAACGCCCAAGAGCACGACTGCACCCGCGATGGCCAAGCTCAGCGACAAGGACAAGGCCTTCATGAAAGAGGCCGCGAAAGGCGGACAAATGGAAGTCGACATGGGCCACATGGCCCAAAAGCAGGGCAAAAGTGCCGACGTGAAAAAGATCGGCGGCCAAATGGTGAAGGATCACACCAAAGCCAATGCCGAGTTGATGGCGATCGCGAAAAAGAAGGGCGTCGATCTCTCTAAAGAAAAACCGATGACGATGAAGATCGGTGACGCGAACTTCGATAAGGACTATCTCGACGCGATGGTCAAGGACCACGAGAAAGATCTGGCCGCCTTCCAAGGCGAGGCGAAGAACGGCAGCGACGCCGACGTGAAAACGTTCGCGGGTAAAACCTCGGAGGTGATCAAGATGCACCTCGCGATGGTGAAATCCGCGCGCGCCAAGATAAAGTAGCTGTGAGAATTTTCGGAAAACGCGGCGGGCCTTCGGGTCCGTCGCGTTTTTTTTGCCTCTGGCGCATCGGACGCCGCAGCGCGGCGTCCCTACCGTCGTAGATCGCGACTGAAACGGGCCAAAGTGCATGACACGCTTAAGGTCCCGTCGCGCTTTTTTTTAGCCTTGGAAGATGCGGAGAAGCATTTGCAGAACCAGGGGTGCTTCGCCCTCCGGTAATTGGATTGCGGGCAGGTACAATCGAGGGGCGGCGCCCGTAACCGCAAACTGCAGAGCGTTCGCATGCGGCAGGCGCTCGACGTCACCGGTGAGAGCGATTGAGTTGAACCCGCTCTCGTTCGTTGCCACGTAATGAACATGGCCGCCCTTCATCACCTGGATCGATTCGATCTCGATGGTGGTAAAAGCGCTGACGAAATCGATCCGGAGGGGAGATGCACCCGCGCCCGGCGGTAACTGGATTGTGACCGCTTTCCAACCGTCGTGACCGACCCGGGCGTGGACCACATCTTCCTGGCGATGCACCCCATCCTTCGTGTAGAAAACCTGGATGACGGTCTGCTGCGCGAACGCAGTCTGGCGAATGGTGCCGTCCCGCCAATGGTCGCCGATCCTGCGCTGCATGTCGGCGGCGCGTTCGCGGTAATACTGCGCGAGCATTTCGTTCTGCTCGTCAGGTGGGGCCAGAAGCTGGTCGAGAAACCCTGGCAGATTCTGGGCGGGCGGTTTTTGCCAGATACCGAGCCCTGGACCGTCCGGAAAGGTCCACGACCTGTTCCGTTCGCATAATTCCGCCCAGACCTTCCAGACGCCGAAATCCCGTGTTCTCACTTCAACGTCGTGCAGGAGGATAATCCCGCCCGGCCGGACTTTCGGGAGCCAGGATTCCAGGTCATGACGCACCGCGGCCTCGGTGTGCAGGCCGTCGAGATGCAGAACGTCGATGCTTTCCGGCGCGAAAGCGGCGAGAGCCGCATCAAAGCTCGATCGGACCAGGGAGGAGAACTCGCCGTAATTGGCTCGATTGTGCGCGGAAACTTGTGCAAACGTCGTCTCGTCATAACCGCCCGCATGCTGATCGCCCTGCCACGAATCCACTCCAAAACACCGCGTGCCGGTTTTGTTTTCCGCGGCCGACTGGCAGAACGCAAAATAGCTTTCGCCGCGATCGACCCCGAGCTCGACCAGAATTCCTGGCTTGAGTGTGGCGACGAGGTCGTAGGCAAAATGGAGGTGGCTGGTCCAGGCGCCGACGCCGTAAACGCGCGGTTCGAAGTGGCGCGAGGGCAATTCCGCGTGGATAATTTCCGCTCCCATGTGAGGGCAGATTAGCCCGGCGCTGGAAAGATGTCAGCGCGCAAGCGACGATATCGCCGACTGCCGAACCGCAACCTCTCTTCCAGCCCCGATGTTCTTTTCATGCTAGAGAAACTTCCGAGCCTGCTTGGTTTCCAACCGAAGTTTTACACGGGCGGACCTTCGCGTTTTCATCTGGCGTTGTTCCACGATCTCGTGGTCGGCCAGAAGCCGAAAATAGTCGTGATCCTCGGGTTCGGCGATGGCCAGGCCTGCTTCACTTTTTGCCAAACCGCGCACGCGCACGCGATCGACTGCCGCGTCACGGCGGTGCGCCGGCACCAGGCGGGTGAGAGCGAGATGGACGATCAAGCCTGGAGCAAAGGGGAGGATTACGGGCAGGAATTTTACGGCGATCTGATCCACTTCGTCGACGGGTCCCCGGACGCGGTAAAAGATTTTGCGGATGGCAGTGTCGATCTGCTCTTGCTCGATGATTCTGATTCCGGCGCCGCGATTGTTTCCGACTTGTCGCTTTGGGAATCAAAGCTCGCAGCGCACGGAATGATCGCAGTGCATGGCATCATGCTGGAGCGCGCGGATGATGATCCGAAAACGGCGTGGCTGAAATGGAGCGCGGATCGAACGGCGTCGGAATTCTCGGACGGAATCGGGTTGGGAATAATTTCGATTGGGAGAGCGTCGCCGATTCCAGAAGACCTGAAGAAGTTTTTCGATCCCGGGGAAATTCCCGAGCTGATAATTGCGTATCGCCTTGCGGCGATGCGGATCGAGGCCCAGGGCCGGTTAGAAGAAGCGCTCCGGGCCCAGGCTGCTCTCGAAACGCGGCAGGTCTGGCTTGATTCGTTGCTGGCCGATCGCTGGAAGGTCCAGGAAATCATGGACCACCAGGCGCGCGTGATTGCGCATCTGGAACAAACAGCTCAGGCGTTGGCAGCCGATCGAGCCCGGACCGACGATGCCGCGGCGCAGTCAAGCAAGCTGGAAGGCGGGGAATCCACCCCTGCCGCGACGCCAGAAAAAGCGCTCCCGTCGGTTGATCCGGGACCTTCGCCGGATCGGTATCGAGCCTGGATCGCGGCACACGAACCGAATGCTCTAGCCTTGGAAGAACAGAGGTTGGTGTCTGCGGAGATGAAGGTCCGCCCGAAAATCAGCTTGCTCGTGCCGGTTCACAATACGCCGGGAAAATTTCTCGCTGAAATGTTCGAGTCGGTCTGCGCGCAGACTTACCAAAACTGGGAACTTTGCGTCGTGGATGGTGGCTCGGATCAAGCCGAGACTCGGGCGACGCTCCAGGACTGGGTTCAGCGCGATCCCCGCATCCGGCTGGAGCGGCTTGAAGCGAATCTCGGGATCGCGGAAAATACGAATTACGCGCTGCAACAGGCCACCGGCGAGGTCTTCGTCTGTCTCGACCATGACGATCTGCTGGCGCCGTTTGCTTTATTCGAGTTGGCCCGCGCGATCGGCAACGCTCCCGAAGCGGATATTTTTTACAGCGATGAAGATCGATGGAGCGAGGCAGGGGAACGGCACTCGCCTTTTTTCAAGCCGGAATGGAGCCCGGAGCTTCTCACCGCTTTCATGTACATCGGTCACCTCACCGCGTACCGGCGCTCGCTCGTCAACGAAATCGGCGGTTTTCGGAAAGAGTTCGATTTGTCGCAGGATTATGATTTCGCTTTGCGGGCCACGGAACGCGCGCGGGCTATCCACCACATCCCGCACGTTCTTTATCATTGGCGGGAACATCCCGCTTCCGGCTCGGCCGGAGGGAAGCCTGAGGCGCGGAAATCAAACCTTGCCGCGTTGGAGGCCGCCATGCGCCGGCGTAATCTGCCGGCCGAGATCATCGAATATCCGACTGCTAACCGTGCGCGCTTGCTTCTCTCAAAGTGGCCGCGCGTTTCAGTGATCGTCCCCACAGATTCGCCGGCGCGCGCGGAACAATGTCTGCGCGATCTGCCGCGCAAGACGAAGTACGCCTTTCTCGAGATCGTCATCGTGACGACGAGCAGGCTGATCGAGTCGCTCAAGAGTCTCCACCCGGAGAACGAGATGGTTCGCTTCGTCCCTTACGACAAGCCGTTTAATTTTTCCGAGAAATGCAATCTCGGCGCTGAAGCCGCGGCCGGAGAGCGCTTGATTTTTTTCAACGACGACGTCGAAACCAGCCAGCCGGATTGGATTCAGAACCTAATCGAGCCCTTGGAGAATTCGGAAGTAGGCGCGGTCTCTCCCAAGCTTCTTTATGAGACGGGAAGAATCCAACACGCCGGCCTGGTTATGGGTGTGCGCCTGCTGGCTGGCACGGCCTTTCATGAGCATGATGAGAACTCGACCGCACATTTCAACCTGGCCCAATCATTGCGGGACGTGGCGGCCTTGTCTGCGGCCTGCCTCGCCATGCGACGCGACGATTTCTTTCGCCTCGGGGGTTTTGACGCGGTCAATACGCCCATCGCGCATTCCGACATCGATCTCTGTTTCAAAATCCGCGAGGCCGGGCTGCGGTGCGTTTATACGCCTTACGCGACTTTGAATCACGCCGGTCATGTTTCGATTGCGGTCGAGGAGAAGAAGGAAGCGCGGCGCGCCAAGAACAAGGCCTCGATTTATCTGCTAAAACGCTGGGCGCGCTACGCGACCCACGATCCTTACTTTCCGGATAACATGCGCGATTGGCTTTATTCCGATTCGCCCACGTCCATTCGGATGGTGGCTGGCGCCCGCCGAAGTGAAGTTCACTCGGGACGCGATCTGCTTTTTGTTTCGCACGATCTCTCATTATCGGGCGCGCCGTTGATGCTTCTCAATGCCGCGGAGTGGTGCCAGCAAAACGGCGATTTCGTGGTGGTGATGGCGCCCCAGGAGGGGCCGCTCATCGATGAATTCCGAGCGAAGGGCATCACGGTGATCATCGATCCGCTCGTCGAAACGGAACACTACTCGTTCGCATTGTTCGCGCGGGATTTCGATTGTGTCGTCGCGAACACGATTCGCAGTGGGGCGGCCGTTCAGGCGGCGGAGAAGGAAAACATCCCCGTCCTCTGGTGGTTGCACGAGCCCGAAGCGGTGGGTCGATATTGCATCGGTTTGGACGAGAAGATGCCGGCAACTTTCCCTCTCGCCGACGTGCTCGTGGCGCCATCGGAACAAACTGCGGCGCTCTATCGACCGTTCACGGACCGGCCGGTTCGATGTGTCAGAAACGCGACCCCGGATCGTCCCCCGCAAGGAAGTGAAACAGGTAAATCTTCGAAGCACCCGCTTCATTTTCTCCTTCTTGGCGGAATGGAGCGGCGCAAGGGCCAGGATGTTTTTGTGGAGGCCCTGGCCCTGTTGCCGCGAGAGGTCCAGCAAGCGGCCCAATTTCAAATCGCCGGCCGTATTCTCGATCCAGACTATTGGGCGAAGGTCGCAGCGGTCGCGATGACGGTAAAAAACTTCTCGGTGAAGGGCGCGCTCAACCGCGCCGAAGCACTCGAAGTGATGGCGCGGACGGACGTCCTTGTTTGCCCTTCACGCGCCGAGGCGATGCCGACCGTCGCGATCCTGGAGGCGATGTGTCTTGGAAAAGCTCTCATCGTCACCGCGGTGGGCGGCGCGGAAGAGGTCTTCGTCGAAGGAGACAACGCCCTGCTCGTTAGGCCGGAATCGCCGGCTGCGTTGGCTGCTGCCATTCGTCGCTTGATTGAAAATCACGACCTTGCGTTTCAGCTTGGGGCGAAAGCACGCGAAACGTACGAACGTAATTTCACGATGGAGCGTTTCGGGAACCAATTCCGCGCGTTGATCGAGGAGGTGATCGCGGTCCGCGAACGGGGCCGCTAAGTCGTGACGACCGCGGCCCAATCGACCAGCCTGTCGCGACCGCGCCGGCGGGTTCTTTTCGTCTCGCATGAAACCACGCTAACCGGCGCGCCGATCCAGCTCCTTCACCTTGTGCGATGGCTCCATCAGAGCGGCTGGGACCTCGCGGTGGTGGCGCCGGACCCGGGACCGATCTCGGACCTGCTCGCGGCTGACGGCATCAGCGTCATCATTCATCCGGGCCTGCTCGAGGAACCAGGGCAGGAAAAGTTGCGCGAATTGGCGGCGCGTTTCGACGTGGTGGTGGCGAATACGATCGTGAGCTGGCCGGCGGTGCGCGCCGCCCATTTGGAAGGAAAGCCCGTGATCTGGTATCTGCACGAGACGCTCGTGGCCGTGCGATTGATTCGCGAAATTCCAGAAATTGGGCCGACGCTCGAGCTGGCCACGCTGCTCCTGACCCCTACCCAACAGACGGCACGAATTTTTAGCGGCATAACGCGCACGGCGATCGAAGTGGCGCCCTACGGAATACCGGCGGTGGCGAACGTCGCGAACGAGGCGGGCGCCGAAAATTTCACTTTCATCACCGCGGCCAGTATCGAACCGCGCAAAGGCCAGGACATTCTGGTAGAGGCGATCAGGAAGCTCCCTGAAATGGTCCGAGCAGCGGCCAGGTTCAAAGTCGTCGGACGCGAGCTCGATCGGCCGTTCGTCGAGAAAGTGAAGGCAAGCGCGGCTGGATTAAGCGGCGTGGAATTCACCGGGGAACGCGATCATGCGCAGTCACTCGCCTTGCTGGCGGAGGCGGATTCGTTGATCTGCTGTTCGCGCGATGAGACGATGCCGATCACGATTCTGGAAGCGATGAGTCTGGGGAAGGTGGTTATCAGCGCCAATGTCGGCGGTATAGCGGAGTGGGTTCGAGACGAGATGAATGGGCTGCTCGTTCCTTCCGAAGATCCAGCAGCTCTCGCCCGCGCCATCCAGCGATGCGTATCGGATCCAAGACTCGTGACGCGATTGCGGGCCGGCGCCCGCCGGACTTTCGAACGCCATTTCACGTTGAAAAGATTCGCGTTTACGTTCGAAAACTTGCTCGCGAATCTCGCGCCACAGGTAGAGGCGCGCGATTGGAGCATCGCCACCGGTTATCCCAGATGGCTGGCCCGTTTTGACGGGATCGATACTGCGGCACTGCGACGTGATCTTCGTCGGATGCGGCGTCAGCCGCTGATTTCCATTCTGCTCCCGGTTTACAATCCGGACCTCGAGCTGCTCGACGCAGCGATTGAATCGGTTCGGCGCCAGGTTTACCAACGATGGGAGCTTTGCCTGGCGGACGACGCGTCGACTGATCAACGGGTCCGGCCTTTTCTCGAGCAAAAAGCGAAGGAGGAGAGGCGAATTAAACTAATTTTTCGCGCGCGCAACGGCCACATTTCCGCGTGCACAAACTCCGCTCTCGGCCAGGCGACGGGAGAATGGTGCGCGTTGCTCGATCAGGATGATCTCATGCGGGAAGAGGCGCTCGCCTTTGTCGCGCTCGAAATCGAGCAGCATCCGGATGCGGGCCTCGTTTATTCTGACGAAGACAAGGTTGACCTTAGCGGCGCGCGTTCCACTCCGTTCCTGAAGACCGACTGGAATCCGGAACTTTTTCTCGGGCAAAACTACATTAATCACCTCGGAGTCTATCGCGCTGATCTGCTTCGAGAGATCGGCGGGTTCCGGGAAGGATTTGAGGGCTCGCAGGATTACGACCTCGCGTTGCGCTGCGTGGAACGATTACAGCCCGGCCAGGTGCGGCACATCCCGCGGATTCTCTATCACTGGCGGGCCGTCGCCGGCAGTCTGGCCGCGGTAGCTGACGCGAAGCCGTATGCCAAGGAGGCAGCGCGCCGCGCAATCGCCGATCATTTGCAAAGGCGAGGCATGGCCGGGCGAGTGGAGGCGTGTCCTGAGAATGTCGAATCGCATCGGGTGGTTCACGAAATACCGGCTCCGCCGCCGTTGGTTTCGATCGTGATTCCGATGCGCGATCGGGTGGAGTTGATCGAGCGATGTATTTCCAGCGTCCGGGAAAAGACAGATTATCCCTCGATAGAATTCGTTATCGTCGATAACGGATCGGGCGAGCCGGCGACGCTGAAATTTTTGAGCGAGCTAGAACAGAAAATCGATGCGCAAGTGGTGCGTGATGACGGGGCGTTTAATTTCAGTCGCCTGATTAATCGTGGCGTCAAAGTCGCGACGGGGACTGTGCTCGCCTTACTCAACAACGATGTCGAAGCGAGCGAGCCGGGATGGCTGCGAGAGATGGTGAGTCATGTTTCGCGCGTGGAAGTCGGCGCGGTGGGCGCACGGCTTTGGTATCCGGATGGAACGCTTCAGCACGGCGGTGTGATTCTCGGGCTGGGTGGAGTCGCCGGTCATGCCTTTCCCCGAGTCCCGCGAGGACATCCGGGCTATTTCAACCGCGCCTTTTTGCAGCAAGATTGTTCCGCGGTGACGGGCGCGTGCCTGCTCGTCCGCACGAAAGTGTTCGAAGAGGCGGGCGGCTTCGATGAGGCGAATCTCCCAATCAGTTTTAACGACGTCGATTTCTGTCTGCGATTGCGGCGATCCGGTTTCCGCAATATTTGGACCCCGTACGCGAACCTGATACATCATGAATCGGCTTCGCGCGGCCATCAGGCCACGGTGGCTGAACAGGTGCAATTCCTGCGCGAGGCCACATTTATCCAACGCAAGTGGGGCATCGAACTCCTGAACGATCCGTTCTATAATCCGAATCTCTCGCTGGATTTGCCGGGCTTCGAGCTCGCCGTCCCGCCGCGAACGGGACGAGCGCCAGCTGGCTACGATCGAGCGCGTTTATAATCTGAAAAAGCGATTGGAGGTGATCGAGGTCGGCTCCGACTTCATCTCCCGGGGTGCGGCCGCAGAAATCGGTTTCCGGGCCCACCGGATCTTGTTGCGGTCTATTCCGAAGATTCTTTCAGTAGGCTCAAAACGCTCGACCAGGTCTCCATATTTCTCGATAAAATGGTGCACCAGATCGCGCTCAAAAAGAATGGTGGTATTGATCATCGACGTCTCGTGATGCCGATACAGACAAAGAATATTCGGCACGAAGGCGACCTCGTATTGCTTCTGCGCAAAGCGAAGCCACATGTCGTAATCTTCCCAGCCAAACCATCCGATTTGGTTTAGCTCATTGTCGTATCCGGGCCCCTCCAGTAATGCGTCTCGGCGGAACATCGCCATCGCGTCGATGTAAGGATATTGCACGAGAATCTGCGGGTCCCAATCGAAGTAGGAAAGGAGTCCGACAGGGGTCGCGGGAGTGCCTCGGAAGCGGCAGAGCATACTAAAGGCGGCCGCGTAATCTCCTTCTGATATCGCCCCGAAAAGCTGCCGTAGTCCATCCGGGTAAATCAGGTTATCGGCGTCGAGGATAAAAACGTAGGGCGCACGAGCCATCCGGACGCCCACGTTTCGCGCGTCTGCCAGACCGGTGTTCCATTTCTTGTCCACGATGCGAATCGGCAGCTCAAATTTTTTCAGGCAGCGCAAGGCGTGTGCGAGCGAGTGATCCGTCGAAGCATCATTAACAATGAGAACCTCGAGAGGCTGGCCGCACTTCTGGCTGGCCGCGCTCACACTGGCCACGCAGTCCTCGATGAAGTGCGAGTAATTGTAGAGCGTGATCAAAACGGAAATTTTCGGGTCGGTGCAGTGCGCGAACGCTTCGTTGTCATGGAGTTGGAAAAACGGTTCTTGTTTCAATCGAGCCTGCTCCTGCTCGCCCCATCTCGAGTGATACTTCTTCCTTTTGGCGATCGCATCGCGCCGAGCCTGCTTTTCCGATAACGGTTTGACGTCACGCTTCGGACGAATGCGACTGAAGGAAGCGCGAAGCCGCTGCCACTTATCTCGAAAATCATTCGCCACTGCGCGTTTAAGCAACCGGCCAGTATGTTCCGAAAGCCGGTGCGCCAGTTCCGGCGGCGGCGGATGGGCTGGAGCGTCGTTGGCGAGGACGACTGGCATGGTCTTGTCGTCCCGAGCCGAGCGCTCCAGCTCCCGAGCGGCGTCCGACTCGACCATTTGCAGAAACGCGCGGCAGGTTTGGTCCTGGCGTAGTTCTTTCTCGATAAACTCCAGGCCCTGCCGTGCGATTTCCTCGCATTCCTCGGGATGTGCAAGGTAGTACTCGCAGCAGGGAATGAGGTATTCCAGCTCCGTCATGATGAAATGTTTGCCCGGCACGAGCGCGCCGTACCCGGTGCAGGTCTCAGTGATGATGCAGCAGCCATTGGCCAGTCCCACCAGCATGCGGTGCCACTCGAAATACTTTTGGTCCGAGTAATGGACGTTGAGCAGGATCTTTGTCTGGCTCAGCAGTTCGTTTCGACGCTCAATGCTCAGGTAGCTCTTCGTCAGCTTGGTCTTCGCAAAACCAAGCGGAACGAGACGGAGGTGACAGTGATGCTCCGAAAAAAAGCGGGAGTTTTCGGCAAAGAACTGATCCCGCCGCGGCGTGAGCGATCCGAGGAAGGTGATATCGGTGTCACGCGCGCGGTGTGCTACTTCCTTACGATCGGACAGGATGGCGTGATGGCCCAGATGCAAAAGCTGGCAGGGCAGTCCGCGGGCGCGATAGGCCGCGACTCCGAGGGGATTGATGTCCGCGACGCCGCGCGCATAAATGGCCCACCGCAGATTGCTCTCGAACCAGTGGGTTTCGGGCTGTTCCGTGCAAAGTAAAATTACATTTCGCGTCAGTTGTCTCGCCCGCTGGCGGTCGACCATTTCGCTGAGGAAAAGATTATAATATTCGTGCGGCGTGACGACGATCTGAAGGGTGTCCTCGGGTGGAGTCTCTTGCGGGACTTCATCAAGAAAAAGCTGCGCTTCGCAACCGATCTCGCGAAATCCAGCTACCGCGAGTTCCGCGATTTCGATGATAAAGAGATTGGACTTGGACGTCGCAAAAAGATGGACGTGTCGCGTGCGGAGGGGAATTGAATGCTCCACCGCAACGCGCGGGGATTGTGATGGCGTCAACTCGGACGAAAGCCGGGGAGGCGAAGAGAACGAAGTCCCTCGGCGCGAGGCCGAGCGCGCCATATACTGATTCAGATAGAAAAGAAGAAAGATCCTGAGGTTGGCGAGGCCGAGGCGATCCGCGAACGAGAGCGGAATGACCACCGCGCGGGCGGAATGAAACGTCCGCCAAACCCGGTCGTGATCGAGCACTTGAAAGATAATATTATTGCGGCCAAGCCCAAACCGCATTTCCAGGAGAAATCCGCTGTTTACCGCTCCTGGCGTATCCGGGTAAGCAGCGGCGACCTCTGGCCGGTTTCTTTTGCGGCGGGCGCGAAATTCCTGGCGCTTATGGAATCGGCGTTTCACGAACGCGCGAATTCCGAGAGTAGGTTTTCCTTCGCGGTGAAGGAGCCAGCCCTGGAGCGCCGCTTCGCCGCCGAAGACTATGGGATCAAGAGGTGCGTCGAACCGAAAGAGGTAATCTTGGCCAGGATCAGGGGGAAGCTCGGAAGCCGCGCGGTCTTCTTGCATCAGATCTTTCTCCCCGGCTGGCTGGGTTTGCCCCTGACTCGTCGTGAGAAAACTGCTTCCCACGTGCCACTGGAAGCGCGCCCTTCCAATAGGAAAGTGCCGCCGCTGCGGGGCACAATCACCAGCGTAGAAAACCCGCTACGCCGCGCGTTCGGTTGGAGTTCAAATGCCGCCCCGATGTCTGGACGAACGATGCCAAAGCGCACACGAAAAATATTTCTCCCGACACGCGCACGCAATTCCCTGATGGGGTCTCCGTAGGCTGTGACGCACCACCCCGAGACCCGCAGATAATGCGCCGGCTTTTCCCAATCCAACGGTCGATCACACCAGAACGCGAATCGTGCCGGCGCCGCAGGCTCAAAATGAGTCGCTCCTTCAGGAGGCACGGAGGCATTGCTTTCGTCCTCGGTTGTTCCGACCACCGGATGGCGAAACAGCGGATGCCATGAGCCGTTCGTCTGTTTCAATTCGAGAAGGAGTGTCGATTTCCCTGTGGGCAACGGGACGGCAAGGGCGAAGCCGCTCCGGGAGGCCGAGGGCAGGTCCGGATGCGTTTGCGCGAGATGCTTTCGCTCGATCCCAAAATGGGCGGGGTATTTTCGCGACCCGACGCGCGCACGGATGCCATGAATCCATTTGCCGCTTCGGTCGATGGCCCAGCCGCTGATATAGAGCGTGGAAGTTGGCCGCTCCCAACGGTCGGGGCGGTCGAACCAAAAAAAATATCGCGCGGGCGCATAGGCGAGATCGGCCTCGCGGCGTTGCTCGAGTTCCGCTGCACTGACGAAGACCGGCCCCCGGACGTCAGTGGCGAAAACCTTCTGCCACGGCTCGGATCCTTGGGCGACCTGCAATTCCAGCCGGCCTTTTCCGAGAGGAACTTCGACATCGACGGTGAAGCCACACCAGCGCGGCGCATCTGGCATCCCTATGTAAGCGCCCACCTCCGCGCGCTCGCGGTCGAAGCTTCCTTCAAAGGTCCGGTCGCGCAGTCTCGCCCGGATCGCGGTGATCGGCGGGCCATCTTTTGCGACGCACCAGCCCGACATCCTCAGGTGGCGTACTCTTCGGTTCCAATCCGCCGGTTCATCGAGCCAAAAATGAAACTTTTTCGAATACTGCGCCCTTGCCGGAAAGGTGGAAGGTCTCGGTTCAGCAGCAGACTCCACGGTTGTAAGCATTAGCCGATTAGCGCCTCACGGCAAAGCTCGCGAAAAGTGCGGTTTCACTCCTTTGGCGCCGCCGGCTTTCTCGCCAGCAATTCAAACCCGGCCGCAATGCGTTTTTGGATATCCTCGGGAAGATGCTGCAAGGTGCTAAAACCGGGGGGTTGCTCGCCTCGCGTTTTCCAAAACTCCGCCCATTCGCCGATAGTCGATTCGCTCAGAAGAGTTTGCTCTCTCCAGGTCGCATCGGCCCTGCGCGCCGCCTCCACCACCGTCGAGAGGAGAAAGGCCAGCATCACGCCCGGGCCGAAATTTGCGCTGACGTGGCAGGCCTCGATTTCGTAATTGGCGAACCACTCGCGGACGCCGAATTCAGTGGCATTGAAAAAGTGAAACGGCTCCTCATGGAGCGCTTGCAGAAAAGCCGTGTGCACCGCAACCGCCCCACCGGGCTTCAGCACGCGCAGGATTTCCTCTGCCGCTTTTTTAGGATTAGTCAGGTGCTCGAAGACGTTGAATGCAAAGACGCGATCGAAAACGTTGTCGCGGAACGGCAGATGATGAGCGTCGCCTACGACATCCGTGTGCCGAAAAATCTTATGTTCGAACTCGACGCAATTAGGGTACCGCACCGCGGTGCCGCCCGCGCCGATATTGAGCACAAAATCCTCTCCCTCCTGGAGGAGGGCTTCGAATTCCGGCCCAAGTGGATTGCTTGAGTGGTCAATGGAAGCGAACTCGACCGGTTCCGGCAGGAATGCTGGTACGCCATTCTTGAGTGTGAAAACGTGGTTGCCCTCCCGGCAGGCAATCTGATTGCCGTTTTCTTCCAGCGCCCCGTGACACACAGGACAGGCGAGAATTTTTTTGAGGCGACCGCTTAACTTTTGAGACAACACCGGGAGACCGTAAAAGAAGTCGAGGGAGAAGCAAGCATTGTGGAACCGCCGCATTTTTCGGTCGTTAGCCCCATCCTCAGGGCCAAGAGGAGCACACGGTGAAACGGGCTGGCTTACTTTCTGCTTTCCAGAAATTATGGTATCTATGTCCCGTCGGGCCCTTTTATGTGGGGGGCTAGCCCTCGCCCTTTCGTTTTTCGCGACCTCGCTCGTTTCAGCCACCACGGTCACTCAGTTTGTAGTTACGTCCGCAGGGAGCAGCAGGAATACAGTTGGCACTCTAAATTGGGCCGTGTTCCAAGCCAACTACTATGGCGCCGACGTGAATTACATCTCGTTCAACATTCCCAACGTCACGAATCAAGCAAAGATTGTCTTAAGTGAACCACTCTATGTTGCGCGCCTAATGGTGATCGACGGAAAGTCGCAACCCGGCTACGTCGGTCAGCCAAAGATTCAAATCGACGCCGGTGGCTTGGCGAGTGCGTTCCTCCTTGTCGGAAACGTGCCTAACATTCCCCCGACAAGTTCAGGCGCGGTGAATACAAGCTCCGGCAGTACCATTCAGGGATTTCAAATCGTGAATTATTCATCGAATGCCGTCACGATTTTCAAGGAATCGCAGGGTAGCTGGATCCAGGATAACTGGATGGGCTTCAAGGTTAACGCCGGGGGACAGACTTACTGGCATAACTCGGACACATACCCCGGCAGTCGAGGAATTGGTTTGCAGTCGAGCTTCAATACGATCCGGGGAAACACCATCTCCGGGGTAAGCAACGCAATCACGATCGGCGACGATATCAGTGCGCCCACCGGTAATGTTTACAAGACAAACTCAATTCAACATAACTTCATTGGCACCGATCCGACGGGGTCGTTTAAGATCGGCAACGATTCCGACGGAGTGTTTCTCGGAGCCGGCGCGCGTGAGAATTTTATCGGTCCGGCCAATGTCCTGTCTGGAATGGCTTCTTCCGGCGTAGAATTGCTTCATTCAAGCAACTACGGCAATGTAATTTTCGCAAGCATGATTGGAATGAATGCGGCTGGAACCGCGCCAATTCCTAATGGTGAGCTGGGTGTCCTGATCGCGAACGGAGCGACGTTCAACGAAGTTGGCGGTCCTTTCGGCGGCAGTATTATTTCCGGGAACCGACTTGGCGGCGTCTGTATCGGGACCCCCGAATTTCCAGGAACCGATGGCACGAACGGCAACTATGTTGAGTATAACCTAATCGGGACGGACTCGGGCGGTACCACGATCGTAGGTGGCCAAATCACCGGCGTTACTGTGCAAACGAAATCACGCGGAAATGTCGTTCGCGGAAACGTTCTGGTGGGCGAGGACAATCATGGGGTGACGCTTTCGGATGCTACCGGCAACGGTGTCTATGACAACTGGATGGGCCAGACTGTGAATGGCACGCAGCTCACCAATCATGGGTTCGGCGTTTACTTACTTAACGCTTCCTACAATTTCATCCAGAACAACACGTTCGGATCGAACCAGCTTGGGCCGATCGGCTTCAACGGCAATTCTGTTGGTAACGCGGTTAACTAACTGTCAGCAATTGCGGCAGCCACCGTTTTCGAAACGATCGCCGACCACCGCTTGGGACGCTGGTCTTGGGCTCAGTTTTTGGCGAAGTTACCGAAAAAATTCATTGCATGATTTGAGGCGCTTCCGCTAAAAGAAACCGATGAGTCTGACAGCCCCCCGCCTGATCTTCTTGTGTGTCGCGGCTTCCTTGGTATTCGGCGGGACGGCCGAAGCGAATCCCTATAGGACGACGAAAAGTTTTACCGTAACTTCTAACGGCAGCAGCCGACTGGTTCCCGGCACGCTGAACTGGGCAGTCTTCCAGGCAAATTATACGGGCGCAGATGTAAATTACATCAACTTCAACATTCCAAGTCTAGGAGGTGAGGTTGACATCACCCTCAGCGAGCCGCTCTACGTGGCGAGATTGATGATCCTGGATGGCACGACGCAACCAGGCTATAGCGGGAAACCATTAATTCGTATAAACGCGGCCGGAATGGATAGCGCGATTGTCCTTGCCGGAAATGTCGCGGGCGTTCCCCCCTATAGCGATGGTTCAACTGCAACCGGGGGAGGTAATCCTGGGGTCCATGGCGTCAGTGCTGCCACGGCCGGCAGCACCATTCAAGGATTCCAAATCTTCAATTACGCCCAGAATGCAATCACGATCTTCAAGGAAGCCGAGGGAAACTTCATTCAAAAAAACTGGATGGGTTTTACTTCCGTGTTGGGGACGGGCGTGTTCACGCACAATACAACGGCGCATCCCGGCAGTCGCGGTATCGGCATTCAATCTAACTTCAACACCATTCGCTCGAACACGATCTCCGGGGTCAGTAACGGCATTGTGATTGGGGAGCCGATCGAAACGGCCTGGTCCGGCCGAAATTATTTCACGAACGCGCTGGAGAATAACAACATCGGGACTGATCCCACGGGAAGCGTGGTGATTGGCAATGATTCGGATGGAGTGTTTCTTGGCGCGGGAGGAGCGGAGAATTTTATCGGCCCCAATAATGTCATCTCCGGTATGGCGTCCAGTGGCGTGGAACTTCTTCATCCTTCAAATTACGGCAATATCATTATCTCGAACCTCATCGGGGTGAATAGAGCCGGCACGGCGGTTCTCGGGAATGGGGAGCTAGGTGTCCTGATCGCGAATGGCGCTGACTATAATGACGTGGGCGGTCCTTCTGGCGGCAACGTTCTTTCCGGAAACCATCTCGGTGGAGTGGTTATCGGCACGCCTGAGTATCCTGCTCCGTGCACGCGAATCTATGTCGAATCCAATCTCATCGGCACGGATGCAACGGGACTGAGAAGTCTTGGCGGCCAGATTAGCGGAATAACGAGCCAGAACGGCAGTGAAGCCATCATCAATCGAAATGTGGTCGCGGCTGAGAGCAACCACGGCATCGTTCTGAATGGCGTTGGACAGACGACTGCTGTCCGGAACGGTCAAACAATCAAGCTGGCTAACGCTGTGTTCGGCAATTGGATCGGCGTGAGTGCGAGTGCTTCTCCGCTGGTGTTCAATGGGCCGGCTGGTCCCGGTGTCCAGTTGCTCACTTCTCCTAGCACGACGGACGGCTTGCCGTTACCGAACCTGGCGTATGGAATTTACGTCTTAAATTCTTTCGGAAATTACATTCAGATTCCGGCCGGGACGGAGAACCCCAGTTCGCGTTATCTAAGAAATATTTTCGGAACGAACATCTTGGGCCCCGTCGGCTTCAATGGCTGTACCGCCGCCGATAACATCTTCTTTCCGTAACGGGCACAAACTCGACTAACGTTCACGCGCGTAGAAGCGCTCGTTAGGTCTTGCGCGCGATAAGAAGCGAATCGTGCCATTTGTTGCTTTCGTTATCGTATTCCGGCAGGTCTTCCCATTGCGTGGAGGCCTCGACCACTTCGAGGTCCGCGTAACGCGCGAGCGCGCGCAAGCCGTCGGGATACATCCGCCAGCAGTCCAGGGGGAAGCGATGTTCCGGGCCGCTCGATGGGACGAGGATACAGCAGAGCCCGCCGGGTTTTAAAGTCCGGGCGATCTGCCGCATCGTTTCCCAGAAATACTCCGTGTGCTCGAAGGTTTGTCCCGCCACGATAACGTCCGCGCTTTCCGGTGCTAATTCCTGCCAATCGTAAGGATCCTTCAGCACAAGATCGACGTTGTTCCCCGCGGCTAAATCTACTCCCAGATACCGCCATGGAGGCAGCGCGAAGAGCGGACGGTAGGAACCGTTGATGTCCTGGCTTCCCAGATCTACGATCAGCAGCGCTTCCTCGCGGCGTCCTTCCAGGTGGTCGCGCCGGAAAGCGGTCATTTTGTCGAATGAGCTTTGGTGCATTGTCCGCAGTGAACCGTGCGCGCCGGATTTGCGCAACCGCCTTATCCGAAAAGCATCTTGCTTTCTCGGCCTGAGATTCAATCCTGAAGCGGATGCGCAAGACGAAAATCATCTGCACTCTCGGACCGGCTACGGAAAAGACGGAGACCGTGCGGGCCTTGCTCGAGGCGGGAGCGGACATCTTCCGGCTCAACATGAGTCATGCGAAACACGATTGGGTCCGGGAAATCGTTCCGCGCATCAGGAAGATCGCTGCGGAAATTCCACGACCGGCAGCGATCCTCCTCGATACCCAGGGTCCGGCGATTCGTACCGGCGAACTGAAATCAAACCTCCAGTTAAAGCCGGGTGACATCCTCGAGTTCACCGTCCGCGGAGCAAAGAGCGAGGAGAAGTATTCGGTCGACGTGAATTACGAAGGTCTCGTCAACGACATTTCCGTCGACGACGTTGTGCTGGTCGATAACGGCGTGATGCGGCTCCTTGTGCTCGAGAAAAAGCGCAATCGAATCCGCTGCAAAGTTCTCACGAAAGGCTCCCTCGGTTCGCGCCGGCACATCAATCTGCCTGGGGTGCGCGTGAATCTCCCGCCGCTGACCCACAAGGATCTCGAAGATGTAGCGCTCGGAGTGGAACTGAACGTCGACTTTGTCGCGTTGAGTTTTGCGCGCAAAAAGAGCGATCTCCAGGCGTTGCGCCGCGTCTTGAAAAAGGCGGGAAGCCGCGCCCAGGTGGTGGCGAAGATTGAGGATCAATCAGCCGTGCGCCAGATCGACCAGATGATCGATGAGGCGGATGTCGTCATGATCGCGCGGGGCGATCTCGGCATTGAGTGTCCGATGGAAGAACTGCCGATCATTCAGCGCAAGATCGTGAAGCGCTGTTTGCGGATCGGGAAGCCTGTCATCGTAGCGACGCACATGCTGGAATCGATGATCCAGAATCCGGTGCCGACGCGAGCTGAGGTTACCGACGTGGCGAACGCCGTCTTTGAGCAGGCCGACGCGATCATGTTGAGCGGTGAGACCTCGACCGGTGGCTACCCGGTGGAATGCGTGAAGGTATTCGATCGGGTGGCGCGGCGGATCGAACGAAGCGGGGGCGCCGGTTTCGGGAAGGGGGCGCTTCTCGAAGACGCGCGCCAAAAAACCTGCGCCTCAGCGGTCGTCCTGGCGAATTCGCTTTCGCGGGCCAAGATGGTGGTCTTCACCCATCACGGAACGATGGCGCGTTATGTGTCGAATTTGCGGCCAGAGAACGCCCCGATCTTTGCCTTCACCTCCAACGAAGAGGTTTTCCGGCAGATCGTGATTTGCTGGGGAACACATCCGATCATGATTGATTTCGCGGAAGACCCGAACGCCACGATTGAATCTGCGATTAAATACCTGAGCCGGGAAAAACTCACGGAGCCGGGCGATAATCTAATCGTCTTATCGGATATGCTCGGGGGCAGGGACAAGGTCGATTGCGTCCAGTTGCGGCAGGCGGAGTAACCGCCTCAACTTTATCGTCATCCTGAGCGTCGCGAAGGATCTCTGACTATTTCCGGTCCTACCGCGCAGAAATGATCAGAGATGTTTCGCTGCGCTGAACATGACAACTTAGGAAGTGCGCTCCGCCGCGGAAAAACAAAAACGCGCGGAAGTTTCCCTCCGCGCGTTTTGAAATTCTGACAGGCGATTCGTTACGCCTCGACCGGCAATTCAACGTCCACCGGGCGCTCTTTTTTGCTGAGCGCGCGGCGCAGTTTCGAGAGCGCGATGTTCTGCAACTGGCGAATCCGTTCGCGCGTGACGCCGAATTTCTTGCCGACTTCCTCGAGTGTCTTCGGTTTGCCACCATCGAGACCGAAGCGGGAAAAAATGATTTTCCGTTCGCGATCGTCCAGGACATCCAGCAGGCCGCCCACTTCGTTGCGAAGATTCTTGTCGCGGAGCAATTCGAACGGCGTCTGCGCCTCTTCGTCGCCGACGATTTCGCCGAACTCAGTGGAATCGTCATCGCTGATCGGCGCGTCGAGCGAAGCCGGACGAATCGAGACGGTCTTGAGCTGCGAAACTTTTCCGCTGGCGATGCCGATTTCTTCGCCGAGCTCGTCATCGGTCGGTTCGCGGCCGAGCTCTTCACTCATCTGGAGCGAGACGCGGCGCATCTTGGAGATTTTATCGACCAAATGGACGGGCAGGCGGATCGTTTTGCTCTGGTTGGCCAGCGCACGCTTGATCGACTGTTTGATCCACCAGGCCGCATAGGTGCTGAGCTTGCCTCCCTTGGCCGGATCGAAACGCTCGACTGCCTTCATCAGTCCGATGTTGCCTTCCGAAATCAGATCCAGCAAAGGAAGCCCGAGGTTCGCGTAATCGTGCGCAATCTTGACCACGAGACGCAGGTTGGAGCGGATCATGAGGGCGCGCGCTTCGCGATCGCCTTTCTTGATCTTCGCGGCCAGTTCGATCTCCTGATCGGGAGTGAGCAGGGGGATTTGCCCGATCTCTCGCAGGTAAATCTTTATTCCAGTATCGCTATCTTCAGCAGCCATATAACTTTTCATGAAAAGGGTAGTAAGGACGGGGGCGTGCTAGCAAGGTTCCCGTTGTTACGTTTCTCGGGCGCCGGTAGACTCCTTGTTTTAGCATTCTCCAAAGTAGTTAACAACGTTAAATATCGCAGTTCTGACACAACTTGGACGGGTCTTGTTCAATATTTATCCGGGTTGGATTTAAGTCGCTCCTCCGCAAGATCTTAACGGTTTGACACGGCCCGGTAATAATTTCTGCGAGAGGGTCTTGGTTTTCGCTGAGATTAGACCTGCGCTCCGTCCCTGAAAGACGGCGGGCCTTGCTCGATTACGCCGACGCGAGCAAGGCGTCTCAGAAAAACAAGGTCGTCCCGCAGGGTTCGGCGCCCGGGCGTCCGATTCCACTTTTCCGGCGTGCACTTCTCTGCCAATGTTGCGCTCCCCCCATGTTGGCCAAGATTTATTCCGCCGCTGTCTACGGAGTCGATGCGTATGAAGTGGAGATCGAGGTCAATGGCGCGCGGGGAGAGCCAAAGATTATTATCGTCGGCTTGCCGGACACTGCGGTAAAGGAAAGCCGCGATCGGGTCACGACCGCGATCAGCAACAGCGGATATTTCTGGCCCCGTGGACGGACGACGATCAATCTCGCCCCGGCCGACATTAAGAAAGAAGGGCCGAGCTTCGATCTGCCCATTGCGCTGGGCATGATTGCCGTGAGCGAAGAACTCGATAGCGCCGAATTCGAAAAATTCAGTTTCGTGGGCGAACTGGCTTTGGACGGGGCTGTTCGGGCGGTGAAAGGAGTGTTACCTGTGGCGTTGGAAGCGCGACGCAGCGGGAAGAAAGCGGTCTTCGTCCCAGAAGCAAACGCACACGAAGCCGCCATGGTGAACGGCATTGACGTGTTCGGGGTGCGCAATCTCCGGCAAACCTTCGAGTTCATCCGCGGCGAAACGGCGCTGGAGCCGACCCAGGGCGATCTGACTTCATTTTTCGAAACGCACCAAAGCTACGAGGTCGATTTCAGCGATGTGAAAGGGCAGGGGCACGTGAAGCGAGCGATTGAAGTGGCCGTAGCCGGCGGGCATAACATGCTCATGATCGGGCCGCCGGGCTCGGGGAAGTCGATGTTATCAAAACGCATTGCCACGATCATCCCGCCGATGTCGCTCGAAGAGGCAATCGAGAGCACTAAAATTCATAGCATCTCCGGAATGTTAAGTGGCGAACAAGCGTTCGTCTCCACGCGGCCCTTTCGCTCGCCGCACCACACCATTTCCGATGTGGGCCTGCTCGGTGGTGCGAATGTCAGGAGGCGATGCGAGCCGTCAGGAGTGTCTGCGAGTGGAGCAGAACCGCGTGCAAGCGCCTAGGTAAATGCCAAATTCACAGTGATCTTCACACAAGGCTAAAGCGTAATCAAGCGCAATTGAAGGTCGAGAATTCGGTTACATAAAAAAGCAGATTCGTAAGGTTCTTGGCAGCCTTAGTCTTTGTCTCCGCTACGGAATCGGGCGCGTGGTCCTTCGATTAGCAGATTTCGAAGAGATGTGATCGATGAGTCCGCCGCGGTTGGTTCCTAACGATCGATAATACAACACTGCGGCTGCCGGGCGGCCAAGCCACGCGCTATCACCGCGGCGGTATCTGCTGGGATGAATCTAAATCCAGGTCCGACACTAGGCCTTCACCGGCCTGCGGGCGAGTCGATCTCAATTCCAGCTCATCTGTTCCAACGACGCGTGCAAACATGGCAAACCCTCGTCGCGGGAGTATATCACCTTTGCTGGCACCCGCAGTTCATCGATTTTGCCTTGAACAAGGTTCCAGGAGCCGAATCAATCGACTCAATTCTCGGATCAAAACGCTTCCTCTCGGCCTGCGCTCGGCTGCATCTCCGCAGAGAAGCTGCCGGAGCTCCGCTGCTGCTTTCTTCCTCAGTGCTTCGCGACGCTAACAGGAAGCCGCATCAAACACTGCTCGAAATTTTTCTACGCTCGCAAATTTCGCGAGCAATGTCGAAGCTGAACATGGCGGCCTTAGGTTTGTCGGACCGGGAAGATGTTTATGAGCTTCTCCGGTACCATTACATCCTCAACGCCGGCAAGTTCGAATCAGGATCAGAGCTTGTAGACGGTCGTTTCCGCACTTTCGGCTACGCTGCATTTCATCGCTCCTTCATCCGAGCCGCCTGGAATGGTATCAAGCACGGCTTTCAACCGTGCGTCTCGTTAGACGCGCCAACGCATCCATCAGAAGCCACGGAGCCTGCGCGCGACGCCTGGAGCCCGAAAGAAGCGTGTGTGGCTGCACAATCACCGGAGGTGTACGACGTTCGAATGTCTCTGCCCGCTGCCCTGCGTGACGCGCTATGCGACTCGATTAGCTGGGAGGTATTCTACGGGCACCTCTACAAAGGAAAGACCTTTGAAGAGATTGCGCCCCAATTCGACGTGTCGCCCTCATTCCTAAGCAAGAGGGTAACTTCCAAAATTCTGCAAAAACTGCGGGATTACTTCGGAGCTTCGGATGCGCCCATGGACGCCGAACGAACCAAGATTAGTGATCTTCGCGAGCTGCTTTGCTGTCTTCTACCGGAGGGTGATTTTCTCAACTTCGTCCCGCGACCGCCCGACGACGCGGCGATGCGAGGGCCGGAGCTACAGCTTCTTGCCGAATTAGGACCTCCCCACTTCGACGGATTTGAATGAGCACGCCGACGAAGTAACACCGATGATTGACCGTTAATCGTTCGGACGGCGTAACGGCAGAACTGGACTTTGTATGAAGCGGCCACGGCGGCAGAAAGCGTTTGCGAGCGCCCAAGCCGGTGCGACGACTGAGGCGAACCGCGGATTTAGAACGAGCAACGCTTAACGTGCACTCAGTGGGTGAGGCGCTCGTAGTTCTGTAGCACGGTTGATTCGGCTTCCGTTGGATCGATCCCCACCGCTCGGCAAGCCAAGCGACCACCCGCGGAATGTCCGCCGGCTCTGCGCGACGCGGGCCACATTTCGCATGCGGACCATCGCTTTTCGTGAGCACCCGTTCCTTTGGAATGCCAGGAAATATCTCATGCCACTTTCGAGATGCCGTCATCGCGGTGTTAACCGAAACATAATGGCCTGCCGAAAGGAGCCTGTTCATTGCGTCTTCGCTGCCCGTGAACCGGTGAAACACGACAGGGCCCAGTGCGCTTTCTCTCAAGATTTCGAGCACTTGGGTTTCTGCGCCTCTGGAATGAACTGTGACGAAGTGTGCATCGCCGGACAGGCATTCTGCGACCCGCCGGAATGAGGCCAATTGAATATCCCGCGTCGGCCTTCCCGCAGCCGAGAAATCGAGCCCGACTTCGCCGACGAATCGCGCAGACGCAGCTAACCGCAGGAACTCAGGCAACTCCCGAACGTGGCTGGCCGCGGCCAAGGGATGTAGACCCAAGGCGGAGTGAACGTGTCGAAACGCACTCAGGTGCGGAAGGCTGAGCGTGTAGTGACTTGGTAGGTTTGTGACGGCAACCGTGGTAATCGCCCGCTTCTCGGCAGCACGCGCGATGGCTAGTGGGTCCGGGAACTGATCAATGTGGCAGTGGGTGTCGATCACGATGCGCATAACGACGTCGCTGTAATCGCGCAAGCGCTCTGCCGGAAGAGCAGCTCGAAGCTGGAGCTTGCAAAGCGGGGGTATGACATTTGGCATTTTCGGCGGACATCCCGCCGGCAAGACGAGTTACGAGGCTTCGCCGACTACGTCCACCTGACTCTGAATGCACTGCCCCCGATTCTGCGGGCAAAACTCACCGCCGGTTTTCCTCATTTCGAAGTCAGGATTCCGGCAGAGGCAATTGCGGCATCCGACGTTCATCTTTGCAGGTACAACATTGCGAAGTGCCGATACCTCAGAAGAGATGGGAAAAGCGGCCCCGAGGAGAGTTCAGCGAACGGCCGTTACTTCAATGGAAAACAACTGCCGATCGCAGCCACGACCCAGGATTGCGGGAACCCTGCTCGATGCGCATTACCCGGGAACAATGATTGAAGTGTTGATCCCGAACCGCCTGGACTTTGCCGTCCGAAACGACGCTGCTTTTCTTTTCGCGAAGAAGATCTGGAGCTTGCCCGTGACCTTCTCGCCGCTGCTGGGCTGGCTTGGGACTGTACGCTGTCAGACAAGCACTGTTACACGGCAAAGGAGAGATATGTCGTGCTTGTCCGCGAGTTCCTCACGCGTGCGTTTCGAGACGCGACTTGGAAGGGGGACGCCCTCGAATTTGATTCCGTCTAAGCAGGGGCCGCCACGTACCATGCCGCAGAGCCTTGTTCATCCGTCGAACAATACTCTCCAACTCGATCCACGTTCATTGAGCTTTCGCCCGCACTCTTCGATGTCCGGATTGCGAAAAGCTGTTTCGAGACTGCCAATGGCTAGTTCAGTCGCCCTCGCCTCGGCGGTTGGGTTTTGGCACGCGGCCAGCAGCACTCTCTGGACAAGATCAGATCCCCCCGAAGCGCCAAGATCGTTGATCACGCTCTGGGCCATTCTTTTGATGTAATCATACCCCTTGCTAATCCGATGCGACATCATGCATCCCGCGACTGCAGCGCTCCACTCCTCGGCAATGTGAAGTCCAACCTGCTTGTCGATGTTTTCGTGTTCAGAGGCTCCACTGCTCTCTGGATCCAGAACGCGCTGATCCGACTCTTCTGCTGCCATCTCGAGCAGATTCGCGCGCATGTTGTCGTCCGCAATGGCCCAGTGCCCGACAATCACGTCATACGGAACGCCGGCCAATTTCGCCAATTTACCGGCCTCGATTATGTCGAGAACCCACTGCCGCTTCTCGCGGTTCAGTGCGGCGACATCTGAATACCTCTCCTCCACCTGCCAGCCTTGGCGTAAAGCGTGGTGTGCCATCTCGTGCGCGAGCACGCCCGCAATCGCGATGATCTTACCAGCAGGATTGCGATCGGAAATTTGTTCCTCGACGAATAATTCACGCTGCAAAAACACCGTTGGCCTTTCGCCGCAAACTGGTGCGGGTCTGATATAGCGAGACTGTTGATCGAGCCCGTACGCGGGAGACTCCTCTACCCCATCAAGGATAACGAGCTCGCACAAATGCAGCGTCCGCACTACGTCCCCGCACCATCCACACGAGCCTCGAATCCCGCCGATGACTTCCTCCCACTCGTCGGTCGCTCTTTCTGGTTCCGCCACCCCGTGACTGTAACCTGCTCGCTGGCGACAGGTAGACAGAAAACGTGCGCCGGACTCCTCTGCGACGAGCGATCTACGTTGGGGGGAGGCTAGTTATTTCGGATTTGGTCATGCATGCTTTGGCCGAGCTGAATGCCCAGTGCATGCAATGTCGTCACGACTAATTTCGTAATTCGGGCGAAGTGCTCTGCATCAGTGCTGCGCGGACTGTTTGTGAGCGTGCGAAGATTCGCGGCCCGTAATCGACGGGTCCTTGACTGTGAACCCCCTGTTTCGGCACATCGTGCGGCTTGTTCTTGTCCTGCTCGCGTCTCGTTTGATCCGTCCCGGACGGCAGAGGCGGCTGACCCGATTGTGCTTTCCGGGTAAGAAACGGCCACCAAGGCAAGCTGCTCAACAGAAATTAGGTGCGCTCCGGAGACGCCACTAGAACCGCTTTCGTTGATCCGGGACTCTAGTAAGCTGTAGACCCCCAGCAAAAGAAGAATTTGACCATTCTCTTGGCGCAGGTTAGCGGCGAAAAACAATACCGAGTTTTCGTCGATTAGTATCGTGAGCAGCCTGACTGGCCGCAAGCTCACGACGTTTACTATGTCCGCCGGCTTTAGAGTCCAGCAATGACTGTTTTTCTGATCAATAGCCAAACGGCGAAGTTCAACAAATTGGTAGAAATCTCGTCGTTTATTTCTGCTTCTAGGCGACTTCCGTCTGCGCCAAGACTAAACCCGCCGGACAAATCGTCGAGGTGAAGTGCCTTGTGCCAGCGGCAAAAATGGCCGAGTTGTCGAAAAGTTTAAGCCTCGGGTCGAGCCGAATGCGGGTTCGACGAGGTTCTCGGAAAAGAAAAGATTATGTCTCGCTCCTAACGGATAAAGACCCAAAGAAGGCAAAGATAAAAAAGGCGAACGGTGGAAGGAAGATCAAAAGTATTTTCTCCAAAAGCAGAGGTCAATGCTCGAAGGAGTGGTCGGTAGAATTGACTGGGTAACAGTCAGGCCCTAAGGCCCTGTGAAAGCGATAGAATTCTGGAAAAAAATCGGGATGCCGGACGGACCTGCCCTGACGATTGAGCGTTGGGAATTGCCGGCTCGGTTGGACAAATCTAGGCGCACGCTCTTTGAAGTTTCGGCGAAGGTCCCTTTGACGAAGGGCGCTGAAACAGCAAAGCGATAAGCGAACTGGTGGGATCTTCAGAGAACGGCGATCAAGAATCGGAAACGAAAACCCGGATTGTCTTGGAGCATTTCAGAATAATCCCCATAGCGGACGGTCGACTTCATGCCCAAGAATATCGTTATCTGCTGCGGCGGAACGAACAATCAGTTCGACGGTTATCACAGTAACGTTATCCGGACATACAAGGTTGCCCGGCGAAGTCCGATACAAGTTACGTATTATGATCCGGGAGTCGGCACAATGCCTGAGCCTTGGAAGAAGACTAGGATCGGTAAACGTCTATCAATGCTGAGTAGTCTGGTTTTCGGAGATGGGCTTTCGATAACATTTCCGATGCGTACAACTGCTTGCCTTTCATTTAGTCTGGATTCCTTTCTTCGGCCCCAGACTAACTCTCCCACAGGCTCAAAAAAGCGAAGTCACGTCACTCGCCCTATGCAGCGCGGCAATCTTGAGTACGAACCTTCAATCCGGCGGACAGCCGAGAAAGCGCGATCATGCAGAGCCTTACCCCCCGGTGCTTACACGGCAATAGTTCGCGGTGCCGGTAAAAAAACAGGGCGTTGCGATCGTTGATGCGTACCAGCGGCCGTAGCTCGACTCGGATGCTTCGGATTCAAGCTGCGATACAGCCTTTTTTTATCGCCTCGCACTGCAAGGGAACTCGCCATCGTTCGCGTCTACTTTCTCGAAGAGATAGTGGGGGGTATCTAGCAATGATCACAGGCGAGGCGCTTTGACGGCCAGATCTAAATAGAGTTCTGCCAAAACCCCGGGAACTTCATTGGCCCTGACCAGGAAGTTCCTGCTCTTGTAAAAGCCGATCAGGTTTAGACGGGCGTCGCGGGCCGTCTCATCTCGACGGCCAGGAAATTGATCTCGCAACGTTACCAGCATGCGCTGCACGTTATCTTTCCTCAACGCAACGATTAATAGATCAAGCAATCGTGTTTTGAAACCGGCGCCGGCAAGCGATTCGGGAACAAACAGGTGGCTCCCCTCCCAATGCGCCAGGTGAAGAGATGCACTGTCCGTTGCTTTGTCAGGGAAATGAACCAACGCAATTCCAACCTGTAAGGCGTTTCCTCCATTCGCCTCGAGCGTCAGAAGCAGCTCAAATGCGGTTTTTTTTGTGGCGTCGACAGAGACATGAAATTGCATTTGCTCCCACGCGAGGCCGCCTTTCAAGTCGTTCAGATCTGTGATCCTCCGCAGTTCAAGTTTTGCGGCGCCAGCGTGGGAATGACTTTCTACTGATGCTTGATCGTGAGCGCGTAAGTCAAAGTTGAGCTTAATAAATTCTCGAAATTCACCGCAGCAAATCCCAGACAGAATGATCCACCACCGTCTCATGCTCGGCATCCAGAAGAGCCGATGGAAACGGTTGGTTATGCCCACGTTGGTCGTGTGTGACCAAAACTGGTCGAGGTGAAGCGTAAGCCACGCTTCTTCCATCAACTGCACAGCGTTAACGAGGTAAGGCACAGCACTGATTTCGTCGTCGGACCGGCTTTCCTCAGGTTCGGCATTCGCGGTTGATGGTTTGGTTTGATACGCGGCGACTTCCGGCCACAGTTCTCGACGCAGGGGTAATGGCGCTTCGTTTCGAACAACCAGCTCCAGTTCGCGAAACTTTTCGGATATTTGGCACCGGGCCGCAAGGACGCTTGGCGGGAGTCGGGACCACACGGCGCGGGCTTGTCGGAAAACACTTTCAATATGTGACCGCCGACTCGACGGCATCACATCCAAGAATGCAAATGTAATTTGTCCGATGTGTTCTCCCACACGGCGGTAGGATTCCCATTGCGCTTCGGCAAAGAATTGATCCGTGGTCGGCTCATGGGGAAACAGACGATTGCGGCTGCGATATTGTTGGATGTCGCCGGGTTCATCGCCCGTAATAGTGGGTTTCAGATAGATCATCGTTCCTTTGTCACACCCCTCAAAACCGTCGTAATGCACCGTACCAACAACGACGTGCTGGGCGGACTTGAGCTGCGAGTCGGGGCGGAGGGGGCTGATGTCGATTTCTATTTCGACACCAAAGTCTTCTCGAACCCTCCTGATGGCGTTGCCGAGGTCGTCAAACGCGACATCTTCATCCTGGCCCGCATCGGAAACGATTATATAGCGAAGGTGACGTCGGATCAGTTCGTAGAGGCCCAGGTTTTCAAAATGCCCCCCATCTGATAAATGAAGCTGTGGCGTGCGATCGTCCGCCAGAGCGCTGGATCTGCCGAAGAGCTCACGAAAGAAAGCTTTCCCGGGAAGATCAATAAACATGTGAAATACCGGGCTCTCATGGAGCGCGTTTCTTAATCTGAAGATTTGGTAACTGAGCCATCTCTGCGATCCCAAGAGAGGATGATGCCACCATGGTTTGTCGCCGATTTGCTTTTCTAGCAGCGGGCGCAAACACAGACCCTCATAAACAATCTGGTCAGACGCGATTCGTTCGCTCGCCGGGTTGAGAACCCAGAGCCCCAGACGTAGATTTAGGGCGCTCATCAGAAAGGAGCTCGCCGGACCAAGTCGCAAGGATTTTTCCCCCATTTGCGAGTTGAAAGCGGCAGCTGAAGCTGTTTGCGCCGCAGAAAGCATGAGCGCGGGTTCGAAAATGCGAGGCGGACAGGAATCGTCGCCAAGCGAGATGCCGCGTTGAGATAAAACTGCGCTTCGGCCACCTCGACTCAACGTGCCCAAGGCGTCACCGGTGAGGTGATTCGCCGTACAACACAGGAGGTGAATGGGACGCAGTCGAAGGCGAATCAGAGATTCGCTTTCGGTGTCGGTGACGTCGCTGCGTCGGCCAGGCAAATTCGTGAGAATTACATCATCTTCAGACCGCTCGGTTGTGAACCGATTGTCAACCGCTGAGGGATGCGCACGGCCGCGTCGGCCGTTTCTCGCAATCAGACTAGTTAGGTAGTTTCCCTGCTGCGTTCTGCGACGGGCATTACACAACAGTTCCGCTTGCTCTTTCTTCTTCAAACTCGGGACTTTTGCGGCCAGTTCAGCTTCTTGAGACTCCCGCTCGCGGTCCCCTGCGATTTCCTGAAGTGATGAGCGGACCGATTGTTGTCTGGATTGGTATGCGAACCAATCCGGACCACTCTTAAAGGCGGCGCCGAGAAAGGCGCGCGCTATTCGACCTCGGTAGAAATCGTGCAAGCCGAAATGCGCGGGATCAAAGATTCTGAGGGCTACGAGAATAATTCCGGCCGCGATGGTACCCCAGATAAGATGCTGCTGCGCACGTGATCATTTGGTGGGGTACGATCCCCTACACTGGGATTCCAACCTAACCCATAAAACCGAATCAAAAGAAGGGCGAATAGCACCAAAAAGAGCGCGCCCGCGCTCGCCGATAGCATCGGCAGGAAGGCTTTGATTCGTGCCAGGCTTTTTCGCCAGATGCCGGCCTGGGACGATTGTTTATCTGATTTGGTGAGCCAGTCCCGGAGCCAAATATAAATCCCAGTAAAAACAGCAGTTAAGGTTCCGGTGCCTCCTATGGCCCCAGCGGCGCCGTATGTCCTCTCAATGGCTTGATTACCGAGCCAAAAACTCAGTTCCCATACTCCCGCTATGGACGCAGCAAGAAGTGCCCAGGCAAGATACCTCGAGGATAGTTGATCTCGAACCGAGGCGCGATGAATTCGCTGTCGCCGGGTTCGTTCTCTCTTGTCCTGTTGGGTTTTTCGGATCTCCAGTTCCGTCTGGCCGTCTTTTCGCGCTTTGGAGACCCGGTACATTTCTCGAAAGATTTCGAACGCTCGATAAGCGGCCTCGAGGAAAATCCATCCGACTGATATCGCGATCGCCAGCGCCAACCAAGCTAAAGCCGGCTCGAAAGCATAGGTCACAAAGCGACTCGGAATTCCGTGCGAAACTCCGATCCAACCCCATTTGGCAAGGTGGCTGTAGTCCTTGGGAAGACTTTCGATCAGCCATGCTCCAAGCGCCGTGCTGCCGAATGCTCCAATCCAATAGAGAATCTTCCATTTGGTATGGCCACTTGTTGCCTCTTCCTCCCGCTTTTCTCGAATCCATTTTTTCCTGCGCACCCAATGAAGAACCAAAGTCGTCAAAACGAAGACCACCGCAGGCCGGTAGTTCGATCGCAGCGCGAAATTCCCGATGATCAACCAAGTGTAGAAACATACAGCGACGGTCGCAAAGGTAACGAGCAGTGCCGGAAGCATCCCGCCAAAGATCGTTGCCAGTGCAAACCACATTTCCGGTTGATTGAGGCCAATGCGCGGCATCAAAAAGCGGCTGAACTCGCGGAGGTGCCTGGTCTCTGGCCGTTCTCGATTATCCGGATCTGCTGGCTCTTTGCTGTCCGTCGAGTTGCGGTGTGGAAAGACACTCCCATTACGTTCTTCTAGAGTGCGGAGTCGCCAGGCTGTCCAAAACCCGCCGATATACCCACCGCCAGATACGGTGCTGAGGTAATCGACCATAGAAAGAATGCCTCTCTGATCGAGTGCCTCGAGAAGTCCCAGATTGAAGGTTGCGCTGCGGATACCTCCACCGCTCAAGGCGAGACCGACGCGGTCAGCAGGGGCTATTCGAGCCCACGGTTCACCGGTCGTACCCTCGCCAGTAACCGAGGGATCGTCCCTCGCGACGCTATTTAGGGCTTCATTAAGCTGCGTTTGTTCGTCCGCAAATACTTCCGCAAAGGTTTTAAATCTGCGGCTCACGGATTATTGCAATGGTTCAGAGACCAGCTTGAAGCAATCGGATAAGGGTTTGGCTCGGGCTTTGTTTCCGAGCAGCTTTAAATGACAACAGCTCTGGAAATATTGCGATAAGCATTGCGTCTCGATTTAAGATCGCTGGTTCCCGCCATACATTGTTAGGCCAACGACATCTCGCGTGGAATGGCGCGCGATGATCGGCGGGATGCAAGAAACCAACAGGACCGTGCTGCGGGGGATGAGTGCGATTCATAGTGGTGTGGGTCAGGGACATTCACTGCTTAAGTCGTTCAGGTCTTCGAAATCGTCCGGCTGCGAGAGAGAGGCATCTGCTTTCATTGATTAGGAGGCGGAGTTGGGAGTTAAGAGATTGGGGTTGGGAGGGTTGGGAGGGTTGGGAGGGTTGGGAGGGTTGGGAAGACGATCATGACTGCCCGGGAGCGAATGGGTCAATAGAAAAATACTTCAAGGGGTGGGAGAATTTCTACACCTCAATCAGGTGTTCTCTACTCCTCTCGAGAGCCGTTATGCGGCTGCCCGCCAACCACGACCCACGTCCAAGTTCCAAGGTGTCGGTTTATCACCGAACACCCCCCATGGCTCGGCGGAGTCGTCAGTGGCGACACCATCATCCGCGCTCGGGAATGTTCCCTTGCTTAACTTTTTTGCGAAAGAATGTTCAGATGAACGTTATGCGCGCCAGTCAGCTTCAAACGGCCTTAAACAAACTCAGTGAAGCAATTCGCGAAGTCGAGTCGGTCGTGAATTTGATGCGTGCGCTCTAGATAGCGTGGCTGGTTGAATGCGCCAATGATCCAATGCCAGTGCTTCTTGTGATCTCAAAAGAGTAACGCCTCATTGGAATGAGTTCCCCGATCCACCAAAACCGTGAAGGGACTTTATGAAGGGGGTGCGCCCATTCCCCAAACCGAGAACGATAGGGTCGGCCTTGGAATTGGCGAGTCTGTTCCGCTGGGCGTTGAAACTCCCGGGCAAGCTCGAAGACACAAGGCTTCATCGAGTTTCTCCCAGAGTTCCGAGTAGCTTTTCGACTGGAATGCGACTCCGGAGTTTGTGACTTTCGTGACTAAGTCGTCGATCCCTTCGGTGGTGACGGCGGATCGCCCAGTCCCGGCGTTTCTCGGCTTCTAGAAGCGGAGTGCGGAGTCCCTCAATCCTCCCAATTCTACTTTGGCCCTTCATCGCCCCGGAGCTTCGCGGAGGTACTACCTCAATATGCCGCGGTTGAAAATTGGTATAGAAATCAACCGCCAAGAAGGCCCGCAACTCCCCCTCCGTGGACCTGTAAGCCGTGACCGCAGTTGTGAAACTTTGGAGGGTCTCGGCCGGGGATTGCCTACCTGGCAATTCGAACCGTATTTCGCGCGCGCGCGATCTAAAGAACGTCCAGCACCGGTCGACAGTTCACGCGCGCAACGCTGCGGCTATCGCCTTTCCAGCGAAGTCCTCTTGCGACGCGCAAAGAAAAAGGAAGGTGCAGCCGCGTGGATACAGAAACTGGATGAGTTCCACAGCGTCGTGAGTTTTGAGGATGTCCCGCGGTGAGCGATAACGGTAGCATGTCTCCTTTGACAAAGGGCTGGTCACCGATAAGCCGTTTGCCTCCATCCATGTTCGGAACCGGGCGTTGGCGTCATCGTCGAGAGCATCAACAGCGTTGGGCCGCCTCCATCCCTCTTTTCGGATTAGCGTTTCCATCTGGACGTGGGCGGCGAGAGCGTCATCGCTAAATCTTTCCCAGCCCATCGGCAGGTCAAAACCGCGATACTCTGCCTGGAGCCGTGCCTTCCGCACCGCCAATTCGCTTCTCAATCGAGCGCCTGCGAGGTCTGCCTTGCTATAATGTATTTGAGAAACGAGCTGCCCCTCTTCGATCAGTCGGTAGCGCTTCAATCCTCGCGTCACATGCGTCGTCCGCGCCCTGCTTTCAGGTGTGAAATGGGCCTCGCGCGTCTCCTCCGAAGTCAAGAACCAAGGCATACGCGCACTTGGATGATCCTTCAACGGGATGGGATCACAGCCGGCACGCAGCTTGAGATGTTCGCTACGAACCCAAAGCTCATTATGCTCATAGATGCATTCGCCGAGACTTCCCTTGAGACTGCCGAGCTGATCGACCGAGACACCGAGCCTCCACCCATGTTTGAAAGGCCAATCGCAGTTAATAACAGTCAAGCCTGCGACGTTGCGCAGCCAAGGCAGAGTCGTCACTGCGACGTCGGATCCGATCACCCGGAAGCGCGACATCCGCAGTCCGTCGGTCGTGAGGGCGACCGCCGTCAAACCCTCGACACCGAAACGGTTCAACTCGTCAAAGGTTCGCGCGTCGAAAATCAATCCTCTTGCCTTCACTTCGCCTACCGGTACGGCGCGATCGATAGGAGCGAGCGCGCGGTTGTCGGAAACGAAGTGGTAGCCAATGGTTTTGACGTCTTCCTCGCTGTACGGATGACTCGGTTTCAACCAGATCGCCGTTTTCGGTCCATTGCTGGTGATCAGCCGTACGGCACCCAGTCGGCCCTGCACAATGGCAGGTAGATATTTCAGGTCCACCCATAATGCGTCGCGGCAGGTCCGAGGGAAAATGGGCATGATATCAGCCGCACGCAGGATCGCGTAATGTGGATAAGTCGGAGACATCCAGTCGATTGAACCGTAGAACATCGCCCGAGTCTCCGGGACCGTGAAGACCACGTCACGGAAATCATTCTCCCCAAGAAGAATCTCTCCTTCAGAAAGTTCGGGTGGCTCTCCGGAATCCCAATTACAGCCCAGATACGTTTTTCCTTCTACACGCGGCGGCGGGTTCGAGAAATCGATGGTGAAGCATCCGGCGCCAAGCTGCTGTAAAGGAAGCATAGTAAAGCCTCTTGCGAGAAGATATCGAGATCGTCAATGGGATTTCGCTCAATTGGGATGCCCTGCGGGCATTTCTGCCGGTTGGGAAAGATACCGACCGGAGCGTTAACCCCTGCCGACGCGCACGAAACGCCTACGGTGGCGTTCATCACGGGGACTTCAACAGCGTTTGGGTAGATGATTCGCACTGGAAACGGCGATTCAAATCTCTTCCGATTGCAATGCCATTTGGAACAAGCAAGAGGTACGCTGCGTTCTCGCTATCGCTGCTCCCAGGCGGAAAGATAGCCTCTAACAGAGGAAACGCGCCGACAGTCAAGGAACGGGGGTAACGGTATGACCATCGTTCATTGGACAAGAAGCTCGTAAAGAATCTGCCGGCAGAACAGCAATAGCGAGCGATGATGTCCATCGCCGCGCGGACGCCGCGCACAGTCACCCCCCCCGTCAGCAACAACAGCAGAGCCACGGCGCGCGAGTTTGACGAAACACGCGGCCAAACGCGAAGACTACCAGCTTCCTCCGGGCGTGCGCCGCGCCGGGAGACTTCGCGGGCTTCTCCGGCGATGATGCGCTGCTCCGCAGCGGCATGGGGCGCGACAACCGGTTTGGAGACGGCTGAACGGATACAACATGTCTTCCGATCCAGCCGGTCTCGCTCGGCTCGGAAGGTGCGCGTATTGGTCGACGCCCTCATCGCGCAGCTTGCGCCCGCACCTTAATTGTGAGGGACGACGCTGGTGGCAAACAGGATAGTCGAGCAACTGACAGGCGCGCCAATGCGCGTGGAGATTGCACATCGGAACTGAAACTTAGATTAAATCGCGCGCTGTGCGCTGTAAGGGATGCTCGCTACGCGCGCTTATCTGAGGAATCTCGAGAGTCGACGGCACAGGAGTCTCGCGCGATGCTGGTCGCATCACTGACGAATAAGCACCACTCTGAGCACCGATTGCGCGCAGAATTAAGGAAATGCATGAAAGCCGCAGCAAAAGAGCTGAATTCGAATAGACGGTTAGTAGAGAATCGAGCACGAGTGCAGCTCCTCCTTCTCGATTTGCAATCGTTCCTTAGCCGTAACCGAAGCACGATGGGAGCGAACCCGCTGCAACGCTCTCTCTTCTGCCTCTTGATTGGAGCGGCATTTTCTCTCTGGCGAGCTTCGTTCTTGACCGAAGTTCGCCGAGGCTGGCCTGGAGTTCTTGCGGGCGCAGAGAAGTTTCTCACGGCTGTTGTGAGAGAGAACGCGATCGGTTACAACCAGGAGAAGGCGGCGCAAAAATGGATGGTAGGGTTTTATCTGAACAGCGCCGCATTCCGTATCGATGAGATTCTGCGCAACCGTGAATTCGATAAGAGAGAAGAAACGCCGCTTGGACGGCGACGATCGCCGAGCTCATGGAGGATATCAGGCGTGATCCTGAGGGGGGCGGGATATTCACACGTCTCGGCCGAATACTTGGAAGCGACATCACCGGCACCGCGGACGGATAGGATCAACAGGCCGGGTCCGCGGTTCAGCAATTGCAAGCCGACATAGTGACTGATCTTTCGCCGCGCCGCGTCGGCAAACGAAGGCACGGGGGGCCGGCCGGCGAACTGTGGCGACCCTTGAACGGGATTCGAAGCCTATACACCGGTTTTGTAGTTTTGCGGTAGATTGCATCACCCGCGCGGAGAATTGCGCAAAACGGGGACGCGGCGAATTCACCTCACGTCATTTTCGCGTAGAATTACGCAGCAGGTGTGTCCGAATCTGTCCGAAAATGCATTTTGAGTCGCTGCCCGCCGGATTGCCCGACCGAATCGGTACCCATGCCAACGGGAACCCTAGTCTGAGCCTAGGGGCGCCCACGGGGCGATTGACCGCTGTTCAAGTTGACGCCAGCCGCAATCAGGCCCGAACGGCTAAAGTCCCGTGCGGCCCGTGGAGATGGCGCAGGCGATCACGTTATCTCTTGGGTCCAATGGTTCCTGTTCGTGGCGCGACTGCCGAAGAGCGTTCACTCTGTCGATGTAAGCGCTTCAGAATGTGATCGGCAGCGTTCGATGAACGCTGGGTGGAAACCCGAGCCTCGTCGATCGCGCGATCCTGCGCGGGCTTATTGGAGAAAATCCGCTGCAATGTTGAGCTGCTCATGGGGTGATTAAGATACGAGCTTACTAGTTATGTCGGATGTAAGGGCTTCATATTCGACCCGTTTCATCATTTCAATCAGAAAATTCCTTAATTCTTCGGCGCGGCCCTTGTGGAAAAAGCCGGTTTTATCGCAATCCAAGGCCAATATCATAGCAGTAGCCGTTCCGTCCATCTCCAATCGATGCTTAAAGGCGATCATGCTTTTTAAATATTCGGATTGGCCGGGTCGAAAGTGCTGAAATTGTTCGTCTGCTAGGCAATCGGCGACGTGTACGAGGCCGGTGGTCGAGTGAAAGCATTGAACGACCGTTGAGTGAATGCCCTCAGAGGAATTTGTGCGCATGCCTCGGGATTTGGATTGATGCAGTTGGCCTTCTCGCCGTCCCACGAATATAGAGGCACCATCTCATTGTCCTGGCAATGATAAAGGGCTATTCGAAGCTTGGCTCCTGGCGGCAGTTTTCGCTGCACGAACTCGTAAATCGCGTGAACGTTGTGAAACACGTACTGATCAGACGCGAGTGCAGCGAGGAATTCCTTCAAAGTTATCGCTTTCGACCGGGAGAGTTCGCGGAAAACTTTCAGTTTTTTTCCTAAAACTGAGCCGATTTGGGTCGAACCGCGCACCCAATTATCAAGCTGTTTTTCCGTAGCGTCATGAGCTGCCCTGAGTTTGGCGAGTTGATCCCGATCGGTGGTGTCATTACAAGTCCGTGCCCACTCGGCAAAAATCCCACATGTTCCCCATGTCGCAGCCAAGAGTAATCCATATGCGGCCCCTACTTCATTCGTAGTCCACGTCACCGGCTTCCAGGGTTCAAACCAACCTATCGTCGCGGTAGTTGCCACAGCGGAGAAATACGCGAACCCCTTTGCCGTACCGATCTTCCACCCGCCGGTAGATAGCCATTTTCTGACGGGCCGCCGAGCAATGATAGCGAGGGTCCATAAAACCACCAAACAAAGACTCCAAAGGACTACATGAATGTAGTCCCCAAGGAGAAATCCTACGTGTGGGGTTGGCGAAGGGCTTGGGCTCGGATTCTGTCCAGCGGCCGAAACCGCAAGGATTACCCATAAAATAATGAGGATGGCCGTTTTATTTTTCAGTGCTGGGGTACCTCGTAGAACTCGCCCGGAACTTGGAGATGTCTCCAAGCCATAAGAATCTTCGAGGTTCTTATGCATAAGAGCTATCCCAACGTCCAGCGGAAAGTGAATAACCGGTGAATAACTTGAACCATGTGATTGCGGTTCGCGCCTGCAGAAATGCTGATACCAGCACGTCCCCACTTTAAAGGACGTTGCGCTCGGGACCGACCGCCCGGCAAATCGTCTCGAAACGAATAGGGAACTGAGCGTGCGGGAAGCGAATTGACCAGTTCGGGGGTTTATGTTCGACTGAACAGATGCGAGCTAACGAGCTTTAGACCGCCCTGACAAAATTGACGCAAGTGATTGCCGAAACTGAAGCCGTTTTTGAAGTCGATGCGTGCCGAGCATGATCCGCTTGCTGTCGACATCTTCGTTGCAGGCCGCAATTACCGAAAGATCCAGGACACCAAGAGCGGGAGTCGCAGAGAAATCTCGGCCGGATTGAGTTGGCAGACGGCGTCCGAGCTTGGATTTCGGGGCAGCCTGGCAGAATGGGCGCGTTTAATAGGTGCCTGATTCGGCTCGCTGTGATGAAATGCCGTGGCACCACCCAAGCGCATGCAAACGAGACGCAATCAGCCCCCAATACTCCGCGCCCGCGGGCTGCTTTGGCTCATCCTGGGCATCCACGGCCCTCTTGTCGCTCAGACCGCTCCACAGGCCAAGCCGTTCGAGCGTTTCGATGGTTTTGTATTAGAAGCCGACGAATGGACCGACGGCGACAGTTTTCGCGTTCGATTGCCGGATGGCCGCTTGGAAACTTTTCGACTCTATGTTGTGGAGACAACCGAATCCCGGTCGCACTCGACCCGTTCGGATGAGCAGGCGGCATACTTTGGCATTAGTCGGGCGGCAGCGATCAATCTCGGCAAGGAAGCAAAAGCTTTCACCGCTTGCGCTCTTTTGCGGCCATTCACAATTTATACTCGTTGGCGTCCAGTCTTTGGCCCACGGAGACACTACGCATTCGTCGTTACCGCAAGCGGAAACGATTTGGCAGAATTGCTCGTGAGAAACGGCCTTGCGCGCATTTATGGAACCCGCACGCCATTACCAGACGGGCGGGACTCGCGTTCGTATCTGGAGCACTTGGCGCAATTGGAGCCTGGCAAAGTAGGACTCAGGCCTCTTCTTCCCGTCGGCGTCATAGCCCTGCAGTTTGAACGCTGACACTCCACCCTTCGCTCGCAATTGGACGATGAGGTAGCCTGCCGGGGTGCTCCATCGAGTACCACCTCCGTCGATGTTGTCTGATAAAAGAACAACTGTCGTTTCCTTCTTTCCACTAGTGGGACTGGTGCCCGTGAATACAAGTGTCCCGGTTTTGTCGTCCAATGACACAGTCAAGGATGAATCAACTTCTACGTGCCGACGGAACACCTCGAATGCGTCCGCTACAGACGCAAAACTTAGTCGCTGTGTGGGAGTCGTGCCACCTCCGCGTTTAATAAGCGCAGAGAAAGCGGCTCCGATTCTGGCAGTTTCCTCTCTGGGAACATTGAGCAGAGCTAACCCAGGGGTCAACTCCGGTGCGTTTGTCCCATGTGAGTAGCGGATCAGTTTAGCACTGCCGCGAGTCCGCACGAAGATCTTATTACTGTATGACGCGGCAACAACTTCGAGGGAGGCGGGATCGAGATCTGACAACTTGAAATCGAAACGCGATTGATAAGCGGAATCGAAAAACCGGATGACGGTTTGCCCCGTGTCTCCTTCGACATTCATTTTGTAGCTCGGCATAGCCCATCGCATCTTCTCTTCGATAAATTGCACTAACTGATCTGTGTTCCAATCGGCAATTTGGGCGAAGGGCAACCTGAAGGAAGATTGGGAACTCGAGCGCGATGGGCTTCCAAAACTCTCCGCTTTTCTTGTTGTTTGGTTCATAACACTGGGCGGCCCAGACTCTCTTTCCCTAGCGTCGTTTTTGCGATAGCTGATTGACAGTCCGATACACAAAAGCACTACGCACGCGGCTGGTATGAGCAGCATCCATCCATGTCTTCGCCGTTGCCGACCAATTAGCGCGAATGCGATGATCATCGAGGTGATAACCAACCAAAGCCCGACGGCGAGGAATGGCCTTACAAGCGCACCTATAAGCAAAAGGGTCCAACCGAGTTGCACCACCCGAGGCAGACAGGCAAAATAGGCTGTCGGCCAGTGAATTAACCTTTGGCCAGAATTACGTGGCGCTGAAGCTCTGCGGAAATTGTCGGGCTTTTCGTCTGAGCTTTGAGGACGCAACGCAGGATTTTGCGATGCCGACGAACCGTCCCAGAAATCTTCGGAGGAAACCCACGATCATCGCTTAGCAGGTGTGATCCGGTGTCACAAAAACACGCTCTATTGACCGTGTTCGCACGAGAATGCATCGCGGAAACTGTCCCCCCCGTGGCAGTCCAACGCCGGAATCCATCAGCGGCCCAGCTTGCTCGCAATATTTGTCGAATCAGGAGCAATCTGCATCTCACGCAGGAACAGCTGGCTGAAAAAGCTGATGTGCATTGGCGGTATTTGCAGAAACTCGAGAGCGGATCGTCAAATCCATTTTTCAAGATCCTCTGTAGGCTGAAGGCCGCGTTGAAGTGCGATTGGGACGACCTGCTAACAAAGGTAGTGACGGATTGATTAGGTCTGCCGCAAAGACAGGATATCCAGTTCAACGCTCCAACGATTAGAAATGGGAGAGCAAAGCGTAGGCATTGACGGAGGTTATTGTTTCTTGTGGAGCGTCCCACGGCTGAACTGCTTTACTTCTTTGCCTGCGTAGTCATAGCCCGGTGCGGAGCCGTCCATTAGGAAAAATGGAAAGCAGTAGTCGAGCCGAAGCCCTAAGCCGGCAGACGCTTTCATCTTTCAAAAACGTGCGTTCCAGCGCCTTCACCCGCGCAAAGAAACAGCGCCCCTCGGCCGTAGTTCAGAAACGGGGGAGGGGTCACAAATGAGTTCTAGGCCGGTGTCAATGCGGACGGTTCGGATAAAGGCCCTTTGCCAATTAGCAGAGATGTCAACCCATCGCTCGCGGAGTTCCACCAGACTGGCGCAGCTTCCGATCGCCCATACGGTTCCACCAGAAGGAATACCGGAAAATCGTGATCCTACTCCGCAAGCATCGGCTGCCGCAATTAGCGCTTGAACCTTCGGTGACATCTGCTCACCGCTGACTTCGAGCCAAACCTCACGCTCCTCTCTAATCGCGCTCGCGATCTCGTGCCACGCGCGATCACGCAGTAACATGCCAATCCGTTTACCAAGCTGGCCCACTCTCAGCCACAGTAACCTTTCCTTCGGTGTGAGTTCAAAACCCACACCGGAGCCAAGTCGATTAGAAACATGAGACTCGCCGGTAAAAGCGACCAGGATGCGACCGTCAAACAAGTGTCTCTCCAGAGGGGAACAAATCGGCTCACCGGTGGAAATCAAGCTACGTTGACTCAACGCAGCCCCCCATGACCAGATGTGGGCGTTACCCCACATGGAAGCGGAGTAGTCCTGAAAGCCGGCTGAAGTGCTTCCTATCGCGTTCTCGAAGAGGTAGGCGAGAATAAGTAATCTGTTCTTATCATCGTCACCCTCCAAGAGGTCACCTTTGCAGCTCGCGAGTATACCCAGCAGAGCAAGAACAAATGCAGAACTCCCTCCTAAGCCGGACTGCGGCGGTATCTGTGTGTGTATTGTATAAATGCCGCCCGGTGCACCGAAGTGATGGATCGCACGCCAAAAATATGGAAGCGCTGTATTCGCCGGTTCATGCTGGACACAACCGGATTCCTCGCGTTGCCCATCGCGAACGATGATGTCGTCTGTCTGATTGTTTACATAGGTAATCGTTGTCCGGAGACTGATGGCAATGTTTGTGGTTCCGATTTCACCTGCCGCAAACTGAAAGAAATACCTCGGGAGGTCTAGCCTGCCTCCGACGTCAATGCGTCCCGGTGCGCTCGCGATGATCTTTGCAAACTCTCTGCTCACTCGATTCTGTTTAAGTGGCTTGCGTGCCAAAAATAGCCGCTCGCCTGGTTGCAGCGCGAAATCAGCACACTCATCCCCACTCGCAACAAACTCCGCTAGAAAAAAACCTGCACTTCGGATGCGTTCGCGCACATCTCGCCCGTATCTTCGCAAATGTCCCTCTTGTCCGAAGTGGAGAAGTCGATCACCAGGTGTAGAAATTGCCGGGTTTTCGTAGCTGTTATCCCAGCCTTCAATAACAGGCACGGCAAGGATGGCAAGACCGCCTGGCACCAGTATCCTGTGCAGTTCCGCCAATGCCTTTCTATCGTCGACATGCTCAAGTACATGAAAACAGATGACGACATCAAACCCCTCGGATTGAAGAGCGAGCGCTTCGATGTTCACTCTCAATTCAGCATCGCTCCGGCTGACGTCCGCCGTAAGATACTCCTTGCAGTGCGGCCGTATAAAGGCGCCGACCGCATCCTCCGCTGCGAAGTGGAGAAGCCGGCATCCGCCCAGGCTTGCGGAGTCGCGCTCACACCAGAGTTTTAAGAGCCTATGTCTCTCCAAGGCTCCGCACTTTGGGCACTTCGCGTCTGTCCTCAAATTGTAGCCGAAGGAGTCAAAAAGGCCACGATAACCGCAAATGTTGCAATTGCGTTCACTCCGGATGCGCAGCCTGCCGGCGTCCAAACTGTGAGCAGCATCTTGCGTTGAAGGGGAGAATGAAGACATGGTCAGTCAAATAGTAGTCCTCAAGACATGCATTTTGGCGGAGGCATTCTTCGGAGAGTTTGGATGAAAAACAATAACTTCAGAGGGAGCGGCGGGCACAAACTCATGCCGCCAGAATTGATGGTGAGGCAAAGCGCAGACGCTGAACTCTTGACGGGTAACACGACCGCGAATTGGAAATCGGGCAAGAGACAGAAATCGCTCTTTAGTGCCCTCTTCTTCATCCCGTAGAGTCATCGGGCTTTCTGCTATCTGTGGTTCCCAACTGACATCGGATTCGAGCAGGGCAAGGTTTAGTGCCAATTGATCGCTATGCACCTCCCTGTGCGCGCGAATACACGCGTCTATGAAAGCAATCACGGCTGGTGACGAACGAAAGAATGCGAAGCCACTACAGGCGGCAAAACCCCAGAGCGTAACAATGGAGCTAGGAAAATATGCCACCCTTTGAAACGCCAGCGCAGCATCGTCAGGAAAGTGGGGAACGGGGTTTTGTAACCATATTGCATCAGCATCGGACATGGTGACGTCGTAGCCTTCTTTGAGCAATGCGCGCACAACAGGGAACTTCAACGCCGTCATCGCGAGACCCTTTTCAGAAAAACCAGCCGGGCTTACATACGAAGCCGTTCCAGACTCGGTTCTCAACTTCGCTTCGACATGCAACGCATCGCATTCTTTCAGCACACGGCACGTGGAGGCATCACCCGCGATAATCAGGCAGCTCGAACCGTCGATGGCCTGGATGGCTTTCAGCCAGTGCAACCCCACCTGCAAATACTCTTCAGACAAGAAACTTAGATTGAGCAATCCTCTTCGTTGAGCAAGATTTCCGACACGAAACAATTGCTTCAAAGGAAGCACCGCCTCCAGGTCATTGAGCGGCATTTTCGCTTCCGCACAGTTCGCATCCCAAGAATAGCGATTGCTGGCAGCATGGCGAATGCGTGCTTTAACATTGCCTGACGCGCTTTCGTTTTGAAGTTGACCTTGCTTCACAGGGCGTAGGCAGACGCTGGCGACCATTCATTCCACTCGGAGATTGGTGCCCCTAGTAACTCAAACAGCCGTCTATTGTGTGGTTCATACAATGCGTTAAGGTGCTCGCGTATTACAGGTTCCATCTGAACAGTGTTTGCGCTGACAAAGCGTTCTTCAAGCGAGGCGGGTAGGGGCTCTAGCCCCAAAAAGCGCCAGACCTTGCTGTATTCAAGTGCCATATTCCTCCGAACCCGCTCCGTGATCGCGATGTGGATGCGCTCCCGCGGAAAGAACTTTAGCAAATGTTCGATTTGCTCTGCATAAAGCCCCTTCTGAAGATACCCCTCCCTCCAACACTCTGCGTTTCCGTTAGCGCATTCGTAGAACGCGTCCCGATATGCCTGATTCGCAATGAGTCCACTTTCTTCCTCGATGATAGCGCGAAACGTCCTCTCCTCGCCCCACCTTGGACGCGTCGCCATCTTCCATTGCGAAAACGCTCTCTCAACAGGATTGCGGAGAAATATGATCAGCTTCCCATCTGGCACCGTTCGCTGAATTCTCTCATGGGTGACCAACCGGTGGAGCAACTCCGCCGTCTTTTCGCCCACCATCAATTTGCTGTAGTCGAAGTGCGAGCGATACCATTCGGGGCCTTCTGCCCAGTGTTGATTGAAATACTCGATTTCGCGCTGCATAAATTTGGTGACGCCTGAAAACACGGAAACGTCTGGATGCTGGCCCAGATTGAAGGCCGCAGCGGTAGTCCCTGCCTTTTGCGCTCCTATTATGAGAAAGTCTACTATCGGGCGTTGCGACTCCGCTTGAACCATAAGCTATGTATTCGCCCCGGCGAACAGCGCAGAGGCGACGCTTTCAGGCGTCGCTCTGTCCTGCAATATATCGGAGATAAGGTAAGGCAACACAGTCTGTTTCGAGCACTTGATGTGCGCTCCGACCATGTTCACTGGCCAGTCTTGTTCCGAAGCCACGAGGACATTGTATTTCCTGGGCAGATGGGCAACACGCATTTTTAGTCGCTCCGTGGCTATGAGCAACGCAGGTTGCTCGAAATATTTATCATGGTGGCCGTGTGGCTCACGATAAATACGTTCTGCTTCTTGCAGCCAAGCAGCATGCCACTCGCGGTTCACAATAAACATACCGCTGTTAAACCAAGTCGAGTGGGGAAGTGTGACACCAGCAAAAGCGCGAATGCCGTCAACATAGTCACCCCTGACGGCTCCCTCGATTGCGTTGAGAAAGCGATGTCCCGCGCGCCCCCGGAACCATTCGGAGGAGGCACTGTAGGACTGATCTGGCCAGTCTGCTTTTGTCACAAAATCGTGACATGCAATTACGCGTCTATCGCCGGCGAGCACCTGAGGGGTCCACTCCCGTATGCAAAACCAATCCGCATCGAAATAGAGGATGGTGTTTGCGGAAACGTAGTCGAAAATCTTAAGCTTCAAAGCGGCAGGATGACGCAGTGATGCGGCGGTGAGATGTTCTTCTGTAAGTATCTGCGTTTTGATACCAGTGTGTCGCTGTAGGCACGCAGCAGCGACTCTTGCGGCCTTGATGTATAACGGCCCTACACCGATTGTTACCCCCATCATGACATCGGCCTAGAAGAATTGCCGAAAGGTAACATGTTCGGACGTCTATGTGCTTCGGGGTGAAGACCGCGGACAACGAAGTCGGCTAGGGTTGGAAGTAATCCTAGATCATGGAACATTGTCTGGACCCTTCCGTGTAGTGCCGCATACTCGTGCAAATAGCGTGTTAAAGCCTTCGCTGGGTTGGATTCGCTATTTGTGTAAGGGGGCACTCCGGTGAGAACTGCGTAGGCCATTGCCGCCAACGAAAAATAGTCGGCCTTTCGATCAGGCGCGTCGGTCATCTCCAGCAAGTGTTCGGGAGCCATATAGAGCCATCTACCAGACCCGATGCGATCAGTTCGCGGAACGCGTGCAACAGCGACCCCTTCAGGGCGAGCACTTCCCACATCGAAAAATTTCATGACCGACATGTCCCGCGCGACGATGACATTTGTCGGTTTGATGTCGCGAAGAATCAGTGGCTGACGGGATGATTCGTGAAATGCACGAAACAGTTGCCGCCCGAGGCAGAAGAGAGCCAAGCACAGCCTTTTGCGCATGACTGCGCTCGGTGAGCTTGAAGCAAGTAGCGCTTGAAGTGTGAGCCCGTCGAGATATTCCCGCAATACCCAGGGTTGTCCTTCTACGCGACGAAGCAAGGCGGGTATCGCCTCGCAAGAGTAATCTAAGAGGACTGTGGACTCATCCACAAGAGTGCGTTCAAGAAGGCTATGCTCTTCCTTCGGGCGAGAGCTATAGGCGGGTAGTTTGAGGGCAGCCTCTGCATGATCCGAAACTGTGAGCAGATAAACGACACCAGTACTTCCGGTAGCGACGTAGGTGATATGTGCCTCGGAATACGGCACGCCTATGCGAGCGCATATTGAGGCGACATTCACGAGGCTCTCTTGGGCAAGAAGTGCATTCACAATTCCGCGTTTCTCAGCAGTTCTTCCACTGTCTTCTTCTCACGCCACGGCCACACACGAAAATGGACGCTGGCTAGGGTCGGAACGCTTTCCGCACAGGTCTCCCGCAGATAAACGGGAACGAAGTACCGCCACTTTCTCTCACTGCGAAGTCCTCCTCCTAAATGGTAAACTCTGATAAGAGTTCCGTCCTGCGTGTATAGCGCATGTGGGTATTTGCTTGTCACGTCGCATCTCGGCGCCGCTTCATACGCGTATTCGGTCGGTAAATTGTTCAACCGATATTTTGCGGTAAGATAGAGAAGCACTTCCTGATCAACGCCCCAGCTCGGTCCTAACTGCCCGATATTGGAGCACATTATCTCAGTAAATTCACGGTAGAGGTTCGCATTTGCGTCGACGCAGAAGATGCACGCAATAACGGCCTCCGCGCCCATCACGGTTGTCCGCTGGGTCTCAGTAAGCGTGTTCCTACGGAGCCAATGATGATGGGCAGCGACCCTCACCTTGAAAGGGTGTACTGGCAACGCAATCCCCTGTGCAGCAGCCAAGCTCAAGAACGCGTCGATACCGCGCTCATCCTGCACCCAAGCGTCCGCGTCAATCCACAAGTAGTATCGGTAACCAGGAAACAGTGCTGTAAAGTGTGCCCGCGCCCAAGATGCCTCAAAATGAAGATTTTCAGAAGTAATGGTAGGTGTCGGGACGATCGTGCGTGGCTCGACAACAGCCTGTATCTGCTTGAAGCGTTTGCGCAATATGGTGTTTTCCTCGACGCTCAATCCGCAATCCACTACACAAACAGGCACATTCCCGTAGAGTCTGGTTGCCGCAATAGATTCAAGGCATTCTATCAGCAATGTGAAATAGCTGCTGTTGCCGCATGTTACGAAGCACATTTGATCAACAAGTTCGCGAGGGGGTGTTTCCTCATCGCAGCGGTCTAGGATTAGTGAAGGGCGAGGCTCCAGTTTATCGAAAAGTGGAAGTTCGTGCCAATGCTTCCGCTCTAACATATACTCCCAGTGAGGATGGCAAGTAAGACCGGTTGCGATGATCGCCTTTTCTGCGTCGTAGTCGTCCAAAAGTCGGCAGACAAGTGAGCGGCGATAGAGAACGGCCTTGCCCTCCCCAGCATGCAAGAGCGCCCGCGCGGCATCCGCCCACTGCCCCAGCTTCAGATGGTGCGGTGTTTGGTCGTCAAACAGACCAAGACTGGTTTCAGAACCTGCCGCTTGGATAGTATCCCTAGTCATGGCCTCCAACCGCACCAGCGAGTGCGGTCCAAATATCTGTAAAAATAGTCCTTGTAAGGGAGATTGTAGTCGCCGTCCCAAGGTTTTGACGACGAATTGTAATGGATAATGAACGGATGCGTAATGATGTCCAAGTAGTGTGTTCGTTCGAACGGTGAGTCCTTCCAGCAGTCAAAGTAGCGAAAGATGCTGGTCATTACGTTCCATCTGTAGTCCAACATGCGCCATTCGCTGTTAAGAATCGCATTCAGGCCATCCTGATCCCACCAAAGAACTTTCTCATTGTAACGGTGAAGATATTCGATAACTCGCTCCGATATCCGATGTTCTCGCCACGCGCGAAGGTCGATTAACAAGACCCCTGCGTTGAATAGCTTCGTGTCGGGAGGGATGCCAAGCGCCTTGTAAGATGGCAGGCCTTTTTTCGAAGACGCGGTGGAGGCATCAGGCGATACTTGTGGAACGGCCAAGAGAAGGGCGCCGTCTAGGCGTTCATCCCAAAGGAGCCCGATATCATCGTTGATGACTAAGTCGCAATCGAGATATAGCACTCGATGACACTCAGGCAATGCTTCCTCGATCAAAAGACGATAGTAAGTAGCTTTGGAAATGCGCTGACTGGTCGTCAGACAACGGATGCGGTTATCTTCAACTCGTATCCACGTCAGAGAAATCCGCTTCTTGTTAAGGGTGGCAAGTATTTTTTGCCGATTGGATGCCTCGAGCGCATTATACAGCACGACGACCCGGATCGTTTTGTAGCGACGCAGGTGATGCTCCAGAGAATGCAGCATCGTTGCGAGGCATAATGCATATGTGTCGTCAGCTGCGCAGACGATCACAGGCGGTGTTGTACTGTTTTTCATGATCCGCACCAATCGTAGCGGACGAATAATCTGTGATGGACCGTTTCAATTAAGAGCAAGGGTTGGGACAAACATCTTTGCAGCGGCTGACGTGCGCATAATTCAAGGGAAAGGTCTTCTGCCAGACGGTTAACAAGTGTTAGGGTTAAAGATCGTTTCTTGCCTGGCAAAAGAATCCTGAACAGGAACGCTTTTCCCGTTCCAGGCCCAGGCACTACAAGCTTCTTGCTGTGAGTCGATTCAAGAATCTGAAGGAGACACTGTTGTCGTTGCCGGGCAGCAATTGCGTAATTGTCTTCGAGAGTGGTCCCTGTGTTCATTGAGTGGACGCCTCAGTGAGGCGGTTGAAGCCTGGCGTGCGACTTTACTCATTCGGACTCTGGCGCTGCAATGACGAATCGCTTGTCCCACCAGTTTGCTTGGGTGTAGGAATTCTCCTACTCGACGTTTGGGTCCCGTTTTGCCACAATCGGAAGTTTTAGCCGCCGTATACCCAGAAAGTCTCCTCTATGAAACGAACCCTCTTGGCGCTTCTTCTCACCGTATTTGCTTTCAGCGCAACCGTCCAGGCCCAGCAACATAGACGCAAAAAGGCGAATACCTCGAAAACACAGGTCTCCACAGCATGACAAGCATTAAGGACTGCCCAGAGGAGGGCAAGGGCGGAGACCCTAACCTGAACAAACGAAAAAACATCCGATCTAATAATGGAAGGGCAACTCTGCGAAGCGTTCAATGGATGAAGGCGCTCGCTGATCCCCAAAACTTCGTTAAAGGCGGGAGTCGGTCGGAACTAACCCGGTTAGGTGAAGGCCAAAAAATAACCGTAGTCGCATACGCATTAGTTGCGAGAGCAGAAGGAGCGGAGACTTGCAATTGTGCACTCACTGCACCCAGGGATACTGATAATCATATCGTCTTGGTTGATCCGACGCTAAGCAAACCGAAGTTGACGAAAGCTATCGAAAGTGAGTCGGAGACATCCGAGTTTACGCCTCGCGTTAGACTGGATCATTCGAATTTCACAAGGGCCAAACTACGACCTTTGATCAATCGTTTGGGTAGACAACTCGTGCGTATTACCGGTCTTTTGATGTTCGATTCTGAGCACTTTCTTGGGCATCATTTGATTCGACACAATAACTGGGAGATTCATCCAGTCCTCAAGCTCGAGTATTGTGTCGCCGCTACTTGCACAGACACGAGCGATGTTGGTTGGAAGAGTTTGGATAGTCGCTGAAACACCTGCGATATCATTACGATATCGAAAACGACTAATTTGACCTCCACGGAATGAACATCGTCAATTTTGTTGAGGGTCTCCTCACCGGCAGCGCACTTATTGCAATGGCGGGATGGCTGTCTCGGGCACTTATAGGACATCTGCTCAAAAAAGATTTGGCAGCCTTCAAGGCTCAGGAAGAGGAGAAGATCGGCAAGACGCTCGCTACTTTGAGTGACACCTTTGCGAAACAGAATATCAAGCTAACGTGGCTGCACCAGCAAAGAGCCGTAAAAATAGGAGAAATACACGGGGCCTTAGTCGATTTGCGGCACTTGGTAAAGGTTGAGGCACCGGAAGCAGTTGAGGCCAATAGAGAGCCGGTCCAAAAGCAAACCCGCGAACTGGATCGCCTATTGACAAATCCAGAATCTACCTGACCAAAGATCTCATCGAGCCACTTGATGAGACCATTAAGAGCACGGTTAAATACGCCCAAAAGCATGAAGAATTTTTTGCCAAGCCCACGGTATACGCGCTGGCAGACTTTCCACAATGGCGAGCGGACATTGAGAAGGTGATCGAGTCCGATAAGAAGGCAAAGGAGGCGCTGACCCTCTTGGAAGAAGCTTTCAGAAAAACGCTATCGTATTAGCCGCAGGACGCCGTTTTTTAAAAATTCAGGGGTATAACAACGCTAGGCGTATCTTTCCGTGGATTGTTCTCGGCTGCAGAAACTTGAATAGAAAATTGCGCTCTCGATTCTCACTGGCTATGAGACTCGCCGTCGGAATTGTTATGTGTAGACACCCCTCCGCCCAGAATCTTTCGCCATCCGAAACTTCAAAAATGCACAGTATTGGTCGCGCTAGTGTAGCCTTCGCTCGGAATCTCCGTTTATTTCGAAAATTTTGAAAATAGTTCTTGCGTGTCGAGATGAAGTTCTCTATTCATCGCCGCTCTGCACTACTCCCCCCAAACTGTCCTACGGACTCTCAGTCTGATTAGCGTTGCCTTCTTGGCCAGCGCCACGGCGCTCTTTGCGCAGGTAGTAGCGACGCCAACCCTCAATCCAATTGGCGGGTGGTTTTTGACCGAACAAGCGGTCACTGTCACTTGCACAACGGTTGGAGCGACAATTCGTTACACGACTAATGGTCTTACTCCTACCAGTTCCGATCGAACCGTTGCGTCTGGCGGAACCGTCTTGATTGATCGGCCGATAACGCTCAAGGCTAATGCCTTCAAGACCGGCCTGACCACGAGCGCAACGGTAAGTGCGGCATTTACGATCAGCGGTAAACTTGCCGGTGGCACCAGCCACTCGGTGGCCCTCGAATCCGATGGCACTGTCTGGAGCTTCGGCGCTAACGCCAGCGCACAGTTAGGGATCGGTTCGGCAGATGCCAACACCCACGCTGTGCCGCTTCAGGTGAAGACCAACGCGACGACGTTCCTTACTGGCATGTCTGTGGTTGGGGCTGGCGCCTCGCATTCAATGGCGATAAGAAAATCCGACGGCTCGGTTTTCGGATGGGGCAACGATTCTGCTGGTCAGCTGGGCGATAATTCCACGGCGACTCAGCAACCTTACCCCGTTCAAGCCAAGACGACCGCTACGGGGAACCCGCTTCTGCTCGGAATGGTTGATGTTGCGGGAGGGGCCTCCCACAGTGTCGCCCTAAAGTCCGACGGGACCGTCTGGACATGGGGAAGTAACACTCTCAACCAGCTCGGAGACGGCGGGACGACTTCCCGGAAACTTGCTGCGCAAGTGAAGACCGCGAACAACACCTTCCTGACTGGGATTGTGGCCATAGCGTCAGGCGATAACTTCTGCGTTGCAGTCAAGTCGGACGGGACGGTGTGGGCTTGGGGTAGCAACGCTTCGGGACAGATTGGAATTGGTTCAACGACAAATCAGAAATTTGCCGTCCAGGTCAAGCTCACCGGCGGTGCCGCTCTGACTGGTGTAATCGATATAGCGTGCGGATCAAACCACGCCATCGCACTTAAGTCTGATGGAACAGTTTGGACATGGGGGAGCAATACGAATGGTCAATTAGGTAATGGAACAACGGCCCAAGCGACGAATCCGGTGCAGACCAAGACAGCTTCCGCCACTTTCATCAGTGGTGTCTCGGCTGTAGCCGGCGGTGCAAATCATTCGGCTTTCCTCAAGTCAGACGGCTCAGTTTATTCAGTCGGACTGAATTCTTCCGGACAGCTCAGCATCAACTCGACGGCCCAGCAACTCTATGCGACCCAAGCCAGCTCGAGTGCGGGCGTTTCGCTTTCAGGGGTGGTGGACTTAGCCTGCGGAGCCAGTCATACGGTGGTGACGAAAAACGACGGAACGGTCCTCGGGGGTGGTCTCAACTCTTCCGGGCAAGCAGGGTATCCAACGACTACCATCAATCCACTAAGGGTCACTCCCATCGGCAATTTCTTTGTCATTACCGCGTTCGCCGATCCTGACAGCGACGGGTTGCCGACCTGGCAGGAGCGGGAATTGGGAACCAATCCAACCCTCGCCGATACCGATGCGGATGGGATACCGGATGGTTGGGAAGTGAACCATAACTTGAACCCGTTAGTGAATGACTCGTCCGCCAATCCTGATGGCGACAGCTTTACTAACCTGCAGGAATATCAAAATAACACGGACCCATTCGATTACTACAACGCCGCGCCGTTCACGCTTACTATCACCGGCGGAAACAATCAGACCAGTCCCAGCAGCGCATGGCTAACTCAACCGTTGGCAGTCGAGACGAAAAACGGTTCGGGCCTCTCCTTATCGAATGCTCCGGTAAGCTTCTCGCTTGGCCAGGTCGGCGGTGGCCTCAGTCTTACTAACGGCGGGGTAACGACTTCGTCACTCAGTTTGCGCACCGATGCGACTGGCAAGGCCGCGGTCTACTACCAGCAGCCTGCAACCGGCACGGCAAGCACAGTCACGGCGCAAGCGGGTACCGGGAATATCCAGCAGGTCATCTTTAACGCCACGATTCAGGATATTCCTGCGTCGGGTCTCCAACTCTGGCTACGGGCCGACACGGGAGTATCACTCAACGGACCGACTTCGGTTTCACAATGGCTCGACCAGTCCGCCAATCTATTCGCCCTCCAAGGAAGTGGGAGTCAGCAACCGCAATTAATTGCCAATGCAGTCAACGGCAAACCTGTTTTGCGCTTCGATGGAGGAGCGAACATTCTCCAGACGGCGGGTGCCGCGGACATATTCAAGTCCAGCGCTAGCTGGACAGTGATTTTGGTAACTCAACCGGGGGCTACTCAACAAACCTACGCAAACATCCTCGACCATCAGCATGACTCTCTTAGCTTTGTTATGGAGCAAAATGGAGGGAACGCCAACCAGTACTGGATTGGTGACGACCTGGTCGCGTTGGACAGCACTCGGACGCAAATGCTGGCTAGCGTGCGAACGGCGAGCACGCAGCGCGACTACATGAACGGGATGAAATTTGCAGATCTAAGTGTGAATCCCTTTAGCCCGCAAGTGCGCCGGTTTGGAGTGGGGGGCTGGCTCAACGGCGGCAGGTTTTACAACGGTGATATTGCGGAAGTCATTATTTACAATCGGGCGCTCACTGACTCGGAGCGAGCCGGGATCGAGAACCTTTTGAACTCTCGTTATGCGCTCGTCTCGACGCCTCCCAGCGCGCCGTCGAACCTAATTGGGTCGGTGGTGAGTCCGACGCAGGTTACCCTGAATTGGGCTACCCAAGGAGCGGTTCTCTCTAAAATAGAACGCAAGCTGGGAGTGAATGGCGCTTATGCCCAAATCGCAACCACCACCAATGCTAGCGTTACGGTTTACAACGACAGCGCTCTTTCGACCGGCGCGACCTATTACTATCGTGTCCGCGCCTTTAATCTCGCTGGGGACTCCAGTTACGGAAATGAAGTGTCAGTCACCACATCATCGGCCGGGGCGACTTTACCGATGACTGGCATGAAGCTTTGGTTGAGAGCGGATTTCGGCGTCACCAAGGATGGCAATAATTTGGTAAGTCGCTGGGCCGATCAATCCGCTACCGGCAACGATGCGACTCAGACCGTCAGCGGCAACAGTCCCAGCTTCGTGCCCAGCGGTTTGGTGGGTAAGCCGGTCGTTCGATTCAATGGTTCATCAGGCTTCATGAGTGGGCGCCTGGGCTTGGGAACACAGATGTCGATGTTTGCGGTGGCGAAGTCCGGTGCCGGGTCTGGCTATAAGCGCGTGATCACGAACGAAGGCCATTTCTACTTGGGAACTGGCGTTGAGGGAAATTTCGCCAGTTTTTATGGCAATGGCACCTGGGGCCTCACTCAAAGCCATCCGGCGGCCTTTCCGGCTAATCAATTCAAAATCTTGGAATCCATCAACAACGGGACTGACAGCGCTTACCTGGATGGACAACTGGTTGAAGCGCGTGCGAATGCCATGGGAGCCTTTGTGAATGGATTCGAGTTGGGGCGCTACCCCGCAGGTTCGCAATATTGGGATGGGGATATCGTGGAAGTCCTTATCTATGACGGCGCGTTATCTAGCACCGACCGCCAGAGTGTCGAAGCGTATCTTAACGGAAAATATAACGGCGACAGTGATGGGGATGGGATACCTGACTTGTGGGAGGTCAATCACGGCTTAAACCCTTTAGTCAACGACGCGTCCCTCGATCCGGACGGAGACGGATTTACCAACCTCCACGAGTATCAGAACGGGACTGATCCTGCCGACTATTACAATGGAGGTACGTTTAACCTTAATATCTCCAGTGGCAATGAACAGGTTTCCGCCCCCGACACTTGGTTGGCGCAACCGCTCGTTGTTCGAGTTACCAATGGTAGCGGCTCAGGACTGTCGAATGCGCCGGTAACTTTTTCCGCAAACCAATCTGGCATCAGCGCCACGAACGGCGGCACACTGACTCCTACCCTTGCTACTCGGACTGACCCCAATGGGAATGCTACCGTCTATTTTCGCCAGCCTTCCGCCGTCGATACGACGACAGCGATCACAGTTCAAACCGGCACCGTTCCGGTGAAGAGCGTCGTCTTCACAGCTTCGAATTCAAATCTCCCTCTCCCCGGCCTCCGCCTCTGGCTCAGGGCTGACGCTGGCGTAACTCTAAATGGTAATAGTGCCGTTGCCCAGTGGTCGGACCAATCGCCGAGCCATATGAACCTCACGGCGGGCGCTGGTCAACAACCACAACTGATGCCCGGTGTCCTCAATGGCAAAGCTGTTTTGCACTTCGATGGGGGAAGCAGTATCCTCCAGACCGCGTCGACGGTGGATCTATTCCAGGCGAGTCCAGCTTGGACCGTGTTTCTGTTGACTCGTCCAGGCGCCACCCAGCAGAGCTACGCGAACATCCTCGATCAACAGCATGACTCCGTCAGCTTCGTCACGGAGCAGGATGGCGGAAACACAAACCGGTTCCGGCTCGGAGATGACATAATTTCTTTGGATCCCAACCGAGCGCAGATGGTGACAAGCGTAAGGACCGCGACGACGCAACAAGATTACATGGATGGAGTAAGGATCGCGGCCTTGAGCGTGAGCCCGTTCAGTCCCCAGATTCGGCGTTTTGGGGTTGGCGGCTGGCTCAATGGTGGTCGTTTTTATAACGGCGATATAGCCGAGGTCTTGATCTATAACAGAGCCCTTTCCAGCTCAGAGCGAACTGTGGTCGAGAGTTACTTGAACCAGCGGTATAGCGTCGTTTCGACAATACCGGCCTCTCCCTCAAGCTTGGCTGGGTCTGCCTACGGGGCGAGCCAGGTGAATCTGAGCTGGGCTCCGCTAGGTACAGTTCTTTTCAAGATAGAACGTAAGGTTGGGGCCACAGGGACCTATGCGCAGATCGGTGCGACTACCACGTCCGGTGTCACTATTTACCATGACAATTCAGTCTTGGCTGGCACGGAATACTTTTATCGCATTCGGGCATTCAATGCCTTTGGAGATTCAGGCTATTCCAACGAGATTTCCGTCACTACCTCTCTTACCGCGCCAGTCGTCCCCACCAGCGGTCTCCAACTCTGGTTACGTGCGGATTCGGAAGTGACGGTCGATGGAGGCGGAAAGGTTTCTGTTTGGGCCGACCAGTCCTCGATCGGAAACACCGCCACCCAAGGAAACGGGTCGCTCCAGCCTCAGCTCATTTCGACCGGAATGAATGGCCACCCGACTTTGCGGTTCAACAATAACCTGCTGACTATTCCCAATCTGGTAGTCACTGGCACGAGTCAGTTTACCTGGGTGTACGTGGCGAAATGGAATTCCACGGCTTTGCCTCAGGGATACCAGTTCTTGATGAGCCAGGGAGTGGACACCCCGACAACAGGTTATTTTGCGGGCCTGTTTGGAGGTTCGTTTGCTGGCATGCAGCTAAGTTCGTGCTGGGGCAGTTATTACGGCGGGATAAAGGGCCGCCCCGTGGTGGCCGACCAACCCACGGTGGGCATCGCCACCTATGACGGCGCGAAGCATACCGTGACGATTAACGGGATCAGCCAAGGCAGCGTCCCTAAAACCGATTCCAATTTCAATCAGGGAGGGGTGACTAACATCGGTGCTTACCTAACCAACACTTATTTTGCCCAGGCGGATCTTTCGGAAGTGATGGTGTTTAATCGGGCGCTTGCCCCTTCCGAGATGAATCAATTGGGCACCTATTTCAACCAAAAGTATGGTTTTATCGCCGCTCCATCCGCTCCTTCCAATCTTCAGGCGCAAGCGATTTCACCGACCCAGGTGAGTCTGCTTTGGAGCCACCCGCTGGGAGACTGGAGCACCCAATTCATCGTGGAACGTGCCCCAGTTGGTGGCGCCTTTAGCGTGATTGCGACAGTCGACCAAACGACGAGTTACGTCGATGCGACTGCCAGTGCCGGGGTGAGTTATTCCTACCGAGTCCTGGCTACAAACTATGCTGGCAGCTCGGGTTACTCGAATGTTGCCACGGCGAACGCTGCCCCCGGTGGCGATCCGATTCCTTTTGATCGGCTCCAGCTCTGGTTGAGAGCGGATGCTGGAGTTGCAGCCGATGGAGGCGGGAAGGTGTATGGCTGGAGAGATCAGTCGTCGGCCGGGAATTGGGCGGCCCAGAGTACTGTTGCGCTCCAACCTCAAGTGATTGAGACCGGGATTAACGGTCGGCCGACCGTGCGCTTTAACAATAACCTGCTGACTATTCCCAATCTGGTAGTCACTGGCACGAGTCAGTTTACCTGGGTGTACGTGGCGAAATGGAATTCGACCGCTTTGCCTCAAGTATACCAGTTCTTGATGAGCCAGGGAGTGGACACCCCGACAACAGGTTATTTTGCGGGCCTGTTTGGAGGTTCGTTTGCTGGCATGCAACTAAGCTCCTGCTGGGGCAGTTATTACGGTGGGATAAAGGGCCGCACCGTGGTGGCCAATCAGCCAACGATGGGCATCGCCACCTATGACGGCGCGAAGCATACGCTGACAATCAACGGGATCAGCCAGGGCAGCGTCCCCAAAACCGATTCCAATTTCAATCAGGGAGGGGTGACTAACATCGGTGCTTACCTGACCAACACTTATTTCGCCCAGGCGGATCTTTCTGAAGTGATGGTCTTTGATCGGGCCTTAAGTTCCTCTGAGGTGGACCAGCTTGGTTACTATTTGAACCAAAAATACTTGTTCCCGGAGATGGACGCCGATGCGGATGGCCTGAGCAATGCCGAGGAGCAGGCGCTTGGCACTGATCCGCTCAATTGGGACAGCAATGGCGACGGGATCTCGGACGGTGTGTCGGTGACTATCGGCGTCGATCCGTTGAGCCAGGATGACGATAACGACGGATTATCCAATGCGGCGGAATTCGCCCTCGGCACCAATTTCCTGAAAGCCGATACTGACGGCGATGGAGTGGCTGACGGAGTTGATGCGTTCCCCTTGGACCCCAGCCGCTCGCAATTGCCTTCCACGCCAGGTGACACCACGCCACCGGGCATCACCTTGTTTGAACCTGTGGGCGCAACGCCGATTCCCTGAGCAACGCTCGACGATTTCCTCCTATCCTCGTATGTTAAGAATCGCTCTCCGCTCTCGCGCAAAGATTCCTCGTTTCATTGCGCGGCCTCGAAGTCTCCTGTTGAGATCCAACGGAACGGCCTCACAAGTCCGCTCCTCGCGCAAACTCCAGTGCCTGAGCCTGCTCGTTGTTGTAACGCATTTGTTCACGCTGCAACCGGTGCTCGTTTGCGCGGCTTCAGCTCCTTCTCCGTCGTCGACTTCCGCACGCAGTCAACCGAACGCGCGTCCGGTGCAGGCTCCCGTGAAGGCGCCAAACCGAACGCTCCCGGCAATCGAACCCGCGCCCGCTCTGTCCAACCCCCCGACAGATAAAGAAATCATGGGATGGGGCGGGATGACCGAACCGCTCGTTCCGATCGGAGGAAAGACAGCGGCTGCTGAGAACAAGGCGATCGGAACTTTCCTCCAGGCTTGGCGCAATCGCACCGACCCGGAAGCCTTTACCTTGCTCGATGGGTTTGTGGGCACGCATCCGAAATCACCTTGGACTGCGGCCCTCCTGGTCAACAAAGGTCTTGAATGCCGGCGCCTCGGCTATTTTTCGCAGGCTCTCGACGCGTGGCAGGAAGCTTGGAAACGAGGCAAGAGTGAAACCAGTCCCCAAGGCCGGGCCCTGGTGGACCGTGCTGCCGGAGAGCTGGCCGAATTGAATGCGCGCCTTGGACGTTTTGAGTGGCTTGAGTCCTTCTTCAAGGAAATAGAAGGACGGAACATTCAAGGATCCGCGACGGAAAAAATAGCCGGCGCGCGACAGGGCTTGTGGCTCATGCAAAACAAGCCTGAGAACGCCTTCCGCTGCGGGCCGATGGCGCTGGACCGCATCCGCGCCCGAGCAAATCCAGCGCTGGCGTTCGACGCCAGGGTCATTAACTCGCGCTCGTCGACCCAGGGCATGTCGCTGGCCGAGGTGAGCGAACTGGCGAGCCAACTCGAGATGAAGTACATTATGGCCAGGCGCGATCCTGGCGCGAGCATGGCAGGCCTCATTCCGGCGGTCATACACTGGAAGGTGGGACACTACGCTGCGCTCACTGGAGAAACTAACGGCCATTGTCGTGTCGAGGACCCGACCTTTGGCGATACCATTTCTGTTAGCCAGCGGGCGATCAATGAAGAGAGCAGCGGCTACTTCCTTGTCCCAGCTCCCGCGAACGGCAGCCTGCCCTCAGGCTGGCATCCCTTGACCGCTGCCGAGGGTAAGCGGGTCTGGGGCAAGGGCAACACCGGATCGAGCGATACCGGCCGGACCAAGGCGACCGACGTGAAGGTCAAGGTCTGTCCCAACCCTCCCGGCATGGCGCAGTATAATGTGCATGCCATGCTGGTGAGCTTGAATCTCGTTGATAGCCCGCTCGGTTATACTCCTCCGCGCGGGATGCCCATTGTCTTCACCGCCACTTACAGTCAGCGCGAGGCTAATCAGCCGGCTAATTTCGCCTATTCGAATCTAGGGCAAAAATGGACTCACGACTGGTCTTCTTATGTTCAGGACAGTTCGTCTTCCGCCAGCGTGCCTCCATTAGTTTATTTACCGGGGGGAGGCACCGAGGTTTACCCGGAGGTGGCCACGGACGAATCCGGTGGAGTGCTCTATCCGCGTGTGACTTATTGGTACGACACTTCAACTAACCCCGCAACCCCTTACGTCGAGACCGCGGAGTACAAGCCCCAACCCGAAAGCCGGGCCGTTCTGATCAAGACAAGCCGGGATCGGTATGAGAAGACGTATCCCGATGGAAGCAAAGACATTTTCGATCACCTCGCGACGGCCTCGAATGTCGTCTATCCGCGCCAAATTTTTCTCACCCGCCGGCTGGATGCCTCCGCCAACGAAACAGTGTTTACCTATGATGGAACTCACCGGTTGGTAGCGGTGACCGATGCCATCGGGCAGGTCACCACGCTCTATTACCAGCATCCCACCGATCCGCTAAAGATCACAAAGGTGGAGGATCCCTTCGGGCGCTTCGCCCTCTTCGACTACAATGCGGAGGGACAGCTCGCGAAGATCACGGACGTGCTCCAGCTGACCAGCGAGTTCACCTATCTTGCCGGCGATTTCATTAACACGCTCAAGACCGGTTACGGGACCACCACATTTGCCTCGGGGGAGAGTGGCGCCGATCGCTGGATCGAGGTCACCGATCCCGAAGGGGGCAAGGAGCGCACCGAGTTCCTGCAAGGCGCACCGGGTATCGCTTCTTCTGAACCCGCGGCCAATGTCCCGCAGGGGATACCGACTTTCAACGCTTACCTCGATTACCGGAACACCTTCTTCTTTAGCAAGAAAGCGTATGGCGAAAGCTTTAACGGCACCACTTTCGATTACACCAAGGCGCGGCTCTACCACTGGCTTCACACCTCGGATATCAACGTTTGCTCCGGGATCCTGGAGAGCACCAAGGAAGCCTTCGAGAACCGGGTCTGGTTCTCCTACCCCGGCCAAACCCAGCCCCACGTGGCCGATGCCACCATGCTGGGGAAACCGGCGGCCGTGGCGCGGGTCATGGATGATGGCAGCACCCAGATTTCCCGCTCGGAATACAACACTTTCGGGAAGATCACCAAGAGCACCGACCCACTGGGCCGCGAAACCACCTTCATCTATTTTCCGAACGGGCTGGATCTAAAGGAAGTTCGGCAAAAAAGGGGAGCAACAACCGATCTGCTGGCGAGCTACACCTATTTCCCGAACAGACTGCCACAAACGGTGACCGATGCGGCCAACCAGACCACGCAATTCACTTACAACGGCTTTGGGCAGATCAAAACGATTCAGGACGCGCAGAATCATTTCACGACGGCGAACTACGACACGATTGGTTATCTCAAGGATTTCACCGGGCCAATTCCTGCCGCGACATTGAATCTCGAATACGACGGCTATGGCCGTGTGCGTCAGGTGCGCAATAGCGACAACTACACCGTGGATAGCGAGTACGACGACTTGAATCGCCCGACCCGGGCCACCTACCCTGACGGTACTTACGAGCAGTCGATCTACACCCTGCTCGATATCGAGTGGAGCCGGGATCGTCTGGGCCGCTGGACGCATAATTATTTCAACTCTGTCCGGCAGATGGTGGGCGTGGAAGATCCCGAATACCGCTTCACCGGTTATGAATGGTGCCGCTGCGGCGGTTTGAGCAAAATCACCGACCCGCTTCGCCATGTGACCTCCTGGACGAATGATGCCCAAGGGCGCGTGACTGCAAAGACTTATCCGGACCGACGAAGCGAGACTTACCAGTACGAGCCCAAGTCTGGGCGCCTGGCCACAGTGATGGATGCCATGAGCCAGCAGACCCATTACCAGTATTTCGGAGATAACGCCTTGAAGCAGATCGACCATACGAGCAATACCCGCGCTGGAGTATCGGTAAGTTACACGTATGAACCCGATTACCCGCGGCTGGCCACGATGACGGATGGCCAAGGGATAACCAGCTATGGCTATTATCCGGTGAGCGTGCTCGGTGCGGGAAAGCTAGCCACAGTAGATGGGCCGCTTGCTAATGATACGATTACCTATAGCTACGATAGCCTTGGCCGTAACGCCGCTCAGGCCATCAATACAGTGGCATCTACGCCACATTACGATGACTTGGGCCGGGTGGACTCTGTGACAAACGCGCTCGGGGTGTTTAACTATCATTACGATGGGGTGAGTTCGCGGCTCGGCTCCATCGATCTTCCGAACGGGCAGCAGACGACGTTCGGGTACTACGACAACCTGGGCGATCGGGCACTATCGAATATCACGCACCTCACGAGCGGCGGTGGCATCATCTCAAAGTTCGACTACGCCTACAGCGCCCCTGGCCGGATTAGCGATTGGACGCAGCAACAGGGCACGCAACCAGCGACAGCGTCCAAGCTGGGCTATGACGACGTGGATCAGTTGCGCGACGCGACGGTGCGAGATGTGAGCACGCAGGCGGTGCTGAAGCGCTATGTTTACGACTACGATTCTGCCGGGAACCGGACGAGCGAGCAGATCGACAACCAGGTAACGACCGAGAAGCCGAACGATCTGAACCAGCTCGTGCAGCGCACCGCAGGCGGGAAGCTCAAGGTGAGCGGAGCGCTGACGGAGCCCGCTAGTGTGACGGTGAATGGAGTTACGGCTCGGGTGAAGGCCAACAATGAGTTTGAAGGAAGCGCGATAGCGAGCACTGGGACTAATCAATTTGAGGTGATAGCGACCGATGGCAACGGCAATGGCACGACGCAACGCTATCAGGTGAACGTGCCGGCCGTCGCCGCGTTGACAGAGTCTTATGACCTAAACGGCAACCTTATTGAATCAACCGTCAGTGCGGGACCATCGACCATTTACGAGTGGGATGCCGCTGATCGACTGACAGCGATTAACAAAGGCACTGGTCGCAGTGAGTTTGAGTACGACGGGTTAAGCCGCAGGGTGCGCATCGTTGGGAAGGAGGGCGGAGCGCTCATCTCCGACAGACATTTCCTCTGGTCCGGGCTTAGCCTAGCGGAAGAGCGAGATGCGAGCGGAGGCACGGTAACAAGGCGATTTTTTAGTCAAGGTATGCAAATTGTGGGTGGTGCAAGCTCCGGCGATTATCATTATTCCAAAGACCATCTTGGATCGATTCGCGAGTTGATCGATACGAGCGGCGCTGTTCGGGCACGCTACGATTACGACTCGTACGGCCGTCGAACCAGAGTTGAAGGCGACATGGAGGCCGATTTCGGATTCACGGGTCACTACCACCACCAAACGAGTGATCTCGAACTAGCACCTTACCGAGCCTATAACCCCGATATTGGAAGGTGGATCAGCAGGGACCCCATAGAAGAGTCGGGTGGGTGGAACCTATACGGTTATGTCGGCAACGGACCCGTTATTGCAACGGATCCCCTTGGGCTTTACATAAATATCCAAGGAAATACTGCCTACAGAATTCAAGTTCGCGCAGACCTCCAGCGAATGAGAAATGCAGATCCAAGACTCCGGGCGATGATAGATCAGCTGTTCCGGTCAGAAAATAGGCACGTCATCACCATGCCAGTAAAGTGTAATTCTAATCCATCAGGCACTAACGGGTCGTTATGGGACGACTTCGAAAACGCTCAGAACGGCGTGGGAACAAATTCTATCGTAGAGTATAATCCGAACAATTGGTTTTCGCCGACCGGCGAACTACGGGATCCCGTTATCGCCTTGACGCACGAGCTACGCCATTCTCAGCAGTATGATATCGGAACGGTGATGTTCTCGACTAATCCAAACTCCGGTGTTATGCGGGGTGAGGAATGGGGGGTGAGGCGTGAGAACATAATGCGAAATGCATTAGGATATCCAACGAGAACTAAGTATGATGGCTTGCCAGTCCAGAATCCATCGGGTCGGTAAATGAATAAAACTCTAAGATTGTTACTAAGCGCTGTTATTCTTTGCACGTCATGTCGCGGGACGACGAGACTGTCAGAAGTGCCATGGTCAGACGAAGCATCTGGGACTAGAGCCGGCTTCAGCATGCATCTCCCGGTTACATCCAACCGCGAGGAGATTGTGCAACGATGCGTTCAGGACTTCCGAGAGCGAGAGAATGGCGTAATAGCTTTCAAGAAAACTTTGCGAGCGGCTGATGGCGCGATATCTTTTCTGGTTTTCGATCTTGCAAACAAATTGGACGGGCCTTCGATCGTATATGCTGTCGACAACGGCCAGATCAAATTCAAGTTCACTTGCGCATGCGGACGGGGTTCGTGAGGAATGCTCTATCTTCAAGGGTCAGGCCATCAATGGGGTGGCATCGACGCCGCATTACGACGACTTGGGCCGGATAGACTCGGTTACCAACGCGCTTGGCCTGTTTAACTATAATTACGATGGGGTGAGTTCGCGCCTCGGCTCCATCGATCTTCCGAACGGGCAGCAGACCACCTTCGGTTACTACGATAACCTGGGCGATCGGGCACTATCGAATATCACCCACCTCACGAGCGGTGGTGGGATCATCTCAAAGTTCGACTACGGCTATAGCGCTCGTGGCCGAATCAGCGATTGGACGCAGCAGCACGGCACGCAACCAGCGACAGGCTACAAGCTGGGCTATGACGACGTGGATCAGTTGCGCGACGCGACGGTGCGCGACGTGAGCACGCAGGCTGTGGTGAAGCGCTATGTTTACGACTACGATTCTGCCGGGAACCGGACGAGCGAGCAGATCGACAACCAGGTAACGACCGAGAAGCCGAACCAGCTTAACCAGCTCGTGCAGCGCACTGGAGGCGGGAAGCTCAAGGTGACCGGAGCGTTAACAGAGCCTGCGGCCGTGACAGTTAACGGAGTTGCTGGTCGGGTGAAGACGAACAATGAGTTTGAAGGAAGCGCGACAGCGAGCACTGGCAGTGATCAATTTGAGGTGATAGCTACAGATGGCAACGGCAATAGCACGACGCAACGCTACCAGGTGAACGTGCCGGCAGTCGCCGCTATGACAGAGTCTTATGACCTAAACGGCAACCTTATTCAATCAACTGTCAGTGCGGGGCCATCGACTACTTACGAGTGGGATGCCGCCAACCGTTGCGTGGCCATAAACTCTGGGGCGCACCGCACCGAATTGAGCTATGATGGGCAGAACCGTGAGACCAGGCGCGTGGAAAGAGAGAATGGCACGGTCATCGACACGCGACAGTTCATCTGGTGTGGCTGGGAGCGATGTGAAGAGCGCGATGGGAGCAATGCCGTTAGCAAACGTTTCTACCCCCAAGGAGAGCAGATCAATCGGAACGCTTACTTCTATAGCCGGGACCATTTAGGCTCGGTTCGTGAATTATCGGACGCTGCGGGGGCGGCGCGCGCCCGTTACGACTACGACGTATGGGGTCTGCGTTCCGGTAACCTGATTACGTCGAACGCAGTCGGGGCAGACTTCGGATTTACTGGCCATTACGTCAACACGCAGTATCCCGAGCTAGCTTTCGCTCCGCTGCGCATTTACAACACAAGTTTAGGTCGTTGGCTAAGCCGCGATCCCATCGAGGAAAATGGCGATATCAATCTCTATGGCTATGTCCATAACGATCCCCTGAACCTCGTTGACCCACTCGGCTTAAAGGATATACTTGTAGCAATCGCATATCGGTTGCTCACGAATGCGCAATTGCAAGAATTCAATCGGGTTGAGCACGACACCTTAACGCAGAGTGAAAATAGAGAAGAAAACAACTTTTTTGCCGTTAACGTACTGCAAGCTGTGGATGATTTTAGGAAGAACCATCCGCTTGCCCCAGGGGACACTCTCGATGTACGTTTGATTTTTTCACGGGAAGACCTCTTCGACTCGAAATGCAAAAAATACGACGACATTGTCCTTGTTGCGCATGGGAACACGAGAGGAACGGTTCAGCGCGTTGCTCTCGGATATGACCGTGTTCCGGTCAGCGAGTTACCTGCCAATTGTGGTTCTCCCCTGGGATGCAAGATTCGACACCCAGCCGGTTTCGGTGACGTACTTAATGATATGTTGAAACGACTTCGCGTCGATTTTAGGAAATGAAATCGTTAGTAGTTGCGCCCTTATTCGGCCTATTGTTTCTGGCCCAGGAGGTGAGCAGTGCTCTCAGTTCGGACTCTTTATCTTGTGCACTGGCTGAGACACCTCAAACGGTGTTCATTTCGATCCCAAAAACGGATGTTGCTGTGGATGGAGGCTCGATCCTGAATGACATCCGATTTTCAGACGGTCGCCTTTACACTCTGAGCCTGGATTTCCCAGTCGACCTTGCCACTGACAAGTTAATTTATCCCGAAATCCATTTTACGATCTTCATTCCTAAACGTGAGCCCCCCCGACTGGAAACATTAACGCATGGGAGCGCCGGGGAGCTTCGTCTCATAGAGTTGCTTAAAAGCCTTATCGGCAAGACTAAGAACCCACGCGAGAAAAAGAATGCGGCGTCTCTCGTAGAGTTCTTAAAGGATCGGCATCGGCCGTTTCCGAGGGCACATGGCGGTAAGTGGGACCTTACTCCGCCAACCTACGACTACTAACACTGGATCTAAAAGAAGTTCGGCAAAAAAGGGGCGCAACAACCGATCTGCTGGCGAGCTACACCTATTTCCCGAACAGACTGCCGCAAACGGTGACCGATGCGGCCAACCAGACCACGCAATTCACTTACAACGGCTTTGGGCAGATCAAAACGATTCAGGACGCGCAAAACCATTTCACGACGGCGAACTACGACACGATTGGTTATCTCAAGGATTTCACCGGGCAGAATCCCGCCCATTCGGTGCTAGGTTACAAAGATGAAACCCGGTTTGGTGAACGAAACAACAATGTGATAGACGTCGAGTATATGGTCCGCGCGGCTCTGGGAATTGGCGGACGGAGGAAATACCACGGACGTTCGATTGTTACCCCTTGATTAGATTAGCTTTATGAGATGGATAATATTAACGACCGTAATCGTTCTGGGTTTGGTGTTTTCGAAAGGCGCGGGGATAGCTAAAGCAAGCGATGTCAAAGGATTGCCTTCAATGTCCTTCGATTCCTCCGATCCTAAAGAACGTAGCGCCGCTCGGGTAGTAATGTTGCAACGCGATGACTTTCGCGAAATTTACTGTCCCTTCGAACTGCTGCGCGAACGGGAAAGCAAGAGACTCGTCGTAATCGACCGACGAAGTAAGAGCTCAGAAATGGCGATTTCTGATGACGAAACTGTGGACTCCTTACTGGCAAAAGGGCGAATGTCTGATTTGTGGCGAGGTTCTTGGCAACCGCAGGCCCGCCTGATCACGAAGGATGCGATTTACCAAAGCCCAGCATCACCCGATGCCGAACGCAAGACGGCCTTTTTAAAGCACTTAGTCAAGCCGGGTGACATTCTGGTTATCGCGTTTGTAGACTAGCTATGGAATCAGGGTCTTTCGGTAGTCGCTGAGATGATGGCATGCGTGCGAGTCAGTTAATTTCGTAAACAGACTCATCACGGCCTACGGCACCACCATTTGCCTCGGGGGAGAGTGGCGCCAATCGCTGGATCGAGGTCACCGCCTTCTTGAGATTCCTTCTTTCTTTCTCTTTGAGTAGTTCCCTTGTCTCGTAATGCTCCGTCACCATGTTTATGGCCTCCAGCGAAGAGTTCATAGTGGTGGGCACATCGTAGAAAGTCAGGCTTTCACTGGTTTCTTTTATATCGACGACATGACAGGCAAGCGTCAGGGGTCTGTTTGCTCCCGGAATGATTTAGTTTGAAATCTGCATCCCGCGTAATGCTTTTGATCGCAAATCTCATATGAAAACCAAGCATCGCAGAAAAATTCGGTTACATTTGCCCGCGTTGTGGTGACACCCTGGCCCGGGATCTAGCCGGCGTGGCTTCGTTCGGCACAAAACAAACCGCGAATGTGGCTATGGCGTTCGCGAGCGGGATCCAGAAACTCGGTCGAAATCGCGGCCAACCCAAGAAAAACTTCTCATTGACGATGTAGTGAATTGTTGCGGTGCGGAGGTCAGGAGTCAGGAGCACGTTCCATCTTCGGTGGATACGGCTCGTCATGTTCCACCTGGTATTCAAGTTTGCGTAAGGTCGACGGGTCCAGATTCGCGCCTTGAGCGCGAAGGAAAGCTGGCAGGTATTCGGTCCGGCAAAGACTAGCCGACCAAATCTGGGCGTTTCTTCCGGCCGCTTCGGCAAGTGTCTGAGCTTCTTGTGGAGTGAAGACGGGAAAGAAGCGCACGAGCGGCGCCAACTTAATTTCGGCATCTCGGAAATTTTTGGCGGCCCCGGCAATTCGAATGAGAGTAGGCAAAACCGTTCGAGGCATTCTCGTCGCGAGGGGCTCGATCAGAAACTCACGCGTTAGGCCTTCGACGGGGATTCGCCGACTCTGCAAGTGGGATAAAAAACCGAATGGCGTTGTTCCGTCGATCGATAATGGCGCAATGACCACTTCAGGCCTGGAGGCGATAAACCCAGCTTCCTGCGGCGCCCATTTTGAGGTCAGAAAATTTTGACTCAAAAGCGGGACAAAAAGATCACACCGCCGTAGCTCGGCCAATATGCGGGCCTGCCATTCTTCGGACACCTCTAAGTCTTCGTGTGCAAGGAAGGCTTCGATGTCGAACTCGGCAAGCACCGTCTTAGCCTGGGCGCCATACTCACGATCTGCGTGCGAATACGAAATGAAGCCGAAACTCATTCGGGCTCTCGTCACCCAAAGGATAACATTGCGATCGAGCAGTCGTTTACTGGCATACCCGGGGCCAGGGAAAGGACTGCTTTGCGGACGAGAGCAACAAATTCATCGAACACGGGCAAGAGCTTCTCTGAGCTCCAGCCAACGCGGTCCCTAAACTCGGCCATCTGGTTCAAACAGACCTCGATCCGGCGAGAATACTGCGGGTGCGGGCCTGAGTGATAAGGCAGTTTTGATACAAGGCTCTGCGCGCGGGATATAGGGAGTGCGATGCCATTTGCAACCGGATTGTTTTGATCCCACAGGCCTCTCACCCTCCAAACCACGTCGTGCGTTGCGAAGATGATTGGAATGAGGTGATGAACGGCGAATTTCCCCACGCGGCGGCGCTGCTCCATTTTTTGGCGACAGGCCAGGAGGCCGTTTATGAATACGACCTGGTTCTGATCAAGGTTTTGCTGGGCGTGCATCCGCACAGTCCCCTGTGCGTGGGCGAAGGATTGCTCACTGACCTGGATCGGGAGGAAGCCGAAGTGTTGCTCCAAGCTGCGATCGTCCATTGGAGTGCGTTGAAAAATACTTCGAGCGCCGGCCTTCGCGGCTCGTTCCTGCAGCGGCCGGCCTTGCTCCGGGAAGAAGAGAACGGCTGGCGGTTGCAGGTGGAACGCCAGCCCTTCGATCTGTTGCTCGAGTATCTGCCGTGGGGCATCAGCGTGATCAAATTGCCTTGGATGAAACAGCCCCTTTATCTCGAATGGTAAACGCAATGAGAGAGAATGCGCGCGATCTCGAGCGCGAGCTGGATTGGTTTGCCCGGGTGCTCGATACCCGGCTCAAACATTACTTCCGCACTCCGGGCGCGGCCGAGTCCGTGCTGGAAATAGAGCCGCCCGATCTGAGCGGGAGCCTTTCTCCTTACGCGCAGTTTGTCTGTCATTACCAGTGGACCTTCGTGGAGCGCCTGGTCATTCTTTTGGCCTTAATTCCTCTGATCCGTCCCCAGCTCCTCGACGTGCTCTGGAGTAAGAACGCTGCCACGGAACGCGGGTTCACCGAGTTCGGCGGGCTGAACGGAGTCACGCACGGCGGTTTCATCCCGACGGGCGAGACCGCCGTCTTCGTGGTCGCGGGCGACGATCTGGCCGCGCGCTTCGAAGTCACGCGCCTTTTCGAAGGCGATCACGTTTTCGCCCGGCACAACATCCTCCATCTTTCGTCGGTCAATCCCAGCGAATCGCTCCTGAGCGGCGCCATCACCATTTCCCGCGAGCATCGCCATCTCTTCACCACCGGCATCGAGTGCAAGCCCAATTTCAACAGCGACTTTCCCCGCGCGGCTGATCGAGACCCAACTGGACTGGGATTGTCTCATCCTGCCCGAAGCGACGCTCGAGCAGTTGGACGAGATCAAACATTGGATCATGCACGGGCACCGGCTGCTGAAGGAGTGGGAAATGGATCGGAAGCTGCAGCCCGGTTTCACGAGCTTGTTTTGCGGTCCGCCTGGCACGGGGAAAACGCTCTCGGCCTGCCTGCTCGGGCAACATTGCGGCTGCGACGTTTACAAGATCGATCTCAGCATGATCGCGTCGAAATACATCGGCGAGACCGAGAAGAACCTGGCCAAGGTTTTCGATTTGGCCGAGCACAAAAACTGGATCCTGTTCTTTGATGAAGCCGATGCGCTCTTCGGGAAACGAACCCAGGTCGCAGACGCGCACGATCGTTTTGCCAACCAGGAAATCAGCTTTCTTTTGCAGCGCATCGAAGAGTTTCACGGCGTGGTGATTCTGACCTCGAACATCAAGACCAACATTGATGACGCCTTCATCCGGCGCTTTCACTCGGTGGTGAATTTTCCCATGCCCAAGCCGAGGGAGAGGCTGCGCATTTGGCGGAACGCCTTTTCGTCCCGGGCGGTGATGGAGGAGACGGTCGATCTCGATCTGGTGGCGGACAAATACGACCTCTCGGGCGGCACGATCATGAACGTGGTGCGCTACTCCTCCCTCAAGGCCTTAAGCCGAAACGAGAACATCATTTTGCTGGAAGACATCGAAACAGGCATCCGCCGGGAATTCCTCAAGGAAGGAAGAACTGTGTAACGGGTGGTAAGGCGAAAGAGGAACAAGCTTGGAGAAGGCCGTCCCTAAAACGATAAGCAGGACGACGACAGCGCAACCGGCCGCCGCGCGTTCCGGGCAGGGCGCGACGGTGGCGACGAACGCACCGTCGGGAGTGTCCACTTCGCTCCAGGTTTCCTCTCCCAAGGACGCGGCGGAAACGGCCGCCGAGACAACCGCCCGAAGAGTCGTAGGCATGGCCGCGCCCTCAAGCTTCGCCTCGCCTTATCTCACGCGCTTTGCCAGCTCCGGCATATTTGCGCAGAAGACCGAGCCGGGAGCGCAGCGGGTGTTTCGCCAGGAGCAAAGCCCGCCCAATGTGGCGGCGGACATTCGCGCCGGCGTTTCCGAAGGTTCGCCCTTGCCGCTCGGCGTGCGCCAGTTCATGGAGCCTCGTTTCAACGCTGATTTCAGCGGAGTAAAAATTCACACGGGCGACAAAGCGGCCAGGCTAAACCGGCAACTAAGCGCCAATGCGTTTGCCGTGGGTAACAACATCTTCTTCGGCAAGGATAAGTTCCAGCCTGAGAGCCATGCGGGCAGGGAACTGATTGCCCATGAGTTGACCCACACCGTCCAACAAGGCGCGCTGTCCTCCGGCGCCGCACCGTGGACGCGGCCGGCAAAACGATGTTCGTGGCCAGCGACGGCAAACTCAATGAGTTGCCGCCGGACATGACGGACGCCGAGGCGACCAAGCTGGAAATCCAGGCCAAAGCGGCCGAGCAAAAACTGGGCAAAGGACCCCCGCCCAAGCCCGTGCCGGATGTAAAGAAACTCGTCCGGAAAGAAGAGAAGAAGGGAAAGCCGAAGCTCGAAGCCAAAGGAAAGAAGGGCGCCGGGAAAGGAAGCAAGATGGTGCCAAAGGCCGGCGGCGGCGTGCCGATACTGAAGGTAGGCGCCGGCAAGGTAGCGCAGTTCCTCGCCGCCAAAGCGACTCCTGTTCTCGTCAAAGGCGTGGCCGTGCTGCGCAAGCTGAAACAAAACGAGCAAACCCACGACGATGCCGCCGAAAAATTGCAGCAGACCGAGAAGGCCGTCGTGATACCGCCTAGTGAGGGGCAATCGAAAAGTAACACGGGCCAGGTAGCTACGGTGGATAGCTATCCACCGCCAGTCGTGGAAGAAAAGAAAGCCAAACAACAGCTCCAGGGATCGCTCGAGGAGAACTTCCCGAGAAGCATCGAAGCAGTCGATAACTTCAAGCGCGACCAGAAAGCCCAGCATATGGGCGCGGACGTGATGAAGGTGGTGCAGGGCGACAAGAACGCTGTCACCGCCACTTTCGAGCAGATGGAGCAGACACCGCTGCCTGCTCCTCCTGAGCATACCCCCGAAGCTTTGCCTCCGGAAGAAGTGGCGCCCGCCACCGCTAACCTGGACCTGGGGCAAGGCGCTGTCGCACCGCTGCAAAAGGAGCACACGGATGTGACCGGCTACACTCAGGAGGCCGATAGCAAGCTGAAAGAGGAAGGAGTTACGCAAGAGCAGCTCGACATGGTTGATAGCGGCGATCTCGCGGTGGCGAACAAGGAGAAGAAAGGGTTGGACAAAGCGGCGGTGACTGAACCTCTCGCCGTCCAGAAGTTCGCCCAGCAGGAGGCCGCGACAGTCGAGAAGGATCTCCAGCAGCAGGAGAAGAAGGGACGCGAAGACCTAAAACAAAAACGCAAAGGAGGGCTTAGCGCCACGGCCAAGAAGCAGACCGAAGCTAAGAAGACCCTTGAGAAGAAGCGCGAAGAAGTAGCAGCCAGGATCAACGGCATCTTTCAGTCCGCGCAAGACAAGGTGAAGAAGAAGCTCGCCGATCTCGAGAAGGACTCGATGAAGCGCTTCGACGACGGAAACGCGAAGGCCACCAGACAATTCGAGGACAACGTAAACCGCGAACTGGAGGCTTACAAAGACGACCGTTATTCCGGCTGGTTTGGCTGGGCGAGACAAGCGAAGGACTGGCTCTGCGGCATGGATGAGCTGCCCGAGGTGAAGGCCATCTTCGATCGCAACCGGACCGTGTTCGTCAACACGATCAACCAGCTGGTCGAGAGCATCAGCGCCGACAACAAACGCGTGATTCAGGAATGCAAGGATGAGCTGGCTAACGCGAAGAAGGCAATCAACGAATACGTGGACAAGCTGGGACCGGACCTGAGGGACATCGGCAACAAGACGGCCGAGGAGATGAACGGCAAGCTAGAGGAACTCGATCAGTTCGTTAACAAAAAAGAGGAAGAGCTGCGCGACAAATTGAAAGACAAACAGACGGCGGCAATCAAGGCCATCGACGAGAAGATCGAGAAAATGAAGGAAGCGATGGCCGGCGCCTTGTCGAAACTCGGCAAGCTCCTTCTGTTGGCGGCCAAGAAATTCTTTACCTGGGCCTTGGAGAAAGCGGGCATGTCGCTCTCCACCATCGAAGGCATTATCAACAAAGGCGCGGCCGTGCTGAAGGCCATCTTCACGCAACCGATCCAGTTCGTGAAGAACCTGATGAACGCGGCCATTACCGGCTTTAAGAACTTCGGCAAGAACTTCCTGACTCATCTCAAGGACGCATTGTTCGAGTGGCTTACCGGTTCCCTCGAGGGATTGGTCCTGCCCAAGACCTGGAACTTCCAGGGCATTATTGGCGTGGCCCTCCAGATGATCGGCATCTCCTACCAGAACATCCGCAAACACATGGTCACAGTCATGACCGAGCCGGTGGTAGCCGGCCTCGAGAAGACTTTCACCCTGGTCAAGACCCTGATTACCGAAGGTCCCATGGCCGCCTGGGAACAACTGAAAGAGATGGCCAGCGAAATGCGCGACGCCTTCATCGAAGCGGTCAAGGATTTCATCAAGACCAAGATCATCGAACAAGCCATCCAATGGCTGGTCGGCATCTTCATTCCCGGCGCCGGCATCATCAAGGCCGTCATCGGCATCTACGACACGATTGTCTTCTTCATCCAGAAGGCCAAGCAGATCATGAGCATGATCAGCAATTTCCTGGGCTCGATCTCGGAAATAGCCTCTGGAAACATCGGGGCCGCGGCCAGCGCCATGGAGGACGGATTGAAGCGCGGCCTTTCGCTCGTGATCAGTTTCCTGGCGCAGTTGCTGCACCTGAGCGGCATCACCGACAAGATCAAGAACGCGCTTCAAAAGATCAGAGCCAAGGTAGACGCCGTCTTGTTGAAAGTAGCAAAGTGGATCGCAGACAAAGCGAAGAAGTTGTTCGGCAAGCTCAAGCAGGCCGTGAGCAATTGGTGGAAGGCGCGCAAGGCCTTCGTCGCAAACGGGGAGTCCCACGAACTTTATTTCCGCGGCGAACAGGCGAGCGCCCAACTGACCGTAGCCAGTTCGCCGCGACCGATTGAGGAGTTCATTGCCGAAAAAGAACCCGAAGCCAAGAAAGATCTAAAAAAGAAGAACGCCATCGATGCGATCCGAGAGCTTTTGAAAGAGGTCAATAAACTCATAACGAAGGCCAAACCCGAGGAACAAGACGAAGCCTTGCAGAAGAACATCGAGGCAAAAATGAATGACATGGCGCAGCATTTGATGGTGCTGCTCTCGGACGGCGATTGGGGGACGCCAGAGAACCCGGTCCCGTTAGAATATCAGAAGCGCCGCGCTGAGGCGTATCCGACCTTCTATCTCGCCATCGGAACGTTGGCTGGGTTGACGCAAGATACCTTGAAGAACCGTTTCGCGGACAAGGACTACAAAGGCCAGATCTGGCGCTTTCTGCCGACGCAAAGTCAAAACGCCCCCGGTGGCGAAGGTCCTATCGGTTTAACAGCAGCAAGTCAGGTCGAAGTGGGAAGAAAATTCCAGTTCGATGAGCGAGGCGTCCGCGGCAACCAAGTCGCTAAATTCAAAGACTTGGTTGGCAAATACGGGCTGAAGCCCAGCGCCTACGGCTGGGATGTGGACCACGTAATCGAATTGCAGATTGGCGGTACAGATAGTTTCCCCAATCTCTGGCCGTTACCTTCTGGAGAAAATCGTTCCAGTGGATCTATCATTAAGTCCGCAGAGACCGAACCTCCGGGACAGAAAAAGATGCTGGTTTCGGCGGCGCACGAAAAAAAGAAAGGGAAAGGAAAGCCTTTGTGGCTGATGATCACCAAGACGCGACAGCGATAGCACCGACAGTAGGTTGCCGCAAGGTTGTATCCGACAGAGCGTTGAACGATTAGCCGTCCCGCGGTGAAGCAGGGCGAAGCCCTGAGTTAGACCGGCTTGCGCGAGGTTTCGCGAATTAGGTGGCAAACCGGTATCGAGCGTGCCACCGGCCGGAAATACTTGAGCGCATGCGTAAACTTCTTAGAGTTCAGGGCCTTGCAGGTTAAAGGTAGGTACCTCCTCTCATGTATTCGTCAGAACGTTTCCACGCTCGGGCCCACCCCATCCAGCGCTGTCCTCGCCCAAAAACTGTCAGCTGAAAAATGGACAAATCGGATTTTCTGTCTGGACACGATTTCTCCGATTGCTCATCATCAACCTTGTTCGCATTAAAAACCCCAAACCAGCGCTCCCCATCGGCATAAAATCGCTAGGATCCGTCACTCATCGCCATCGTCCCACCCCAACCTAAACGCTTAGGCTTCGCCCATGAATATGAGTGCAACAACGGCCGGTAAGTCCGGTCGGAATCTAGTAGTGTGTTGCGACGGGACGAATAATCAGTTTGGGAAAGAAAACACCAATGTTATCCGGTTAGTTCAAATCGTCGAACGCGACCCCGAACGGCAGCGGTTGTACTATCAGCCTGGCGTGGGCACACTTCCCGAACCGAATGCCCTGATGAAGGGCTGGACCAAGGTTTACGACATACTGGGGCTAGCCTTCGGTATGGGGGTGCTTGAAAATATTCGGGATGCTTATCGTTTTCTGATGGAGGTCTGGGAACCTGGTGATCGCATCTTCCTCTTCGGGTTTAGCCGAGGAGCCTATTCTGTCCGAGTCCTGGCCGGGATGTTGCACACGATCGGTCTATTGGGGCGAGGAAGCGTCGAGATGGTTCCCTATGCCATGCGAATCTATAAGCAGCTTAATGACGAGAAAGATTCGAAGTCGCTAGAACGATGGAAGGCGTTGTGTGATAACTTCAGGTGGACCTTCGCGCGTCCCATGTCCCACGACGATGAAGAAAGGCGTTGTCATGTCCACTTCATGGGTGTTTGGGACACCGTCTCATCAGTTGGATGGGTCGCTAATCCGGCAAAGTTTCCTTACACCGCTTCCAATCCAAGCGTGAAGACGATTCGCCACGCTATTTCTCTTGATGAGCGCCGTGCCTTTTTTCGACAAAACGTGTTTCATATGGCGATTGCCACTCAAGACTTGAAAGAGATCTGGTTTCCTGGCGTTCACTGCGACGTAGGCGGCGGCTACCCTTTCCTTTTCGCCTCAAATCCCGATGTCTATTCCGAACTATGGCGATTGCCTTTTGAGTGGATTATTACCGAGGCCCGGCATGAGGGCTTAATCATCGATGAAGAACGATTGACCAAGATCCTTAAAAATACATCCGCACGGGTTGTTTGGGCCGACCCCGTTCACGATTCCCTCGTCGGACCTTGGGGCCTGGCTGAATATTGGCCAAAGCGTGCATGGAATCGTGAGAAAAAGGCATACGAGTGGAGAGCAAATAAAAGAGCGGCTCGCGCGATACCGGAAAGTGCCTTGATTCACCGATCCGTTCTGGAACGACTCAAGGATGACTCGCTAAACTATTCTCCAGTTAATATCACTGAGGAATTTCGGGCTTCTGTCAGAAATCGCCAAGACCTTCCAGAAGTCTTGCCTTACACGAGCAAACCAGTTTCCTGACGTGGACGAGTTCCTCTTGCGCATCCATCTCATAACCGTCCTGGCGATTCTCGGATTCAAGTTGGCTGTTTTGCTCGCGGGGGTTTTCATTACTTGGATGGGCTTCAAGCTTATGGTTCTGGGGATCACAGGCGAATTCAAGTTCAGCGCTAGCTTTCGAGGGGTAAAATCGGGGCTCGCCAGCGCTTCTCCCGGGCTCCTATTTTTGTTGCTAGGCGTCTTCCTCCTGGCAATTGCACTTTTCAAAGACAAGCCCTTTGAAACCGGCGGTGCGAATATCCCAGAAAGGCAAAAACCCACGGCAGCGCCTATTAAGCTCCCTGACTCTCCGCCATGAAAACAATAATCATCTTCTTCTCGATAGCCTTTTTTGCGGCCACTATCCGCGCAGAAACGCCCGCTGAAATTTATACAAAGGGCAAGCTGGCGTATGAGGGGGGCAATTTGGTTGATGCCCTAGAATATTTCGTGCAGTACCGGACGCTGCGGGGCGAAGCTCTTGCGCAAAACCCAGCCGGAGCGACTTCCTTGGCCGCGGTGATAGCAGATTGCAAGGATCGTCTGCACCAAATGCAAGATTCTAGTTCCTTCAAGACTAAGGGAGTAATCACGCCTCCCTGATAATGCCGTCAGAAAAAGATCTGACGCGGTCGGTTCTGAGACGGCGTCAGTGCCCTGCTTTAGATTGCGCTTTTTTTCTACCTAATGCAGACTCGCCTTGATCGCGACGCTAAGCGGCTTCCACACCGCGCTGCTGCTCTGACACTCCGCGATAGTGGTTTGCTCACAAATCTCGATCGAGTAGACGGGGTGCACCTCCCAGACCGAGGCACGTTTGGGGTTGGGTTGGGACGTTCCAGTACAGGGCTTGTGACTGCCGTCGAAGAAAAGTTGCCCCTGTAAACGCACGGGGTGTCCGGCGGAAACGCTCATAAGGTTTTTCGCTGTCCAGTCCGGCGGCCGGTAGTGCGGGCTGATCTCTGCTGTCGTGCTTTCGCATTCGTCGTCGTTTGGATCCTTTAAGAGAACAATGTGGATATCATTGGTGCCCCGACCCGGAATGCCACAATTCACGGCCTCTCCCGCTCCCACGTCGGAATAATGCGCGTCTTTGATGAACGCCACGTAGCTCACGTAGTCGCCCTCCCCTAGATTGTGCACCGGAGTCCGGTCCTTTAACTTGGGTGGTATTTTGGTGCTTTGGCTTTGTAGGCTGACTAACTCCCCGTAAGTCATCACCCGCGGCGCCTGCCCAGATGCGCAGAAGTTGTTCTTTGCTTTGCTTTCCTCTTGCTTGGCTGGATCCGTACTTCCACCAGCAATCCCACATTGGTCGTCGAAAAGAGGATTTCGCACCCCTTCAAAGGGTAAAGCGCACACCGGGTCAAAACCTTCACCCGTTGGGGCGGGAGCGCGTGGCGTCTTGGTTGTATGAACGGCCAGTGCTAGAGCTAGCGGCGCCCAAGGTGCCACGTAACGCCTAAACTTTGACGGCGCGGGACGTGTTTTGCGCTTCCGAGGATGGGATTGGGAATTGTCTTTTTGCGTCGGCATATTCCAATAAGAGGGGTGCCGCTAAGCGCTGGAGGTCATTGCCCGGACTAAATTAATGTACCGGGGGTATCCCGGTTGTTGGCGTAGTTCGAGTCGTGGTGGTGGTGGTGGCAGGCCCTTTTGTTGTGGTCGAATCCGTAGTTGACGAGTTAGCGTCGCCGTTCGTGGATCCCGCTTGAATGCCCTTGCTCACCGCATAGGTGGCCGCGCTAATACCCAATAGCGTCAGGACTTCAGGAGGGATGGAAGTGGGGAAGTCTCCCGTGTTAACCACAATCAGGAAGAGGCTCAGCGCAATTACAAAGGTAAAGATCAGCAATTGAAAGCGCGACATACTTGCGCCGGCCGATGTCCCATCGGCTGATTTTTCTTCCAGAATGGCACTGATATCGATTTTGCCGCTTGCGATGGCAGCAAGGATCATGAAGCCAAACAAAAAGGTGATCACGAGCCCGCCGTACTCAATGGCCAGAACAATTTTCTCCTTGGGATCTCCGGGAACCCACCTCGCGATCACGAAAGCGAAAATGACCGCCCCAATTAAGCTTGCCCAAAATTCAACGTTTCTCTTCATAGTTTTCTCCTATCAATCATCAAGTCACGAACTCCCAAAAGCATGGATTGAACTTTGCCACCCAAGTATATTGCGTGACTGCTTCCTAACGCGACCACCCAGGAAGTCGGCATTTTAGGGAAGGTGGTGGGATCGTGCATCACCTGGATCAAATAGTAGCCCGCTAGGAGGACGGTAACGACCAACATTTGCGCTCGGCCCGGGCTGAAGAAAGAGGAGTATCCGGTGGGGCTGCGGCGATCGATACGATCACCGCGGAGAAGGCAACGCAGGGTGATTCCACCTGTGAATAGCCGCCAGGCGATGACGCCAAACAGGCCGCCCACTACAATAATACCTTCCCAGTAAAACAGTCGAGTAGCACTAGGCATGGGGGAGTCGTGTTGCTGCGATCAAACACCTTCTAGAAGTCCAATGTCAAACAAATTTTGGCAACGACGTGTAGGAAAATTCCTACAGGGACGGATCGGGTGCCCTCCGTGTGAGAGTTTAGCCGGAGGGTAATCGCTGGGATTGAAAGCCTCTCGTCTAAGCTTTGCGATTATCGCCGCTGTAATGGCACTCCCCTACAAGCAGCGCGGCCACGAGGAGGACCCCAAGCGTCCATCGCACGTCGCATATCACCATACTCGCCGGGGCCGTTAGATCGGTTCGACGGTCGCGCGAACGAGGGTCTGATCGCCCGGGCCCAGATAAATGATTCCCATCGTCTCCCAGCGAATAATTTCGGGATTTTCGACCGGATAATCCCCCATCCCGCGCATTGTTCCCCCGAAGCTTAACAGTTTCGCAGGCTCTTTGGTCCAAACCGTGACCTTAGCTTCAAAGGGGTATTCCTGCACGAGCGTGTGATCGATCATTGCGGTGAGTCGCACCGAACGTTTCTCCTGATCGTAAAAACCCCAGATGTTGATACCGACCCACAGATCGAACTCATCTGAACGGAACACAGCGTGCTTCGCCTGACAGACGACCCGGACTCTGTTGCTGCGGCCAGGCGCGCGTTCGAGTAGACACGGCCGGAACATATCGCGAGCGAATATCAACCGCTCCTGCGTAGATCTGGTTCTAAGCTCTGTCGATCGCCGATTTGTCTGCGCGTTTTCGAGATAAATCACCACATCTTCCGGCGTGCCGGCGAATTTCCACGTGACCTGCAAATCGTCCAGATCCACAGCCTTGCCTTTCGCGGTCTCGTTGTCGCTCGCCAAGCCAATCGCGCTGATTTCAAGTTTGGGCGGCAGCGAGATTTGGCGAAGGAACATCAATACCCCAAAACAAACGAGCGCCGCGCATATGAAATAAACAACAAGGGAGAGGATGAATTGCTGTCTCAGCGCCTCTCGCAGAATTTCGTAGTCGCGCTTGCCGAGGACACGCTTAATCGCCTGGTCCTCAAGAACCACTTTCTCGAGCTGCTTCCCGCTCAGACCTTGGAAGGAACGCGCTACGTCTGGCGCCTCGCGACGCACCTTATCGAGGATTTGCCGAGTTGTCGCATTTCCACGGCTGTTATGGCGCAGGAATGAGACAACGATAAACCCCGTTAACCCTAGGATCGCAGGCAATGATGAAAGAAACGCCGTCGTTGTCATCCCAACACGTGTAGCAAAGAGACGTTAGAAACGCACGAATCTCTTTGAATGCCGGATGATGGCGATCCGGCGCGAATCTCTCGGGGGAGATCGCGAACAAGTTTTCAAAAAATTCCGTTGTTTCGCGGATTTCCTTCGTTGAGGCGCCTGGGCGCGTGGCTTCCGGGTGAGGTAGGCAGCGGCTGTGAACCACCAAGGGGAGAGAAGGAGAGAGAGCAGGCTGAGCCGCTTGGACAATAACCGCTGACAAATGGCCAGTGGCTTACGAATAATAGCCCTTAACCGCGGTGTGGTGGCGAAGATTTTCCGGGCGGTATGGCCTCATCGTGTCGTAGTCGAGCACTTCCGCGGCATTGAAACGATCGAGAACGGACGGGTGGAGGGGGGCGTCCGCTCGAATCGGCCGGAGGCTCCTTGGGGCCCAGCGAAATAGGCTGCTCCGACTCTCATCATGCTGGGGACCGGTCGGGTCAGGATAGAGATGAAGCACCGATGGATCATATTTCAGCCCGGCATTCACCGCTGCCTCGAGCATCCACCCGAGCGGAATATCGGAGAGTCGGGACTCGTTTTCCGGGTAACTCCCCCCGATGTCAGAATGATTTCCGGCAAACCATCGTTGCTCAAACCAATCGGCCGGTTCAGTCTTTTTCTCCGAATAGGAGCCGCCCCATGGAACCCGTGGGAAGGACTTTCGACACTCGTCGATCGAAATGGCGTGTCTGGCCCATGACACTTCTACGCTAAGGTCCGTTTCATAGCTTTCCATGTGGATATCCGTCAAATGAAAAGGCCGCCAGTTGTCATTTCTAGGGAGGCCAAATTCGAATCGGATAAGGCTAACGATGAGGCCCAGCCAAGAGAGAAGAACGCCACCCCCCGCAACTACTCCAAACGCGATCCAGAACCTGATGTTGAACCCGAGCCATGAGAGAATACCCCAGCTCGATAATGCCAGGAGAAGAATCATTGGCAGAAGGGTGACAACTGCGACTTTCGGTTTGGCCAACGAAGCCACGGTGTCGAAAACGCCGATGAAGTGCGGATAGGTGTTGGCCCTGCTTGGGCTAGCCGCGTCTCCTGAGGCGTATTTCTCCCGGAATCGGAGCCCTAGCTCTGCCCGCTGCGAGTGCAGCTCCCTTTGTCGCTCGGTTTTGAACGTTTTCCGCGATTCCGTGTGCTGATAGACTTTTTTGACTCCCTCCTCAGCAATGCGTTGGGTCGTCTTTTCGTCCCTCCGAAGCGGCTGGCCTCGTTCGTCCCGAGTAGGAACGCCACATAGACATATCACCGCGCTCAAACAGCGCACGGTGTAAGCTCCTCTACTAAACCCGAACAGAAATATCCGATCTCCGGGTCGCCAGAGCCGGATGAGGGCGGCATAGCAATCAATGATATTCCGTGTGAGGCCCAGTCCGGTGGCTTGGCTAAGCAGGTTGGTAAAGGCACGGAGAGCAGCGCCGGCGAGGCCGGACCCTTCATGGCCAGGTGGAGCGGTGCCAAGGCCTGGGTCGTAGAAGGTCAGTTGCTCAGCGGGATCTACGGTTGAATCCGGGCCACACCGGGTTGCGCGGAACAGCTTATAGATGTTGCTGCGGCGCTCGTCGAACAAGAGACCACCCCGTTGACCAGTGCCGTCTGAGTAAATAACGATATTCACCATGATTGTCTGGGGGAGCTAATTGCGTTTCGACATGATTGCGCCCTTTGGTTCTGCACGTTTTTCGACGCCTTCCGGGTGAATGATTCATCGGGAGGGGAAAAATGTGAAGCCGGAACTAACGAGTCGTTCGAAAGGCGTGTTGCCGCATTGAAGAGGACACCGAAGGAGTTTTGCGAGGAGCGAGAAGAAGACTCCATTGCCTCATAATGATGGACACCGTGGCGGATGCCCGCCGCGATGAGTCAGAAGAGCCTTGCCGAATACATTCCCCGCGTTCGCAACCGCTACGAACGAATGACAGGAAAGCTGGCCCCCAGCCGGCCCTTGGACGAGTTCTGCGCGGTCAGCGGGTGGGAGCGCAAATACGCTCTCAAAGTCTTGCGCAGGCAGCGCCGCGGCGGGCCGCGTTCAGAATCACCTCGCGAAAAAGACGCTTGCTTCCGAATGCCTGGAAAAGACTCGCAGCATTCATAAATTTTGGTTCCTGCCGCAAGCTTACCCCGAAGGTGCCCCCACTCGTCCGGCCTTTGGGGCCGGCCACGCGGTTATTGCTGGAGCGTGCGCGACCATTATCAAGGCGTTCTTCGACGAGAGTTACCAATTGCCTAACCCCATGCAACCGGCCGAGGACGGACTGAGCTTGAAACCTTATCAGGGCGGCGAAAAACTCACTCTTGGAAACGAGATCGACAAGCTGGCCGCGAATATTGGACTGGGCCGGTCCTTTGCCGGCATTCACTGGCGCAGCGATTCGCGAGAAGGCTTGCGGTAGGGGAGGCGTCAGCAATTTCTGTCCTGAAAAATTGGAAGAATACTACTCACGAAGGATGGACATGAGGTTCAAATTTACCAGTTTCGAAGGAAACCAGATATCGATCTAAAGCCCACTCAAGCTTTTTCCGCCGCTAGCTCCCGCGGAGGCCGCCATCCGAGCGTACTCGAGCGGATACAGGTGATCGCAGGCGCGGCGACGAGCCTTGGCTCGTGATCGCTCAGTGTTGACACTGTAGATGAGTCCGCGCGTGGTCAGAATGGTCTGGGCTTTCCAATCCTATAAGCGACTGTATTGACGAATTCACTGGTTAACCGGTCATTTCCGACGACTCGCGCTGCCTGAGTCGTTATCGTCGGAACCCAAAACTTCGACAATTCCGCGAGATCGGCGAGAAATTCAACTTGCACCTGCCGCGGCGAATGGAAGTGGAAATTATTGCGATCGAGATTATAGCGATCAAGCTGACCGAAGTCGTATGCTCCACTGCCGTGAAAGTAGTAGTAGTCGCAGTCGTGACCAGGCGAGCCGCATTGAGGATGGTCCGTTACAAAGCCATGCCTATGCTGCCAATGATGCCAGGACTCATGTAACATTGTCCCTGCCCGGGCGCTCGGAGAATTACTGTAAGCGCCGAGGTTGAAGAGTGGACAGTGCAAGTCGGTTCTGTCTCTGGCCGCGAAACGCCCAGTCTCAGTACTCGCGTTCGCCGACCCGTCATATTCGATGAATCGCTGGTAAAAGGGACCGTGAAACCTATTGTCGGCGGCCCGGGAGGAACTGCCGTAATCCTCAGTTGAATGCCATTGGGGGATGTAGTTATCAGACAGGGCATAATTGATTAAAAAGATGCTATTTAGGACCTTCGCAAAGGGAAGTGAGACATTGCAGGCGTCGGATATACCAGCTCCATCCCAAGAGTCGTCTGTCAGGGCGTAAATCTGCCATGCAGCGAGGTAGAAGTCTCGCCAGCATCCGTAGAGGTTTTGGACCGTTGTTTCTTCAAGGCTTGCACCATCGATGCACATATTAAGTATCCTTTGTTGAGTTGGTTTTCAAACGTGGGGCATCGTCGTAGCGCAAAGCTCCTGCTCTCATATGTGGCGAGCAGAACTGCCTCGCCGGATCCTCTTTCCCGAAGGCGTTTCCTTTGCGAGGTTAGCAGAAATTTCTGGAACAGGCGGATGTTCCGCGGAGTAATTGCGATAAAATGCGGCGATACTGGCATCGAATTGGGAAACATCCATTCCTCTAAAACGCCGCGCCAGACCGACAAACTTCCTATCTTCTCCTTGAATCGCCTCCTTTAAGCGTGCTGCAGCCTCCGCACTGTCTCCATGATTGAAGAGATATGCATCAATCGCCGCCACGCGCACGGCTCTGGATATGTGATCAGAGGCCATCTTTAATGCCTCTTGAAGCGCGTGTGGAGTATTGAGATACGCTAGCATTTCCACAGCGCGAGCTTGCAACGCGGAGGAGCCGTCCAAGAGTGACGCATCACGCGATTGCCTCGATGCGCGGATCTCCCTTCCGGCGTCCGATCCTAACAACCCGTATGTTGCTCCAGGGAGCTTAATGAATCGAATCAATGGCTCAGCGGCCCGAGGGTTACGTAATTCTCCAATGATGGACAGCAACAGCAAATGCCTTCCCAAATCTACAATCGGAAAATCGAAAAGGTTCTGTGTGAGCGCGTCCAGCACCTCCTCGTCTTTAGCAGCCAAAGCCACTTGATCCCGAATCCGCTGAGCATCACCTACGGGAGTTGCAGCGATCCAGTCCACAAAATCGTCTATTGAATCGACATTCAAATCTACTGGAGAGGGCACAGAAATTCGATCGCCGTCGAAATTCGGAAAAGCAGAGCCCTCGGGCAATCGCGAGCGGCGTTTCGTTAATTCTCTCCAGAGGTGATAGATTGACAAAAACAGCAATATCTCGAATAACAAACGCACCGTTTTTCGCATGTTGGAGGGTGATACTTTATTCGATCCGAGATCAATCATAAACAGTCATCCGAAAATTGGACGTGAGAGCCGAGTCGCACTTTGCCTCACAATCATCTGAGAAACTTGGTTTGTTTCGGAAAGGTCCGTCATTTGTCAACGTCGATCAGTTCGTAAGACGCGAGAGAAAATCAAGAACGGCAGAGTCGATCCGCGCGACGATAATAGGCTGACGATCACAACCGAAGAGCGCAAACCCGATCCGCCTCTCTTGAACACTCGTTAGACAGATTCGAAGATGGCCTTGGCGAAATCGCGACCGATACCGTCGCGATTATTCCGAGCGAGTTTCGTCTATCGCGCACCGAAGTCAGTAAACTCCTCGAATTGGGATTACCAGAGTCCGAAGAACTTGACGAGCTAGTCGGCGGTTCCTAGACACAATCCGCCGTTCCAACTTTGATGTGGCTGTGCCGCGGGGAGACTGTGCCGCCCTGATTCCCTGCCTGCAATTCCGGACGGTTATTTCCTCGATTATATTCAAAACCGACAGGCCATTCGTCTCCGCGATTATTCTCATCCATTTCGTTCGCTTGTGTCCCGTGTCGCGTGGGGTGAACACCAGCGGCGGACATGACACAGGCGGCGAAGGATGGAGAAAGCTTTCCTAAGAAGCCGCGCCCCAAAGTCGGCTGAAGTGCAGAATGAATTCCGCACTTTACTCCAATTTCCGATTCAATACGCCGATCCGATGGATCTAACAAAAATGTTAGATGTTATGCCCGGCACTGAACGTTGCCAGGCGTTCGCGACCTTCAGTCTCTCTTCTATCCCGAACGATAAGACGTGTAACCGACGCGTTCAGCCACGGCTAAAATGTTTCCAAATTCGGTAAAGCGTAATTCCACCCGCAGCGAAGATTGCCACAGCAAGCAGAAGCGCGATGAGTATGATCAGCACGCTCGCCCAACGCAAAAGCGTTGCGCGTAATATCCAGAAGGTTGCTTTCCAAGCGTTACCCAATGGTTCCTCGGCTTGAAGGGGCCTGGGGCCCGGTGAAGTAAGGAATTGTTGCCAGACTTCGCGATAAAATGTTGGCATCCGTCGTTCCAAGAAAAAATCACTGTGTCGGACGCCGGGACTCTTGAAATGTAGGACGCCGGTTCTGTCATTGAAACCGCGACGACCTGACGGACCAGAATCTGGAATAATGTATTGCGCAACACGCGCCCAAAAGTCTTTTGTCCCGAAGTGACAAAGCACTGCTTCGACTTGGCGTTTAGCGATCAGCGAAGCCCAATCAAAATCGGGTCTAAGGATGCAGCCCGTAAGAATCACGCGTCCCACTCGAAGCGAGGGATCTTCCTTTAAGGCGTGACCCAAGAGCCATGTCCCGAGGCTATGAGCGAGAACATCTGGAACTCCGCCGAAGCCAGTCTTCTCGGTCTGCCCACTCAAATGTTTGATTCGGGCAGTGAGTTGGCGCGCGAGGACTCGGAGGCGAAATTTGAGAATCGCCCCAGGCCGAATGACGCCATATTTGTAAATGGCAACCGGCACCGAGCGGCCATAGGTGCGCGAGATGAGCCAGTTGAGTTCCTCTTGCCACGCGCCGCGCGTGTTCATCCCGTGCAAGACGAGCGCCCACCGCACATCGCGTCGGCGCGTGCCAGCATAACTGTAAAACGTCCGGACCTCGGGCGCGCCAATATCGACAAAAGCCTGCTCGCAGTGCGGGCAGATTTCCCCGGCTGCTTCAGCGTCTGTAAGGATTTGGCCGCAACGACACACCTTCTGGGCGGTCTTTTTCAGCAAACCGCGAGCCACGAGGTTCTCCAGCAGCTTCTGACCTTGTTCGGGCCGGTAGGAGCTATTCGCTACGAATTGCGCCGCCAGGAGATCGAACGATTCCCCGAGTTCAATCCGTTTGCGGATTGATTCAACGAGTTCGCGTGGATGTTCCGCCGCGAGTTCATCCCATATCGCGCCGCTCATGGCATCACGCACTTTTACCCAGCAGTTCGAGAATCTCCCAAACTTCCGTTGCCGTTAATTGCTCCCAGAGCCGTACTCTTCGATCATCGCCAAAGAGTTCGATCTTCGCGTCGCGTTGGACGGCGCCGTTGCCTTGCGGATGATAAACGAAATAGCCGTTCGTACCGGTGAAGTTCTCAGGCCGCACCGCTCCCCGGACATCGCGAACCGCCTGCGATTCCTTGTAGCCGCCCGTGCCAACGGTGTTCGCAAATTCCACATACACACCGGCGTCGCTTAGGCGCGCGCGTTGCGCAGTGATTTTACGTTTGCTGTTGGCGGCGGCGTTTAGCTCTGTTTGATCGAGAGTTTTAATGATCGTCGAAATTGCGAGACGATCGAGATCGCCCAGACTAACCAGCGGTTTGATTGCATCGGCGACAACTTTCAGGGCATTTCTATGGTCCTTGGGATCCCAGGGGATTTGCATGAAGACTGCGGCGAGACGTTGCTTGATTCGCATCTCGAAGCGCATCAAGAGACGATCAAGGCGCTCGCGATAGGCGCGGAATTCGTAGCGATCGCCATCAACCGATTCCTTGCGATCCATTTTAGGAGTGCGCACCCAAGCGCCAAGACCTTGGTGCCAGACGAAGCGGAGCGCTTCGCGATCAAAATAGATTCCGGTTAGGACAAGGCTGCTTGGATATAGAAGAGAAGTTTTCGCATCCCAGAATTTGGCGAGGCGAGTACCTTTAAGTTTTTTTTCTACAGCGGCCGGTGAGGCCCAAAGGGCATTGTTAGCGACTGCGTCGGGTACTCTAAAAATGTAAACGTGCTGATCGCCCCATCCTTCAACCTCGTCGAGCCAATCAGAAACGTCCTTCTCTCTCAGCTTTCCATCGTTTATCGCGTCGAGAAGATTCGACTCGAAGTCGGCCTTCGTCGCGCCGATGCGAATGTCTTTTTTTCTTAGCAACTCCTTGATGAACAGGTTGCCTTGGGCGAGCACGATTCCGCGCACCAACTTCCGAAGCGCACTTTTCTCAGCGGGAGTCGGTAGACTAACTTTTTCGTCGCTCATCGCAATTATTCGACCTCCGCACCCGCTGGGATCGAAGCAAGAACTGCGGAATATCGTATTCCCCCGCTCTCATTCTTACTCTGGGAACGATCCGAAGGATTCGCCGTCGGAGAGACAGATGGACCTTTCGGCGGCTGTTTGCCGTCGACCAAGTTTACAGAACGAACTAACGCCTCGAGCGTTTCGGCAAATCGATGTGCGCCCTGCTCGTCGATGCGCAATACATCGTTCGCAATGTCGCTGCCTTCCGCTTCAGGAGGCGCAATTTTTACTCCAGAATTATCGAAGAGACTGAGCCAGGTTTCGTTAATCTCCAGTTGCAGACAAGGAACGCCCATCTTCGACACAAATTTCGTTACCGTCTGATTCTTGGCTGCTGCAAAATAGTCTTGAGAAAAATTTCGATAACCGGCTTTACTAAAAAAATCGGCAATGCGACGAAACCACGACTCTTTTCCGCGGATCGACAAGCCATTTAACGTCCCGAAATCAACGTCGTACGGTCTATACCAATGCGAAGCATGTAGATCGAAAACCAGACTCGGTTTTGCTTCCTTAATCAGTGCCTCGAGCTTTCGCTTATAATCATTGTCATCGTAAAAGTTGGGATCCGAAGGCGAGCAGTGGGTGGTATAAATGACGGTACTGTTGACCAGCTTGTGCAACATGACGGCGAGAGCTCCCGTGCCGGCATCAGCAAACTTCAACTTTCCTTCGCGCATTTGTGCGGTCGCATGTGGTGCGGAAATGAGAACTCTGGAAGTGCCCGGCAGGACGGCGAACCAATTTTCCCCATCGTTGGCAAAAGTTTCGTAGTCTTTCTGAAGCCGCCATTCGGTTCTGATCGCTTCTTGAACATCTTCTGTTGTGACCAGCGCTTTCGGGAATAACGGCTTGCGATCACCGGCCTGAAGCGTGCAAGCGAGAATACCGATTGCGCTCGATAGAAAAGCAACGCGTCGCATAAAAATGCGAAAGATTGACGGGCGTGAATTTAGGGAAGTTTGTGTTGGCAAGGAATTCATGGAGGGAGGTGGATCATCCATATTACGATGCAGGGCGGTTTCATGGCGAGCATAAGCGGTGGTATTTTGGATCTTGGCAAAACGGTGATGGACAGTCGCGGGAAGGCATAAAAGCCGTCCTGTCTCGTATCGTAGAGATTTTCCTGGCGGATTGACCGGACTCATCTTTTTGAGCCAGTTAGAGAGTTAGTCTAAGGGTTTGTTTTCAATGTTGATTCCGCTGAAAAACCCTCGCTTGGGTAAGAAAGGAATCGCCGTTTAGCGAAGTAGTCGTTAGGCTTGGAAACGAGTGGATATTCGCGGGTTCGGCAACCATTTCTTAAAAGGAAATCCCATTGAGTATCCGGCAGCCTTCAAGGCGTTGTAGCAGTCGGGGCCACCGACGAGTCAAACCGACGCGCGTCCTTCCAATTAAAGCGTCCGTGAATCGCGACGCCAAGCAGACAAGGGGCACTTGGGATGGAACCTCAATGGCCGCGGTCGCCGCGTTGCTCATCGCCGTAAACCCTGTAAGAACGGCGGCAGACATCCTGAAATGATTGCAATCTACGGCAACCAGACTGGCCGAGATGCGCGGAAGCAAAAGAACTTTCAAACATGGGGCGGGTTTGCTTAATATTGGGGCTGCCCTTAAATAAACCGTATGCCGAGGAGTACTTTGAAATGCCGCGCGGACGACGTGTCGGTTAATGTAAAGATTGCCAGTGACGTAGATAAGAAGATATCTGTCTTGACACTATTCGGTATCTCTGGTGTGTGCAAAATCATTCGGCTTTTTCCCTCGGAAACGGACCCCGAGTTGGCGAACCTTTTTTTGGTAAAAATTCGGAGGAAGGACAGGTGCGAGACTCTAAAGAAAATTCGCCCTCGTCGCATGGTCGAGTACGCCGACATCGCTTCGCGGAGGCAGCTCGCCTGATAGTTTATTCGCCGTATGCGCAGCCGAGGCGCTAGGGCGAATCACTGCAACCGCCGTATAAAAACTGCGGTAGTCTTTCTGATCTTCTGGTCAGCATCACGTGGGCGCGAAGAAGTGTCATAACGCGCGGGTTTGCGCATACGCCAAGCGTCAGGTGCTCCTAAGTCGCGAAAACCTCGGTTTCCGTAACCGGAACGCCGTTTGTAAGCTCTGCATTTTCGCCGTCCGCGGCGCCAGCGAGATACACGAAGTCAAGTAGGTAGTCCCCGCGCCCGCGGTCAGGCTCCGCACGTTGGTCGAAAATTCCTCGCGAATAGAATGATCAGTATGGTGACTTCCGGAGTATGTCGTCCAATCCTTCTCCTTTAGTATCTTTTCCTTACGTACCACTTTACCTAGGCAAAGTGGGCAAAATGCGCTTTTAGGACACCCCGAGACACTCAGCGCACCGACACGGGCCAAACGCGAACGTCGGGCGCGGCCATCGCCTCGACCACCACGGAGGGCCTGCTGACATGGGTCTTCGCGCAAAGCTCTTGGTTGGACACGGCCCCAACGCCCACGTCCTCCAGTGTCTGATAACGTCCCATTTTCTGGCGCAACTCTGCAAAGGTATCGGCGTCGGCAAGAAAGGGCGTCCGCTCCTCGACAGTATCTGCAAGGTGATGCCAAAGAAACGCCAAGCTTGGGAATATGTGACGGTGGGGAGCGCGACAGTGCCGATCTATTTCGACGTGATTCGCCGGAAGGGTATTGCGCAGGACCGCTACCGCGTTCCAAAAATCCTGGGCAAGCGGCCCAAGCAGCACTTCTACAATGACCCCAAGGCAGCGCGGGCGTATGCGAAACAGCGGGCGAAGGACATTGACGCCGGACACAAGATCGCGCGGCTAGAGGAAGGCGACGAGCTGATCGACAGAGCACTCACCGCGCAGAAGAAGGTGGGCGAAATCGGCGAGCAGGATTTCGTCCCGATTGTCACAGTCTGGGTGGATGCTCAACTCAAGCTCGGGGCCTTGAGCGTTTTTGGGGACCCGGTGACGATTCCCGACCTCCTCCAGGATGCGCTGGCGAGACTGCGCGCAATGCGCGGTCGAAAGCCTCAGCTCGTCTCAGAGCTGATGGAAGACTACTACGACGCCCTCGACTTGGCGCGGCAGGCCAAGAATATGTGCGAGAGCGACTGGAAACGTGCTCACGCTCAGATGGGTCGGTTTCTCCGGGCTTTTGGCCACCGCTACATCCACACCATCACCGACGAGGAACTCACCCTCTACTACCAGAACTACTACGCCCACCCTGACGAGCCCCATTTGAAAACGGTCGGGAAGGGGACGGTCATTCAATACCGGAACGACGATAAGAAATTCTTCGAATGGGCGCGCGACATGAAGAAGGCTCTGCCCTCAAAAGTCGACGTGGCCCCTCTTGCCTGCGAGTTATATGGGTTCCTCAAAGCCAAAGACCACCGCCAGATGATGTTGATGCTGGCGGGCAAGGATCCACTCTCCGGCGCGAGAACCGACAGCGTCGATGTGCACACCGCCGAGGAAGTGCAGAGGGTTCTCGACTTCGCTTGGCATAATAAATCTTACCGCAAGTGGGTGCCGCTACTCGCAATCTGGTATTTTGCCGGTCTCCACTTCACCGAAATCCTGCAAATGCGGTGGAAGGATCTCAAGCGCCAGCGCCGCGAGATGTGGGTCGACGCAGTCGTTGCTGGCGGAAAGCATCACCAGCGAACAGCCTTCTTCTCGCCAGCCCATTGCACGTGGTTCGATCCCTTCATCGACCTGCTCGATGGCGATGATACTCAACTGATCGCACCAGGGATGAAGACGACGACGAGTTACGCCTCAATGCACAATAAGTTCATGAGGGACTTCAAGAAGATCTGCGCCCGAGCCTACGTGCCTTTCCGACGCAATGGCCGCCGCGACTCGTTTGCCTCGCATCATTTTGTCCTGACAAACAACGTGCGTTGGACGTGCGAACGTCTCGGCAGTGGTGAAAGCAACTTCTGGGATCACTACTTCCACCACGTGGAGGTCACCGACGCCGAGGCCTATCAGCGTATTGCCCGCCCAGGAGCTGATGATTTCAGATCAATGGACGCGCGTTCATGGCTCCCGAAAATTGCCTTCCAGTCGCGGGAACAGGCGCGGATTGACCTCGATCAGATCGCTCGCGACGAGCGCGAAGGGAAGAGATTCCGGTTCTGGATCGGTCGCGCCCGCAAGAAGAAGTAGTATCTGCCCGATGTGGAACGGGGACTAAACCCCCGGGCCTACCTGAAAGCCAAGGACATTGCGATGGTCTTTGGCGTGACCAGACGAACGGTTTGGTCTTGGGTGAGCCTAGGGTTGATACCGTGCTACAAGATCGGCAGGTCGACGTTTTTCTGACTAGAAAGACATCGACTGCATGATGGCTCGCAATCGCTATGTGTGCCATCTCCGCCTCCCAGCGATGGGATAGGGGATGCCGGCCAACCTTGAGCCATACGAGTGGCCGCTGAAAGAGCAACAGGTGCACGACAGACAGCAGGCGGGGGCAACCTCACCGCCGGAAACCGTAGCCCGACTAAACTTGCTCAGGCGGTCGCAGGCAGTTCGAGGGCCGTAGACGGAAGTGGTGGCCGGGGGCCGTAAGACTCCCCCGACCACCGCACCGCTGCGGAACGGCGAACACCAAGAGAATACCACACACGTGCCGCGAGACGGTGTTAGAAATTCTCTACGGCCTCGTTCTTCTTGAAGCGCGAGCACCCGCGGGCGAAAAATTAGTCACGCCGCGGTGGTTCTTCAAGCGTCGGCTGCGACATCTCCTCGCGTATCGCAGCGAGAGTTCGGTCCCAGTTGTCTTTCGGCTGCACCCCGGCGTACCAGCACTTTTTCTGTGGAGTGAAATCAAAGAACCGCGTCAGTGCATCGTTCAGCGGCAGCGTCGCGAAAAAGTTTGCAAGTTGCTCGCCGGTGATTGGTTTGCCAAAGCACCTCGCGTAGTCGCGCCGGGTTGCGATTGAGAATAAGAAGAACGGCTCTTTTCCAGTGGGCGTTACCTCGAGCAGTTCACGGTAGAGAAGCTGCTGGACCACTTCCTGGTCCGTCTTGCCGAAGTCGTCGATGTGGACATCCAGCCGCGGATTCAGCCCGGGCGGGATCTCAGGTCGTGTGGCCTCGGCCTCTCTTCGTGAAAAGCGATAGCGAAACGGCCCCCATCGCTCGCCTTCGCATTCCCATTTGAATTCAAACTCGGTCTTGTTCGAAATCTCGTGCAGATATGGCGTCAGCACCCGCTCGCGTCCATAGAGGCCTACCTTGTAAGTAATGGATTTCTCCGGGATCCAGTCCGAGCCCAACTCCTCGGAACGGATCAGTTCCCGGATGCGAAGCGCCTCGTCAGTAAGCAGAGATTCGTTTTCCGCCTCCGCAAAACTCCACGCCTCCTTCAACGCCTCTGGCCACTCGGCTCCTTCGTTCAGAGTTGCGAACAACCGACAATGCGACCGGCCGCTCCAATCGGTTTTGGTCTGAAAGCATTTCACCTTCTGATTCAGTTTGTCGGCCGCCTCCGCGAGAAGCGCCTCAATGTCGCGATCGTCGTCCTTTGGCATTCCCAACCGTCTCTTGAGAGGCTTGGTGTCGTAGCCGGAACACGCAAAATCGATCGTGAAGTGAAGTCTCGGCTCCTGGCGCACCACGTCTAGCAGAAGCTCCTGCGCAGCCGCGCGGATTTCCGCGATGCTCGGCGGAGCCGCCTTCTCCTTGACCCTGGTCGTTCCGGCAGCAGCAACCGTGTCGGCGGTTGTCTTGGGCGGAGACGGATGGAGGAGTTCTTCGATCGCGCGAAGGTGCGAGCCGAGCGACTTACGAATGGCGGGTGAGCCAATGATCGAATCCAGCAATTCGACTGGAGCGGCGTCGTGCGCTCTAAAGATGCGGAAGAGCTCCAAGAGATTGCGCGCTTCAATCTTGCGGAAACGGTCCCGTCTATTGCGCTGCGATTCGTCCCCGTCAGGCACCCATTTTGCCCCAAGCCGACAGAGGTGTTCGATCGCGGCGAGGCTCTCCTTCACCTCGTTTGGATTCGAATAGAAATCATTGCGTGAGCGCAACTCCACCCGCCACAACAAGTGCTCGATGACCGCGCAGCCACCATTCTGCTTGGTGTTGATCGGTGCCCCGAGACCGGTGAGATAATCAATCAGCGCCGCCGAGGGTGTCCTCCAGATTTCCGCGAAGATGGTGCGCAGGACGTCCGGATACTTTTCCGGCTTCAATTGTTTCAGGATATCGACACGACCTTCCCGAGCCGCGACGCATAGCGCGCACGAGGTCGACTCTCCGTCGATGATGTTGGGGTCTCGCGCCTCGGCGTCGGGCTTTGCTCCCGCCCATAGCAGCAACCCGATGTTACGAGCGTTCCCCTTCTCGACGTAGTGACAAAGCGCCATGTCGGCCTGGCGCTGCAAATCAGGGTAACGATCGCCAAATTCCTTTAGGACGAAAAGCAGCGGATGAACCTTAGAGCACAGCGCTTCGAAGTACGCGTTATCCGCCGTCGGATCGAGTCCACGCGCGAGAAACATCTCGAGCATTGGGCGACCCGCATCGAAGATGTCGGAGATGTGAACAGACTGCGCCGGAACGCCGCGGTCGAGCAGCAGCTTCGCAATTTCCGGCTCCTTGCACCGCACTGCGTCCCTGAGCGCGTTGCCGTTCGCCAGAGGATCGCATCCGCCATCCAACAGGAGTTCGGCGAGCGCAAAGAATCCTTTCTCGATGGCGATCTCAAGCGGGCTTTGCCGCCGACTACGTTTGGCGTTCCGCGGCGGATCGAGTGGCTTTCCCGCAGCAATCCATTCGCCCACTTCTTTCAGCTTTCCGGCCCGACAATAGTCCGCGAGCTCGAACAACTCCTCCCATGATCTCGCCGCCTTTGACTCGGCTGCGGGAGGGGTATCCGAAGGATTCAACACCCCTCTTTATTGGCGTTCCACGACCTGCTATTCAAACCTTTTGGTGGGATCGTCCGGAGGCCCCCGCGCGACCTCCGGACGACGCAAGTTGTCCACCGCGATTCGCTAATCGCTAAACTGGCCGCGCGAGATCATCCGGCCGACTTCCTCGGCATCCCGAGCGTTCACCGTGCGAGTCTCTCCCGTTTCGGTGTTTTCGACTGTATAGTCCCGGTGGCCGTCGAGTCCCCAAAGACCGAGGCTGAGCGCGCCCATCAAGAGATCGGAGCCACTACCTTCCGACACGATTTTCCAATCGGACATTTTTCACCTCCTCTCTTTCGTTGATGATCGTGTGACTACGTTTCGCAACTGCGCCTTTTTAGTCGCCAGAGTCCGGCGTGCATTCGTCGCCGCCACCACCGGTGTCCGGGCTGCATTTCGAAGTGCAGCGGAACGACTCGCAATCCGCGGAGCGGATGTCGTAACGCCAGTTGTCCGACAACGCCGGACCAAAAACTTGGCGAGCGAGATCGAATGTGAGTGTGAGGCGATCGACGCCGCCCGCTGCCTCACCGCGGCGACGCGGCTCATGATGGATGAATTTCCCGAAGTGCGTTTTACAGAACCTGGCGTAGTCGCGGGTGAACATCAGGAAGCTGTGCCAGCCCGCGTCGATGTTTCTCGTCGGCGCGATGTTCGTGGCATCGGTTGCGCCAGCCAGGTAGAGGAAGCGAAGGGTGTCGCGAAACACCGACTCCGCTTGGGTTGAACTCATGTGGTATTCACGCGCAATTCGCTCGACGACATCGGGGTTCTCGTATGAGATCACCGCTGCCAGGGGGGCCGAGTTGGAGTTGATCGTGACCGGTTGTTTGTCAGGGATCGTTTTCATGGATGAAACGTCGAAGACGTTTCAACTCTCCGCGCCGGCTTCGTTCGCGTACCCTTATGCGCCCGACGTTTAAGGGGGTCACCAGTCGTTGGCTTGCAGAGGGATTTAATCTGCGCCATCTGCGGTACTTTCTGGCGGCGGTGAACGCCGGAAGCATGAACGCGGCGAAAGCCGAGGCTCACGTCCAACAAGGTGAAGTCAGTCGCGCGATCCGCGCCTTGGAAAAAGCCCTGAACGTGCAGCTTCTCAATCGAGTCGGATCAGACGGAGTCACATTAACCAAAGCCGGCCAGCGCTTCGCGCGTGAAGCGGAATGGGTATTGGTGAACTTCGACAAGATTTTGACACGCACGCGACGCGGCGGTGACGACTGCCGACCCAAAATCAATATCGGCTACGCACAATCGCCCACGACGGAAGTCCTCCCGCTCGTGGTGCCCGCGCTGGTCGCCGCCTTCCCCGAGCACCAGGTGGTCCCCTTCAAGCGTTCCGTTGGTGAATGCATCGACCAAATCGGAAAGCGCGAGCTCAGTTGCGCCCTGACTGTGAAGCCGCTGGACAACAGTCGTTCGACGATTCGGTTTACTCCCCTGGTAAATTATGACCTGCAATGCGCAGTGCACGCGAAGCATGATTTCGCCGCAAAGCCTCATATGCCGGTGAAGCAACTCGAGGCCGAATCTTTGCTGGCGTTTAAGGCGACAGACAGTCCTCAATATATGAAGGACCTCGAGAGGCTATTCGCGCCGCACGGGGTGCGACTCAACGTCGGAGCCGAATTTGAGGATCCGGAGGACATCCTTCGCGGTGTCGTAGCGAAATATGGGGTGGCGCTTCTGTTGGAATCCGCGCGCGATCTCACTCCACCGAAGGTCATATGGCTTCCGTTGCATCCCGCTGTCCGAGCCATGGAGGTAGGGGTAATTTATAGACATCCCCCGAATGCACTGATGCGCGAGGTGCTCGCGACAATCGAGAAAGTCACAGAGCCGCTACGCGTGGGTACATTTGCGAGCCGCAACGGCCTCCGGTGATTAGAAGCCGGGGCCGCCCCACCCCATCGGCCGCAAAAAAAGATTCACGAGGTGCTTGGGTTTTGCCGGCGATGTCCTACTTAAAATCGCCATGGGGCGGGATTCCAAGACCGATACGGCAAACGCGAACGCGACAGACATGTGTCCGTCCGCGAAAAAGTCGTCCTCGACTGCAGGCGGCAACCTGATCGAAGTTCTCATTAATCAGGCGCGTCAAGACGAGGCGCTGATTGCCAAAATCAAAACAGCCGTCGATGCCAAAAACAAAAACCTCGTCTTCAAGCTCGCAGCGAAACTTGTTGGGATCAATGGAGCCTGAGCGACGCACGGTTGTTTCCCTGATTAGGGTTTCAACGACCGACCAAGCCGCGGACGACCGAGGCGGCTTGCCCCGACAGAGGCAGGCAATCGCCGATATCATCGCCGCGAAAAAGCTAAATTGTGTCCAAAGCTTTGAAGTTATCGACGTGTCCGGCACCCAGTCGGGCGAGTGTCCCGAAGTACAGGAGATAGTTAGAATGGTGGCAGCCCAGGAGGTACGCGGATTGGTGCTCGCGGACTTCGATCGCCTCGTCCGCGCCGACGGCTTCGAGAAGCTCGCAATCCTGAAAGCATTTCAGACCACTGGAGCAGTCATCTACACGCCACACTTCGAAGCGGATCTGTCGACCGCGGACGGCTTGTTGATGTCGATGATGCGCTTCGGTTTCGCCGGATACGAGCTCGACATGATGCGCAGGAGAATCCAAGGCGCAAAGAACGCGCAGCGGAAAGTCGGGCTATGTCCAAGTAGTCGCATCACCCTTCCGACCGGCGTCGATTACAACCGGAGAACCGAAAAGTTCTTCTACACCCAAAAAATCGTCGCGGTCAAAGAAGCGTTCCGGATAGTGGACGAGGAAGGGGTCAGCAACTACGGCGAAATCTCACGCCGCACAGGGCTGCAGCCCAGGACACTTTTCAATTTGCTGCGAAACAAAATCTTTATCGGCAGACGCGTGTATGACCAAAAGCGCGGCGGGGAAAAGTATGTCTCACGGGACGGCAAACAAAGCGATCGCCGCAAGGTTGCTCGGGCCAAGGAGGAAATCATTGACGTTCTGGTAATCAAAAAGCCAGCAGTCGCACCGGATCGTTTCGCCCGCGTCCAGGAGGCGCTCAGTGAAAAACATCGTGGCGCTGTCATCAAACGGGCGGGCACAGCGGTGAACCTCGCAGTGGGAATCGCCAAATGTGGCTTCTGCAATGCGCCCCTCTATTGCAGCAGCGGTAAGAAGAAAAACAGAAGCACGGCGAGCGGCTACTACTTTTGCCAGAAGAACGATTACCGGTTCCGGAAGCGGAGCGGCGGGTGCGCGATGAGGCACATTCGCAAAGATGATTTAGACGAAACACTGCGAACGTTCACTTCCGAATATCTCGCAAAGCCTGAGACACTCCGGAAGATCCTCGACCATGCAGTCCGGTCGCACGCGGCTAGGCTCGCTGATGGAAATTCCGCAGGCGACCTCCAAGCCGCCATCAAAGACGTCAAAACTCGAATGGAGCGCGCTTACGCGGCGTTCGAAGCTGGAGTCAGGACCTTGGAAGAATACCGCGAACGAAAGCACGAACTGCAACAGGAGAAGTCTCAATTGGAAAACACGCGCCAGCGGAGTCAGCAGGTCGCGGAACTAGACATCGAAGAGGTAACCCGTTTGATCGTTCGAGGGGCTATGGCATTCGGCCGGATAACCGATCCGAAGCTACAAAAATTTGTCATTAATCAGATGTTCGCCGAGGTCCGCTTCCGCGACGACATGGTTGTTTCGTTCAAGCTGCAAGCGCAGTTTGCGCAGGGAAAAAGCGCCGTTCATGCACTTGTCCCCCCAAAAACGAATTCATCTGGATATGGATTCCGATTTCGGCGCTCCAGGGACGAAATCTCTGCAGACCGCCTTGAAGGGCGGATTCGAGTTCTCCATACTCGCCGAGATCGATCTAATGCCAGTTCCACCGTTTTCGCTCTCGCTCGCAGAATACGAGTTGCTCCCCGACGGACACAAGCGCTGCTTTACCTGTCGAAATGTCCTCCCAGACGCGAAGTTTTCAGGAACTCGCGGCGTCTGCAGGAACTGTTCCAACGCCCAGGCGCGGTGCCTGTACAAGTTGCGACGACTCCAGAAGAAAGCGCGTCAGCAGATTTTCGACCGACGCTATCCAGAACTCGTAAAGTCACCGGAAGCGAATTCGCCGGGTTTTTCCGAAAACACAACGCAGTGAATCATGTGGTCAGAACGGCCTGATGAATCGCTGCGATAGGCGCCGAATGAGCACTGATTATCTCCCAACCGTGCCCATCGCCGTTCCTGAATATTGGCACTTACCTCTCTATGTACCGCAAATTCACCACGGATATCGACGAACAAAACCGTTGGAAATAGCTTGTGGATTCGCGGCAATTTCAATTGCGGATTTGGTGTCGTATGCTGCTACTGCTTCAACTCCTTCCGAACTAAGACGGCGCTTCCAACTTGCTGATCGGACGCGCATCATCGCTGTCGGCGTTGCCCGGGATAATTGGCTGGAACGGTGGTGGCATGATTTCGAACGACCAATGTCCTTGCTTCGGGCCTTGGGAATTATCGCCGTGACTGTACCAAACTTTTCGCTATTTGCTGACGCGCCTCGGCATCAAACCCTAATTAATATCGCCCGATTGCATCATTTCGCCGAGAGGTTAAGCAACGCCGGATTGCCGGTAGTGCCACACCTATATGCGGAGAATTTCAAGGATTGGAACCGCTGGGCCGAGTTTCTGACCGTTCAAAGCCACATACGGTTTCTCGCCGTCGAATTCCAAACCGCGCTAGTGTCCGCGCAACGCGCCGCGGATTATATTCTAGGAATTAGCGAATTACAGGAGCGTGTGGGCCGTAAACTTCACATCCTCGCGATCGGCGGCGCTCGCTATATGAATGCGCTCGACGAAAAAGGATTATCCATCACCGTCATCGATTCGCAGCCGTTCATGAAGGCACTTTACCGGCGTCATTTTAATGCCTTGCCTCCACACGATTTTGAATGGGTGGCCCGTTTCACCCGACCGACAGAGTGTCTCAGTCCTCTATTGATGCACAATGTTTTGGAGTACGCTTTGCGTTTGGAGCGAATCGTTTCTCCCAGACGCGCTCCTGTACACGCACTAGCTGCATAAAGCATTTGGCGAATCGGATCGAAATCTTGCGGAGAGTTGTAGCGATGGTGATAAATCGCTACGCTGAACTCAGCAAAAAAACACCTACTTAGCGACTGCGAGGAGTCTGCAAAATGGCAAAACAATCCTTCGACCATTCGGAATTCATCGCTGGCACGCTAAACCGTTACAAGGAAGTAGGTTGGGACGAACAGGTGACACTTGGACAAGGACCTCGCTCCCTCTGGTTGATGCAGGCAAAACACATCAAACACAGCGATGGAAGACGCTCATTTGACCTCCAAATACAAAAGTGTGTGAAGGCGAAAATGCAGCCGCTTTCGGCTCGCCGGAGATTTCCTCTGAACTTAGCGAGCAGGCTGTCGGAACTCTGTTTGATTATTTGCAACGCCAGCAAGCCTTGGGAAACGTTGACCTCGGCTCAGGTTATCTCGCAATTCCGATTGCTGGGAGCGAATGCGCCTGGGGTCGAAACAAATCGACAGCGCGGCAGCACTGTTTCGTGCCTAAATCCAGAGCCATCAGCTTTCAGAATTGCTCGCGTCGGAGCACTTCACAAAGGCTCTCGTGGCAAACTTGGGGTGCGACGCGTGGACGTTCGACGTATCGGCCTACACGAAATCACCGATATCGTGATGGAACCACCGACGGCTACTTGGACCTTATCGAATTAAGACGCCTAGATTGCCCTGTCCTGGTATTCAACAAGAGCAGGAAACTCTTTTATTTTTCTCAGGATGTTTCCCAACCGATAGCGCAGGCTGGGCCATATATGTCAAGGACAGAGGAAAACCGCCACATGCTTGGACAAACGGAAAAGCTTCATATTCTTAAACCGCGTGCGCGGATCGTTATTGGTCGTTCACATGAATTGCAACAACCGCATCGTGACGCAGCGCCCCCTCTGATCTAGTATTAATAAACGCGACTGGAAAATTCCGAAGCGGATTCTTTCGATTCGAAGGTGTGAATTACTGTGTTAACGCAGTGGGGCCACGGCGTTCACTCGTATCCTCAAGGCGCATCTGGAGTTTGCATTCTCCAAACAGCCCGGTCAGTGCGATGAAGACTGAAATCGTTCGTACGATTGGAAACTCGTGGCACCAGATCCGTCAATGCCGAACAGAGCGGTGCCGCCGTTGTCCGAATCCGCTATTCGGTCGCAAAGGATAATGGCTTGTCCGATTGGGATGTCTAACGCTTGAGCGGACGTTTTCATGGGGGAATTGGCGAGCGAGGTCGTCGCTCGATCAGCGAATCACGCTCACGCTCATAACGGGGTGGACCTCCCACACCGAATAGCCCGCGGCGAATGGTTTGGGGCGCTGATTTGAGCGAGCCTTGTCCGCGTGGTCAATGTCGTAAAAGGCTTTTCCCGTCACCGTAATTACGGGTCTTTTCGCAAGTGTCAGTTTGCTCTTGCTGGGATAGTTCATCGGGAAACTGGCGGTGGTCCAGCCAAACACCATTTTGCGAATCGCGCACCACTTAGGTCCTGGCGGAATTTCTACTCCTACGGTTCCCGTCTTCTTGTCGCTGGCATCCACAAGTGCAACGTGAAGATCGCCATCGCCCTCGATTCGCACGTCCTCAACCCGGCCCGTTAATGCAAACCATCGTTGTTCCGATGTGATCCGCGCCGATTGGCGCGTGACACCCGCCTTCGTTCCGACTCCCGGCCACTGAAACATCCGAGCGGGTGTAATTGCCGCGATCTTTGATGAAGCTGGGGGACGCGCAGGATCAGTTTTTGCGGGCCATCGATCCGCGTGATGATCGTTTTTGCAGACGCACGTGGATGAAAACGTGACGATCTGCTTGACCGATTTCTTGGCTGGCGCGGGGGTCTTGCCAATGGCCGAAGCGAGCGCGAGAAGGTTGAGGAAAAGGACAACAACTTTGATCTGAGGGTTCATGTCTCAAGGTCATACCAATTCCTGCGACGCAGGGGAAGTGATTTTCCTGGTTCCTTGTGGCATTCCTCCGAACGGGACGACTCGATTCGCGCGCAGCGCTGGTGGTTCGAGGGAACAGATCGGTGCGGCTGCGGATTCATTGCTTGTGCGACGGCAAGAGGGCGGATGAGTTGCAGCGGTTCTTCCATAGCACACAACGCGTCCCAGTATCCCAGCCCCACTAGACGCCGCGTCCTCCCTGCGCTAAAATTCATAGTCCCCATTAATAGGTCTCCCAATGATCGAGATGGAACGATTAGGAGCATCCTCTTGGAGAGGCCTCAAACGGCCTCAAGACTGTCTTCGCTAACGGAAGGGGATGATCTCGCCTTGGCAATAATTTATTTGGTTTCGTTAGGCGTGAGGTTCTCCTCTTCGATCGGGTCCCTCGTGTTACCCGCCGGGTCTTTCCGATCGTTTGGATCAAGCTGATCCCTTCTATCCCTTCCTCGAAGATCGCCGACCTTCTGTTTATCGCCGCCAATACTGGAAAATCCCGAATAGAAGCGCGTAAGTCATACCGACCGCAACGGCCGTGAGCAAAAGATACGGATAGAAGTACAGCCACGCAATAGCATCACGGTGTTGCATGGCGCTACTTTTCAGACAATACGCGCCAAAGGCAATTCCTTCCGCGAAAAGGACAATCAGCTCCAGCTTCACCAGTGACGGGAAAAAAACAATATCATCATGCTTCAAGAGCAGAAATCCGTATAACCCTGCCGCAACCACCGAAACGACCAGCCAGGCAATATCACGGCGATCAATCACGACGCGGCTCGTAGTTATCGACATAGCCACGAAGGGCAAAATTAACGCGCAACCTAAAAGTAAATCTAACTTTTGAAGCTTCACGATCTATTCATTCTTCTTGTCTACGTGCGGCTTCACGTCGGTCGCCTTATCCTTGTACTTCTCCTTCAATTGGTCGTACTGCTTATTAGGTGAGGTTGCGTTCCGGTAAAACACTCCCCCTTTTTTAGGAGAGTCGATGCCAACGTCTCCCGCTCGCCCGACCTCGTTTGTAAGGTCAGCGCAGTTATTCTTTTCAGTATCATAGGGTCTATTGTAATTGCGGTCACCGTAATCTTTCATGGCTTTATCCTTGTCAGCGGTCGTAGGGATGTTTAACCCACGGTCGTAGCGCTGCGATTGGTCGCTCTTTTGAAAATCGGCAAGACTCCGAAATGGCGCAGTCGTGCTACCAGAACGTCCGTCTTTGGAGTAGTACGTCCAGCCGTCTTTATCGTTTCCTACAAGGACAGCATTGTGTCCGTTTTGGAAGGCTGCTCCACTATCGTTGAGCAATATGAAATCAAGTCCTGTCGGATCGCTCCGGTTAACTGGATCATTGTGGCAATAGCGGTAGAGATTGTAATCACCGGCGGCGAACTGTTTCGGGTCGGGCTGAAGAAAGCGGCCTAGCTCGGGCTGATACAGCCGATTCCGGAAATCGTAGAGCTTTAGATCGCTCATCCACTCACGGCCGGTGAACAGGAACCGGTTTCCGAAAACCGAGTAACCCAGGTCGGTTCCCCATCGATCATAAAAATAGGGCAGGCCGAAAGCGTCGTAGGAATACTGCTCCACGATGTTGGCGTTCCAATCGGTCAGGAGCGCGCTGTGGCCGCTGGCATCGTACTGATGGAACGCTTGTGCCATCGTCGCAAAATCAACGCTGAAAACGATTTCATCCACCCGGGCGCCGTGAAGGTACACGCGCGCGGCCCCACCTGCACCACTCTGAGTCAGGTTCACCCCGTCCCAGATTAGCCCGCCGCTGGCCGGCCCTTCCTGGATCAGGTTCCAGCCGTCGTAGTAAAGATAGGTCGCCGGATTGCTTGTCTCCCCTCCCGAAGGGCCCACCCACCGTTTCACACAACGCCCCAGGGGATCGTATCCAAACCAGGTAAATGCTCCCGATGGCATCGCCGGACTCCAGATCGCCACCGGCTGGTTGAGCGCGTTATAGCTCGCCGTGATCCATCCATCGGCCATCATGACTCCGTTTCCCGGCCCGCTCCATCCGGGGTAATTATCGTCGTGATACATTGCCGAGGGGCTCCAACTTGAATATTGGTTCAGGCCATTATCTCTCCGGCTGAAATTCAACCAGCCCCGCAACCCGACGATGTTGTCTCCCGCGCGGTTCCCAAGCGCATCGTAGTTAAAATGCTCCCAGCGCTGTCCTCCAGCCGGGTCGCCTCCGTAGTTAGCCGCTTCGTGCACCGAGTCGGTCAGTTGTCCTTCCGCGTCATAATAGAACACGTCGCCCAGCCCGTTCTCCTTCGGGTTCACAGTCGCATCGGCGCTCTTGACGAACCAGGTGATGCGGTCCCGATTATCCCGATAATAATCCCGGTAGGAAAGATTCTGGCTCCCCCAGCGCTTGTGCCCAAGCGAACTGGTGAACCCTCGAGCGTCGTAGCCGAAAACCGTAGTCACACCGTTCACGTAATCCTGGTGGTCCACCTTGCCGTCGGGCTGGTAATAGTAATTGGTCATCTGACATACCCAGTTGCTGTTTCCATCCGCGACCCCCATGGTTCGCAACTGACCACGCGCCGTATAGTCGCTCCGGAAAGCACGGCCATAAGGGTAAGTGATCTGGGAGACTTCACCGCTGGGGTAACGGAGGTAGCCAGTCACAGCCGCTCCACCCGAGCCCGTTACATTGTTACTTTCCGATTGCGGCTGGCTGGCGAAGTCATAAGTGTAATCGATCTGCGAAAACGCGTTCTGGATGTGACTCAAGCGATTGGCGTCATCCCAAACGCGTGTAACACCCGGGGTCGCATCGCTCCAAGTGTGGGAACTTTCCCTCCCGCGCGCGTCGTATGCGATGGTCTTGATCTGTCCGTTGCGCGTGTACCAGCGGTGAACCTGGTCGCAAAGATAGCTGACAGCGTCGCTGCACTCGTAGGTCCTGTACTCATTGCTCCCATCGGGGAACACCGTGGTTTGGGGCCGCCCCATGTCGTCGTAGCTGGTCACCGTCACCTGATCTTCGATGCCGCCGCCGTCTTTGGCACGATGGGTCGTCACGGTGTAAAGCTTCTTCATTGGGCCCCAGATATAGCTCAGGTTCGTCGTGTTGTTCCGCTCGTCGATGAAACGCCCCGGCTGGCCGAAAGCATCGTAATCGCGCCAGTGCTGGCTTCGGGTATCTGGAAAGGTGACATCTGTCTTGTTCCCGGCTAAATCGTAGAGGATCGTTGTGGTGGGATTGGCTGACTGGTCAGCGCGCTTGGTTTCGATAGTGTCCTTGAGCCGGTTGCGGTTGTCGTAAGTGTAGGTCGTGAGTCGCCCCCGGGGATCGGTGTAAGTCTCTTTCTGGCCGTTGGGGTCGTAGCTGAAGTGGTGGAGTTCGGTATCCGTGTCGGCATACCAGTTTCCATCAGCCGCCTCGTGCAGCCCCGTGGCTTCCTCGATGATGCGGTTATTGTAATCAAACTTATGCGCGGATAAGCGGCGGTCTCCGGCCGCGTTGTAGGCCGGCTCTACCTGCACTCGCCATTCCTTGGAGGTGTGAGAAAAGGGACTCCTGTAACCGGAATCATCGAAGTATCGGTCGTAATACCAATTCCAACTGCGGGAAGTCGTGGCGCTAAGCGGCTCGCTGTAGGAGATGCAGCGGCGGTAGGAATCGTAGGTATACCTTTTGGTATGATTCGGATCCTGAGGGGTCGTAGCAAGTTCATCGCTAATCCATTCACAGTTACCGTAAGGGTCATATCCGTACTGCACCTTGGGGTTGTCCGGAGCGTTGTTCATCCCGGCGTATTCGACCGTAAGGATCTGGTGCCTCCCATTGTAGGTCATGCGCGTGCTAAAATCTTTGTGGGCACTGCGAGAGCGTCCATCGGAGACGGTAGCGATGTTTTCCACGGAATCGTAGGTATATTCCTTCCGCGCGTCCAAACCGTCAACCGAGTTATACTCCGCCATCAGCCGGTGGGTCGTTTCGTCGTAGACATAGGTCCGCACCGCACCGCTTGGTAACGTGTGGGTCTCCACTTGGTTAAAAGTCTCCCCGTTGGCATATACCTTGTAAGTGAAATGCTCGGAGGTGTCCCCATAGACAATGTCTTTCACGCGCCGCCGGGAGTCGCGCACATAGTTTGTAGTATGCGAAAGCTCATCCCTGTGACTAAAGAGCCAGTGATTGAAACGGTTTGGAACGCGGGTGAAGTCCTGGGCCGCGGAAGCGCCGGGATTAACGCGGTCGAAAATCTGGTAGCTGCCGTCCGCGGTAACGTGATGGATTTCGCCTGGCTGCCCGCTAAAATCGCCGGGAGTTACGATAGCTTCGGTCTCGATGTTGCGTCCGTCCCAGATCTGGCGCGGCTGGCCGTTGTACCAGTTTTGACTGTCAGCAGGGAGGTTCGCCGGTAAAGGATACTGGTTAGTAAAGTCAGTCAGCTTGACCAGATTATATCCCATGGCGGTATAACTCCCCTGTGGCCCGGCCGAGTTACCAAAGTAAAACTTACGCCAGGCCCCGAACCCATTGGTTTCCAAACGGGTGCCATCGAAACAATTGATAGCGAAACTGGAGGCGGTGACATGCTGGCCGAACTGGACGTAGTCGCCGCTTTTTTCCGCGGCGATGCCGGTAGCTACCGCCTGGAAGTAATCGTGTACGCAATTGCAATTTCCTGGCGGGCTCACCGGACAGCTACCGCCAATATACGTATAGAAAATGCGTGTCATCGCCCCGGCGTAGTGTGGATCGTTCGCGAACTTGAGAAGCGGCTCATTGGAGTAAGGGCCACTATTCTGGTCATCCCCAAAGTAGTTTCCGTAGGTGTAAACGGCGTGCGCATCTTCCGGGTAATCCACGGAGGTGAGGGTGGTAAAGGTGGCAGAGCCGGTATTGAGCGGGTTGTAATTGTAGGTGACGGTTTGTAAACCTGCGTAGCCGCCAGTTTGCACGCTCCTGATCACGGGAGCGAGAGAACCTGGACCATAACCCCAGGTGAGGGTCAGCGACCGGCCACCATCCTGAAGCACGGTTTTGAGATTATCGTTCCCGTCGTACTGAAGCTCGGTGCGAAGACCATGAGGATCGAAGATCTCCGTAGCGCGATAGTACCACCATTGGTGATTTCCCTCCCAGCTGAATGACGTGCCTACGAAATGAACCGCGCCGCCATCGGCCCGGTAGAGCCAAAATTCCGAGCCATCTCCGGCCATGTCCTTGAGCTCGTCATACAAGAACCCAGCAAACCCGTTTTGTTCTGACGCGGAATAAGGCGGGCCAAAGCGCGGATCTCCGGGCGCTCCGGGAACTCCGTGGCCAGTGCGGGTAATCTTGTATTTGTTCGCGTGGCCGTCGGGGAAAGTAATGGTGATCGACGAGTTATAAACGTCCGTATCGTCGTTCGTTCCGAGAATCGGTTCCGGGCCCTCTTCGCCGTAAACGGCATGCCATTCCCAGGAGTGCGACCAGCCGGAGGCGCCGAAGCTGCTGGGCAGCGTCGCATCGGAGTTAGAGTAATTGTTTGGGATCGAGTTCCAATATCGGGTGAAATCCAGACCGTAGACGCCAAGCGCGCCCGGCAGATGAAGGTCGTTCACCATGCGGGTGGCATTACCACTGTGGGCATCGTAAGAACCTCCCGTGGTGATCTGCGCTTTTAGCGCGCCGGTGTTCCCTTCGGGATTCTCATCGGGTGTGGCGGCAGGAGTTTGAGCTCGCAGCGAACTCGCTCCCAACACGAAGAGAAACGGGACGGCAAACCGGAGTGTTGTGCGCCTTTTCATTGTGCGGCTCCGGCCGTTTCTTTCGCGGTCACGGAGGCGAGCGATGCGCGCGACAGTGGCAGCGTGGTGGTGAGCCCCTCGCAGTAGAAACTGATGTGGCCGTGGGCCAGATTCTCCACCAGCCGCACCGTCACGACGCATTCGCCTGTGGGCCCGACGTGCAAGATCCCGGTGGGCGGATCGACAATTGCTCCGCTACCCTCTCTCACAAGCACCACTTTACCCCGAGCCAGTGGATCGAATTGCAGCCGGACCGTGACGGGCTCGTTTCCGGTGACATAAGCACGTCCCAAATTTTTACCGCGGCGACTTGGCAACTGAGGAGAATGCGCGCCGGCCCGCCAGACTCCGATCGTGGGGGTTATGCGTTGTAGCTCCAGCGCGGTCGGGGCTGCGGTAGGGGGAGCCGGCGGGAGCCGTGGCGGCATGGGAACTTGCGGAGCCGGCTGTGGCGGCGGCAATGGGAAAGGCGGCGCGCCGCGCGGCTCCGGCGCGCGAGTCGGAGCCGCGCTCGGAATCGGAAGACCGAATGGACGAGGAGACGGAGTGGAGGAGGCGGTTGGTGACGGGGATGGAGAGGGTGAAGGCGGTGCGGCTGACAGCGCCTTGAGTGTGAAGAGACTGATCGCAAAGACCAGCCCCAGGGGGAACAGGGTTTTCACTAAACTGCCGTTAAAGCAGAGGGCGTAGTTTCTTGGCAAGAACTTTTTTGAATCTTGTGTACAACCTGCGAGAAACATGGGCTTCTCCATAGCAAAGGCCCGGCAGAAGCCGGAGTTTGATAAATACTGAGGGGTGCAAGCCAGTATTCTTCCTCTAAGACGAGGTTCCGGGTGTCAACCGTCTCACGATAACTTAGACGCAATTCGACATAGGCCAGCTTCACATCCAATCGGCGGACCTTATGTAGGCCGCGATTATCGAACTGTTTCCAACATCGACACCAAAGAACGGCTGTATCGGCGTCGGACTGAGTAAGCTGGCTTCTTAACACCGCCTGCGCCTTTGTTAGGAGGATTCTCAAAAACAATGTTTGACTAGCCGCGCGGCGATTTGGTAATCGGGAGACTCTCGGACCAAAAACATACCCTGTACCCACCCCGGCACCCCAGCACCCCAGCACCCCAGCACCCCAGCACCCCGTAACCCCAAACACCCCGTAACCCCAGCACTGGAATACGCTCGAAGGGCGAGACACCCGTTGCCGATAAGCCAATTGATCTTTTAACACTCGGACTGGAAGTTAAATACTAACCGAATCCTTTATGAAACGCACACTCCTCGCCCTCAGTATCGTCCTGTTTGTTGGTTGCATTCCTTCGATCATTGCAACAACCAAAACCAAGCGTGCAACTACCACGCAGCCTTCAGCGTCTCTGGCGACCGAGCGTTTCGCCGGGACGTACCGGGCTATTCCTAAAACGAGTATCGCTCGAAACGGTACAACGGTCGTTTCCGTTAAGGAATACAAAGACCTCCATTCACTTCTCGCGACGCTTCGAAAAGATGCGGCGATGCGGACTAAATATCCCGGTCTTCGACAAGGATTGAGAAAAGGTTGGCCCGCTCAACGCGAACCGGAGGAAATTCGCAACGTTCGAATCAAAAGCTGCTGGATCGTTTCTGCAAAACATGAAGGAGGCGCGACGGGGGACCGAGATTTTCATGTAATCGTTAGTAACTCGCCGACCGACTTTAGCGAGGTGATGAACGCTGAAGTTTCGGCGCTTCCGAAGACCAAACGCCGGACTTCAATAAATTGAGAGACTTGCGAGCATTCTTCCTGACGCTTTCCACGAATCCGCCCCCGGGCAGCTTTACCCATTTGACTCCGCCAAAGCATGTCACTCTTGAAGGTTCTCTATATTTTGATGGGGATCATGGCGCTGGTGGAAAGACTGGCCCCGGCCCCGGTTGGGCAAAGCCGCAATCGGTTTGGGAAATGCATCCGATTTATAAGCTTACGTCGTTGAAGTAGGCGCGTCCCCCCATAGGCGTTTTCGGAACCCCCATGAAAAGGCGACCGTTCCCCGCACTCAACATGATCGGCGTGCCTCGCAGAATTGGCCTCCTGCTAGTCGCTCTTTGGAGTGCAATTATCCCTGCCTTTGCGCAGGGCGTAATTGACATAAAGACGCCCATCTTCATTTCGCATTTCTCAGAGCAATACAAGGAACCCTTGTACGTCACGTACACCCTCTACAGAGGTGGAGGGACATGTGACAGAAGCCTCCATGAGCTTTGGGAATGACATGCCCAGCATAACAACTGCGACTTCCCGCGACTATGCCGGGTCGGGCTACGATAAAGGGCACATGGCAGCAGCGTTAGATTTTGCGAGCGATTGCGAAAAGGAAGAAATGACTTTCGTGTACTACAACGCCTTACCACAAACCCCTAACCTTAACAGGGGCGTTTGGAAGAGTTTCTAGGCCAAAGTGAGGGAGTGGAGCCAAAGCGAAAGCTTGTTGATAATCTGTGGAGGCTACGGATTCGAAAAGAGAGGGCTACTTTATGTCCCGACGTAGTGCTTTAAGATGGTGTACAGTATATCTAAACGATGCGTTCTCTTTTGCGGTATTTTCACAAACTCGGCCACAGCCAGCGAGGAAGATGTTGACGAGGCAGAGTTGGAACGGCGCTCGGGGTATGTGCTGCCCACGGATTTAAGACGGTAGCTTGTCCATGAACGATTTCTTTCTGCATACCCATCTTATTACGGTTCTCGCGATCCTCGCGTTTAAGTTGGCGGTCTTGGTGGCGGGCGTGTTTATTACTTGGATGGGCTACAAACTAATGGTTCGTGGCATCATGGGAGAATTTAAATTCAGCGCAAGCTTTCGAGGGGCCGACGCCGAGCATCCAAGACCCATTCGAAGGGTTTTGCGTTCCCAGCAGACATTGCCTCTTGGAGCGTGCGCAATTTGCCCCACTCCGACTGGGGCGGCAGAGGGTGCGCTTTCCGGCCGGCCTCGTCCAAATGCACGTCGAACGCCTCTTCCTGCTTGCGGTGCGATATCATGGTGAGCTGATATTTATATCCGACACGCTGATTGGCGTCCGCCGGCAGTAATCCGCCAATCCAGCAGCTCTTACCGGGTGGCGCACCCTGTTCGAAAGTGGTCTTGGGTAGGAGCATTTTCGCCATATTCGTAGTCCGATCCACGTTAACGAGGTCACTGTAGGCGACATGGTACACTTGGTCGCAGTCGCTTTGGTTAATCGCTTCCAGGCGGATCGTCCCGTCGGGGTACCGGTACTCAAGCACTGAATATGGGTGCTCAGGGCCGGCTGCTTCGAGCACGGAGGGCGACGGTTTCGGGATCGGTGTTGGGCTGGGCCGTTGCGCGTAGACCGTTGCCGCGAGTACGATCGATATTAGACTTACTGATGCTGTTGTTTTCATAAAGTCGCGGGCAGATCCTGGAAGAGTTCGTCAATCGTTTTGCGAAGCGCGGCGACATCAAATGGCTTCGGCAGCATCGCTTCCACGCCTAACACGTCATAGAGGGTGCGATTGTGCTGGGATAAGTGAGCGGACAGCACAATAACCTTGCCCTGGTAGCCGGCGCCCCTTAGTCGCCTGACAAGTTCGAAGCCGCTCATCCGGGGCATCGAGTGATCCGTTATGACGAGATCCATTGATGGATCCACAGTAATCTTTGACAGCGCTTGCTCGCCGTCGTTTACGCTCTCAACGATATGTCCGAGAGGTCGCAGGGCCCAGAACGGGAACGATGTGATTGACGGTTCGTCGTCAACTACAAGGATGTGCAGCCTCTGCTTCATGATAGGGAGTCAGGCGTAAAGGGAAATTCCGATGTGCGGCATTCGGTAATTAATGACCTGGAGAAAAAGCAGCACATGCTCCGCACGACCAGAGTAATAGTACTCCAATGGCTAGCGTTTTCGTCGGGCGCTTAACGGCCGTCGGACCGCCCCGTCAAGATCATCTCGGCGTGCTAGTCATGGCTGTCGCCGCAGACGAAACTCCGCCTCGGCGACCGCAGCCGTGCGGGTTTCAACGCCGAGCTTCGCCAAGATGCGGTGGACATGATTGGATACGGTCCGTGGGCTGCCGTGGATGATCTGTGCGATCTCGGCATCGCGCTTGCCCTGCGAGACCCAGCTAAGAATCTCGGCCTGGCGGGGAGTGAGCCCGATTGCTGTAAATCGCCTTAAGTCGTCAGCAGAGTCCATAGTTTCTTCGAAGCTGAGGTAGGGGAGTTTCCCCGACGTGTGGAAGAAGCGAACGGTGAGGTGCTTGGCCGGCAGCCGAACTACCAGAGGGGCGTAAGCACGCGGGTCGCCCGATTTAGCCCGCGCGAACTGAGTTTTGAGCCACTCAAGCAGGGTTTGCGGGGGAGCCCAGTATCCGCCAAACTGGCAGTCGTAATAATCCACGAGGACGAGCTGGACCCGATGTGGCCACCTTTTAACCTCGCCCTCTTCGTTAAGCTTGAGTTTTAGAATCAAACCGCCGGCAGATACCGCCCCCGCTCCGAGCGCTTCGGTTGATTTTAAGGAGAAGCCTGTTCGCGCGCGCTTGCTACGAATGCGGCTGGGGATGGGGGCTAGTTACATGCGCTCTCCTTCGAGAGTGTTGTACCAAGCCGAGACCGCCCCGGTAAGGACATAAGGCTCTGCGCGGCCGAGTAGCTCTACTCCGGAGTAGTCCTACTCAGCAACTGGGAGCATTCTCTGCTCAGGATCCAGGGCATCATGAACAACGTTCTAACTACGCGCACATCTCAGAAACGAAGGCCCCCTGAGGCAGTCGCCCACTTCCCTCTGACTTCGTTCGGCTTTCGTTTCGCAGCGATCCTGCTTCTCTTCGCGCTTGTCGCGGGCTGTGGCAGCAGAACCAACGTCAACCTGGAGGCCCAGTGGCTAGGCGCTCCAGGAGCCGAAAGACAATTCTTAACCATTCGGAGTCACGAGCAGAAGCCCCTCGTCATTAAGCGTATTGTTGTAAATGGAGAGTTTACCGTTCAGGAGATTTTGACCGGTCTTCAGAGCGAACACTTCCGAGAAATCACGCTTACGATCGGTGAGGCGACGACCTACATCGTCGATTACAGCAAGCGAATCTTGTATGCCGACATCATCACGGATCGCGGCGCCAGTCGATACGAATTCAACAAGGTGGAATCTCAATAAGAGCGTCACAAAACTCGCGATCCGTTGACTCGGCCTCATCGTTTCGCAGTTGTTCCAGGCCGAGTTTCAGGAGCGCCAACACCTTGGGGGCATCGATGGGGTCTAAGTGCGTTGTTCAGGTCAAACATTGGGATCGAGATAGACTTCATTTGAGGGCGAACCGCTGGCGCAGTCTACCACGTCGAGTTTTCACAAACGTTCAGGCATTGCCATCAAGCTAGTCCCACCTGCTGTGAAGCCGTTCACGCCCTTCCGGGGTAATCCATTCGCGGCCACCGCATTGTTTACAGACGGGCTCTCCGTCCGGCAATACCTCCCCGCCGTTTCTTGCAGGGCCGTTATGATGGGCTCAACCAACTCGATGCGCAATCAGCCGGCGGGGCGACCCATTTCACTGGGACAGTAAACGAACCGGCGACAGTGACGGTGAATGGTGCTACCGCCTCAGTAGATGCCTCCGGTCAATTCGATGGCACGGCGAGATTGACGCCCGGAACCAATACGATGTCGATTGTAGCGACAGACGCCAACGGGAACAGCACGACGAGCCGGTACCACGTGACAGTGCCCCTCCGGCGTGAGTAAGACTTTGAGCTACGACCTAAATGGCGATTGATTCGGCCTCAATGGATAGGATAAGAATCCGTATGAGAAGCCGGCTTATCAAAAACAAGCCGAAATACAGAACACCTTGCGAAGCAGTAAATGCTGCAATGAAGCGGTTAACATGTGTTTGTGTTGCCTTCGCGGCCGCGACTGGTTGCTCAGGTAAAAGCCTCGAACAGAGTTTCTTTGAGAAACGACCGCACGATCGCGTTGAACGGTTACGTCGATATTCATTAGAAGAGCAGTACAGGATTTTCCGGTACGGGAATGATCGGATCGGACCGCCAATTATGGAGTTAGCGAAACCTCTTGCCGAAAGAGGAGACACCGCGATTCCATTTCTTTATGCACAACTTCGCCGAGCCGCTGATGATCAAACACTCAGGGATATTCTTCTCGTCTTTGAAACGATGACCCGTCTTCGGACATACGATTTAAGTCGAATGGTCCGTTGATGACTGCCCTTCGGTCCAAAGTCTCTGATTTGAAGAATCGCCCGTGGGGAGAAGCGTGCGGCGAGATGCTACATCGCGTCGAAGCTTCCGAGTGATAGCGACCGAAAAGCAGATGACCATTGTGGTTCCGTGAGCATTGGCATCATATCATAAGGGATCCCTTTGGGCTTCCCGATTCTTCGGCCAGTTGGTAAGGATCACTTCCTTTGGTTTTGGTTTAGTTGAGATTCAAAAGGCAATGATCAGAGTTGGCAACTCGCCAGCGCCGCGAAGGCAGTCATCGAAAGAGAAAAGAAAAGTCTAAAGAGCCGTCCGGCGGTTTCAAACGCGTCGAGGTAATTTCGCACGCCAATTTAAATCGGCGCCGGCGATCTCGCCCTGTTCCTCGGGCTGGGACTTGTTCGGGACATCCGCCCCTCAGCGTGCGTCCTTGTGCCGAGCGAGTTCGTACTTGTCTGAGGACCGTTTGTTTCTGGTCCCAATCTGGATTGGGGCGGCTGTTACCAGGTCAGGCGCATTTCTTTGCATGCAAAATGAAAAACGGTCCGGGTCCATAGGAATGAGTGAGCGAGACGATCTCGAAGCCCGCCGCGACAACCTCTCTCTGGAGCCACTGATGCGTTGCGTAACCCCAGCTAAACGGCCCATCAACAATGCCGCCGTACTCAATCTCGTGCTGGACCGTGCGAAAGCTGCCGGTAGAGAAATTTCCGGTTTCAATCAGCACGCAGCCTCCCTCAACCAGGAGGCCCAATAGGCGCTGAAGTTGATGACGTGTCGCAGTCTCATCACCAAATACACCAAGGCCGTTGCCCATCAATAAGGCGACATCGAATCGCGAGTGAGCAGGGACATCGTCGAACCGAGCATAGGCAAGAGCGCCGGGAATTAGCGAGGTGCAATAAGCACGCAGTTCGTGGTTGGTCTCCACGAGAGTGAACCTGGCATCGGGCGACAGGGAGCAGGCAAACGCACTATGCCGCCCTATTCCGCATCCGATATCCAAGACGCGAGGTTTATCTCGGCGGGCGAGACAACTGCGGAGGAGAGCCTGCTCTTCCGGGGGCACCTGAAGGAGATCACGGCAAGAATGATCCACGCCGGGACCGCCGAAAATCCGCATGTGGAATGTCACATCGCGGTCAAGGTGCCGCAGCTGGTCAAACATTGCTTTAGCAAAGGCCTTCATTTCGTTGAGGAACCGGCGCGAAAAAGGAAAAATGAGAGTTGACAGGTTCCTTCAGATATCCCAAAACTTCAACTTATGAACAAACAAAACTCCCAGATAAATCTGGTTGCACAATGGCGCAACTCAGAGATGGATAACCCGGCGGGCCCGCTTTTCAGTTCGGGCGAATTCGCCGAGGCCGAGATCATCGGCCAGTCGTTCGTGTTCACCAACCAGTGTGGTACTGCATGCTCGGGGTCTGCAACCCGTGAATGCTGCTAAGGTGAAGTGGCGTCCGTGACGCCGCCTTCGGGCGCGGACACGTTTGATCAATCGTTGGGTTGCCTGATCTCGCCCGCAGTGGGCGAGCTGGCAACCCAGCTTGTTTCAGTCGTCCCACTCCGTGCGCGAGAGCGCAGCGTCGTCCTCGATGCGACCCGAGAAGTTCTTTTCGCGGTTCTGCACGGCAAGCTCAGTCGGTTGCTCGTACTCGAGCTCAACGCTGCCCGCGTTACCGGACGTCTGACCGGTGAGGATCCCAAGGAACGCTGGAAACAGTTTCTGGAGATTTCGTCTCAGCAAGCCTTCTGGGACGAATTAGCGCCTCACTATCCTTCGCTGCTTCCGAGAATCGCCGCCATCGTCCGCCATCGCTGTGCGGCGTCGCTCCGGTTTGCCCAGAGGTGGGCCTTGGAAGGGCCGCGCCTTTCCGGACTATGTGGTGGCGATCCAGGGGAGCTCCAAGAATTGAAGTTTGGAGCGGGCGACAGTCATCACACTGGGCAGACAGTGGCAATCGTACGCAGCGAAGCGGGTCCGCTCGTTTACAAACCGCGCTCGTTGGCCGTCGACATTGCCCTAAGTCGTTTCATCGGCGAGCTGGCCGAGCATCACCCCGGCCCGCTGGTGATTCGCGTCCCCAAAGTCGTCGGTTTCGATGAGCACGGCTGGGTGGAATTCATTGAGCACCGTTACGCCTCGGGAGCGTTGGAGCTTCGAGATTTTTATCATGGAATTGGCCACTGGCTCGCAATCATGCGTTTGTTAGGCGGGCGTGATCTACATGCGGAGAATTTAATCGCTCATGGAAAGAGCCCGGTGGTGGTCGATTGCGAGACTGTCTTCACGCCGAAGATTGCGCTCTCTCCCTCGGGCTATGGACAGGCGCTGGACCGTGCGGCTGAACTTGTCGGCGGAACGGTCCTTAACGTAGGTCTGCTCCCGGGTCGTGGCTTGGGGTTGGGCTGGCGCGGAGTGGACAATTCCGCGATCGGCATGCTGCCGGGAGAGCAACCGATGCGGCTGCGGCCGATCATCATCCAGGCGGGGTCGGACGAAGCGCGTATCGGCGAGATGCTGGTCGAGACCGCTGCCTCACAAAATCATCCCAGTCCTCAACCCGCACTAGCTCAATACTGGCCGGACGTCTTGGAGGGGTTTAATGGGATGACAGACACGCTCCGGAAGTTGGACGCCAGAGGTGTTCTGCGAACTCGCCTGGAAGCCTTCGCGGATTGCCGCATTCGTGTGGTCCCCCGGGCCACCGAAGTTTATGCTGAGGTGGCCCGTATGCTGTGGCATCCGGTATCGCTCCACAGAGAGGGGCCGGCACGTCAGCGCGGGTTTGATCTGCTCCTGAAGATGGCGCGTAATGTCTCGTCGGCGCCGAGCGATCCCTCAGTGATCAGAGCCGAAATCGACAATTTGATGGAAGGGGACATTCCTGTCTTCTCCACGGTCGTGAAAGACGGCCGGCTGCATGGGCCTGGATCAACGTCTTGGCTTCCGCGGTCCAACCTTATCGAGTTTGCGTTGCAAGATTGGCGTGCGGCAGATTTTCGGTTGGAGCGCAACGTAATCCGCGCATCCCTGGTGAGCGCCTACGTCAATGATGGATGGGTGCCCGGCGGGGGTTCGTTCTTGCCAGCGAGCCGCCGCGCAGGCGACCTCGAAATCCGTCGGCGGCAGCAAGCCGCGAGCATTGTTCGCGGCATCATAGCCAACGCGATTCTTGGTGATGACGGCAGTGCTGAATGGATCGCGCCGGTACTCAATCCGATCGGCTGCTCGGTCCAGCCTTTGCAAGACGACCTTTACAACGGGATTTCCGGTATCGTTCTTCTGGCCGGCGCCTATCTGCGGGAGACCAGCGCCGGTCGTGCCGATGCGATTGAGGAGCTGGAGGACCTCTTCTCGCGTGCGCTGCGGACCTTGCAGTTATTTGAGGCCAAGCACAAAGAGATGCGCCAAGAACGCCTAAAGATTCGGCCACCGACTCCCGGAGGCTATATTGGCCTGGCCTCCCAAATCTGGACCTATTTGGTCTTGGCGCATTGGGGACTGGATGGCGGCGAGGGATTGGAACGTGCCTGTGCCTTGGCGGAGGCCATCCCGGAAGCCGCGGCGGCCGATAAAGTTTACGATCTGCTGTCGGGTACCGCAGGCGCGATCGTGCCGTTGCTCGTTCTGGGGAGAAAGACCGGAGAGGATCGTTATCTGCGCATGGCGGCCCAGCTCGGAGATCAACTATGCGACCTAGCCCAGCGCAAAGGTGATCGCGCCTTCTGGATTCACGCTCAGTGGCCGGAAGGCATGGGTGGTTTCGCGCATGGCGTCACCGGCATTGGTTGGGCCTTAGCCAAGCTCGCTGACGAGACCGGCACCGCGCAGCACCAATTGACGGCCATGGCCGCATTCGCGTTTGAGGATGCGCTGTTTGACGAGGAGGAACAAAACTGGCGGGACCTCCGTGGTCTCGAAGGCCCGAAAACGGCAGCTGCCTGGTGCCATGGTTCGGTCGGCATTGGGTTGGCGCACTTGGATCGCGATCCAAAGCTGGCAAATCCATCGACGCGACAGGTACTGCGTCGCGCGGTCGCAGCAACATGGCGTCTGGGACTGGGCTGGAATCATTGCGCTTGCCACGGCGACTTTGGCGCTTTGGAACTGCTCCAGCGAGCGATCGCTCTGGGTGAAGGTCCCAAGGATTTGAGCCTTCTACACCTGCACGAATTGCTTTTGACCAGCCTCGAGAACAATGGACCATCCTGTGGGCTGACGCGCGACGCCTTCGCTCCCGGCCTCCTGCCCGGCTTGGGCGGTATCGCTTACCAACTCTTACGCATGCATCCCGACCATGGACTGCCTTCTATCCTGACCCTTGGGGGAAGCGGCTTCTGAGAAGCGAGGCGAATCACATGGATCTTCGTTCGCCTTATTGGCGCATAGATAGGCAGCCGCCGGAGCGCCCTGTTTTAATTGTCACTCGCACGTCGTTTGACGAAGGCGGGACTCCCTTTATGGAACACGGTTCGGGCCGCTGCCCCACGAGCCTCAGAGATCATCCTGCTTGCTCAGGTGTTTTCCGGTGTGGCCACGACCGTGGCCTTGTTGCTAACCACACGGGCCTTAGGGCCGCTTCTCGCGGGGGGTGCCGACTTCAGAACGATTGCGAGCCGCGCTTCCGGCGCTGTTGATGCTTAATCCTTCTCTTGGTTCGGATGATCCTCGATGCCGCTACGTTGTCGGCCAGAGCCCATCTGGTCCGAAGGTGCGCCGTGCCGCGGAACTGGAGCTGTATCGAAGCAGCTGGACGTGGAACCAGAGTCTTTTGAGGATCCGGACTTTTACGATCAATTGCATCGTGCGCGAGACCGGGGCGTGTTGCACTTCGAGGGCGCGGCCGGTTCCCTGGTCGAGTTGACCTAGGAAAGCATCGTAAGATCACATGGTGCCCTGCTGACGTGCCGCTGGCAAAAGCTAGCCGTAACGACCGGCCCTGATTGCCGAACGTTCCAGCAGCGCGATTCCGTCATGGCTGGCCTCTGGCAATATGGCGGCCCGCCTCTGGGACTCGGAAAACGCGCTCTGGTTGATTCTTCATCACGAGCCACCGGGTGAGATGGGTCCAAAGGGTACGATCGCGACGCATTGGCTGGGGCTGCGCATGCACGAATATCATCCGACTTTGTCGCATGCGGACATTTTCACGAAACCGCTCACTTCCCGTTCGGAGTGAAAATCGGCCGCACCTGGTGCTTCAACGCCGGCCAGCAGCTCGAGGCACCCCGGCCCAATTACATCGTCTCAATCTGTCCACTCGAACCGCTACGAGGCGAAGAATGGCGCCGTTGCGCGGAACGCTTTCCTAGGTTCCGAAAAGCGAGACCATCACTCTCTGATTCCATGGGCAACTCGACAATCGACACCTGCCGCTCCTGCGGCCAAATATGCCAATGTACTCATCGAATGGCCGATCACTTCGATTACGGTCGAGTTCTGATCGTACTAAAACTGGCGAAAAACGTTGGGCCAAGATGCGTTTCATCGAGAACGGTAAACCTGTAATTGGCGACGAATTTTGCGTAGGAGACGCGCCGGGTCTTTGATCCCAGGGACAAAAGTAGATGCGCTGCGTGCGAGCCATTGTTCAATTGAGTTCGGAGCGGCGGTTAACGGGATCGACGACAACAACACCTGCGCCTCGGACCGCGAGGGCGGAAGGATGTACGCGATCCAATTATCGCAAAGGAGCCCAACGGCGCATCAGTTGATGGACAATGCTTCCGGCGCGATGTGAATCGTGCAAATTCCAGCAAGCATATCATGGGCGCGGTGAAGAGCGCGCGTTCCGGTAAGGGTGGCAAGGACCACGCCTAACGCTCCAACGATGACTTTCGAGCCCAGCGCGCGGACCGTCGCGGTGCTCGACAGGAAACTTTAAAACTTCGGCACGCATAAATCGTAGTTACAGGTGAGGTGACCAACCGCCTTTGCTCACATTCCAGCCGCGCCGAATCACGAGTATTCGCCGCGAACGCTTTCCCCCACTTGGCGCGGCTATGCGGGGAGGACATGAGCATCGCGCGCCTTACCAAGGTGGTTCGAAGGTTGTTGCGAAAGGGGGCTCGACGGGCGCCCTCCCCCATGTGCTCAAAACGAGGCGATGCCTGTCTCACGCTAAAGAAATGCGTGTCCTGATCGTTGATGATCATGCGCTCTTCCGCGCTGGCCTTCGTTCAATACTCGAAAAGATGCGCGAGGTCGAAGTTGTAGGCGAAGCGAGTAATGGCCGCGATGCGCTGGCACTCATCAGATCTGAATTGCCGAATCTCGTCCTGCTTGATATTGCGATGCCGGAGCTTGGTGGGCTCGAAACGTTACCGCGAATCATCAAAGATTTTCCATCTGTGAAGGTGGTAATCCTTTCTGCACATTCGAACGAGGATTACGTCCGCCGTGCATTTCGGTCCGGTGCCTCAGGCTACTTGCTGAAAGATTCAGCGACAGATGAGCTGGCGCTGGTTATCAAATCGGTGAAGCGGGGCGATGTTTACCTTAGTCCGTTGATCTCTCAGATCGTCACAGACGGCTATTTTGCGTGGGGCGGCGCGGGAGCCAGTTCGCTCGAACGACTTACCTCGCGGCAACGTGAAGTGCTGCAATTGATCGCGGAAGGTAGGACTACCAAAGAAGTTGCCGCAGCGCTAGAAATCAGCCCTAAGACGGTGGATGTGCACCGGCTGCAAATAATGACACGTCTGAATATTTACAACATGCCTGGCTTAGTTCGTTACGCGATTCGCAACCACCTAGCCGAGGCCTGAGCATTCACACGCCGTCCAGTGTGTGAGCGTTATCTGCGCCCTGAATCATCCGTGAAGGTTTGCAGCAGGCGCCGTTTTCATTGCTTGCCTGGACGCATTCATGCCGTACTGGCCCGTTGGCGTGCGGTCAGTGCCGAGGGTGCCGAAAGCAAATCGAAATTATCGAATTATTCGCACTTCGCATCAATAGCGAAAAATCCAATCACGGCGCCGCCGGGCGTGTAAAGACAGCCCTTTCCTGCGCCTTCGTGGCCAGGAAGCAAATGCAAAGGACAAATGGGAATAGATCGCTTTCACTTGGCTTGAGTAGCGCCGAGTCGGAGATCATGTCCTAAAGCACCGGCAGAGACAGCCGATGCCCCCCAGGGCTTTCGACATTGAAGGTTGGGATCTGAAGCGATGGCAGAATAATAGGTCGCATCCCAACCCACGAAGTCAGCGAGAACCCCTCTTCTCGCAAAAAGGGAAAGAGAAATGTAATCGGCGGCACGATCAGCCTTGTCGGGTCGTTGCTTTGGCGAGCCTCGACGGTAAATAATTTCAAGGAATTCGGAGAATCTCTGGAGGATTTCCAAAGGCTAGTCGCCGCCTAGGCGGCCCACGGCCTTATCGCAGTCGCCTTGGCCCGCCAGAAAATTACTGCCGCTCTCCTCCAGATGTGAAGGCGAGTTTTTGCTTTCGAGTGATCTCGTCGTGTTTCCCTTTCGCTTGACAGCGTGTGCCGATTTGCCGAATCTCCCCGAAGATTGTTTTATGCCTCCAACAGCCACCGCAGAAATAAACGACAAAGTTGGTGATGCGCTTCTCTCGCCGCAGACGCTTCGCCGCTCTCCCAATGCGGCCGTGAATCGGTTGGCAACAGCCGTGCAGGACCGGGATCAAAACGCATCGACGGTAAACTACAGTCGAATGCACCATCGCCACGCGCGCAGCCATACCCGGGCGTAGTGCCTGGCGGCTTTGCCCCGCATTGGAAAACCCATTTTAGGGGCTTACGTTGTCGGCTCCTATAATGCTCCCTGAGATTGCCGAACCCCCAACAGCAGCGACGTGTCGAGGTCCGAAGGCACTGTTCACGGCGGCCCTGCTCAAGGTTGCCTCGCGCTGCAATTTGGATTGCGATTACTGCTACGTTTACAAACATGCCGATCAGTCGTGGCGACATCAGCCGCACTTTATTTCCGACGAGAACCTCCGCCGTTTCGCAGCGCGTCTCGACGAGTATGTGGCGTTGCACCGATTGTCCGAATTCTGCGTTACATTCCATGGCGGCGAGCCGCTGCTCTACGGGGCCGATCGACTTGCCGAGGCCGCCCGAATCATCCGCCAAGCCGTACGGTCCGAATGTGCGCTGGAGTTCTCGCTCCAAACGAACGCTACCCTGCTAACTAACGAGGCGATCCAGAGGCTCGAGACGGCGGGGATTCTCATCTCTCTGAGCATTGACGGACCAAAACACGCAAATGATCGTCACCGTCTAGACCACGGCGGGCGGTCTACTTTTGAGGCAACCTACTCAGCGATCCACAAGCTGCGCGACCGACAGTCCGGAATCTTCCGTGGCGTAATCGCCGTGATTGATCCGGCCACCCAACCTAGAGAGTTGTTTGAATTTTTCCAACCATTAGGTCTGCCTCGTCTTGATCTATTGCTTCCAGATGCCACCTACGTGCGGCCGCCGCCGGGACGGGACAGGAACAAGGACTTATACCTCTCCTGGTTGACGAATGCATACGAACTCTGGTTTACGGAATTTCCCGAACTGCCGATCCGTTGGTTTGACGCGATTCTCGCGTCTCGTTTAGGCGTTCCAAGTCCGACAGACGCGATGGGGCTCGGCTCAGTAAGCCTCATTGTCATCGATACCGATGGGACCTACACCGATCACGATGTGTTTAAGATCCTGCCCGGCGGAAGTCCCGCGTTGAACGAGAGCGTCGAAACAGCGGAATTCGACAAAATGGCTACCCATCCTGCGATCCGCGAGCACGGCTACCGCCTGTCGCTCGAGGGCCTGAGCGGAGAATGCAAAACGTGTCCGGTCGTCGAAGCTTGCGGCGGCGGGAGCGTCATGCATCGCTGGCACCCCGTCCAGCAACTGGAAGCGCCAAGCGTCTATTGTCGGGAACTGTTTTCGGTGTTTGAGAACGCGACCAAGTTGCTCCGAAATTCTCTTCGGAAGAGTGCCCAGCCGAAAATCGATGATTGGTCGTTTTTGGCCGGAGACGCGCTAATTCGTGCATGCATGCGCTGGAGAGAGGAGACTGAACGTCGGGCAGATGAGTGCGCTCGCGAAATGCAGATTCCGCGTAACGGCTTACCCGCGGCAGCCTTGATCCTACGTTCCAAAAACCCTACGATGCCGGCCCGGTCTCTACGCGGTGTCGATGACGAATTAATGTGGCTCGGCAGGATCCGCGTTCAATCTCCTGAGCCGTGGCTTGTTTGGCCATTTTCTGACTCGATTCGTGTTCTGCCGTACCGGAGTGACGCAGTAAAGAAAGGCACCGAACTCCTGGACGCTACCGTGGAACTTTTGGCGTGCTTGGACCCTCACCTGCCACACGCATTCGCCGCGCTTGTCTCGGATGTAATCTTCGTCAAGTCCACCGCCGAGTCTTCGGATCAGATATTCTCTTTCAGCGATGACTCCGCGCCGAATGTCCTTTATATCGCACCTTTTGTTCGTGACCGGCTGCTGGACGCCGATGACCTCGCGGATTCACTTCTGCATGAATTCCTGCACCAAGTTCTTTATCACATAGAGCGGCACGCCTCTATGCTTCTTGATCATGTCTTCCCGTCGTTTCCCGCTCCCTGGCGCAAGGGATTACGACCCTCCGGTGGTTTTTTCCACGGAGCATTTGTGTTTGCAGGTCTGTCGCGTTTTTGGCAGGCGTTAACCAAATCGAGCCATACCACGGATCTCGCAAAAGCTTCCGAGAACGCAGTGAAATTTCAAGCGCAAGCCGTTTATGGAATCAATAGTCTGCGCCAGTTCGCATTACTCAGCGAAAACGGCGAAGCACTGCTTGATCACCTTGCACGTGATCTCGGAGTGGAGAATGACAGACTTATAGCACCCGGAGCATACCTTCCATGACGGCACCGCCGCGAAGAATTCGCTCCCGTGCAAGGAAGCGCAGCACCCCGAAAAGGAAAAAGCCCTTCGAGCGTTCGAAGGCGCCGCGGGCTACTTCTGCCGATGTGCGACTTCTGCCTGGGAAAGAACGAAGAATCGGTGACCTCGGCGCCGTGCGTCAATACTGGCGGGTCTTTTTTAAGGGCGTTCAGGCTGGACGCGCTTTCATCGTCGCTCAAAAGCCGGATCGCAAAGATCCGGACGCTTCCATCACCGTGGAACTCAATCAAAAGAGTCGCGGCCGTGGCATCGGTTCGATTGCTTTTCGCAAGGCGAGCGAGCTCAGCGGGTATCCGCAAGTGTACGCGAGCATGCGAAAGGGCAACATTGCTTCGCAAATTGCAGCGACGCGGGCTGGCTTCGTTCCTTCGGCGGAGGAAGCAAGCAATGAGCTGGTGTTGGTCTGGCGCAGGCACAAATGAGTGAAAGCCCTCGCCCAATTGCCTTTCCGAAAGAATTCGCCTCAGACGCAAACGCGGCGATGGACCACTTGTTCGCAGCCTTCCCAGATCATTATCCCCGCCTGATCTTCGAAGAGGAACACGAATGGCACTTCCGCTTAGACTGGCCTAGCGATCCGCTTTGGTATGTTGATCCTCACATTGTTGAAGCGGCGCGGTCAATGTACGGCTGCTCGCTACAGGAGTTGCTCCAATTCGAGGACTTCCGGCCGTGTGCAAGGGCCACTTTTCTATTTTCCATGTTTCATTCCCGCGCCCTTCTTGTCCCTGCTCGTGCGGCAGAATGTAACAAGGTAACCAATTTTACAAATATCATTCATGTCGATGATCACGACGATTTGGTACGGCCCCTCCTCAGCGCTCGAAACGGATGTCTCTTTGACCCTTTCGCCGGTTTGCTCGTCGACATTGACGATGAGGCATCCGTACGAGGCGCGATTGAACGTGGTGTTATCAGCAAAGGAAGTTTTCTAACTGCGTATGTGTTGGCAAAACCAGCGGGGTCGATTGTGCACGTCAAAACGAACTCTCCCCAAAGAGAGTCGTGGCTCCAAACACGCGATTCTACGATAACTTTGGCGGGCAAACCCTACCCGATTAGCTTCACAGAGTATTCTGAAGCACGAATCGCCAATTCCTGGCATATCGCTGAACGGCCGGACCTTCCTCTTCAGCTGCCGAATAGCGATGCCGTGTGGCTGGATGTTGACCTTGACGCATTCTGTAATCGATATGATGGGGATTCGGACCGCCGGGACATTGCTGCAACGGCTGCAGAGCAGCAGGAGATGCAGACCCAAATCGAAGGCTTTCTCGCAGCCCTGCAACAGGCGGAGTGGAAAAGTCAGGTTAAAGCGATTTCGCTGGCTGCATCCCCGAGTTTCTTTCCCTCGGATTACTGGTCATATGCCGTCCAGAAGGTCGCCGAGGGCCTCCATGAAACTCTTTGCGGGACGTAACTCCTGAATGCGGCGATTGTCATTCCCTGTTTAAACGAGGAAGCCGCATTGGCGAAAACCTGCGCTTCTCTCGGTTTCGGAACCCAGCAGAGTACCAGCCCGAACATCACTTTGATTCTGGTCGACAACGGATCAAGTGACCGAACGCTGGACGTGGCGGAAGCAATCCGAGCCAACTCCCAGCCTGAAAGTGTATTGATCGCGCACGAACCGGAACGAGGCTACGTGCCGCCACGACATCGGGGCAATCTCATCGCGGCAGAACTCGCGCGCACACAAGGCCGCCTCCGAGACTTTCTCATCCTTCAAGCTGATGCGGACACCAATTATAATGAAGGCTATATCGACGCGATGTGCGCTGTAGCCGAGAGCGCATCTTTCAACGTCCTCTTTAAAGCTCGCACCTCGTATCCCAACGAATTCATACGACAGCACGGAGACTACATTGCCCTTTGTGACAAAGCGGACGCCAATTTCGAGTTTTTGATTTCGGATCACCCCGAGGACGTAATTATTGATGACAAAGCGTGTGGTTACCGGCTTTGCGATTATTTCCGGTGGGGTAAACACCAGCGCGAGTTCCTCACTGACGGCGACGAAGTTTTTGCTGAAACGACTCGTCTTTACCTGCGAGCCAAAACTTTCGCTGCCGATGCGATTTTGGTCGATGACGCGCTCGCACAGCATTCCATGCGCCGCCTGTTGGAGCATGCTGGACTCGACCTGGCAACTTCAGGATTCCCTCGCGAGGAATCCTGGAGGATACGCTGGAGTGCAGCACTTTCGGAGATCAAATCCATCTCTGCTCTCACCGCCAATACCCAAAGCCCGATTCTTGCGGAGGCGCTCACGTTGCGCCGGCGACACGTTCTTGGCCTTTTTGGGATTCTTCCTTGGCACGTTGCGCGCTCCTTGGGGCTGCCGTCCACACACGATCCCCAAACATGGGCCGTCGATTTATCTTTACCGTTCCGGGACGCCGGTTGTGTGCAGAAAAATCCGGGGCGTCTGATTGAAGATGTCCTGGACTGGATCGACGATGCGTCTGCGTAACGGTGAAGCAGGCAGGTCAACCAAGAGCCTTCTTACCGGATTTTCCGCGCCTTCCGATTTGCACACGTTGTCCAGGTTGTGGCTTTATGGTCGCTTGGCGTGGGGATTTCTTCAGAAATCTTCCGCTGCGGGGGCTTTGATAGACCGTCTTCCTGGCTGGCATCTTATTTGCGAGATCGATTTTCGCGCCATTCCCGCGCCCCTCTAACCAATTCCCAACAGCTTGCATTCCCTGCAAGCCCGGAAGCTCAGCTCTCGAACTAACTTCCAGCAGATTCAAAAAGGAAAGAAGCTCATTCCCGCGCCCGGCCAGAAGCCACCGTGGATTTACGGCGGCGCTCCTATCGCCATCGATCCGGCCGGCGTCTACAACGTCCCGACAAACCCGAATCGCAAGAACTACAGCCCGGCCCAGCTTAATCTCTGCGATACCTTTAACTATACCTATACCAATCTCCTGAAAACTCTGCACAACATGTTTAATGGCCATCGTGATCAGTGTTCAATCCAGCCCTCGGCCTCATGATGTCTTTGAAAAGCCAGGCCAAGGCGATGATGTCCGGAATCCCTGATCCGAGCGTGATCACCGGCCCGACCTTCGAGTATCAGCCTACGAATCCTTAGCTGCCGACGCGTTCCTTTCGACGTGTTGCTGCGGACCTCGTTCGCGGAACACCCCGTCACCATATCGTTCGCAAGTGCCGCCCAAGGCAAGAACCTGGGTTCCGATCCAACCTTGCAAAAACGCGACTTGACATCCGAATCCACTCGGTCCCAGAATGCCGGCCCTTCCCCTCCCAGTACTCAACACCCCCAGCCTCAACAACCCCTCCTGCTTATGAACAACTCCCGCGTAGCGAACAGTCTTAAAAGCCCTGCGATCCGGAGATCGTTCAATCAAATCCAAGCCGGCCGAGAGATTCTGAGAGCAGTTCTTCTGGCCTTTGTGCTTGGTTCGATCCCGCGGAGCGACGCGCAAGTCGTTCCCCCAGACCCTGAAGTCGGTTGCACTGTCAACGCCACAACGGTAAATGGGTGGTTCAAATCCGGCAGTGTTACGCTAAATGGAGTAGTGAATCCCGCTAACAGCGTATCGTTCCCCAATTCGCCTAACTGCAGTTTCTACGAGTGGTCCTATCAGATGTTTCTATGGCTCACATCCCCCAAGCCTCCCATCTATGGCGGAGGGGGCAGTCATATTTTTGAATCTTCTTCTTTCTTCGATGTTTCACCACCGGATCCAAATGACCCAAACCAAGCGCGTACATTTATTCCGCACAGCACCGGCTTGCCCAGCAAGTTTGATGTTTTGAAACGGCAAGTCGGTCCAAACCGCCTGCCGATCATCAAAGACAAGCAAGGAAGGACCTTCGAAATCGAACCGCCGCCCAAACAACCTCTTCCACTCCAAATCCGGAGCAAGGCCGGGCAACTGGTTGAGATTTCTAATGTACGGCCGGCAGAGAACGGGAAGAAAATCTTTCTGGACCGAGCGGGCAAGACAATCGAACCGCAATTCCTGACCGATAGCGCCGCAAAAAATCTCAAGGTCGGACCAGGGAAATTGGTGCCGCTGCCGCGCATTCGACAATTCATATTTAATCACATCCCGATATTTGTAGACTCGCTGGGGAACGTCATCGAGGTCGAGCAAGGCCAGGCGCAGGATTTCGCCGTGCTGATTGCGCAAAACGGTTCTCCGATTTATTACGCGATCGCGGTTAACGAGGTATATGCGTACTTCCGAACGATGCAGGGCCCTGTCGCCCCACCCGGGTTGTTCTTCCCCACGAGACAGGCGGACCTCAATGCGATCACGACGTTTGCTACCAACCACGGAAAAACCTTTGTCGACGCCGAAGCACTGGCAATTGAGATCAAAACTTCGTGGATCGAAGCAGCCGGGATTCCCAATCCGGGTGATTACATCACCATGACTGCCGAAATTCCGACATACGATAAGACGACGAACCCAAATTTGTGGACGCAGAGTGGCCATAAAACGGCGCAACTCGCGATGGTGGGAATGCATGTAGTGGGAAGCGCCAACGGCCATCCTGAAATGATTTGGGCAACCTTTGAGCACATTGGCAACGCTCCCAACGACGACTATTCCTATAGAAACTCGGTCGGCGCGGTCACAAACGTTCCGCGCGATACTTCCGGCACATGGCTTTTCTGTGCCACTGGCTCTAGTGGCCCATTTAACCAGCCACGGAATGTGTTGAGCGGGAACGATATTGCCGCCGTCTCAACCAGTCCCGTAGGACCAGACAATATCATTCGGTGGAAAGCCTGGAACGCTGCTTCTGACATGAATCCGAACTTCAAGACCCCGGCGGCGTCCAATAGCGAAATCATCTCTATAAACAATAGTGTCCGGGGGCTGTTGATAGCGGGCGATGTTCGCCGGAACTATATCATGACAGGTTCCACATGGATGATCGCCGGCAGTTTTCCTTTTACGATGTTCGACATGACCGAGGTGGGCACAAGCAAGGCGAACAACGCCACCATGGAGACATTCAGGCAGGGAACGAACAATCATGCAGCGGGCACTTTTAATTGCTTCGGCTGCCACGGCGGGAAGACCACAACTGTGAGCCACATCTTCGACGTGACAAAGCCGCTCTTTTAGCTGCTTCGGCCTTTCAGCACCAGCTTATACCGGCGGCCAGGGACAGTGCCGGGGTGTGCAGAGACCATCCATCTGGCGGTCCCTGAGACTACCGGTTAAAAAACGCCGACTGCTGCCTCACTTGCGCTTTTTTGTTCGGCGCTGCGGGGTTGAACGTTTTGAGGGTTTGAGGGTCGTTATCTGCTCCAGTTTGACACCCACGTTATACGCCAGGTGAGGGCTTGAACCGGTGTGATAATTAAACTTGCCGCCCCCGGAGTAACTGGCTCGGACGGTGTGCTCGCCAGTTTCAAGGCGCGGGGTGATAAAGCGCGCGCGACCTCGATCATCCAATTCCACGGGGCGATTCATCCGAACATCGTCTATGTAGAAGGTAAGAGTCCCCGTAGGTGTCGGACGTCCCGGCGTCAAGGGCAGCACTCTAGCCATAACCAAAAGGGCATTGCGGGCGTTCGGTTCCTCGACCAAGGGGCCCTGAGCGCGGTTCTGTTGAGATGAAGTCTCGGTGGCGGTAATGCGGACAGTCACGCCGTAGAGCCTCAGCTCCTCTGCCAGGAGATAACCCTTAACCAACGTCGTATCGCCAGTCGTTGCCACGTCGAAGACGCAATTCTCGTGCAGATCCTTCGCTCTGACCGGTCTGCAAATCCGCTCTGCCTCCGCCGTGGGCAATCCTTTCAGAACCGGCATGCCGGGAATCTTTACACGCGTGATTAGTTTACAGGGGGGCTTTTCGGCGGGCCACTCCTGATCGGTATAGGTGGCGGTAGATGTCCCTGGCGCGTAGGTAAACAAGCTTGTCTTGCCGGTCAATCGCCATGAATCAGCGAATTTTCTGTAGAGAGCCTGATACCGGGCCGCTAAAGTGGCAGGCTTGGGTCCGAGGCTCGATCCGTCGCGCAGCCGCGGCAGCCAGGCGCCTTTGGGGATGTAACCCATGATTCCTTCGTTCGCTTTCGTCTGGGAGACCGCAACATTGATGTAGTAGACGTTGTGGGCTGACCAGAACATCGGCGTTATCGTCACAACGGTCTGGTTGAGGTAGTCCACCCGAATCCCGGTTTCACCATTGGCAGCGAAGGTCGTGACGCGGTGGCCACCCAGGTTAAGGCCGTTTGTGGGCAGTTCGGCGGCTTTGCCATTCAAATAAAACTCGAGCCGCCTCCCCTCGCGAGCCGGCTGAAGAGAAATTCGATGGGCACCCACGCGAGCCGCCACCGCCGTAATCACGCTTACACAGGCAGTGAGGCCACTATACCCATCGGTAACTGGATTGGCTGACGGCACAGGCGACTGGCGCACCTGGACTTCCAAGGTGCCACCATCGCGGAGGAGAGTGAACTCACCGACAGACTGAAAGTCGTAAGCGATGCCATTAACAGTGTGCGTATGGGGATCACCCGTATACGACCCGTGAAAAGTTAGATCCGGGGCGCAAGAGCCCTTGTGATAAGCGCAGAGTTCGTCGGAATGAAATGCAAACGGGGTCCAATGAACGTTGAATGATTGAAACTCCGCCATGTAGGTAACGACGGCGGAACCGCTGGGAGTAAAAGTGAGGTCTGTATCGACTTTGCCATCGAACTCCTCCTTACCGGTCCAGCCGACAGGAATGGTCCCGGGCCGCACGGTAAAAGCGCCCGGGTTAGCGGCTTGGATCGCGTTCCGCTTCGCTAAGCCAACCACTGAAAGCAAATGGCCGATCCGCCGGACCAGATTCCGGCGCGCCGGGCTAGCCCCCGCCGGAAGCGCATTGTAATCCGTAACCAAAAGATCGATTCGGGTTTCACTGAATGTTTGCAAACTGGGCAAACCTATTTCCGCGCGTTCAACCGCAGCGCCCGCGAGGCCCACCGCGATCGGACGCGAATCGGGGGTGCGTGTTTTTTCATCCTGCATCGTCGCTTTGTGGGTGAAGGGACCCACCTGCGACGCTCCGCTGAACATGGCGCCGAAATGAAGTTGAAATAGCCCCAGCGGTTCTTCTGCGTCCGTAAAGAACTCTTCTGGCGTAGGGTCTCCGGAATCGATGTTTCGGTTGCCCGCCAGGTAGGTGTCCGGTCCGAAATTCACGAGCTGGCCGATCAACGGGTCACCCACGGTAAAGGTGACGGGTCCAGCCCCTGTCTCACCAGAGATGGACTCCACGCTGGAGGCGACCGCATCGACGTGTGATCTCAAGGCCACCGGATTGTTTAGCCGAACCACCCGGCCCACCCCCGTCATCTCCAGGTCCGTGGGCACGTTTCCGCTGGCCGGAACAAACGCCGGCTCGCCTTCCAGCGCCCAAGTCCATCCGGGGCCTACCACTTCGTTCGCGGCGGCATACATCGGGTTTTGGTTGTAGAACGCGGGCTGGGTGGCGAAACGCGCCTCGAAGCGCCCCCGAAAATTCACTACTGGATGCTTGATGGACGTGACGACAAAGCTGGTTGCAAGCGCCATCCCAAGCCGCACTTCAATGGTCGTATCGCCGGCGACTGCGCTTTGAAGCGTGGCATGCACTGTCACTACCGTGTGCGCCGCAGAGATATTCACGGCGGTCTGCGAAAAGACCAGACCAGCCCCGTTCGGTGAGGCCTGCAGGGTCACCGTTGAAGGGCCGGTATCTGTCCAAAGCTCAATTACAGCGTCATACGTGGAATCCAACGGAGCGAGGAGAAAACCGTTGCCGGATGTGTTTCCGGCTAAGGACATAAAAACAGCCATAAGGGGAACCTCCGCAGTTGGTCGAAGACGTATTCCGATATTCGACCGTTGTTTTGTGGGTTGACTAGGAATCATTTGCTCTCGATCGGACGCACATAGCAAGTCTTTTTTTGGGAACGGTGGGTCGCTGGATCGAAATCTCCACGCGCTCCTGTGGCTGCCTGACGCCAACCATTTTTACATTGCGCAAGTTTCGGTAATTCGTCACTCTTCCCCGGGGCGTGCCTCCCAGAATTACGAAAACAAACCCCGCCAGCCACGATCAATGAGCACTTCGTCGCTCTGGCATCGCTTTATAACGACCTTTGCGCTGTGTGCCCATGTTCTGATCTCGACCGGACTACACGCCTTCGGCCAACAGCCCGAGACGACGACAGAACCGGTTTTCATTTACGGAAAGGAATGGCCTGAGACCGCCGCGCAAACGGCGGTTAGCGGTGATGAATTGATGCGGGCGGACAAAATCGCCGCGGCGCTCCAGCGCGTCCCAAACGCGACAATCAATGCGGCCGGTGCAAATTCTTTCACCGATGTGCACGGCATCCGCGGTCTCGGTAATACGCCAAACTTTAGCAAACAAGCCGTTACTCTTTATGTGGACGGAGTCCCCAGCTCGAGCACCTACACGAATTTCACGGAACAGGGAGAACTGGAGGAAGTGACTGTTTTCCGCGGACCGCAGGGCGATTTTTTCGGAAAAAATTCTGAGGCGGGAGTCGTCGAAATGCGGACGATTCTTCCCGGCGCGACGCCGCGGTGGTCCGTGACGACCACAGGTGGCAGCTACGATTCCGCGAGCGTCCAGGGCTTCGCAGCCGGTCCGGTCAACCGAGACACGGTGTTCGCCAAGTTCGAAGCCGCGTATCTCAGACGCGATGGTTTTCTGGAGAACACCTTCCTTGGTACACGCCCGGATTTCCAGGAGCATCTGTTTGCCCGCGCCGCGTTGCGGGTGATACCGGCAAAAGACTGGGAGATCAATTTCTCGGCTGAAACTCATGTCGCGCGGGATGGCGTCCAGCGATTTGTGCCGCTTTTCGCGCCCGATCCTTTTCGGGTGGCGTTCGATTTCGACGGACGCACCAACATTCGAGGCGATGTCGAGGCCCTTACTGTTTCGCGCGCACTAGATATGGGCCAGCTGACCTTTATCACGAGTCGCCGCGAGTGGAACCTCGAACCGTACGAGGCCGACTTGGATTACTCGCCAGCGCCGATTGTAAGAGGAAGGATTGAGCTGGCCCAGGAACAAATCGCCCAAGAAATGCGATTGGAGTCAAAGCCGGGCGACGATGGCCCATGGCGGTACGGCGTGGGACTTTTTGCCGATCGTGTTCACAGTGACGGAACGGAATTGTTCGCTTTGCCGGGGATCGACAAGGAGATTGCTTTCCGGGACAACGAGTGGGAGGTCGCGATTTTTGGCCGCGCGAGTTGGCAACTCAGTCATGGCTTCGAAATTACCGGAGGCATGCGTTTGGCCTACAATGCCGAATCGATCGCACGCAGGCGTAGAGTCTCCTTTACTCCGGAGACCTTCTTCGATTCGCATCGCTCAGAATGGAATGCGCAGCCTCGGATTGCTCTGGCGTATCACGTCTCGCCGCAGACCACGGCTTATCTCAGCTCCACCTATGGTTACAAAACGGGAGGCTTTTCGTTTCTCGAGACCGAGCCCCAGCTAGCGCGTTTCGATGGCGAACGGGTTTGGTCGAATGAATTCGGTTTGCGCACGAGTTGTCTGGAACGTCGTATCGAGATTGGCGGGACCGCTTTCGTCAACCGCATCGAAGGTTATCAGGTCGAACGCCCGGCAATCGGGCCGGACATCACCGTGTTCAACGCTCCGCGCGTTTCTAGCTGGGGCAGCGAGCTGGAAGTGACGGCGAAACCTTCGCCGGCGGTGCGCGTGCGAGCGGCCCTCGGCTACACGCGAAGCGAGTTTCTCGGATATCACGATCCGTTCACCGGCGTTAGTTATCGCGGCAAGCGCACACCGTTCTCTCCGGAATTCACGGCCACGCTCGAAGGCCGCTACACTTTTCACGGCTTGTTCTTCCAGGCGGAAGCGCTTGCTAGCGGCGATACCTTTTACGATGAGGCGAACACGCCGTCGATGCGCGAAGGTGCGCATGTCCAATTCAATGTTCGCGTCGGCTATGAAGATCACCGGGTTGCCATTTCCGCCTTCTGCGAGAACGCCACCGATAACGGATATTTCACCCAGAAAATCACCTATGCCGCAGTCGGTACGCCCGCCGCGCCGCGGACTTTCGGCGCAACGTTCACTTTAAAACTATGACCGGCCCCTTGCCTCCGCTCCCCACTTCAACATGAAACGATACCTCATGGTCATGGGCGGGATGATCCTCCTCTTCCTCGCTCTTTTTTTCCTGGTGGAAGCGCTCGGCGTTCCGCTTTTGGTCGATCCCACGCCGTGGCTGAACCAGGGCGGCCTTTGGGCAGCGGCGCTCGGCGTGGGCTTGCTCATCGCGGATGTCTTGCTGCCGGTTCCGTCCAGTCTTGTCATGGTAGCGCACGGCGCACTTTTTGGCGTCGCTATCGGAACGCTACTCTCGCTCCTCGGAAGCACCGGCGCGGCCGTGTTCGGATTCTGGATCGGCCGGCGCGGCGGCAAATGGTTGGAGCGGCTCGTGCCCCTCGATGAACGCGACCGCGCCAATCGGCTCCTTGAGCGATGGGGATTATTGGCCGTGGTTGTAACGCGTCCGATTCCTTTGCTGGCGGAGACAGTGGCGATCATGGCCGGCGCGTCACCGCTCGGGTGGCTCGGCACGACTCTGGCGGCGCTCGCCGGTTCGTTGCCGCCCGCATTGCTTTATGCGCTCACCGGTGCGTCGGCGGGAAGATTCCAAAATACCACACTCATGTTCCTGTTCGTCATGGTTATCACGGGAATCATTTGGATGTTGGGCCGAAAATTCAGGCCGTTGCCCGAAACAACTTCGCGGCACGACTATCCTAAATAGAGCTTGCAGCGCCGAGCATTGATCTGCTAAACCTGCGTTCCAATTTCCCAATTGCCCCCTTGGCCTGAACCGCAGTTCGAAAAACTGCCACCCGGGGGGCGGCCCCTCCTCCACCGAACATAAGGAAAGTTCCCGATGCCTGAACCTGTTCGCCCGACCTTCCCCGGAAGACACCGCTCCTTCTGGAAAAATCCTTTTCTGCCGGCCACGGTGATCTTTTGCTTATTCTGTCTGGCGAGTTTTCCTAGCGCTGACGCAAAGCGCTCCCAGCCCAAGCCGACCCCTTCCCCGGCGACGCGCGCCGCCAGCCCGACCGCGGCGTCTCCCACGCCCCTGCCTTTCCCCTCGCCGACACTTAGTGGTGTGATTCCGACCAAACTCCCGGCGCATAACACATCGCTTTCTCCTGAGCAATCACGCCCATTCTTCGATAGCTTCTCCTGGCAATCCTTTGTCGCCTTGAATTGGCCCGCCGTTCCCGGTAAACGCGGCGAAGCGCTCAAACCCACCGACCCCCGCTTTTTCCGCTCGGCCCCCAACGGCACGCCAGTGGTCTGGGGCACCTACAAGGAGACCTTCGACTTGTTCGGTCAACGCGACCAACGGCCGACGGAATGGGAATCCTTTACCGACGAAATTCCCCAGTGCACGAATCAACCCGCCGGCGTCAAGACCCTGGTCATGTTGTCCAAAGGAGACAGTATCCTCGACGAAACCAACCAGGCGTTCTCATTTCCCCTGATCGATCAGAACAAGAATTACGCGCATTACGAGATCCGGTACAACAAGGCCTTCTACAATTTCGTTCGTGGATCCAATACGGACCCGAAGTCGTGGCTCTACCAGATCGCGAACCTCGCCCCGCGCGAACCAGTGTCGATGCCGGCCAGTCCCTTTGTTCCGGACGGCGTCGGCGCGCTGATGCTGAAGGCGGCATGGCGCGAGATGACGCCGCAGGATGATCCGACCCGCTATTACATCGTGCCAGCGTTAGTCTACGACCCGCTGAGTAAGACATGCGTCCAGACCAAGGTGGGACTTGTCGGTTTGCACATCGCTCAAAAGCTGAAGGATTTTCCGGAGTGGATTTGGTCCAGCTTCGAACAGGTCGATAACGTGCGACGCGGCCCCGGCGCCAAACCATCGACTCCTATCTCGTTCAATAACGGCACCGATAACCCGCAGACGACCGGCGGCTACGCTGATCGTCCGGCCCAGAAGGCGCCCACTGCCGTTCCCAAAGCCGAACGGACACCCGTTCAGGTTACCCGGTTCAATCCCATTCCCGACACACCCGCCGGCGCGTCCACCGTGGTCATCAACAACGCCTGGCAGGCAGCGCTCAAAGGCACTGTTTGGCAGCACTACGAGTTAGTCATCACTCAGTGGCCGTCGAAACCCACTGTATTCAAGACCATGGAAAACGGCGGCGTTTATCCACAGGACTCTGGCGCGGCCTTTCCAGCCAATGGCGCGACGAACACCGCCATGGAGACTTACTTCCAGTCCCCAGCGGATGCCGCCGGCAAGTTCGGCAACAGTTGCATGGCTTGCCATTATGGCGCCGGCCAATCAGATTTTAGTTGGGGATTGAACCGCCGGGCGCACTGAAGCTTCACCAACATGAAGGACTAACAAATGCCCGCCACTCCCAATTCGAGTACTAACTGGTGGACCTTCCACCGCGATCCAGCTCATAGCGGAAATGCCAACGGCAGCAAGATCACGAGCGCGAACGTCGGCAAGTCTCTAAAGCTCCTCCGGACGGTTGCTTTGCGTGGCTCAGTGATGTCCACTCCCGCCATCGTCGACGGCTACGTTTACGTCGGCACGGCTAATAGCCATGACGCCGTCGGCGCGAACGGCGGTTCGTTTTTCAAGATCAACCTCGAGACCGGGGACCTGAAGCAATTTACCTGGAACATATCGCGCCCGGAAGGCGATGCCCATGGTTTCACCGGCATGGGTTGCACGCCCACGATAGCCGGCGGCAAAATTTACTTCAGCGCTTTCAACGGCAAGGTCTACTGCCTCGATCAGGAAACGCTCGCGCCGGTTTGGATCACCGATTTGCGTTACAGCGATCCGCTGCACAACCAGCCCGTCACGAATGTGCTGGGCGCCGATGCGGCCCCTCAGGTGGAAGGCTGGTGTTCTCCGTTGGTGGTCAACGGCAAAGTCTACGTCGGCATAGGAGAAGGCGAAAACCCCAGCGCCTACAGTTTTATTTATTGTCTGGACGCCCAGTCCGGCAATGTCGTCTGGATCTTCTGCGTCTGTCAGTTTCAACAGGGACAGGATAATCAACCGAACGTTCTTCCGTCCGAAGTCGTTAACGCCGGTACATTGCCGAAGCCGTTCTCCGTTTTCAACGGCCTGCCCCTGGTAAATGGATGCTCCGTCTGGGCGGCGATCGCTTACGACGAAGGATTGAATCGTCTCTACTGCTCCACCGGCAATCCGCAACCAGATGCTCCGCTTCCTCTTGCGGCGGCACAGCCGATTAGCCCTCCGCCGCCAACACCGCAAGGCTACTCCTATGGCATCCTGGCTTTGGACGCTTCCTCAGGCGCATTCAAAGGGTTCCGCCAGTTTCCTCCGGGGAGCAGCTATCGCCCGTCCGATACGGATATCGATGTTGGCGGCTCTGCCACGCTTTTCACCCGGCAGGGCAAAAGGGTTCTGGGCATCGGCTGCAAAAACGGCGCTTACATGATCCTCGATGCCGATACGTTGGACGTCATTGTCTGGCGGCAAATGCTGCCTTACTATAACAATGGCTCGTGGATTCCCACCGTCGATCCGCACGGCGACGACGTGGCCAGCAATCCCAATCCGCGCCGGACAAACGAAGAGTCGAACGCCACGCCTCCGGGGAACGATCCCAACTACACGACCGAGAATTACTCGGGCACCTACAGCACCGCCGCGGTCGATCCAGCAAGCGGGCGCCTCTTCATCGGTATCGGCGGAAACAACTACCATTTCGTCGCGTCGGGAATCGATTACACCACCACGCCATTCCTGCGCGCGCTCGACTGGAATACTCTCAAGGACGCATGGCCGACGGATTCAAACGACCCGCCGCGGTATGCGAAAGCCATGCCACCAATGTATACGACGGCGGCCGAAAGTGGCATCAGCGTTCCGGCGGTCGTCAATGACGTCGTCTTCATGGCGACGACCAAGGTCTCGCTGTATGCCTTCGCCGTGAAGGATGGCACTCTTCTTTGGCAGGACGATCTCGGTATGCCCACGCAGGGTTACTGCGGCGGTTACGGCTACTGCATGGGCCCCGCCATCTGGCAGGACTATGTCGTGGCCGGCGCGTTGGTCTTTGGCCGGGACGGCGGATTGCTCAACATTTACAAGCTTCAGTAAGTCGCCGTGAAAACACTCATCGTTCTCGGCGTGCTAACTGGCCTGGATAACCTTCAAATTGCGCCCGGCCTCGGGCTCGCAGGTGTAGCGCGCGCCCGGCGCTGGTTTCTGGCGTTGATGTTTGGCCTCTGCGAGGCCGGCATGCCTTTACTTGGCTTGGTCCTCGGCCGCGGGTTGCGCTACTCCTTGAATGTTAACGCGGATGCTCTTGGATCCATTGTTCTTCTTAGCTGCGGCGCGTTGATCATTTGGTTCGCCTGCACAAAAAGAGAGATCGCGCCGTTTCTGAGCAATCGGTGGACCTTGCTGGGACTGCCTTTACTCCTAAGTGTGGACAACCTCCTTGCCGGAATAGGCGTCGGGGTAATGGGGCAGCCTCTTCTACTCTCGGCGCTGGTAATAGGAACTATTAGCACGCTGATGTGCTTTGCCGGGTTATACCTCGGCCAGATTTTGCGGCGGTTCGTGCCTAGGCGGGCCGAGTTACTTGCCGGCATCTACCTGATCGTGCTCGGCATAGCTCAGCTTCCGGCTTTAACCTCCGGATAAAGCAATCATCCGCTAACCTTCAACACTTATGGCCACTTCCTTCGCTACCGACATCAAACCGTTGTTCACGCAGTTCCGAGCTCAAATGCTCTGGCGGCTCGACCTGACGTCTTATGACCAGGTCAAGGCTAACGCAAAACTGGTCTACGCTAGGATCACCGATCCAAACGATCCTATGCCGGCTGCGCCGTTCGAGCCTTTAACTCCCGACCAGATTGCCAAGTTCCAGCAGTGGATTAACGACGGCCTTCTTCCCTAAAGAAGTTAGCACTGCGACCACAAATTGAGAGTGATTGCAACCCACAAGTTGAGAATCAAACAGGCACGCCTCCAAGAAGGCTAGGAATACAAGGGTCAGCAACTGTCTTAGCTCGCAAGGGAAAAGTCAGGATATTGGAGCAGGTGGTTGGCGAGGATGATGAGCTTTCTTCATTAACTCCGCGTGCTCTGCTTGGTCGAGCTCCGGCGAAGCGGATCTGGGGGTGAGCACGGTAACGCCGACCTGGGCGAAGAACCCGTCTGCCCTGGTCAGTTAACCTGTAAAGATATGTTACTTACCCAAGGCATAGAGAACAAATTCATTCAGTCCGAATTTGCCGTTTCCGATCGTTGGTTTCCAACGCGGGTCTTGGTTGATGAAGGAGTGACTATCGTAATGTAGAAGGCCGGCGAACGTTTCTGCGACGATCGTTCCTCCCACTGGTCCCAGAAGGTGCGACTTTACTCCGAATTTTCCCTTGGCCGTATGGTGAAATGTCTCCGCCAGAGTGTAGACCCAGAGAGGACAGTTTTCTTTAAAGCGTTCGAGCTTCGGCTCTGAGTTTTTGTTTAGATCGGTAAAGTCGGCGGGTTTGGCCCCATCCTCGAACCGGCCAATGTAAATAACGTCGAGGGGCACGACTCCCATGGCGCGCGCAATATCTTGGCCATTCGGGAGACGCAGCCTCCAGCCGCGAACGAGGTTGCGCTGAATGAGCGATTTGATGATGCGGTCTGCCACATCGGGCGGGAGATTGGACAAAGGTTTGACGACTGAAGTGTCAATGCGGTAAGCGAGTTGAAGTCGCTTCTTCATCTCCGGCGTAGGCGGCACATTGTCCTGGGCCATTTCTCCATTCGGCCGGTTGTCGATGTCAATAAACCGGCCCCAGTCGATGCCCCAGTTACTTTCAGGCGGCATGAATCCTCGGAGGCTACGGGGACGAGGAACATGGCCTTCGTCGCCAAAGATCGGCAGCAAGGTCGCGTCGTTATCGTTCAAGCGGTAGCCGGGCCGAACCATGGAATGCCCGAAACGATAAGCGGCCGCGGAAAACTCGAGCGGCATGAAGGCGTCGTTCTTAGCGTGATAAAAGCCCAACTTAAGCGGGTCATCGGCGATTGATTTGCCACTTTTGAGGTGAGGGAATACCTGATGGAGGACTTTGGGGGCAATCAGAGTGGGGAGGAAATCGTGGATCAGCATCCATTGGTAGTGAAATCTGACTTGCCGCTGAACGGCTTTAAACGGCATGCCCATGTGGTCGTCCACGAAGCGATTATGAAAGCGCAAAAAGAGACCCTGGAGCTGGCTGATAAGGACGTTCTCATCATTGCGGGGGTCACCGATAATGGCGCGGGCGAATCGCGGCTCAGGCGTATTTTCGCCGTTACGAGGGAGATCGGCCGTCGCGGGGACGGCTGGTGTCCCGCCCGTGACGGGTTTTCCGAGAAGGAACTTCGGCGTCTTACTGGAATCATAAAGGTAGGGCTGATCCTCCGGGCCGCGGCCATAAACATTATCCAAGTCGAACCGTGCAGTCCGGAAGTCGACCAGGCCATCGATGTCGTTTTGCTGCTGTAAACTGCTCGACGGGTCGAAGGTTATATCGTGGTCGATAAATTGGCCCAGATAAGTGTAGAGGGCCGGAATGCCACTTTCTTCTGCGTCGGCACCGTCTTTGGCCTGGTCCTCTCCGCCAACCATTGTCTCGGCAAGCGCCTTAAGGCTGTCCTCGGATTCCTTGTCATTGTCACCAAACTCTGCCGGCGGAAGAGCACGGAAGAGTCGCCCGAAATTTCCTTCAAAGAGGAGAGAGCTGCGGGGAAGGGTGAGACCACGGACTCCTCGTCCGTGCGGAGTAGGAGCTTTACTGTTCATAATCTAGTATCTCGTTCAGTGGTTGTGATGTTTGTGGGCCACGAAGCCGCTATTAGCGGTTAGGGGCTAGCGCGCCCACAGAAGATTCATCAGTTACTACGGCATTGGGATGACGTGGTTTGGAAAAAGTTTTAATTTTGTTGTGGGATTTCGTTGCGTTTCTGGCCCGGGTGTTTGCCTTATCGTGTTCCGTAGGGAATAGGAGTCAGTCATCATTTCTCGACTGTTCTGTCGGCGTAACGATTGGTGTAGGCAATCCGCGTGCGATCGCGACAGGGATCCGTTGAGGTCTTTGAGAATTAAATCGGCGGAGGGTTCCGATCGGCGAATCCTCCTGTGCGAGGCTACTCCGAAAGCGTTCGCGAGCGGGGCGGCGGGCAGGTTGTCCAACTTCGAAAGCCTTTGCGTGAAACCGTTCGAAGCGCCGAGAAAATTCAGGCGCGGCTGAGCTTCTCAAGCTGCAGTGACGGCGCATCAGCCCGCTCGCGAATCCTTTCGGCGTCGCCGTGTCAGTTGTGCGCACGCCTGGGACAAAATGTGGCGCTTTGTCTCTCCCGACGCCAGCGTGACAAGCCTCTATATCTGCGGCACTGGCACCGGCAAATCGAAGATATTGGAACCATCCGCTTGACCGCAGTCAGGAGCAGAGCTGGTGCTTAAGTCTCTGAATGAGTTGTGCCATCGACGGAACAGAATTCGTCACCAGTCGACGTCCTCTTCTTTGGCGGGCCTCGAGGCTCAAATAACGCGCCGCGAATTCCGGAGCGTCCTTGAGCAGCCGCGACAGTTCCCGTCCCACATCAATCGCGGGCTCGCAGTACGGATGTTTAAGCCCGCCCGGGGCCCAGCAGCTTCGTATCGGATACGCCTGCCAGAGTTCTCCCAGGTTCTGATCCGCTGTGAGAAAAGCTGGAATCAATACATCGGCGCCTTTCCGCGGAGTCATGACGATGCCGTGCTGTTCATTCATATGGTAAATATCCCAGCTAATATTCGCTGCACGTTCGAACCGGAGCTTCGCTCCCGCCTGCAGCGCACCAGACATGCAGTTGCCGAAGTCTAAATGAGGTTCTCGTTATTGGCGGGACGGTCAGGGATTGGTACAATACGTCTCCTCCACGTTGATCGACCCAGTAAAGCCCTCGCATCATAGCCACCGCCGGATTCAGGGAGGCGAGTAGGACGACGTCGAGCGGGCGCAACTTCGGCATGCCTGGCTCTTCCGGAGCGGAGGCGGCGTAGGACTTTGTTCGGTCCTCCATCGCTCGACCGAACGGTCCATTGACAACGAGATCCTCGACAATGCCGGGTAAGTCTGCAAAATTCTGGCCGCCCCATTGTGCAGCGGGACCGTAATGAATACGACCTAGTGCGAGGCTTGCCGCTTGGGCGAACGTGGCCGGTCTCCCCGGACAGGGATAGTCCGGGTGCTCAACCGGAAGACAGAGCGGTTGATTAAAGAGCGGTGTCCAACCACGGGTGAGATCCTCTGTAACCGCTACAGTGCAAATATCGATCAGCGCAGCGGGTCCGCCCTCGATTTCAAGCGAGGTCAGGACGTCCGCCCTCAGCGCTGCTGTTACGATGTCACCAGCTCGTCCGGAAATTTTCGTAGCGGCAACCGGAACTTGACCGTCGAATCCGTGCAACTTGATTGGGCCGACCAAGGGTACCTCCGAGTGCGACTCCGCTGTAAAGCAAACGCGAGTAACAAAGGTGCCGCCTTCGGCGCGGTAATGTTGAACCTCGCAATCGCGCTCCCGGACAGTTGAATCGTCTGTTTGCCTTTCTGCGGAGATACTTTTGCGATCGATCACGCGTTCGCGCACGTCGAAGACGGTGAGTTCAGCCGAGGCGCTGGATTGAATCAGATCGATCTCCACCGAGAAAGCCGGTAACGGGAGCCGAACGGTAAGATCGAATGCGCAGACCAGGCCCGCGGTTCCCTCGATCTGACGGATCGCACAGTTTCGGCTCCGCGCTCCTCCGCGCTCAAGCGCGGTAAATTCGATCCCCTCCGACAGGTAGGGATTGGAATAAAGACCCGGCTTAAGGGCGGCGAAGGAAACGCACTTCTTTTCGGGAGCCGGACCGGTTTTACCGAGTAACCCAAGCTTCACATGGAATTCCCGTCTGCTTTCGCCCGAAGGCAGCTCCAAACGTAGATATTTGCGATTCCGCAGATCAAATTCGGGCGATGCTGCCGGGGAAAACTGGTCCAGGAACGCAAGCTGGGTCTCGCTGCTAAAGACACCGCCTTCAAAGGTTGCCTGAAGGCCGCTTCATGGACCGACCTTCCAATCGCTACTGAATTTTGGCCGCAAACATCGTTCGTCGCTCGCAGTATGTAGTCGGCGGAAAAGATAATAACCGAACCAGGGAAATCCGCGTTCCGGCGCGAAGGCAAAGCGGAGGTGGATGCCGTTGGCCAGCGGCGGCTGGATCGAATTGGGCGGCTGATCATTAACCACGCTCAGCGCGGCCATGACCATGTTGTCGGTTTGGATCGGCATGGGGGGCTAGAGCGCGGATAATGGTTGTGCCAAAATGATAAGGCACAAAATCCTCAATTCCACATTGGAGAAAATGGGACCCAGGATTGCCGAACAAAAGGCGCGTTCAAAGCGCTTGATCAGTCCACCATGAATGATTCGGCGCGCGAGCGGCACTCACCTTGGGCATCGGAGCGAACGCCTGCGGCAGACAGCTTTTTTGAGCAAATTTGTTGGCAACCGGACGCACATTCTCTCCACGTTGCGAGCCCTGAACGAAAGAAAGAGCCTCGCCATCATGCCAACGATGTGATCTCTAAAAAAAGCTATACGCAAGGACAGGAAGTTGTTACTCCTTTCACTGTGCTGGCCGACGGATTGCCAGGTAGCTTCCGCAATACTTCCCTCACCTACAAACCCTATCAGGACGGCGTTTGCGTCCTCCAATGGCGCCAGAATGAACGATAATGATCTTGATCTAGGACAGACGCTCCGAGGGCTCGCACCTGGAGAGACTCTGTTTGGGCGTTACACTCTAAAAGGAGTCCTCGGACGCGGTGGGATGGGTATCGTCTGGCGGGCTTTTGACCAGCATCTCGAACGCGACGTGGCGCTGAAGTTCCTCCCTGAGCTGATCGTGCTCGATCACGCGGCGCTCGATGAGCTGAAGCGGGAGACGAAGCGGAACCTCGAGCTGACCCATCACCACATCGTGCGCATTTACGATTTCGCCCACGAAGACAACACCGCCTGCATCTCGATGGAATATGTGGATGGCTCCACGCTCTCGGCGTTACGCGTGGAACGCGAAGCGAAGATTTTCAAAGTGGCGGAGCTGCAGCCGTTAGTTGCGCAGTTTTGTCATGCGCTCGAATACGCGCACACCCGGGCGCGGATCGTCCATCGCGATCTCAAGCCGGCGAACCTGATGGTGAACGCGAGCGCGCAACTCAAAATTACCGACTTCGGCATCGCGCGCAGCCTGAGCGACTCGGTGAGCATGCTTTCGCTGAAGGGCACGAGCGGCACGCTGCTCTACATGAGTCCGCAACAGCTCGATGGCGAACGCCCCTCTTCGCTCGACGACATTTATTCCTTCGGCGCGACCCTTTACGAATTGCTGACGAGCAAGCCGCCGTTTTTTAGTGGCGCCATCGAAACGCAGATCCGCGAGAAGACGACGGTCCCGATCGCTGCGCGGCGCAAGGAATTGAATATCGGCAACGACGACGCTGTTCCGGACGACTGGGAGCAGACGATCGCGGCGTGTCTTTCCAAGGAGGCAGCGCAACGGCCCCAAAGCGCGGGAGATCTGGCGGCGCGTTTAGGTCTGGCGCCGCGACCGATCGAAAGCGCGCCCGTTACCGGGATCGCGTCGACGGCGCCGGAGAGCGAAGCAAATCGCGACAGCAATCGAATGGTCACCTCCGCTTCGGAACCGATCGTGTTAACTCCAATTCCTCAGCCGCCCCGCCAGCCACTTCCAGCGCGACGCCTGGTAGCCTGGGGCCTCGCGGCGCTGGCCATAACTGGGTTCTTAGCCCTGCTCACGGTGGGAGTGAAAAGTGTGCGGAACTTGATCGCGGACAGGTCAAACCGCGAGCCGACGCAGGAATGGGCACGGACCGTTCCGCTGGAAACAATGACAGCAGCATTCGGCAAAGGGGCGCTGCTGCGGTTCGAACCGAAGGGAGTAGCGATTGTGCGGGAAAGCATGGGCGTGGCGCATGTGTCCTTGAAAGGAGCGGCGATCACCCGGGGCGCCTTGTATGAAGGCATCGCGAACGAAGACACCGCCGTGCTGCCAGAGACGAAGCTCGCGGAGTGGCGCAAGGCGCGGGAACGCGCCAGTTTTTTGCGGCAACGTGCCAGCAGCGCTGTGGCCGCGGTCGACGAAAAGGCGTTCCAGTTTGTTCGGGAAACGACCGCGGCCGGAAAAACAGTCGAGTTCCAGTTCCAATTCAAAGCGCGCCGCCAAGGGAACGATTGGCAAGTGGATCGCGTAGTAACCGCGGACCTGACGCCGACCGACGCGTTGCGCGGCAAACCTATCGCGGAGTTTTCTTCGCCGGCGATTCTAGGCACGGACAAGGCGCATCGTGACCAGAGGCTGCTCAGCGACGCGATTGACAACTATGTCACGGAGGTGAGCAAAGCGAACGCGCAAGCGATCAAACGCTTCGCCAAGGATGGCCGCGACGCGGATGGCAACCTTCTCTTCCCCGCTGATCGCGCTATGGCCGGCGAACGTTTTTCCGAAACCCGGATGCGCGTTCTGCAGGATGGCGAAGTGCAAAACTGGACTGACGACGATTTGCAATACGCCATCAACGAAGCGTTCGCGCGACATGGCCTGGTTTTCAACGACAAGAAAATCATGGCCCTATTCGCCAAGCTTAGCTGGTATCGTCCCCGGCGGGACCTAAACAAACAGCAAATCGACGAGTCACTGTCGGACGTGGAAGTGCAAAATGTTGTTACCCTGCATTCGGTCACGGTTGTTCGAAAAGAAAATGCCGAACGGGCGCGACAGGCATCAGCCCTCGCTCAACAGGAGTATGCCGAGCGGCAACGACAAGCGGCGCTTGCCCAACAGAAACAGCAGGACGCAGAGCGCGCGCAACAGGAAGCCGTGCTTCAAGCTCAAAGAGAACAAGCGGCTGCGCAGCTCCTCGGGGGAATTATCCAGGGGATCCTTAGCCATCGAAAGTAGCAGCCGTCCGGAAAAAGGAATTCGACTTGTTCTGGCAGCACGCTTCTGATTCGAGAAACCCACAGAGGCAGTAACATGGAAGAGCTCGACCTGGGACAAACCATTCGCGGGTTCAAGTCAGGGCAGAAGGTCTTTCGGCGTTACACGCTGGTCCGGATTCTTGGTCGTGGCGGGATGGGAGTTGTCTGGCTGGCCAAAGATGAAGAACTGGACCGTGAGGTCGCGCTGAAGTTTCTGCCGGACCTGGTGGTGCACGACCTCGCGGTGCTCGACGAATTGAAGCGGGAAACCCGGCGCAGCCTCCAGCTCACCCATCACAATATCGTTCGCATCCATGACTTCGTGCAGGATGCGGAAAGCGCTTGTATCTCGATGGAGTACGTGGATGGCCCCACCCTCTCGGCCTTGCGCGTCGAGCAACCGAGCCGGGTCTTCGAGCCCGAACAGCTTGCGCCATGGGTGGAGCAAATCTGTGAAGCACTCCAATACGCACACCAGCACGCCCGGATCGTGCATCGCGACATCAAACCCGCGAACCTGATGTTGAACGGGAAAGGCGATCTGAAAGTGGCGGACTTCGGGATCGCACGGAGCCTAAGCGATTCCGTAAGTATGCTGACGCTGGCGCGCGGCACCAGCGGCACGCTGGCTTACATGAGCCCGCAGCAGCTCGACGGAGAGCGCGCCTCGAACCTCGACGATATCTATTCTCTCGGCGCGACTCTTTACGAGCTGGCGACAAGCAAGCCACCGTTCCACAGCGGCGGCATCGAGCGATTGATCCGCGAGAAAACGCCGGCATCCCTGGCCGCGAAACGGGAGGAACTGGGGGTTAGCAGCAATAACAAGTTACCCGCCCAATGGGAGCAAACGATCGCAGCTTGCCTCGCCAAGGATCCGGCGGCGCGACCGCAGACTGCGTTGGAAGTTCGCGATCGGTTGCGTGCCGCTCCCAGGCCATCGAAAACCACCTCGCCTTTGCCCATAACTCAGCCGGTGCCGACGACTCCCACCCAGCCGGTGACTGTAAGGATCGATAAGACACCGCCCGGACCGACGCTACCATTTTACCTAACGACTAGAGTGTTAGCCACAGGCGCCGCGGTCTTGTTGGTAATCGCGGGTGGCGCTTTCTGGCGGTTTAGCGCGAGTAAGGAAACGGATATCGAACGAAACGCGATCACTCCGGCGGAGAGTCCGCATGCTTTGATAGTAGTTAGCCCTACTCCCGTACTGGTTACACCCTCGCCTGTCACTAAGTCCGCCACTCCCGAGGAGATCGTGACCCCGGTCCAGCGCACCGAGCCTTCCCCTTCCCCAACGACAAGCGCCCGAGGTGAGCGGGAGGAGATCGAAGCGATGGTTGCCACCCAGATCGAAGCGGGGACCCGCGGTGACGTCGCCGCCTCCATGGCCCTCTATGCGGATAATGTCGACTTCTACGATGAAGGATTGAAAACCCGCGATGACATCGCCAAGGATTTGCCGGACTACTTCGCTCATTGGCCCGTGCGACGTTCCAAACTGATCGGCGACGTTACGATCGAGCCGCTTGGGAGTAACGAGAGGAAAGTTGACTACACTCTGGATTTCGAGGCGAGCAATCCGGCGACGCGGGAGAAGCGCCAAAATATCGTGAACGTGACATGGATCATTCGCCGGGATAACCCGGGGTCGTCGTTCAAGATCATTTCCCATAAGCAGAAGAGCGTTAAGCAGCAGAAGGCGCTAGACGCGTCAGAGCCGGATGGCGCCATCGCTGCCGTGAAGAATTACTTCGCCGCTGTAAACAACCAGGACGGGACGACGGCCTATCAGCTTTTCGGTTCGACCTACCGGACACGTGTGCCATTCCAGGAGTATCTGCGACGCCTGAAGACAACCGGGACACTGACTTTGAACAATATTAGCCGAACCGCTACGACGAGCAGCTCCGCCACGGTTGAAGTGACCTTTCAGGAAGTCGAGTCGAACGGAAAAGTGATCCGCTGGCACGGACCGATCAGTCTCGTTGTAGAAAAGGGCGAGTGGCACATCGACACGCTCGGCGGCCTCAAATCGGACCGCTAGAAGCGCCGGATCATTCTTGAAGTAGAGCCCGCCTTGAGATCGAATCGGGTAAAGGACGCGTCACCTAGCGCGCGACAGTCGCGCTGAAGTTTCCATCATCACATCGCCTGCATCTACTTTCCAAAAGAAAGCCGCTGGGCGGTGATCTTGGGCAATCCAGCCCGGATAATTTCCTCTTTCGCTGCTTCGATGTCGTAAGCAACGCGGCGAAACTCGACGGTGCGAGTGGCCGTCTCGTAGACGGCGTAGCAGGCATCTGGATTGCGATCACGAGGCTGGCCGACGGAGCCGGCGTTGATCAGAACCTTTCCCTCTCGAGGCAACTCGATGCGGCCGCTCGCACCTAACGACTGGATCTCCCCCGCCGAATCCAAGTGGAAGACACCCGGAATGTGGGTGTGGCCGCAGAAACAAACGGGATCGGTTTGCACGGCGAAATGCGCGCGAATCTCCGGCTCGCGCCGGAGATATGTCCACGCTTCCGGATGGTCTAGGGATGAGTGGACGAATTGAAGCTCACCGTGGGTGGCGACAAGAGGAAGAGCGGCGAGGAAATCCCGGCGCGACGTGGAAAGCTGCTCCCGAGCATAGCGGACGCCGGTGACGGCCGGCCCGCTCATTTCGAGCAGGATGCGATCGTCGACCAGGGCGAAGTCGTGGTTGCCCTGCAAGACATCGGTCTCAAGGGTGCGGAGCAGGTCGAGACAATCTTTCGGGCTAGCAGCGTAACCGGCCACGTCCCCCAGGCAGGTCATGCGGTGGAAGCGGATCGTGCGCATGTCGTCCAGGACGGATTGGAAAGCCTTGAGATTGGAATGAATGTCGCTGAACACAATCCACGTCTCGTCCGCCATGTTTGAGCGATAGAGATTGGGCGTCGAAAGGTCAATCAAACCGGCGCCAGCTTCCTAAGCCGACGGAAGGCGTGACACCAGTCGCGATAGCTGCCAACATGGGGGCGATTTAGCCGGTCCCTGGAACATGGATGAACTTGATCTAGGCCAAACCATCCGCGGCTTCAGCGCGGGACAGAAAATCCTTAACCGCTACACGTTTGTCCGGATCCTGGGCCGCGGCGGAATGGGTGTCGTTTGGCTGGCGCGCGATGACGAATTGGAGCGCCAAGTGGCGCTGAAGTTCCTGCCCGAACTGGTCGTGCACGACCGGGCGGTCCTCGAGGAACTCAAACACGAAACCCGGCGCAGCCTCGCGCTCACTCATCACAACATCGTGCGTATTTATGATTTCGCCCAGGACGGCGACTGCGCGTGCATCTCCATGGAGTACGTCGATGGCGCCACGCTTTCTTCGCTGCGGGTGGATCGGCCGGACAAGGTCTTCGAGGTCGAAGAGCTGGGGCCGTTGCTCCAGCAAGTGTGCGACGCGCTCCAGTACGCCCATGCCCAGGCGCGGATCGTCCATCGGGATTTGAAACCATCGAACCTGATGGTGAACGCGAAGGGCGATGTGAAAGTAGCCGACTTCGGCATCGCCCGAAGCCTGACTGACTCGGTGAGCATGTTGACGATGGCGCGCGGGACAAGCGGCACGCTCGTTTACATGAGCCCGCAACAGCTCGACGGCGAGCATGTTTCCGAGCTGGACGATATCTACACGTTAGGCGCGACCATTTACGAATTGCTGACGGGAAAGCCTCCTTTTTACAGCGGCCAGATCGACCGTCTGGTGCGCGAGAAAATTCCGCCGACGATGGCGAAGCGGCGTGCCGACCTTGCCGTCACGAGCCGGGCAGTCCTTCCGCAACACTGGGAGGAAACGATTGCGGCGTGCCTGGCAAAAGATCCGGCGGCGAGGCCACGAAGTGCGTTGGAATTGAAGGAAAGGCTTTTGGCCCCGGCGCATGTTTCACCGGCGTCTGCCTCGACCGCAGTCACAGCGGCTGCCGCACCGACGAAGGTCAGTCGGATTCGGCAGCATCCGCTCATCGCCGCCTGCGTGGTCGGCGCAATTCCGTTCCTCGTCGTGGGGATTGTCTGGTTCGTCGACCGATCAACGCCGCAGAAAGAGTCCCCGGCCGTTCAACCGCAGGTCACTCCAGCGCCGAGCATCGTTCCACACAATTCCCCGACTCCGAGTTCGCCGGTCGCATCGGCAACGCCATCGACTCCGACACCTACCGCGGCGCCATCGACCAGCGCTCCGGTCTATCACCCACCGGTCTATACCGCGCCGGTCTATAACCCGCCGCCTCTTCCTCCGCCAAACACGAGCACGACCGCGACCGAGCAGATCAAACAATTCGTCGCCGAGCATCTCCGGAAAACGGAGCGATGCGACTGCGAAGGGGTGCTTTTGGATTACGCCAGCAGCATCGACTACTTCGACAATGGCGTGGTGAGCAAGGATTTCATTGCACGCGATTGCAGCGCCTACGTGAAAGCCTGGCCGGAGTTAACGATGCAACTGACCGGAGGGATCGACGTCCGCGAAAGCGGAAACGGGGAATATACGGTATCGTTCGGCTATGATTTCGATGCGCGGAACAAATCGAAAGGCAAAACTTCCCGCGGCCACGCCGCGGATACTTGGCGGGTGGAAAACCGCCTCGGCGGATACAAGATCATCTATCATCGGCAAACGATCACGAACCGATCGACGCGATGACTCTCGTCCGCGCGAATCCGGGCGCGGCCTTGCGGACTGCGGAAACGTCAGCGAACGAATTCGTTTCCATGGATGATTGGGTCCAGTATTTGAGATCGAACGAGGGCAAGCTCGGGGATGAATTGGACCTGTCCCAGCTTCAGCCCGGCGACCTGCTGAGAATCGTTACGCTTCACAGCGAATATTTTCTGACCATTGAGAAAGGCCGCGAAGCGACCCTGGTTTGTCCGCAGGCAGGGCGGCCGGCCGGCCCTGTCTCGATCATGGGCTGCACCTTTGGTCTGTCGTCATCGATCAAGCCGGACCATCTCTTCTGCGGCGGGAATCTCGAGCTGAATTATCAGCTCGAAGGCGTGGCAATGACTCACACCACCACCACCATCAAAGAGATTTATCTCCAGCGACAGGAGAAGTCGGTCGCCCCGAGATGACTACGGTTCAACTTTGGCCCGAAACGTTACGCCCGCGATGATAATCTCAGTTCCGTCCACGATCGGCACGATATCGCGCGGCCTTAGCTCGTAACCATCCACGGCGATCCCGTTCCCGCTTTCCAAGCTTTCGACCCAGAAGTTATCCCGATAGTAGTGAAACCGGCCCTCGACTTCGGCGGCCCCCTCTGCATCAAGGGTAATCGGATTCAGCCGGCTGCAACCGATATTGGCGTCGGTAAAGATCCAGACCGCATTGCGCAGCGACAGCTCTGAATTGATCGGCATGAAGCGGACCGCTCCTCGCAAAGGGGCCTCGTACTCAGGCGGCCCATCCCAGCTTCCCCCATTAGCGATGCGCAGTTTTCCTGTGAGAGTAGAATCGAAAGGTGCAACGTCGATGTGGTATTCATGGCCCAGGATCAGCGTGCCGCGCTGACCCAGGACATCATCGTCAGCAAGCGAGAGCGGATGCCCTTCGAACGTAGATCGATTCGCACTGCCTGCGTCGCGCAGCATGAGCTTTTCGCCAGCGCGCGTCGCCGTGACGTGGACCTTACTGAGTCGCCTGGTTCGCTCATCATTTTGCCGCGAGCGCGGCCAGAACCAGGTTAGAAAATCTGCATCTTCGCGCGAACGGCCAAGATGGAATTCTTCGCGCGCGACCAAGTGTATCGCGCGGACTTCCGGGGGAGCCCCCTCAATGGGTTCCAAGTGAAGCCGCGTTCCAGTCTGCACCCGATTCACGAACGCCTTCGGAATCATCCAGGCACTGCTCTTGGGCGCGGCAGATTGCGAGATTGCCATCTGGCTTACCTCGTAATCTAGCTCCAGCGGAACCTTCCCGTACGATTCGGGAAAGCTCAGGTTCAGGAGATCGTTCAACGAGCGGATTGCGTCCGGCGCCACAAGTTGACCGATGTTCATCGGCTTGAATTCTGGCGCCATTCCCTTGTTGCCCCCGCCTCCTCGGATGCATTGAATGTCGCCTATATTAAAAACGAAATTTGCCGGATCGGGCACAACATTGATCGTGATCGGGACGCCGCCGCGGAATGCATACGCGTGCGCGGCACGCGCACTCTTCACGTTGCAACGCAGAACGAAGTTGCCCGCCCTGATTGGGCTGAGTTCGATCTGCTTTCGTGTCCAATTTCCGGGACCGATGTGGCGACACAACACTTCAATGCTCTCCGCGAGCCCGTTTGATTCAAGCATCACACTGAGGTGTTCCAACGATTCGCCGCCGGTGTTCTCGATTTTTGCCTCAACGATCGAGCCGTAGCCGGCCACAAGCGCGCGCGGGAAATTCAGCCAAACGTTCAAGGCAGGAATTTCGGTTCGATCGAGTTGCTCCGCGATTCTCGCCTTCATTTCTTCGGCCATTAGTGGCTCGACATCTATCGCAGCTTCGCGAGCAGCGGCCGTTCGGGATTGGGTTGATCTTTTTGGGGGGGGATTCGTTTTGACCGGCGCTGGCTCGGGGATCCTCAAAGCCCCAGTTGCTTCCGACGGACGATCAACAATCGTTACCGCCTCCGCTGCACTGCTTCTTTTATTCTTCGCCGCCAGTGTCCCGCCAAAGCTTTTCGGCGTCTTTAGAACGGCTCCGCACTTGAGGCAAAACTTCGCATATGCCGAATTCTGGGTCTGGCAATGTCCGCAAATCACCATGTGCAGCGAATATGTCAGATCTGCCCGGCAAGGAAAAGTTTTGAATGTCGGCTCGGACGAGACGCTGCGTGGGGGTCTAAAAGAGCTTGGCCGGTGGAAGACTATTTGTTAGGCATCGCACATGAACGGTTCCCCTCCGCACGAGCTTGACCTCGGCATTACTGTCCGGGGTTTCAACGTCGGCCAAAAGGTTTTCCGTCGCTACTCACTCGTTCGCATCTTGGGCCGTGGAGGCATGGGCATTGTCTGGCTGGCGCGCGATGATGAGCTGGAACGCGAGGTCGCACTCAAGTTTCTTCCGGAGCTGGTGCTGCATGATCGCACTTTGCTCGACAACCTGAAGGCCGAAACGCGACGAAGTTTGGAGCTCACTCATCGCCATATCGTCCGGATATACGACTTCGTTCAGGACCAGGATGCCGCCTCCATTTCAATGGAATACATCGACGGTGATACGCTCTCGCAGCTGCGGGCTCGGAAACCTCAGTTGGTATTCGCTCCCGCGGAACTACAACGCTACGTTGCCGCGCTGTGCGAAGCGCTTGATTACGCCCACACCCGTGCGCGAATCGTTCATAGAGACATTAAGCCATCAAACCTAATGGTTAATAGCCAGGACGAAATGAAGGTAGCGGACTTTGGAATCGCCCGCAGCCTTACTGATTCCGTCAGCATGCTGACCAAGACGCAGCACACCAGCGGGACGCTCATGTATATGAGCCCGCAGCAACTAGAGGGCGAGCGCACTTCGCCCTTAGACGATGTCTACTCCGTGGGAGCGGTTCTTTACGAACTATTGACCAGCAAGCCACCATTCTATCGCGGCCAGATTGATCATCAAATTCGCACCAAGCCCCCTTCTTCGATCGCAGAACGGCGGAACGAGCTGGGAATCTACGATCAGGCCGTGCCGCTCGCTTGGGAACGAACCATCGCGGCGTGCCTAGCGAAAAACCCCGTGGAACGGCCCCAAAGTGCGGTGGAAATCGCACGGGCTCTTTCGCCGGAGAGTATTGAGATTCAGAATACCCAGCCCATTCCGGCTGTTGCGCATCCGAGATTTCCGGCGGTCACAGGCAACACTGTCGTCGCTTCCTTCACCGAAGGCGCACGCCGAAGCGTGCAAGGTATCCGGTCCCTGAATCGGAAACAGTGGAGTTTTGTCACCGTCTCCCTTGGAATCATCTTCTTTGCGGTCTTGGCGGCATACTACGTTGGCGGCGACAGGTTTTCGAAGGCCAACCGCTCTCCGCGTACGAAAGCGTCGTCACCAGTAGAGCCTTCCCCGGTCAAACCGCAGACGGGACGCATCGTCGTAAATACGATCCCCGCCAACGCTTCCGTGTATCTCGACGGAAGCGATCGCGGAAAAACTCCGCTCGTAGTCGATTCAGTCACGCAGGGAATTCATCATGTCAGCATTGAGGCGTCCGGATACGCGACCAGTAATTTGATCGCGGATGTAACCGCCGGCGGAACCTACGATTTTGGCACGATCCACCTGATCGCGATAACCTCGCCGGCCGCCTCGCCAGTGCCAACTAGCGCTGCCGAGCCAAGTTCTTATCCCAGTCCCCCTATCGCGCCGTCGCCGACTATTCCAACGCGAGATTTGCGGGCGGAAATTGAAAAGTTCGTCTACGAGCACCTCCGCAAATCGGTGAACGCGGATATCAGTGGCATAGTGGCCGATTACTCCGATCGCGTGGATTACTATGAGAACGGCTACGTCGATCACTCCTTCATTGCGAGAGATCGACAGACTTACGCTGCGGGGTGGCCGACGGTTAAGATCGCCCCGTTCGGCAGCCTTCGCATTAGCGAGAGAGGGAATACTGACCGGGTGACAATCTCGTTCGATTACCGCTTCGACGCTCGGAATAGCAAAGGCATCCATTCTTTAGGGACCGCTTTTAATACCTGGGTTCTGGATACATCATCCGGGGGATTGAAGATCGAGTCGGAAAAACAGAACGTAACGAACAGAAAACGGACACGATGAAGCTTAGCGCTTCTGCGATTCTTTTCATCACGACTTTCGGCTTCAGCACCGAATTAGCCAACGCTGAGACCTTCATTATCGCGATTGATGTCGGACATACGAAGGCAAGTCCCGGCGCGATCAGCGTCACGGGCCGGCCCGAATACGAATTCAACTGTGAAATCGCTAGGTTGCTCGAAGACAAATTGAAGGAAACAAACCAGGATGGCGGCGCAACCATCAAGCCATTCATTATTTCCTCCGAGAAACCAATGGCATTGACGGAGCGGACCAGAATCGCGGCGAGGAGGAAAGCCGATGTCTTTGTCTCAATCCATCATGACTCCGCGCAGGACCAATACCTTGAGGAGCGGGAAGTCGACGGGAAGCAGCAACTGTTCACGAATGAGTTTTCCGGCTACTCGGTTTTCGTTTCCCGCAAAAATTCTCATTACTATGACAGTCTTGACATCGCCAGCCGCATTGGGCGCGCGATGCAAAGCTCACAGTTCAAATTCGCCCGGCACCACCACGAACCCATTGCGGGCGAAAACCGGCCATTCGCGGATGAGTCAGCTGGCGTTTACGCCTTCGACGATCTCGTGGTGCTCAAGACCGCCACCATGCCGGCGGTGCTCGTGGAATGCGGCGTGATCGTCAACCCAAGGGAGGAAAGGGAACTCCTCACCAAGAAGCGGCAGGCGACGATTACAGCTGCTATCGTGCGCGGCATTCGAGATCACTTCGCTCAAGTCCCACCCTCAGACGTCCCGCGCGCCGAAAGAAACGACGTGATCGAAACAACATTGCCCCCGCCCATCCGATACCCGAAACCCGGTACTCCACTATCACCGTCGCCTCCGCGCGGCAATTAGAGCGCAAAGAACTCATAGCTTCCCGGGAAGCCCTTGATCGGTTGCGTCCCCACCGGGCGCGCCGGGACTCCATCTCCCAGTGCCTCCCTCGCCGGCCGGCTAAGCATCCCCGGGAGGTTCAGGCCTCCCGCGATCTTCTCCATCCGATAAGTGAAATTTATTTCCTTGCCGATAAGGCTGTCGTTGCCAAAGCGAGATACGCCTAGCTGCAGATTCGCGTAGTGCAAAATCCAACGAAACGGAAGTGAGGCCTTTGTTTGCAATGCCGTGATTTTTTCTAGTGTCTTCGAAAATGGCGCGGCATTTGGTTTATCTTCCCAATAGGCGAGGAATCCATCCCCCACATATTTGTCGACACAACCGCCAGTGCGCTCGACCAAATCGCTGCATTCACGCAGCCACGAACCAAGCCGTCGCGTGAGTTCCTCCGCCGGGACCGATTGCGACATGACGGTGAAATTCTCCACGTCCGTGACGAGCAGCCAGACGTCGGTGCTTCGTTTCGTTACGATGGTCTCGCCGAGGTCTGATTCCGGTGCAGTCACCGCGGTGGCCTGCCTCGTCAGTCGCAGGGTAAACTGCACGGCACCTATTCCAATAGTGTCACCGTCTCTGAGTTGCGTAGGCTGCTTGATTGGTCGGGAATTGCGAAAAGTCCCGTTGCGGCTTCCGAGGTCCACCAGCCACAACTCATTTTCACTCTGGAAATGAATTAGAGCGTGGCGCCTGGAGACTTTTTCGCCCGTCACCACCAAGATGTTCTCGGCGTCCCGGCCTATGCTGCAGGCACCGCTCAAAGGGAGGCGCTCGCCTTTGATGGTCTCCAGCCAAGCTTTGGGGGTGGTTGCCACGCAACCCGCAAAACTGCGGGTGAACCTGCCCCATTGTCAATTCTATTACTCAATAGAGACGGATCGATTGTCGACGCATTCAAACTGTATCACTCGCGTCTCGAGGGGTGCGGACTTAGCAGCGCACAAAAGACGCTCTCAGCTGTCCGCCAAACTCATGAGCAGCGCGCTGCCGTACGCGGTGCAAGTGCCGAATACGATTCGATAAGAGATGTTTTCAACCGTGAGGCAGTGTCGACACTAGGGTGAGTTTCCCAAAAACAATCGCTGCCCGCGTGGACTGAATTAGACGCCAACGAATTTGTCAGCCATCTGGACGTGAAAGGATTCGTAGTGATCCTCATTATCATTGATTACAAGGACCGCGCCATTGCCAAATTCGAAACAAAGCTGCTTAGAACTCGTTATTTTTACATTATTGATCGCCACGCCGAGCAGATGTGAAAAGGCCGTCGCTGCAGCCACATACTCCTTGCCCCGCCAAATCTGATCGCCCACGGTCAGCTCGAAGCTGCAACTGATACTAAGAAGCATCTCATCTTCGAAGCGGAAGATTGCCTCATGCAAACCGATGCAAACTTGCTCCAAAGATTTGTTGAGCAGAGGAGAAAAATCCGTGCCTGCTGGTATTCCGTGCATTCAGTTATGGGCCCGGCATCCGGACGTGAGTTTGCGCGTTGAATTCTGGCCTGGACAGGTTTGGACCCGTAGGTGGTTTGCCAGTGCCTGGGTTGACGGCGCGACCAGCGGCATCGTACTGTTTCCAATACCCGGTCGGGTAATCCTGCGTCTTAGGTCCAATTCGGACCGTGTGACCCGGAGGTAGATTTTCTGGCGTCGGAGGATTGCTAGGCGGGTTAGTTGGTTCGATGAAAGTTTTTGGAGGTCGCGGTTGACCACCGGCCATTCCCAACAACGCCTTAATCTTGTCCACCACGCTATTGGCCGGCTTGGCCGGCACAAGCTCGATAAACCTCGTCGCGCCGCCGTCTGGACCGCCTGAGGAAGCATCGGGCACATAGCTATGCTCAGAACAATCGCTATATTGGTCTTCCCAGTACTTCCTTCCGTCAGTTGTAGCCCACATCTGGGCAAACATAGTGTTAAAGTTTCCTGCGTCAGCGTCGCTCCAGTCACCACTGTAGGTGACATAGAGACCCGATCTGTCTGTCCCGTTCGTCGGATTATTGAACACGTACCCGTACAGATTTAGTCCACCCTCCTCAGCGATTGGATCGCGGCTAAGCCAGCGGCCTAAACTTGTGTTGTAAATGCGCAACGGAGCGAAAGCTAGCTCGGGATACTGCGAGTTGACGTAATGGCCAGTAAATCCGAAATCCGCTTCAACTGCGTTCGATGTAATCAGGTTCCCAGAACGGTGGCCCCATAGGTCGTAGTCGTAACGCGCGCGCGTCGCACCCGCAATGTCCGATAATTCACGAACCGAACCTAGATGATCCCGGCTATAGAAGTAGGCGTTCCCATTGATCTGCTCTCCCTGGGGGTAGAAACGTTTGCTAACCGCATTGCTTTCATCGCGCTCTTCACATCGCTCCCACCCACACCAGATGAACTGCCGCGTGGTGATGACGGTGCCATTCTCTCTTTCCATGCGCTTGATCTCGCGGTTCTGTCCATCGTGACTCATCTCAGTGCGATGCGTCCCAGCGTTTATGGCCACGCAACGGTTAGCGGCATCCCATTCGTAGGTCCTAGCGTTGTCCTGGGTCAGGTTTCCGTTTAGATCGTAGAGCAAAACTTTGCTCGCGTCCGAAGGCACTGTTACTTGGTAACGCTTGGTGGCGACGTTTCCATTTGCGTCTGTTGCGACGATCGACACCGTATTGGTCCCGGGTGACAATTTAACCGTCCCATCAAAGTGACCGCCCCCGTCGACGCTTGTGCGAACACCATTCACCGTCACGGCGGCCGGCTCACTTACTATCCCAGTAAAATGGGTGGTTCCGCCAGCCGACTGTGCATCAAGCTGGTTCAAATTATTATTCCAGAAGCTAGTCGTGGCGCTGTCGATCTGTTCGCTTTTGCGGTTGCCCGCGTCATCGTAATCGTAGCGGTAATCTTTCCAGACCACTTGAGTGTTCGCATCCTTGAGGACAGCGCTACGCAATTGATCGGCGCCGTCGTAGCCAAAGTCATATCGTTGCGCGGCGGTTTGTCCGCTGTTCGCCTGGGCCCACCCCATGATGTTGCCAACCGCATTGTAAGTATAATCGAATTGCGAGATCACGCCAGTGGGAGGATCAAGATTTCTAATCTGCCGTAAGCGCTGATCGCCGAGGTTATCGAAATAAGCATACTGCGTCTTCTGACCGCTCGGATAATCAACGTGATCGATTCGCCCGGTCGTGTTCACGTAAGCGTAGTTGAATGTACCAAGCGGGTTAGTCGTCGACTGTGCGCGACCAAGGGCATCATACTGGGTTGATGACTGGTTCACCGCGCCATTGATCGAACGAGTCGTGGAACGCCCAAGCTCATCGTAGCCGTAGCTAATGGTGTCGTTCGGCAACGGTCCGTCGGTACTGGCCAGCATCCCCGCGCCTAACGTCGGAGAAATTGGAACGGGGTTGTAAGCATGAGTGGTCAAACCCGTTCCATCCGTCCTCGTAATGACGCGGTTGTAAACTGGATCGTAGGTGAAGTTGACGCTCGCTGTCGGAATATTTGGCGCGCTTAGCGGTTGCCCCGCGGTACTTGTGTAACTGATCTGCTTTAGATCGTCGTCCATAAAGTAAGAGTAGTTAGTTCGCTGGTTCTTGGGGTCAGTCATCGACTTCAACCGGTTGGTGGTGTTCTCGTAAACATACGAGATAACGCTATTGTCTGCATAAACCTTCGATGTGACACGGGCCTGCAGGTCACGCGTCCAGGTCGTCTTGTTGCCATTAGGATCGACGATCGATTCGAGGCTGCCGCAGGTGCACCAATTGTAGCGGGTGAAACGCAAGGCCGCGTCTTCCACGCCGACGAGGTTCTGGAGCGCATTGTAGAAATTGTGCGTCCAACGTCCCATCCGATCGCGCTTCCATTCGGGGTCGAGCCGGTCGTAAATGATTTGCTCGTAGGTGCCGTCAGGATAGTTCAACGTCGTTACTCGATTTAAGCTATCATAGTCAATCGTAACGGTGTACGACTCCAAGTCTGTCACGGTCCGCTGCCGTCCGTAGCCATCGTAGGTAAAACTTGTCGTGCTGCCGGGAAGTGCCCCGGTCACGCTCGTGAGATAACCCGTAACCGAGTCGTAGACGCAAGTAGTGATCTCGTGCTTTGGATTCTCGACCGTAAGCAACTGGCCCTGCGCGTTATAAGTAATAGTGGTCGTCTGGCCAGAGGCATCTTTCGAAGTAAGCGGCTCATGCTGGCCGTTGTAGGTGTAAGTCGCGCGCTTATCGGCAGGAATACCAAACGGATCCGTGCCTGCTCCCTGTGGATTTTGTTGATAGATTTCCAGCAGGTCGATATTATTGGTGTCGTATTTGTAAGTCGTCGTGCGCGCTAGCGGGTCGATCATTTTCGTCACCCTGCCGACGCTGTTATAATCAAATTGGTAGATTTGATCTGTGCCGTCATCCAACTTGCGGCCTTTGGCAACCAGTAGCTCATTTGGGCCTTCCTGAACCGAGCTACCTTGACTTTTATAAAGGTAATAGACGCGATTTTCGAATGGCCCCTTTTCACTTTCCACTGTTCCGCTGGTCAAGCCGGCTGAGGAATGCAACCAGTGGATAATTTTAGCTTTGGTGTAGTCTCCGGGGGCCTCCATCATGGCTTTTTTGCTCCAATAGAAGGTATTGCGAAAGCCAAGGTAATAGGAGCCGGCACCCGGGCTTTGCATCGCAGGAGGTGCAGGATCTGTGCTGTAGCCATCAAATCCCGGGGCATTTATCCGATATTCCACACGTTCTTTTCCTCCCAAGGGGTCCGTAATCTCTATCCATCGTGTTGCTTCCGCTGGCAGAGGAGTGGTGCCTGAATCTCCGTAGGCAAAGTTGGTTGCTCCATAAGGAGTGGTCAGCGTCTTGATAAAATCACCGGTGCCATACTGGAAGACGGATTGTATCCCAATCATATCGGTAATGGCTGATAATTGGCCAGCAGTATTGTAAGCAAACGTTGCGAATTTGCCGAAAGGGTTGGTTACTTTTCCGATTCTATAATAGTCGCTACTGCCAACCGCGGTGCTCTTGTATTCAATAGTACTTACCTGTCCTTTCGCATCAGTCACGCCGATAATTCTTGTCCCGCTGTAGGAGTAGGTCAGAACATTACCCATCGGATCAATCGTTTGGGCCAGGAAAACCTTTCGGCCCGCCCCGACGGTGCCATTTGGCACATTAAAGATTTGTTTTGAGCCGTCGGTAGTTCTCAATTCGTAGCTAATTGGGATCGCGCCGGTACGAACAAGAACAGCCTGTGTGCGATATTCCGGAGCGTAACTGCTGGTGCCTGAGTTAAAGCCCTTAAAAATATGCATACCCCCGCCTTGTACGAAAAGTTTGGCATCCGCGCTGGGCGAGGTGGAATCATCTGTAATATAGGATACAAGATTACACGTCCATTTATTGCCAAAGTTTGCGTAGTCAAAAGTGGCTGGCTGGTGGGATTCACGCTGATTATAGGTCAATGTGAAATTAGCACTTGGACCGACGGGAACATTATAGAAAATCGGTGTGTCGGTTATGTTTAAACTGACGAGCATAGCATGGACATTATATCGCGCCATACCGTCCGAACTGCCGCAGTCATCTCCCGTTTTCTTGTCAGATGGGTCGTCGCGGTCAGGATCGTTGCCACTCGTTTGCCCTTTACCCCAAATTCCTTTGGCATCTGCCAAGGACACGGAACTCCAACCGGCTGGCAGCTTTCCAACAGGCACGAGAAAATAACCGCTGGCTTCTGCATCCAAGGCCTCGGGACTAATCCATAGATCTTCGGCAAATGTCGGATCCTGCACATGCAGCTTTCCATCTTCATTACGGGCAATGGCTGCATAGTGGCCCACCTTCCAGTGGACAAGAGAGGGCGTAATGACGGCCGCGCCAACTTCGCGCCTTGCAATCTGATAATTTAACCCGAGCTGTTTAGCCCATTCTGCCACCTGTGCTAAAGAAGTGCCTTTGGAAGTGGACTTGAACTCGTCTACTTTGGGGTCGATGCCGGGGTTTCCCTTCGCTGTTGCCAGGATGGTTCCTAATGCAATCGGTCCGCAACGGAACGATTCCTCCGGCCTGTTCTTCATCAACCACAGTGCGTCTTTCGCTCCGACAATGAATTCAGTAGCCGATCCTCGAATCTCTCGATTTCCGATTTCACCAAACAGTGTCTCAAGCCGATCAAAGCGCCCGATTCTACCGTTCATCTTGGCCAGCTCGGCGACTGCCTGGTCCACGACCGCTCGAAGCGCGGGCTCCTTCTCACTCTTACCCAACGTCCAGGCTTCTTCCCAAGCTGCGAGCGCTTTTGAGAAATATCCTGTCTTGAAATAGTTTGTCGCCAAACCTGTGAGTAGCGAAATACGCCAGCGAGATTTTGGATTAGCGGCGAGAAACGCTTCGAGGGCAGCAACATCTTCGCCCTGGTTTCTTTTTGAATGCGCAATCAATGCATGCGCCAGTGCGGTGTTCTCTTCTTCCGAAATCGGAAGAGAGCTTGGGATCAGACGTTCACCAGAAACGCTGGCTTGGGAGATTTCTGCGTCTGTCGGTCGGGAGGAGAATTCAAGAGAACCCGATGAAGGCGAAACCTGGGGCAGCGTTCGGTTTACGTGAACAACAGCGAGGGGGGGAATTGCAACTGGAGTCCTAGGTGAAGGCCCCGTGGCGGGCGCCGCAGCGTCAAGTGTCATGCTCGAGGTAAAAAAGAAGATCGGGGTCAGGGCTGCGGAGATGCATCTCAGCGGCAGCGACAATGTCCTATCCCGAGGTCGGCTTCGAAGTGTGATATGTGCATTCATAAATATGGTGCGCATCACGGAATCAGCACCGCGTCTCGTGGTGTGAGTAAGACAATGCCGGGAGCAATGTGATCGTTCGGATCTACGATAGGAAGCTGCCATCGCGTAGGGTCTAAGGGGAAGGCGTCCTGGCCGTCGGGCACCCCATCGCCATCGGAGTCTGCTCGAACCGGACTAGTGCCCAAGGCGTACTCCTGTGCGTTAGTCAGGCCATCTCCGTCAGGATCAGCGTTTGCGTCGACGCCGAGTTGCCCAAAGCATTTCATTTCCCACCAATCCGGTAAACTATTGCCGTCGATGTCGTCGCCGGGCGTTTGCAAGTCGTAAACTTCGATCAAGGCGACGCCACTAGTGGCATTTTTCCCGCGAACGATTGCGGTGTAGGTGCCCGGCGCAAGGTTCACGACGATCGCTGGCTCCCGGTTATCCGGGGGTGGCATGCCGGTTGCGATCACCGCCGTCTGCTGGGTTTGTCTCCAATCATCGCTAGTTGCGAACGCCTGTCCGATTCCGTCGTGGAGATCGAGCATCGGATCCTGCAACGCGTCGGCAATTCCATAGGCAGTGAGAGACGGGCCGAGCACGCGAACCATGACTTTGAGACGGGTGTCGCCGTCGATGATAAAGCCGCTAATCAAGACGTTATCGCCGGTTGATAACCGAGCGCGCGCGGAGACACTTACAATCTGGGACGAAGTTTCTTCCAGATCGTAGATCTCGAACAATGCAACGCCGCTAGAGTTGTCCACGGACCAAACCTGTGCGGTATAGGTGCCCGGCTGAAGAGTGACGATAAGGGCCGACTCCAAATCAGACGCCGGCGCCAAACCACTCGCTTGGATGTCTGCGACTTGATCGGCAGCAATGAGACCACCTACTTCGGTAGTGCGCCAGTTGTCATTTCTTGCTATTGAAGCGGCGCTGCTATCGAACAGCTCGAGCGTTGGGTCAGGTAGAGGATTGGTTACCGGCGGCTGGATATAGCCAAGCGATGGTCCAATTGCTCGGATCATGATTCGTTTGGGTCCATTTCCCTGAATGAGAAAGGTTCCGGCGATTACGTTCTGCCCGCTCGCTATTGGCGCGCGCCCCGAGCCATTGACAAGCTGGCTGGACGCGGCCGTTGGTTGGGCGGGGACGTTATCCGGTGTGGTGGGATTTCTACCTAGCTCGAACTCCTGAAGGTTCAGCATCCCATCGCTGTCAAAATCAGTGTCCCCAGCTTGATTGAGATTACCGAAATGCTGCATCTCCCACACATCAGAAAGATTATCGCCATCGGAATCGGCCACTGTCGGCAGAAGGCTGAAACCGCTTACTCGCACGGGCGTAGGTTGATCCACGTTCGTTCCAAGCCCAAGCTGACCGAAAGCGTTGTAGCCCCAAACGTAGATCGATCCATCGGACCCCGCCGCGACAGTATGGTAACCACCCGTTGCAGAAGAAGTGACCGGCGGTAAATTATTGATAACGGCGGGCACCAAAGTATCGACCGTTGTTCCGTTGCCCAATTGCCCGAAGGTGTTAGCGCCCCAGGTCTGTAAGGTCCCTGCGGAAGTTGTCGCGGCTGAGTGGCCCGCAATTAAGAGTGAGCCCGCGAGGGCTTTCGCGTTTGGTAAGTTTAGAACCGAAGCGGAGGTGTTTCGACTCGTGGTAGAATTGTCACCGAGTTGACCATAACCGTTCCACCCCCAGGCCAAAGTGGGCCCGTCGGCCTTAGTGACGATGCTGTGATAGGCGCCTGCTGCTATCCTTACAACATTTGTGAGCTCGGGCAGAATCGAAACCGGACCAAGCGCTTGTACTCCAACGCCCGAACCTAACGCTCCGTAGAAATTTGCGCCCCAGCCCGCCAACGTTCCGTTGCTCCGCCGAGCCAGCGAATGGTATGCTCCTGCGGCAATGGCAGTGATGTCGGACAGGCCTTGGATTTGAACGGCACGAACTTGAACCGAGACGCTGCTGTTTATTCCTAGCTGGCCATTGGAGTTAGACCCCCACGAAAAGACCTTTCCGTCGCCGGTAAGGGCAAGATTGTGATAACTACCGGCGGCGATCGCGACTACACCTGAAAGCGGTGTCCCGTCCGCGACAGTTACGGGAACGAAAGAAGCGCTATCTTGGTATTGGCCGCTACCAAGTTGCCCTAACCGGTTCTGGCCCCATGCCATCACGTGGCCATCATTCGTAAGAGCGATCGAATGATACTCTCCCGCGGCAACGGCCTTGATATTTCGAAGCCCCACGACCGGCGAAGGAAGGCTGCGCTGAATCGTCGTTGTGTCTCCTAGTTGACCCGAAGAGTTTAAGCCCCACGCCCATACCATGCCATTGGAACCTAAAGCTAGAGTGTGGAAATCTCCCGCAGCCACCGTACGCAATGTGTCGACCCCCAAAGCCTCTGCAGGCAGCGTTACCTGGACGGGAGTCATTTCCATTCCTTTGGTACCGTCTCCGAGTTGGCCCGAATCGTTGTTTCCCCACGCGAGCACGGTTCCATCGGAGCGAAGCGCGAGCGAGAAATAGGCGCCAGCGTCTGTCGCGATCACATTGGACATCCCGCTGATCGGCACTGGTGCCGTCCGCTGAGTTAGGGTCCCGTCGCCGAGCGTTCCATAGGTATTGTCTCCCCAGGCATAGAGCAGGCCGGAAGGGGTCAGAGCGAGAGTGTGCGCAATGCCGGCTCTTGACCGAGAGACGCTGCCAATGTTTGCCGCAGTTACAACGGGAGTAAGTCGCTGGGTCGTCGTGCCGTCGCCGAGACGGCCGGAACCGTTATTGCCCCAGGCATACAAAGCGCCGGTGTTGCTAATTGCCAAACTGTGAGAATCTCCCGCCGCGACCGACGTGATTCCGCTAAGCGACAGAATTTGGATAGGGCTGGTACTCGAAGTAGTCGTCCCAGTGCCAAGTTGCCCGTTAGTGTTGCTGCCCCACGCCCAAACTGTGCCATCCGCCTTCGCGGCCAAGCTAAAGGTGCCCCCACCAGCGATCGATGTGACATTGACGAGGCTGCTAACCTGCACGGGAGAATTCTTCTGCGTTGTGTTGCCGATACCTAGCCGCCCCGACGCGTTCGATCCCCATGCCCAAAGTGTGCCGTCATTTCTAAGAGCAAAACTATGATAGTCGCCGGCGGCAATCGCCGTGATGCCGCTCAGGGTGTTTATTCGAACTGGCAAGAACCGCTGGTTGGTGCTGCCATCTCCAAGCTGACCTGAGCCATTGGAGCCCCAAGCCCAGACGCTGCCATCGGATTTCAGCGCAAGGGCGTGTCGCGCTCCGGTCGCAATCGATGTAATTGCGGTCAATCCATTCACGGTAACCGGTGTCAGCCGCATAAGAGTCGTCCCGTCCCCTATTTGTCCGTAAGCGTTGCCTCCCCATGCCGCCAAGGTGCCGTCACTTCTCAACCCCAGTGCAAAATCGTCACCAGCAGCAATCTTGCTGATTCCAAAGAGACTGGGAACGATGGCGGCCGAAACGTGATTCTGGATAGCACCGTTACCAATCTGGCCAGAATCGTTCGAGCCCCAGGCGTAGATTGCGCCATTTGATTGCACGGCCATGGTGTGACTGGAGCCAGCGGCGATTGTTATGGTGCCGGTGATTGTAGAAACCGGCGTTGGAGAGGTATGCTGCGTCGTCGTTCCATCCCCGAGTTGGCCGGTGCTGTTATCGCCCCAGCAGTAGACGACACCATTGGTCGCTAGCGCGACGGACTGGGCCACCCCAGCATCCACTTGGGTCACAGAAGCTATTCCCGCCAACAGAACAGGGGTAGTGCGCTGTGTGGTCGTACCGTCGCCAAGGCGACCAGAGCTATTGCTGCCCCATGCGTACAACGTCCCACCGCCAGTGATCGCCAGGCTATGAGAGTCGCCCGCGGCTACCGCGGTTACGCCACCAAGCGAACCGATCTGTGCCGGCACGCTATGTGAAGTAGTGGTGCCATCACCGAGTTGACCGTACGCATTGCTTCCCCAAGACCACACGGTGCCGTCCAGCTTCACCGCCAAGCTATGGGTGCCGCCGCCAGCGATGGCCATGATCCCGGTCAAAGCTATCACCTGAACGGGCCGATTTCGTTGCGCGCTTGTTCCGTCGCCGAGACGACCGGAACCGTTTGAACCCCACGTCCAAAGCGTGCCGTCCGACTTTAACGCCAGGCTATGATAACCGCCTGCAGAGATCGCGATCACATTGCTCAATAAGTTTACCTGTACGGGGACCGAGCGTGACGTTGTTGTGCCGTCACCAAGTTGGCCGGAACCGTTGGAACCGAAAGCCCAGACGCTGCCATCTGCTTTCAAAATCAGAGTGTGTCGCGCTCCGGCCGCTACGGCAATTACACTGCCTAAGCTTGGCAATCGTTGTGGGAAAAGATGCGACGCGTAGGTGCCGTCACCTAACTGACCGTAATTGTTGTCTCCCCAGGTAAGTACACTGCCATCCGACGCAACCGCGACGCTAAACGATTGTCCGCCGGCGATTGTTCGTTGCGTTCCACCTGCCCGTGCAGCCATTGGCAGCAGGACAAGCGCCAGAGCTGCCAGCGCGATTAACGAGCGACTGGAGCGTTCGTAATGGAGGAATTGGCTCATAAGGGGATCTCTGTCGTGCCACCCGGGGATTACGGGTGGGACCTCGCTACCTGAGCAACGAGAGCCCGGTTGGTTACCAGAAAGGCAACGCTAACGAGACCTAGAGTCCGCAGGATAATTTTGGGGGGAGAGTGCAGGGGCGCCAGCAATAGGGGTGTCAAGCTCGCGAAGCAAGAACTATTTTCAGAATTTTCTAAATAAACGGAAATTACGAGGCCACAGGGATTCGAGCGTGACTTCCCTTCGGCTCATGAATTGGTTTCAGGAGCGCCAACACGCTTTGGACGTCGATGGGTCTGAGCGCGTCATTCAAGTCAAACATTGGGATGGAGATAGACTTCATTCGAGGCGAACCGCCGGGCAGTCTAGCACAGCGAGTTTCACCAACGTGAGCGGGATCAATCCCAAAACTAAAGTAGTATCATGGAGATCGGCGGCCATGAATAGTTTCATCGCCGTTCCTCCTCCTCGAACTCCCTGCGGCGCTGCAATAGTTCATCCATGGTGATGTCACACAGTGGGCAGATGCATGGATCGCAGATGGAATGTGTCGGGGGTTCGATTCCATTTCGCAGCACTGCGCCACACCAAGCGCAAACCGACTTGATGACTAGGCCAAGCGAATACGCGTGTTGATTGCGAGGGGTGGCGGAGCCTTTCAAGATGCCTCCTCCTCCGACGCGTCGTCGTCCCTCAGGAATGTAAATCGAGTTCTTCATCATTGGCGGGCATGCCCAACGGGGTGGGCGCGGGTTCAGAGCGAGTCGTCTTGGCACCGAGCAGCCGGTCGACGTCCGGGGAATTGACGAGCAGGAGGTCGACAAGATCGTTACGGGTGAGCATCCGGTCGAGGATTTGATCGAGGGAGACGTGCTCGCGGATTCTCTCTATGCACGCGTCGTGGTCCTGCTGCAGTACGGCCAGGAGACTGCCCAATTGAGCGGGAGTGGGTGGTAGGACCGGAGGTCTCTGATCGCGGGCTCGCTGGGCACAAAGACGCAAGCTGAGGGGCGGATATCCCGAACGAGTCCCAGCCCAAGGAACAGAGCGAGATCGCCGGCGCCGACTAAATTGGCGTACGAGATTACCTCGACGCTTTTAAACGGTCGGCTGGGGAGTTGCAGCAGGTCGAGGTACGAGAGGGCGGATGATGGATGCAATCCGCCGCTGCCCACGAGTTGGAAAATGACATTGGGGTATTTGCGGCTCAGATCGGTGAGCTCAAGCAGGCGAGTGGCGTGTTGGAAGGCCGAGGCAGAGAGGGCTTTCCGAAACTTTCCGGAAAAGCACACAGTACGCATGGCACACCTTGTGTACGGTATCTAATACCTGTGCCACCGTTTTCGCTTTCGCTTACAGAATATGAGTTGCTACCCGAGGGACATAAGCGCTGCTTTAGCTGCCGGAATGTCCTCGCAGACGGGAAGTTTTCGGGAACTCGCGGCGTTTGCAAGATCTGTTCCAACGCCCAGGCGCGGCGCACGTACAAGTTGCGGCAGCTCCAGAAGAAGGCGCGCTATCAAGTGATCACCCGGCTCCATCCAGAATTTGTAAAATCATCTGCACCCACTTCATGACCCTACCTGCAAGGCGGTGGCGGAGAATTCGGACCAGATTAGTGCGGCAGTTCTTCAACAATCCGTTCGATGATTGGATGCCTGGGTTTGTTATTGAAACACACGCGGTAGCAGTGGTGCCGATGAAGCTCGACGGCAACTTGCGGAGAAGCGTAAGCGAACGCTTTATGCACGAATTCGCCTGCTTGCTCCGAAAACACATCGAAGTGAATCTTGTGATCGATACGGCCCAACAAGCCGCTGCGATAAATTCGAATGATCGCTTCCTGGCCGGTCGCTCCAAACATGGATGCCGCTGAACGTTTTCCGATGGTCTTGGACCGAGCTACCTTTCCTCCTTTAAACCCCCGATCGACACTCCACGGCAGGGAAGAGGCTTTCTTGGCCGATTTATCCGCCGCCTTTAAGATTGGCGACCTCTTTCCTTTCATTTGCTCGAGATCTGTTCGCACCCTGACCTTGCCGCGGATTGCAATCAGCTCTTTCCATAAATCGCGATTCTCGATCGGCCTTCCGTCGGTATTTCGCCAGCCGTCCCTCCTCCATTTGTCTGCCTGATAGAGATGGTCGTGAACGTAACGAGAATCAGTCACGATTTGCACTCTTTGAACCCGCAAATCGTACCCTTCCGTCCGAACGTATTCGAATGCACGAATGCATGCGCGAAGTTCCATGCGATTATTCGTGGTTTCTAAAAAGCCCTCTTGAAGCAGCATTTGGTCGGGCTGGTCCCAATCCATCGGGAACTCAAGCCAAGCCGCAATGCCACCTGGACCGCGGGATTTTTCAATGTCGAACCATCGATGTAGATCTTGAGGGCGTGAGGATCTAACGACATCCTTAGGACGCTATCACCGAACTCAGATGTTCTACAGGTCGATGGGGTCGGAACAATCTACACAAAATGTCAGGTCATTGGAAACAAATCAGCAACGAGATGACTTGGACCACTTTCTTGCGGCCTACAAAATGCCATTTCTTGCTCCGACTCTGAAATTGCCGTTATGAGCGACTACGATACGGCTCTTTTAGGACTTTCGACAGTCGAGTCGCGGGAAGACGCGTTCGATTGGTGGCGAGACAATCCGGCGGCCGTCCGCGGCACGACTTTGATCGTGAGTCATGAGGAAACGTCCAATCTGACTGTGCCAATTCGGCCAAGATTTGGCCAAAAACTGCATCTTCTGTCGATCTTTGAGTACGAACATCTAACGGTTCTTAATGACCGGATTTTCGCCGAGACCGAGCAATGCGGAACCGCCAGATTCGCTGTCGATTACAATATCGCCTTCGACGCAAATGCAGCCAGTTTTCTACGCAGCGCTTTTGACCGACGCGACAATTCGCAAGTCAGAGACCTTCGAGAATTTCTCAGCCACTTCGGAGGAAATCGGATGAATTGGGATGTGCGCCCATATCTGCATGAGCACGCTGATTCATTGCTATCCAACGACAGCCACATCTACGAAACGGTGCTGGCGAGCGAGCGCCTCGCGGCTCTCGACGTGCGTGAATTTACGAACACCGGGATGCTGACGACAAATATCGCATTGGATGAATTACGCCGCCGTGCCAGTACCGAAATGGCGGAATTCTGTAGGAATTTGAGTAACGGAGGCAGGGAATTAATCGATCACGGACGGCACTCGTTTTACGCCATAATAGTTTACATGACGATCCTCCAACGCTCGCGGCCGGGGAAACGCGATGCCGTCCCAAAACTGAAAGCGATGATCCAATTCATGGATGAGGAGATCTCCGCTTTATTCCTGATGCTTCTATGGGCGGCGTGGCTGTGGTTTTCTCGTGATCCACGGATGGGAATTTTCAATACGCTGCAGGCCGGAGCGAAGCTTCCGCTCGAACGTGCGGCGAATATCAGCTGGGATATTTACCACATGAACGAACAGCACGGCATGGTCATGACTTCGCGCAAAGGTGCCGATGTTTTGATTCCAGCTTTTCTTACAGCGGACCAGAATCTGGGAGAACTCTGGCGGGCGTACCCAATACGAAGCTGCTGGGCGCCGGGCGGGCTAAAACATCCGTACTGCGAGCCCG
>JBEEHV010000023.1:0-28951 GCA_041167585.1 Verrucomicrobiota bacterium
GGCGCCGGGCGGGCTAAAACATCCGTACTGCGAGCCCGCGATTGATGTGGGGCAAGAATTGTCGCGGTTGCTCAGCGACGATCCGAAATTCGTAGCCCGTTATTTTACCATTGAGGCTCGCCAAAGACGAGTCCAGCGACTGACGGCGGGGTCTGCTCCCTTGATGGCGGAGCTCATCCTAAGACTTGAGCCCCAGCTCTGCTCGTAAGCGGACGCGGTCACGGGCAGGCGTAACTGCTGCACCGGAAATCGACGCCATCGAGGCTGCGCTACAGACAGAATTGATGCTCGGTCATGGCCCGCGACAGTATACGAAGTGCCCCTTGGAATGGGGTAGCTAAGACAAGTCATCTCAGGCTCCGAAGGCACCGACGGCTCGAAACGCCTTTGGGTGGCAATCTGCTTAGCCCGCCACAAGAGCCCGACGCGGTCTAGCGACGTAGCGCTTAACTCTGATTGTTCCCTCGCGCTTGCGGACCTGCGCGATGTCGTAGGCGTTCTGCATCCGCATGAGTGTTTCCATGCTGAGGCCGAAGGCTTTTTCGATGCGCAGCGCCATATCACCGGAAAGCCCGGCTTTGCCATTAATCAGGCTCGACAGCGTCGGTCGCGACACGCGCAACACGTCGGCTGCGGCCGTAACGGTAAGGCCGGCCGGCTCGAAAAGTTCCGTCCAGAGAAAGTCGCCTATATGGGGCGGGTCATACATCGGCATCGTTGTTTTCCTCTCAGTGGTAATCTTCCAAGTTCAGGTTGCAGACTTCCCCATTTTCAATGTCAAATGTCAGCCGCCAGTTGCCCGTAACATGCAAGCTCCACGTTCCTTTGCGGTTGCCGGAAAGCTGGTGGGCTTTCCAGATCGCGAGTGAACGCAGCTCGGCTTCGGCTCCGATATTCTCCAAAAGCAGGAGCATCTTGCGGAGCTTGTCGGCGCAGTTCGCGGGAATGCCCTTCGTCTCGCCTTTTCCATAAAGGCGCAGTAGCCCTTTGTGCGCAAAACTTCGTATTAGCATTCATTCCTCCTTTTTGTTGTAGCCTGTAAGGCTACACTTTGCAAGAGCGTTGGTGCAGTCAGGCTCTATTGGGTTGACACATAAATATTGGATGACAGGCCAGAGATTTGCCGTTTTGCATGATTTTTTAAAAAACCGCGCTACAAGCGCCGGCAGCGATCGGGAGGGAGTCCTGGAGCGGATGGGGCTGCTCGGTGTTGAAAACGAACTTCACCTGGCGGACTTTCTGCTTTGAGTCGTCCGGCAGCTTTTTATCGACGATGAACACGACAGCCGTGCCTTTTTCGCCTTTCAGCGCGGCCGACTTTGATCCAATTGATGGAATCCGGCGAACTCGTTTGCAGTCCAGCCATTGGCTGCCGCTGCCGTTGCGAACCTGGCTCTTGTAGGTCGAATAAACGCGATTGCCGGTGGCGTTATAAAACATTTCCTTTCTCCGTTGGTTAAAGGGTTGCGCATGCAACCCTGCTAGCCCTGCGGCAATGAGCGGGGAATCCCGGTCAGAGAACCGCGCCGGCGGGAGGGGAATGACCCCGCCTGCGCAAGCGCAACGTGGAAGACTGGGGACATCCGCGGGCGTGCGCTCGCGTCCAGTTCTTGACCGGCTGGGGCCGCAGGCCCCCTCTTTTTGGCATTTGCGTTAGCAATCGTTACCGGATGGCCGGGACTACAGGCCCGGTGCGCAGCACGGAAACCCCTGACTATAGAATTTGTAGAATTTTCGAAATTGAAAACGGCGTGCCAGGATGCAGCCCGGGATGCGGTTTTTCGTAAACTTCCTTTGAATGTTTTTCGGAAATGCCGGTCTCACTTTGCGACGGTCACTCAGTTGTGACCAAGGAGGTGAGAACCAAACAATGAATACGAAACTAAGCCTGATCGCAGCGGTCGCGGTTTTTGGATGCGGCGCTGTGCGTGCGAACGACCCCGTGACGCAGAAGCTGGAGGCCGGGCGGCGCGCAACCGAGTTCGACTCGAGGACGACGACGCGGCCGGCGCCCCAGGCGTACGGCGGCGGTAATCAATACAGTGGCACGGTCGGTATCACCGGCGTGCGGGTCACTCCCCGCATCGTAGGGAATGCAGAGGTTACCGTGAAGACGCAACCGCGCATTACGCCCGTGGACGGAAACGTGGGCGTAACGGTCCGCCACTGAGGCGGTCAGTAGCCTTAAATAGTATCGCGGCGGCTCGGGGTGAAAGCTCCGAGCCGCCTTGTTTTTGCCGCTTCATAGCGAATGTTCAAGTGAACTTACCGCATGCCAAAGGCTAAAAGGGAGAAATAGTTCGACGCAGCTCCGTTACGGGTCCCTGGGTGACAAAGGGGACGGCAAAGCGGCCCCCCGGACCACTGAAACGAAACGGGTCCGCATTGGGCGACGCTGAACGATCACAGGCGTTCGCGGTCTAGGCTGATGCCGTGGATCGCTGCCGCTCTGAGGATATGCGAACGCCGGAAGCTTTCGCGGCGCCGGAAGCCTTGGCGGCTCGTCCTGCGGTGAAGTGGCCGTTTGAGCAATTCAGGGAACACTGAATTTCGCGGTCGGCGACGACTCCCACGCCGGCGGCCGCTGACAGAATGTGCATGCTTCATTCAATGCGGTGCGGCGGGCTATCAAGTGCGGCAGAACGTGAGATCGTGCCGATGAGACGCAGCGAGAGCAAGCATGCTAAACCGGATTATTTCTATCAAAAGCGTTGGCCGCTTTCGGAACTGCGCGGCTAGTGGTGACGTAACTTTTCGCCGGTTTACGCTGATATTTGGCGAGAACGGCCGCGGCAAAACAACGCTGTGCGCAATCTTGCGCTCGCTGGCTCGGAATGATCCGGATTTTGTTATTGGCCGGAAAACCTTGAGCAGCGGAACGCCGCCGGAGATTCAACTGCTCACAGTGAACGGCAACGTCACCTTTCGTGATGGTGCCTGGCAGGCGGGTTTCCAAAACATCGCTATTTTCGATGGGACCTATATCACCGAGAACCTCTTCGCGGGCGACATCATCGAGGTAGACCAACGCCGCAACTTATATCGCGTCATCGTAGGCGCGCAGGGGGTCAGGTTAGCGGGCCGGCTTAACAATCTTGAAATCCAGATCAAGGCAAAGCAGACGGAAATCCGCGACAACCGGGCAGGGCTGCAAAAGCATGTGCCAGCAGCCATGACCGTAGATGCGTTCATTGCTCTGAGGAAAGATGCGGACATTGACGCGAAGATCGCCGCGAAAGAGCAGGACCTACAGGCCGCCCAGCGAAGCGCCCAGCTTCAACAGCGAGCGGCACTGACAGCCGCTACAGCGCCGGTATTTCCGGCCGCATTCGCTGAGCTGCTCGCGAAAACCTTCGCCGACGTGTCCACAGATGCAGAAAAGCGGGTACGGGAACAAATCGAGCGACACAAGATGCACGAAGGCGGGGAGACCTGGCTAACGCAGGGTCTTCAATATGTTGCCGGCGAAGAATGCCCATTTTGCGGTCAGAAGATGGCCAGCAGCGATTTGATCGCGGCCTACCGATCATTTTTTAGCAAGGGCTATCACGCGCGGCGCGATGAAGTGAGGGCGCTCAGTGCAACGATCGATACGGCGCTAGGCGACCTAGTCGCGGCAAGAATCGATCAGACCTTTTTGCAAAATGAGGGGAGCGTTGAATTCTGGCAGGAGTATTGCGAGCTCGCGGCCCCCGGCGCCTTGGCGACGGGGAAAGTGGCGGAGGTCCTGAAAACGTTGCGGCAGTCGGCTCAGTCACTCCTACAGAAAAAAGCCGACACGCCGCTCGACGCCGTGGCGCCCGATGAAACATTCACGCAGGCTCTGGCCAGGTTTGAAACCCTGCGCACCGATTTGGCGACGTACAATGCCGCCGTTGCCGGCGCGAACGCGGTCATCACGGCACGAAAACGCAAAGCGCAGGCGGCTAATGTTCAGGAGGTGGAAGCCTGGCTCGGAAAGCTCAAAGCACAGAAGGCGCGTCACCTCGACGATGTTCCAGGGCTCTGCGCTGCTGATGCGCGGCTACAGGGCGAAAAAACTACGCTGGATCAAGAAAAGGCGACAGCGAAGGAACTGCTGGACGCTCACACGGCGCAAGTCGTCGCAAAGTACGGCCAGAGCATTAATCACTATCTAGACCGCATAAATGCCGGCTTCCGCATTACGACGCCAACGCACACCTATCGCGGCGGGCCGCCAAGCACTAGTTACCGAATTCTTATCAATCAAAATGCCGTCGATCTCGGCGATGCGGGGACGCCGCTCGACCGGCCCAGCTTTAAAAACACGCTGAGCGCCGGCGATCGAAACACGCTGGCGCTAGCCTTCTTCCTGGCGGAATTGGCGGAAGATCCCGCGCGCGCGGCGAAGGTCGTGGTTTTCGATGACCCCTTCACCAGCATGGACAGCTTCCGGCGTAGTCACACGGTCCATCAAATCAACAGATGCGGTGAATTCTGCGCTCAAGTCGTCGTGCTTTCTCACGAAACCAACTTTTTAAAACTGCTCTACGACAGGCTTGCGCCGGCCGATCGAAAAACACTTCAGCTTGCCCGGGTCGGCGAAGAGAACACGACAATCGTTGAGTGGGACATCGATAAAGCCGTGCAGGCGCGTTACAAGGCCGACGTGGAAACCTTGCAACAGTTTTATTCGTCGGGCGACGGGGTAGAGCGCGACGTAATTCAGAAAATGCGGCCGGTCCTGGAAGGCTACTGCCGCAATCTCTACCCGACACAGTTCGACGAACAGGACATGATGGGCGTTATCATCGGCAAGATTCGTGACGCCGGCGCGACGCATCCTTTACAGCCGATCGTCGAAGACATGGATGAGTTGAATATTTACTGCCGGCGGTACCATCACGCCGACAATCCGAACGCTGCCACGGAGCCGATCGATGAATGCGAGCTTACGGCCTATGTCGGCCGCACGCTGAAACTGGTTGGTTGCCTGCTTTGACCACGTAGAACGGTTCTCTTCAGCTAGGCACCGGCACAGCGCGTGCGATCTCCAGGTCGTACGTCGACAAAGCAAAACAGTCGGTCACACGGTCCTCAATTTGCGTCCGCAAATCGGTGGCTTGCCGTTCGTGGATGGTTTTTTCGTGCGGCGTTCTTGCATTGGAGACCGCATCGAGAGTATCGATTAACTGCCGGACAAGTTGCTCGATCGCTATGCGCATCGGTTCGGCAGGAATCGGGACCGGCAACTCTTCGATGAATTGTTTGCCGTGGGAATAATAGCCGCCGCCAAAGGTACTGGTGTTGGTCCGTACGAAAGCTTCGCTCAACGGATGGTTGAGAACGGCGAGTATGTACTCGTTGGTCATCGCGCTGGCGGCGCGAGGACGGACTAGATAATAGGGGCCATTGCCGCCGCCGGTCACAACGGTATTGCGATCGTCATAAGCGTAGCGTGGCTCAAGCGAGAGCGCCGGAAGGATGATTTTCGCGTTGTTAAATTTAACAAGACTTTGTGAGCGGCCGAATTGGTAGAATTGTCGCTCCGCGACCGCACCGCCGGCGATATGGCGGCGATCCAGTTCGGCGCGGCGGGCTTCAAGGTAAGCGAGACAACCGGGGAAACGGTCCGCCATCACGTCCGGTTGAATGAGTCGTGCAACAGTGCGCGTGCGAACGGGGACAATCTCGTAAGGAAAGATCATCCAGGCGTTCGGGTTGGGCCGCCCATAGGCGACTAGCTGCACGTCAAGCAGGCAAGGCCGAAGAATGTCACGCTCGATTGGCCACTCCTGGTCGTTCCAGCTCAGCGTGAGGGTGGTGGCGTTCTCGCTGACAGGATGAAAAATGTAGATCTTGTCCGCGCTGGTTTGGACACCGACGAAAATTTCAGCGATCTGTTCGAGAGAAATGGGGAAGGCGGCTCGTATGCGCCCGAACAGGGCGCGCGTTTCCGCATCCGCAAATTGCCAGTTATCTTCACCGAGGTCGGCGGCCGGGATTTCGCTGACGGTGCCTGCGTTGCCGTAACGCCACGCTTCAAGTGAAGCGATTTGTTCGAGAAGAACGGTCTCGCTGCCCCGCCGGTCCATCACAAGGATGCAAGTGTAATTGGAGACATCTCGGCCGAAGACCCGTTTGACGCCGAAATGGACTATAGTTTCGAGAAAGCGACCGGCGCTGAGGAGGCGCCGTAGCGCCCGTCCCGCCTGGGTGTTCATAAATTTGTGAGGTGTAATGAAGCCCAGCCGGCCGTCTGGCCGAAGGAGCGTCAGGGCGCGCTCAATGAACAGCGCGTACTTGTCGAAATTGTCCTGGCGGGCGGTAGTGTAGAGAGAATGAGGGTCTTGATAAAACGCGATTTCTTCCGGCCAATAGGCCGCCATGTTTTGAATCCGTGTATAAGGCGGATTGGCGACAATTACATTGAACCCGCCGCCCGCGGTTTCTGCGGGAAATTCGGCGGCCCAATCGAAAGGATTAATTTTGGCAATCAGCTCCGCAGGCATGACGTCGCGCAAAGCGGTCCATTCGGCGGCGCTGACGAGACTGTTGCCGGCGCGGACCGCGCCATCGAGAGAAGGCAGCGCCGCAGAGTGATGACGCGCGACGTAATCGCGCAGACGGTCGGCTGTTTCATCCTCGATTAATTTTAGCAGTAGGCTAAATCGGGAAACTTCGACGGCGTTCGGGTCGATATCGACGCCGCGAATATGCGCCAATAAAATGCGCCGCTTTTCTTCAAACGTTACACGCCACTGCCCGGCGCTCGCTTCATAAATTGTGCGGCCGAGATGCTCGGCGCGATTGTTCGTTAAATACCAGCTGAGGTGGTGGTCGAGGATGAACTCGTAAACGGAGAGAAGAAAGACGCCAGAGCCGCAACAAATGTCGGCGACGGTGAAACCTTCCAATTCCGCCGGACTTTTTCTTGCCAGTGCCGGCAGGAGGGCGCGCTCAACGATCGCGTCAACGATATAGCGAGGCGTCGGCACAACGCCGCCGCTCTCGCGAACTTCGGGCTTGCGTATGATTTCAACCGCGCCGGCGGCGACGGTGATTTCTTCGCCCAGAAATTGTTCATAGATTTCGCCAAGAACTTCGGTTTCAACCACGGCGAAAGTGTAAGGACTGTTTGGGTAATACAGCTCGGCGATGATTGTTTGCAGCACATGATCGCTGATACGGATGCGCAGCCGTGCGTCGTCCAGCAATCGGAACAAACCGGAATCATAGAATTCATCGGCGCGACGCAGCTCGACCATGAGCGCGTCGAACGTGTTGATCGCCGACAAACTTTTGAGCATTTCATAACGCTCAATCTCGCGGTCTTCGCAGATGCGCAGGAAGACGATGCGGGAAAGGAATAGCTGAACGGCGTAAGTGAGTTCAGCGGCAGTCAGGCTCGGAGTGTTGGCGTGAATATCGACCGACAAGCGCTCCCGCCATGAGCGCACCTGGCCGAGAAACAGATTGTCGAATTGCTGATTGCCATGCCTTGTGACATCGACTGCGAAGCGCTGGTCGAAGTCCCCGGAATAGAGGCTCTCGCGCGATACTAACGGCCAGAGCTGGTCGAAGCGCGTTTCAAACTGATCGTAATTGACGAGCATGATGCGGGCGACGTAGGCCTCATCGAGCAGTGAGGGGGTGGGGACACAATCATAGACGGCAAGCTGGTGGAAATTGGTGAGAATAGCGATTGGCAGGCTGGCCGAATAGCCGTAGCGCCGGGCCTGAAATGCCGAGCCGCGATGGCGGTCGATCGGCACCGATGGCTTCTTGGCTTCAATAAATAATTTTCGCTGGCGGGCGAGGCGTAATTCGTAGTCGGGTTTCTTCGACAGCCTTTCATCGCCTACCTCGACCGTTGCTTCTTCGATGACTTCGCGAAACGCCATTGGCTGGCCGGCGTTGTTATGGACATCCCAGCCAAAGGCTTCAAGCAGGGGCGTGATGAAATCAGTGCGCGCCTGCGTCTCGTTGTAGGCTGGCAGCAAGTAATCGGCTTGATTCCGCTGGAAGTTTCGGACCAGCTCCGCGACGCGGAGACGCGCTGCGGCCTTAGCTGAATCGTCAGGCATCGGCCGCAGGACTGCTGCGCCGCCGTCGCGCCATTCGTCGATCGCGCATCTTCGTCCAGATCTCCCGCAGTACCTGACAATCTGTTTTGGACAAGCCCATATGACCCCTGAGAACAATGCGCGCATTCTCCTCCAGCACATGATCGAGTTTGCCGGCACGAACCAGGCGATCGCATTCCGTCAGAGGCATCGCGCCGTTTAGTTGCGCCGGCATCAGCAGGCGCTCGGCCTCAGTCGGCTCCAGTTCGAGAACGCCGCCGCCATAACTGCGGCCCTCGATTTCGGCAGATGCAGCGGTTAACCATGTATAGGTGTTGGCGATGACGCGGTCCGGCTTGTCTGCTTTGCAAGTGAATCGGTGAATAGTGTCTGTTGAAGTGGCACCGGCCTGGTTAAGAACGACACGCGGGAAATCGTAAATCTGCCGGAAGAGAAATGCGTCCGGCGTCCAGACCGATGGCACTGCATACCACGGCGCGCGAATTGAGCACTTGTACCCCTTGTGAATGTTGTGGCTCTCGCCATAGCGAATGTAGCGGGCGAGCGCGCCGGAGGGTTTGGCGTCGTGTGGGGCTAGATGCAGAAGATGCACCCGGCTGCCAGAGGCAGCCATCGATTTCCAATCTGATTTGCCAAGCCGTGCTCCTTGCAGATGTACGGAGCGCGAGACGAGCGGCGCGGTGTAGTTCTCCAGACCGAGTTCGGCGATTTGTTCGCCCGTGAGGACAAAAAACTCATTCTTGCCAGTGACGACTCCGACATCGACGCTCGCGTGGGTGGAAAGGTTGGTCGTCGCGGTGGAGACGCGAAGGCCGCGCATTAACGCGATCTGGCGCTCTGTGAGAAAGTATTTTAGCCACTTCTCATCGTCGTGACGCAGCGTCTTTGGCTGCGCTTTAGCCAGCACACTGCGCGGCGTGCGCTTTGTGATGTCGGCCAGCGTTCGTGTTTCAGTCATAGCGACGCGGCAAATGTTGGTTGGCGACGCTTTGACCAACGCGCCATCGGCCAGCAGCAATAAAACCTCTTGTTCAGCGTTCTCGAAAAAGAGCTCGTTGCAGGCGACGATATCGAGACGCGCAAAGCGGTCGGTCAAAAACGAGCGCAACTGCGCAGCATAGGTGACTTGCAAAAGTTCGGCTGGGAGCACGAGGGCCAGACGGCCCCCGGGGCGCAGGCTCGCGATGGCGGCGACAACGAATGGCACCCAAATATTGGTTAGGCGATTGGGCGAAAGTCCCTGCTGGGCCATGATGTCCATCGCCGTGGTGCGATGCGGCTCAGGAAAACTTTGATAACGGACAAAAGGAGGATTGCCGATCACGGCGTCAAAAGCGGGTTGGTCGGTCTTTTCCCACCATGCGAAGAAGTCTGACGATTTTACCACGGCGCGGCTGAACAGACCTAGCTGGTCGCTGAGTTTCTCCCTGGCTCTGGCTGCTTCAATAGGGATGATCTCAATGCCTGTCAGGCCATTTGCGATCGTCGCGCTACGCGCGCCTAATTCTGCGTAACGCGCGGCTGCCGCCGCAAGAAACGCGCCGTCACCGCAGCTTGGTTCGAGAACGCGATCGATGCGCGATCGAATGGCCCATCTACATAACCAGGTTGCGATCTCCGGCGAGGTGTAATAGCCGCCCCGTAGTTTGTCCGCATCAAGGTCGGTGTAGCGTCCTCGGGGGCCGCTAGACGCGGGCGGAGATTTCGGACGGACCTTAGATTTCTCAGCGGACATTGTTTCCTCACTTCATGCTGCTCAAAAGCGGCCATTCATCGGCAATATATTTTTCGGCTGCATCGCGAACGATCCACGCAACGGAAACTTTTTTTCGTTTCGCAAGCGACTCCAGGTTTTCGTACACCTCAAGCGGAAATGTGACAGACGCCCGGGGTGATGGGGTCGGTTTTGATTTGGGCTTTTTTTGCGGTGAGGGCATACGAATCTCGGGCTTGCGCAGTGCACCAGATTACACCGGACCGGTGCAAGATAAAAATGATTATTTTTTCAGCCCGGCGTTAGATCCCGGAGTCGGGCGGAGGGCAGGCATTTCGGTCTTCGGCATGAGTAAAGAAGTTATAACTCGGAATAGAGCTGCCGGACGCCCCGTCAACGGCTATTTCGCAATTGGCAAAAAAAGCATGCCAAAGAGCTGCCCGGGCATATTTTTGCCTTGTTGGCGGCGGCCATGATTCCCCACCTATGGCTCTTCTCTTTGCACATCGTCGGTGCGCCGTTCCCTGCCAGTCTCGTTCGCCTCAACATAGTTGCCCTCGCAGGCTCTGTTTTCAGGCCGTGGTGCCCTTTTGCGTGCGCTCGGTGTCTCGCAGGACGGCGGCCCGCCGAAAGCTTTAATGCGATTGAAAAGTGCCGACGACGGAACTTTTCATCAGTCTCGGAGAACACCCAATCAAAGCGGTGCGCCGGTCCGTAAAAAGAGAACGCTCCCTAAGGAGCTGCCAAATCAGTGATTTCTCGGCGGTATCTTAGCCCGTATGACAGCTTGGCGAACTCATCCCGATCAGCCCTTATCATCAGCCCGAGATTTGGCGGAAAAATACAAGGATCTGGGATGGCGATGGCTCTACAAATCCGAACAGCGCCGAATTCGATAGAACCCGGATGCGGTGTGCCAACATCTCGCCCCTCAGAATATCAAGTCACTCGCGGAGATCCTTCAAATAGCGCCTCCAGTCCGCAAATCGAAAGCGCCTCTCCCCAGCCGTGGCAAGGACGCATTAATGGAGCGGATTCGCGCCGCACATCGTGCAAATCGCCGCGAAGCAGAAGAGTCGGGCTGACGGTTCCCAAGAATCAGCTCCCGCTTTCTCCGCAGGCGCAGGGGCATGACGAACATGCGCTTCTATCCAGGTGGGGCGACAACCGCTCTTAACGCGGCACCACGCGAAACGACGACCCTAAACCTCTGCTTTTTCCTGGAAGTGAAGTTCTGAGGCGCCCCCACGCCCGAATGGGGTGCCCCGACTGCGAAGGTGATCGGTGTTTCGTCTTAAGGTCATAATAAATACTTCAGTGAAAGGACGGATTAGCTTAATCGCCTATCAGGCGGGATGGGGATTGCGAGATGTCGCCCCACGCAATCCATATGAGTCGCGCGGCTGCGCAGGATTGCGCGACGACGGCCGGATTTTGAGGCAGCGAGGAGTACGACGAATAAACTACGTCTGCAGTGACTCCTACGCGAAGAGGTGGGGTTGGAGGTTGTAGCGGGTTGGGGAGTAGGTCACGAGTGGTGCAGGAATATCCGATAAACAAACTCAGTCGCCAGCATACCGAATGAGCTCAACAGCACGACCGTTTTGACGACGAAAAAGAACGTCGCCGGATAATCCACCCATCGTGGCTTTAGCACTGCCTTAAGCTCTTCCCCTGTTTCATTCCAGTGCTTTTTTTCTTCGCGTTCGAGAAAGTATCGGAGTGAAAACGCTCCTACCAAATAGTGCAGCACGTCACAAATGAAATAAACCACAAGCAACGCCAGAGACCAAAGGATTGCCGGAGGAAATGTTATTTGTGGCGTTTTGAAAAACCAGCAGATCGCTGCCGCTGCAAAAGCGAGCTTTCGCGAGTGCTCCGTAACATCGCGCGTGTACTCGGCGTATTTGTCCCAGAGGCTCTCAGTCGTCATTCAAGCTGGTTGCTGTGGAATGTGCTTGTCCCGAGATTATTCGTAGACGGGGGTGAGGGCGGTAGAAGCGGTATTCTTGGGTGCTGCTGCCAGCGTGCGCTTTGTTACGACCTTCTTTGTCCGGATGATTTCATTTCTTGGATGTACCTCGATTGCCAGTCGGAGGTTTCGATATTTTCTTTGCGTCGCCACTTTTGCGGGCTGCCCATCTGGCCTTCATCGCGTCAGATAATTTCTTTCTGCCTGCCGCGGTTAGACCGCCTCTTGTTTTCGTAGCCGCAGCGGTCGGGCCGCCGGCTCTGCGCTTGGCCCATCGAGCCTTCGCGGCCGCCCTCAGCTTGGCGCGAGAAGCCGCTGACATTGGCCGACGCCGGGCCTTTTTGCGGGACTTTCCCAATGCCCTTGAAGTCGGCGCGCTAGTGCCCCCAAAAAGTGTGAATAACCGCTCTTCCAAAGCGTTGATCTGCTGCTTTAACGAAAGCGCTCGCGTTAGTTTTTGAAGAGATAAATCCATAAGGTTGTCGGCGATAATGACGGTTCAGCGCTTTCCTGTATAGTGAAAATTCCTACATTTCCTTGGCCGATTTGAGAGATCGGGAAATTTCGGCTGCTCAACATGAAGTGTACTGCGCGTCGTGAAATAACGGCTGTTCAAAAGTCTGAGGCTGCAAAACAGTCTTGCCAAAAATCTGCAGACTGCTCAATGTCGGGCCGCTTCTGTCCCCCTTCGCACGGGAACTGGATTCGGTTGGGCGGTTCAAAATCCGTGAGGAACTAGAACCGCCCGATCACTTTCCTGATTTCAAATTAGGACACTACCAACGGGCTACTTCATGTACCGCGAGTATTTCCTGCGCAACGCCTCCAGCTCCGCAGCGGTCGCAGGACGCTCTTGGAGGGTTCCGTCGGCCGCGCGAAAAACGATCTTTGTGTTTCGATCGATGCCAGATTGGAAATCTTTCAACGCCTGCTCCTGCAGTTTGAGCGCGGCCTGCGCGGGATTCATGCCACCTTCGATCAATTGATCCAGAGCGGCACGAAATTCCTCCGGCGTTTTATCCCCGTAGATCTTTGCTTCCGCGGCGCTCTCCTCGCCGGCGCGTAGTATTTGGGTCGGCCGATGAGTTACTGGATCAAGTACCCATTCGAACGGCTTCGCATCTCCCGCGTTCATTGCCTGTTGCATCGTGCGTAACTTGCTCCACTCCGACTGTGGCGGCAGAGGGTGCGCTTTCTTGCCTGCCTCATCCAAATGCACATCGAACGGCTTGGCCTGTTTGCGGTGCGATATCATGGTGAGCTGATATTTATATCCGACAGGTTGATTTCGGTCCGCCGGCAGCAATCCGCCGATCCAACGGTTCTGACCGGGTCGCGCACCATCGTCGAACGTGGTCTTGGGTAGGAGCATTTTCGCCATAGACGTGGTCCGATCGACGTTAACCAAGTCACTGTAGGCGACGTGGTACACTTGGTCGGAGTCGCTTTGATTAACGGCTTCAAGCCGGACGGTTCCGTCGGCATATCGATATTCGAGCACTGAATATGGGTGCTCAGGGCTGGGCGCTTCGAGCACTGTCGGGGATGGCTTTGGCACAGGCGTTGGGCTGGGGCGCTGTGCGCAGACACTTGTCGCGATCGCGAGCGACATTAGACTTACCAGTGGTGTTTGTTTCATAAAACGGCAGACGGATCGTGGAAGAGTTCGGCGACAATTTGGCGAAGCGCGTCAACATCAAATGGCTTGGGGAGCACTGCTTCGACGCCTAACGAGTCATAGAGCGTGCGATTGTGCTGGGATAAATGAGCGGACAGCACAATAACCTTGCCCTGGTAGCCGGCGCCCCTTAGCCGGCTGACAAGCTCGAGGCCGCGCATCCGGGGCATCGAGTGATCCGTTATGACGAGATCAATCGTTGGGTCGGCGGTCAGATTTGCCAATGCTTGCTCGCCGTCGGTTACCACTTTGGTAGTGTGGCCGTACGGTTTCAAAGCCCAGAGAATCGACGCTGCAACTGAAGCTTCGTCGTCAACCACAAGTATATTCAGCTTGTGCGTCATAGTAGGGAATCAGCGGAACGGAATTCGATGTGCGGCATTGGGTAATCAATGACTGGGAGAAAGCAGCACCTACTCCGCATGACCAGAGTAGGACTACTCGCATATTGACGCTTTTTGCCTGGCGCACGGCGAGGATCGACCGTCCTTCTCGAGATCACGACTCGCCTGCTGGTCATGGCTGGCGTCGCAGACGAAATTCGGCCTCAGCAACAGCGGCCGTGCGGGTCTCCACGCCAAGCCGCTGGAGAATGCGATAGACGTGGTTGCTGACCGTCCGCGCGCTGCTGTGAATGATCTGTGCTATTTCGGAATCTCGTTTGCCCTGTGCGACCCAGGTAAGAACCTCGCTTTGACGGGGAGTGAGTCCGATCGCTGTAAACCTGGTTGGGTCGGTCGCAGAATCCGTCGTCTCCTCAAATGTTAGATATGCCGGTTTTCGTGGAGGATGGAAGAAGCGAACGGTAAGGTGCTTTGCGGGCAGCCGGATTACCAGCGGCGCGTAAGCATCTGGACGAACGTTGCCCGATTTTGCGCGCACGAACTGAGGTCTGAGCCACTCGAGCAGGGTTTGCGGGGGAGCCCAGTCACCGCCAAACTGGCAGTCGAAATAGTCGACCAGAATTAACTGGGCGCGATGCGGCCACCTTTTAACCTCGCCATCTTCGTTAAGCTGGAGTTTTAGAATCAAACCGCCGGCAGATACCGCCCCCGCTCCGAGCGCTTCGGTTGATTTGAAGAAGAAGCTGTTCGCGCGCGCTTGCTACGAATGCGGCTGGGGATGGGGGCTGGTTACATGTGCGCTCTCCTTCGAAGAGTGGTTGTACCAAGCTGCGGGGGCCCCGCGTAAGGACATAAGGCTTTGCGCGGCCGAGTAGCTCTACTCCGGAGTAGTCCTACTCAGTCACGTAGGAGCATTCCCTGCTCCCTGTCTAGGGCACTATGAAGAATGCCCTAGCTACCAGCGCACCTCAGAAACGACAGGTGCCAGCGCATATCGCTGTATCGGCCGCGTTTCGTCTCCTCGCAATCGTTCTCGTGTCGACGCTTCTCCTGGCGTGTGGCCGCACTACGAAACTCAACCTTGAGGCCGAGTGGTTCGCGGCGCCGGGAGCCCAAAAACAAATGCTAACAATTCGGAGTCGTGAGCAGCAGCCGTTCACGATTAGGCGCATCGTCATAAACGGAGAGTTTACGGTTCAGGAGATGAGCGGATTTCAAGTCGAAAGGTTCAGGGAAACGACGCTGACCATCGGTGAAGCGGCTGCCTACTCACTCGATTATTCCAAACGGATACTCTACGCCGACATCCAGACCGACCGCGGCACTTGCCGATATGAGTTCAACAGCGTGGAATCTCTATGAGAGCATCATAAAAGTCGCGTTCCGGTGGGCCCAGCCCATTTTCTCCGCACTCCTCCAAGCCAATTGGTAGGAGAGTCAGCACGCTGTGCCTGTCGATCGGTTTAAGCGCCTCATCGATATCCAATATTGGCATGCGGATCTCAATCAATCTCATTTCGGGGGATGGGGTAGGTGAGTAATGTAGCACTGGCGGTCAACTGTATTAAATTGCCGGCGGCCCCGCGCGCGCATAGTCCTCGCGATAGGTCAGCCACTTCTGGAGACCGCACTTCTCGCAGTGGAGGACATAGGTGATGAGCCCCCCACCATACATATTCTCCTGCTTCTCGCCGCACGAACGGCAGGTATCGATGGTCGAGTAGCCCATGGAATCAGAGAGTGATGGTGTCGCTTTTCGGAACCCAGGAAAGCGTTCCCCGCACCGGCACCATTCTCCGCCGGGTAGCCGTTCGAGCAGAGAGATCGAGAACGATGAAATTGGGCCGCGGCGCATCGAGCCACTGGCCGGGGTTAAAGCACCAGGTGCCTTCGATTTTCACTCCAAATGGAAAACGATTGGTTTCGTGAAAATGCCCGCACGCGACAAAGTCGGGATGATATTCGTGCATGCGTAGTCCCAGCCAGTGAGTCGCGATCGTACCCTTTGGACACATCTGAGATGGTGGCTCGTGATGCAGAACCAACCAGGGAGCGTTTTCCGAATCCCGGAGGCGGGCGCCGTATTGCCAGAGACCGGCCATGACGGAATCACGCTGCTCGAACGTTCTATAATAAGGGCAAGTTGTTACGACTAGCTTTTGCCCCGAGGGGAAGGTCAAAAGTTGTGTCTCGCCGTCACCAACTATCGCGGGAGGGCGATTGACGTAGGAAAGCCAGGGAAGCGCAACATGGTCGTGATTGCCGGTACAAAGCGCGAGTGGCACTCCGGTTCGCGTAAAGGCCGGGAGCCACTCCTTGCGCAAATAGTCAATCTGCCCGCCCTCGTCGGCCGCGAACATGTCGAGAAAGTCGCCAGCGATTGCGACCAGATCGTATTTAGAAGCTTCGGTGAGGAGCCATTCGAACCACGCCCTGTTATTGTGAAGGTCCGCGGTTAGGAGAATTTTCGTTTCCGAGCCGGGCGTTTTGTGCTCCGGATCAGCGTCCGACTTAACTTGGGAGATGCCTTGATACTCGCTTGAGGGCCCCGTCTCTACTTCTCTGCTCGCAAGCTCGGCAGCCCACTCGGCACGGCGGGCGGCCAGGTCTTCGAGGGTAATGTCGCATAAGCGGCAGATGCACGCGTCGCAGATCCCGTGAGTCGGCGGTTCGATGCCGTCGCGCAGAAGACGCGAACACCACGCACAAATGCTTTTGAGAACCAGAGCTACTGAATACCCCTTGGCGTGCTGCTCCAATTCGCTGTTCACGACATCTCCCTTTCGGTAGCGGGGGTCTTTCGTTCCGCTGGAGACAACGCGAGGGGAATTTGGCGCAAGGCAATCTTGCGCGGTCGCGGTCGCCAGCGCAGAGCACGAGACAAATATCCCTCCAGCCATCTGGTGTTCTGCCCGCTGCTTTCGGCCTCCTCAGTAAGTGCCTCTAGATCACCCGGCGGATCCAGTCGGAGCTCGCGGTGGATGGCCAAAATTCGCTCCGCAAACTCCGCGCGCGTCGGCGGTCCCAGCAGGATCACATTCGCGTTAAATCTAAACAAGAGCTCGATCGGGATACTGGTTTGGGCCCGAAGATCTGCTTTGAGGTTCCGTTGTCCTTCGACGAAGCCGATTGGACCCGGGCGGTCGAAAATGGATTGCCAAGTGCCGCAGCCGACGATGTAAAAACGCGCGAGCTTAGCGGTGCTCTCCTTCTTCCAACCGGCAACCCCAGAGAGACGCCGGTCGAGCAGCGCGAATACTTCCTGGCGAACACCGCGATTCCAGCCGTCCTGCTCCTTGTCAGTGCCGAATTTATCGAGCTCGTCGACCAAAATGAGGCCGCTGGTGTGCTCCTCTATAAAGGATTGCACTGTGATGAGCGTTGAGGGCTTGGTGGAGGCGCCGTTGAGAATCCACCCGCCACTATCGAGTTCCAGAAGTGGAAGGAGCCGTTCCTGAGCAAATTGACGGACTAGGAATGTCTTGCCGCACCCAGTTGGCGCCACGACCAACGGTTGAGGACGAGTGGAAATGCCAGCGATCTGCTCGTCGATCCGATGCAACGTATAGAAGTGCTGCAGGTCGTGAGAGGCAGATCGCTGCGCCGCTGTCAGCACCACTTTGCGCGGTGGTCTATCCTCCACCTCGATTGGTGGCTCCTCGAGCGCGGAGCGTCTGATGGCCGCGACTTGGCCATTTGTCGGCGGTTCATGAAGGCATTTCCAGCCGGCCAAATCCAGTGGAGGGGGAGGCGAGCTGACTGCGCGCGCGACCAAAAGGCCACCCAAATTCAGCGCATCAAGCGCTTCATACGCGGTGCTGATTGCCTCGCGGTCGGTCCCAAACATAAGCCGAACAGCCTCGCAAACATCGAGCACCAGCTCCTCGGCTCGCGCTACTTCAAGCCGGTCTTTGATTGCCGATTCGCTGCAACGGTAGGCAAGAATTTCCAACGCGTGGACTCGAAGCCGGTACTGGGTATGAGCCGCTCGGAGGACTTCATCGAGATCGAGAGAGTCCAGTTGGAGTAGGACATAGCTGGCAAACTCGCCGCACTGGTACGCAAAAATCTCGTGTGCGTCGGGCTCGAGATTGAGGAAAGTGACGAAAGGGTATTGGTTCATGGGGCGGTAGATACCGCCCCCTTTTTTGGGATTCTGCGGGGCGCTTCTAAATCAAATCCCCCTTCGCGCTACCCCTTCCCCTGTCGTCTGGGGCCGCCTCCGCGCTGCCCGCTTAGGGTACATGTTTCCCGAGGCGAACTCAAGAAAAGATTATAGTTTCTAGAAAATAATGCGATCCCGTCTGGTCAAGGTCTGGTATTCTTCTTATCGTGAGCCCGGAGGGAAGAAAAGCAGCGCCAGACACGCCGGACCTGATCAGGTCTCTCGGCGGGTCGCTCCTCCTTGGCGGCGGAACCAAGCCGATTTCAGCCGCCCAAAATGCCGGCCAACTGACAAAAATAACAAAGACTCAACGGGTCTCCCTTACTCTCAACAGTACAGTACACGTGGCACACCTTGGGTGTGCTACACTAGATTGGTATATCACATTCACCTCTGGTAAGAGGGCCGCCGGCGGAAAAGACACGAAATAACAAGGGAGACCGATCAGGGCCTTCCGCTCGAGAGGTAGCCTCGTGAGTGCGGCCGTTGCCGCCAAGCTCGTCTTCGGCAAGGGCCAGTGGTTCCCGGTTCTAGTCGACAAGGATTCAGTCTGCCGACTGGTCGGAACCGATGGTGCCGAGGAGATCATGCCGGGAGTCGAGATCGAGGAGGGCGGTATCTGCACGGTAATGCCTACAAATCGAATATCGGTCTTCTACAAAGACATCGAGAAAGTTATCTATCCCGGCGACTACCCGTACCCGTACCCGAACGGACCGCTGGCGCGTCACTACCGCTTCGCTATCGAAAGGAAGCACAAAAAGACAGGAGTATTGTTTAGGGGACTCAAAACCGTAATGCACGACCTTGCGAAAGCGAAACGGCTCGCCAAGGCGGAAGCGAAAAAAGAGTACCTGAAACGCGAGAAAGCTGCCAAAGCGAAGCCGCCCGAAGAGGCCGGGCTTACGGAGCATGCGCAGCGCTTTTGCGACGCGCTGACCAAACTCGGCATCGGCTTCTACGGGTTCCTCGACGAGGCTCTGCGCGCTGCCCAGGTGCGCGCCGAGTACTGGCCCCAAAGGCCGCCGGCACTTGACCGCATCGTCGAAGACGCCGGTAAAATCGCCGCGGCGCAGCGTCCTCAGTGGCCCGCCAAGACAAACGATGTGCTGGCCAAGTATGTCAGGGCGCTCGACCGCCTGCTCGCGAAAAACAGAATGTCCGAAGTGGGCTATCGTATCAAGACAGCCTTCTTTAAGCATTTCGCAAAACGCTTCGGGAACCGCTTCATGCATACGATCACGGCGGAGGAGCTGACGGGTTGGTTCGGCACTCTGACGGAAATCGAGTACAACACGGCCAAAGCGCGCCGGTCAGTTATCAAATTACTCTTCAATTTTGCCCGGGACACAGCCGAGGCTCTGCCGCCAGGCCCGACGGCGGCGACGGGCATCAAGCTCAATCCAAAAAATTACAAGCCAAGCACGGCGCGCGCAGCCGATGAGGCGATCGAATTCTACACGTGGGAAGAAGCAGCCGAGATCATCCGGACAGCCTGGGGCAACCCGAAGTGGCACCCCTGGGTTCCGGTGATCGTATTGCGCCTCTTCGCCGGGTTTCATTTCGCCGAGGTCGTGCGCATGCGATACAGCAACCTTCGTCCTGCCGAGAACAAGATCGTGGCAAGGGGTGACGTGACCGAGAATCACAAGCCGCGCCAGGTTTTAATGTCGCCGGCCAACTTTTCCCTGCTGCTGCCTTTCTGGCGGGCGGCGAACGAGAACGAGAAAGGGAAGTTAGAGAACCCGATTCTGCCGGCCATGAAACCGGGCGTGCCCGCGAAAGCGGACTACCACAAATATGAGGTGCGCTTCGATCGCATGTTGAAGGATCTCCTGGTCATGGCTCGCGTTCCCTACAAGAAAAACGGAATGCGCCACGCTTTCGCGACCCACACGGAGCACCTGACCGGCAGCCTTGAGTTCACGCGCAAGCAGATGGGGAGTAGTATCGAGATGATGCTCAAGTTTTATGTCGAGATCGAGATGGATCACGACAAGGCGCTGCCGTATTTCCAGATCGGCGACCCGACCCTCGGCAGCTTCGTCAACCAGCCGAACTGGATCCCGAAGCACATCTACCGCACCCCTGAGGAGTTGGCAGAGGAAGCGCAGCAGGTCGAGGAACAGATCGAGATTGCCGAAAGGGTAGCGCGCAAGACCCGCTACGGCAGTAGCCGATCGAACTGATCGAGTAATCAGCCAGGCGTATCTACGGGCTGATGGAACGGGATAAACCCGCTCCGCGTTACCTAAAAGCCGTGGACATAGCACAACGATTCGGCGTCACGCGCAAGACAGTCTTCGCGTGGGTAGCGCAGGGCATAGTTCCGTACTACAAAGTGGGTCGGCTTGTATTTTTCGCTCCGGCGGATATCGAGTCGATGCTGGAGCGTAACCGCTATGTCGGCCAGCACCGCATGCCCATATTGGGATAATGCGCAGACCTGCTTGAACCGTGAGCCGATGGGCCGAAGCGACAGAGCCAAGATAAGCACGACATACATCAGGAGTTGGGGTAGCGCCCTCCGCCGGAAACCGTCGCTATCGTTATAGTGCTCTAGTCGGTGCTCAGAGTTCGTGGTGTAGAACGGGAATGGTGGCCGGGGGCCCTAAGACTCCCCCGGCCACCGAACCTTTCGGAACCGGCTCTTAAAGGATACCACAGCGTTGCGCCCCTCGGTTGGAGAAAGTTTCGCATTGTTTGACCTCGCGATTGGTAGTCGAATGCTCTCAATCGGGAGAATTGCGGCGTCGAATCGATGCCGGCAGCGCACGCACCACCACCTCGAAGTCACTCACCTGCGGCCTCAGCGAGCCTAGCGTTGATTTCCTTAGCAAAACGAGACGCTCCGAGAGAGACCGGATACCCTTTGTTGTTCCTGTATCCGGCTGAATAAATGAGATGTACGCAGTAGCGCGCCCGCGTGAACCCGACGTAAAAAAGGCGCCGGATCTGGGCGAGGAGTTTTTCATTCGGCTCAACATATCGACGCTCGGTCGGCGACCACCGCAAAGGCGGCATTATCCCTTCGACTAACCCTGGGATGATGACCACGTCGAATTGACGACCTTTGCTGCTGTGTGTGCGGGTTGCAACTCCAGGCTGTCGAGGATTTCCCGCGCGCGTTGCACCGCCTCGGCATAGTTGCCAGGCCGGCGAAGCGAGGCAATTACTAGCATGCTTCGGCCAAAGGCGACGCGGCGTGAACAAACGTACGCTGTTCTTCATCATCACCGTCGAGAACGCGCTTTTCACGTTTGCCGGGTTCTTGCGTGCGCCCCTTAATAGCTTTTGCACTCGATAGCCGCTCCACTCTGGGCTCAGTCCATCGCGGGAACTGTCTGCCGACATTCCCGCCCAGCACTCGTAATGCTGGAGCGATGGCTACGTAGCGCGGGTATCTGCAGGTAGCGCTGCATGGTGAACATCTCAGCTACCGTGTTTGAAAATTGGCCTGCCGATCGCGAAGAGGATGCCACGCGCCTAACGCGGGTGAGGCGTCGACGACAACAAGTTGAAGTAGCGGCCGTTGCCCGAAAAGGCGGTGCAGTCACGCGCGCGACAGAACATGCATCTCCCCTTTAGCTTGGCAGCGCTGTATTGCATCTTCGCTGGGGCGCCCCCTCCTCGTTGCCGCAATCGGTTTTTTTTCATCCGGTTGCCCAACGGCTCGTCGCGAGGATCATGGCCTTCGGAACGGGGTGCTCACCTCGTAGCGTTAGATAATCTTGCCCGTGTCAGTGCGGATGATTACTACATACACCGACCAGAAAAAGCGGTGGTCGTGCTGTTCACCCCATATGGAAAACCCATTTGAAAAGAAGACTGCAAGCGAAAGGGTAGCGGATTTTGCTGAATGCCTACGTCACGCCCATAGCCAAGGTAGGCCTATTATTCCGATTGTAGGGGCGGGAATTTCCGCCGAGTCCGGATTTCCGGTCATTGCTACTATTATTCGCTATTTCGGGAAGTTGCAGAGGACGATCGATGAGGGCGCTTGGTTGGGACCGTTTCGTGAGCTCGACAAGATAACGTCAATCAAAAGCCTGGTGGGCCACTATAAAGCGCACCCTTGGGATTACGTGAGTGACTTCGGATGGCCTGATCGATTTCAGCTCACCGAAGACATGCACGTCTGCCGTCCCAATGATATGCAGGACGCGCAGTTCATGGACACGAAGGTTGCCAAGGGGCTCGAAACTTTAATAAGGCGGACCGACAGAAAGCGATGTGAGGAGTTCGATGATCTTCGTGAGAAGCTGAAGTCAAAATTCGATCTGGTATTGGACGAGTCCGGGAAAAGCGTCGCTTGGGAACTGCTGGGAGATTGGCGGCGGATGATTCTGGGCTTCACAGATTATCGTAATGATTTCGCCGACGCTTTACTTGCACGGTTTGCACTGGGCCGCGCCCCCAACTTGGCGCACCGCTATCTCGCCTTTTTGGTTCGTCGACTTGGTGTCTCCGTCGTTTTTACGATGAATTTTGATCCTTTCATCGAGGAAGCGCTCGAAGACTTGGATCTCCGTCCGCGCACCTTTGCAATGGAACGCGGTCGGATGCTGCCCAATTCGGATCTCGTTCTGGGGCAGCTAGCGGTTGTCAAAATGCACGGGAGCACACATGCGTTGCTTTTGGATGAGCAGCTGGACCGGCCCTTGAGGAATGAATATTTGGAGACGTTTGGCAGGATCATTGGTAGCGAACCTCTCGTCGTGGTGATTGGCTGTAGCGGCGAAGATAGGCGACTTTGCGATCTCCTGGGCCAGGTCGGTGAGAAGGGGGAAGTAGCCTGGCTTCATTACGGAAGCGAACCACCGAAATTCCAGGTAACGACCGCCGCGCAGAGGCGTTATCTTATGGTGCCCACAGCGCACGTGGGCGCGACGTTGCACCATGTTTTTTCGGAAATTTACCGTCGCCACCCGGTTTCGAGGGTTCCGTATCTAATCCATTTCCAGCAGCCGATGTTGCCACCTTTGCTACTGGCAGAGGCAGACGGAACAGAACCAAAAGACGAGCAGATACGGGCGAGTGTTAGGGGGTTAGTTAAAGACCTGGAACACCCGAAACGGTGTATTCTAATAGAAACAATTTTTGACCCCACTGCGAGCGATGAAGTATTCACCGAGACGACGGCTTCGAGACAACTATTGCTTGCCGGCCGATACCTTCCTTCGGGGTTCAACTTAATCTGGGTGGATTTGGAAGCCGTCCACACGATCGCTGCGGTAGCGGGCTCGATCATCGACCAGTGTCGGAAATACGACACGGCCCTTGCACCGTGTGTTCTCGCGATTGAGGAGGAAAACGAGGATCTCGTCAAGCGAGCCGTCGCGCGCGTGGAGCGAGCTCTCAAGCGGAGCCGGTATTGCGTTTTCTTTGACGGTCTAGAAACCTACACTTGGTCGCCTACGGCGCATCACGGTGAGACGCACTCTGCCTTTTACGATCAAAGGGAAGCCCGGCTTTCTTTCCTCACTAAATTCTTGGAAAGCTTGGGAAAGGAAATTGTTTCGGGAGAATCGCGCCTCTATCTGAGCATCGATCGGTCGCGGAATCGAACGGTGACGGCCGTGCCACATCCGAAGTTGGAAGACATGCTCCAAAAGAACACGAAGGTGCTCGAGAACGCTGGGTGGCAATCTGGGGAGCCACTAAATCCCCGCCCCTTAGCGTATGCCGATTTCTTTGTGAGGGAAGTAAAGACCAAGCTGGCAATGCCGAAGGAGTGGAGGAAACCGGATCAGTGTTCCGCCCCCTGGTCATGGGCGTTCGCTTTATCGATTCTCGCAACGTATCGACGTACCCGTCCGCTTGCCTTGGTATATCACGTTTTGGAGCCTGTCCTTGGTGGACCAAAGCTAAGCGAGGCGTTTTTGACGGAAATGGCTTTGGAGAAGCCGGACCGGCCAGCGCTCTGTTGGCGAATCGAGGGAGGGGGCATTTGGTTTCACCGAGAGATCCGGGATTACGTTTACACCGCGAACACCTGCGATACAGGCGCCGACGCGATGCGAGACCGAATCGAAAACCGAGGCGACTTTGGGTCGACCTTGTATCAATTGTTGATAAATGCTTTTCTTCACCAATGGGCGGCGCGCTCGTGGTATGCGAAGGCCTATGTTCAATCGCGCGATACGTATGCGCTTCTCGAATACTTTTATCATCGCCTCGCAAACGTCCGAAGTTTGACAAAGCTCGTTGGGTTGGTGGAACGCGCGGACGCGAATGAAACGGCAATCCAACAGGTAATGAAGGGCTGGCGGCAATTTCAGTCTGTGGTCAAGAAGATCGATGAAACCGCCGACAAGTCAGGTGCCTCGGAGGGCGTAAGAGGCGCTGCCAAAGTCGCGGAGGCTTTCGAGTTACAAAATTGTGATGTGGGGCCAACAAAAAGCTACAACGAGCCCATGGCATTTCTGGCGGCGCTGCAGAACGAGTTTGAAGGGCGGCGCAGAGAAGGTTTGACGCGGTGGCGTCTCATCTGGGAGCGGTCGGAGAGTTCCTTGCGGTCGCAGGTGCCCGCTGAGCAATTAATTCGTCTGTGTGAGCAATTGCTAAGAGACGATTTAAAGGTGCGCTGTTCGAAGTTGATCACCGGCTACGATGGTAAGGGAACTCCGGTGACGACGCCGATTCGTTGCCTCTCGACGAGCGCCAACGCTCTCCCCCTTCGTGTGCTCACGGCCTATGTGGAGCGCTTCAAGATGAAGGTTGCTATGGATCGATCCGATTATGGCTGCAAGTCCCCTGCGCCGAATAAAATACGAAGGGGTCAATCTTATAGTTCACACAAAACACAGAGGCTGACCCCGACAAGCGTTCACGCGGAGATCGACGAGATCCAATGTAAATTTCGCTCACAACTGGAAGAGGTGGATAAAATTGGCACCAAGGAAATGGCAGCAACCATCCAAGGGTATGTGGAGAAGCTGGATGCGATCGAGGCGGCTGAGCGGGACTCTTATGAATTCGATCTGCGAAAGGTGCATGTAAAGACGAATCTGGCGTTCGGTCGAGTCTCGATTTTCTCACACGAAGGATTTAGCGGCACGTGGCGTGCGGGCATCGTCGGCTTCAGAGACGAGGCGCTTTCGAGGTGTGAGGAAGGCCTGCGGTTGATGCGTCGGCAGGGCAGGACGAGCGAGATGACGCCTCAAAGTGCAATCGTGGAACCGGCCTCTGACGGAACACTGTACTTTCCTTATCGGGCAATTTTTACGATCCAGCGTGCGCGTGGCCGGTGGATGCAGAGATTCAAGGCAATGGAGGGGCCAACGGAGATCCGCACACTCGCGGAGGGAATGGAGACAGCTCTGGGAGAATTTGATGACGCGCGGGCCGGATTGACCGACGCCAACGCTCTGCTTTTGGCTTTGGCGGACCTCTATGCGGGGGAATGTTGCATTGCTCATGCCAGAATTGCTCTGAACAACGATTGGCCGAACGCGGACACGAAGTTAGCGCTTTCTCCATCACAGTTGGCCGAGAATTGCTATTCGACGGCCCGCGGATTCCTTCTCCGCGCTCAGAATTCGCTGATCCATTCTGCCCGGAATGTCGTGTGGTTGCGCCTTTTCTTTCAATTGACGGCGCAGTATCAAGCAGATCGACTGCACGCTTCCTTGTTGGAGCTCTTGGCTGGTGCGCGGTCTTTCGCTGATTGTCAGAGCTTGAAAGTTGGGAGCCAGTTAGGTCGAATCGCGAAGGGCTTCGAGAGCCTACGTAATGGTTTAGATCTTTATCTGGACAAGAGCCAACCGGCAAAGACCGCCTGGCTGAGACGAATCGAGCGTAAGCTGACTCTCAACGGTTTCTGTGGTGCCGTGTTCGTCCTGTGCCTGAAGGAGAGGACAGTCGACAAGACGCAGATCGCGGATCTGTGGTCTGGTTTCAAGGAGACGAGGAAGAGATACGTCCCTGAGCTTTCTGGAGCTCACAGCACGTCGGAGGTTGATTATAAGCTAGTCAAAGATTTGAGAGAGTTAGCTCAGCGCAACCTCCGGCATAAGGGCTCCGCGACAGCGAAAATGAAAGAACTGCAGAAAACAATCAGGGATACACTGCGTGCAACGGTTTCCGAGACGAGCGTTCGGGCGTGAAGGATCTTCTCTTAAGGCGCGGTTTGACTTTCGGCACCGACCGGAGCGGCTCCCTCAACTAGCTCCTGGAACGTGGCCGCCACTCAAATAACGCCAATGCAATCCCCTGAAACACAACAACGATATGCGAACCGTCGGATCCGCGGTCACGTGATGCAGCGTGAAGCACCTGAATCATGCATCCTCGTCGAGATTTCAGGCCGCAAACATACTTCTTCCCCGATCGGGAAACACTCCAGTCCAAATCTAACCCGCTATCGCGCATCAGGTACCAACGCACGGACAGCGGAGGTGAGACACCCCGCCGTCGTCTCTCCTTCCGCGAATGAGCGGATACACATTTTGCCAACTCCGGCCACTCCCTCATGGACGTGAGGTGGTGAACGCGCTGTCAGAATCGCGTCGTCTCCAGCTTCTCCATGAAATCGTGGATGCGGTTGCCTGGCATGCGGGGCGGGAAGAGATCCTGTACTGGCACCTTCAGCACTTCGGCTAGGTAAAGCAGCGTCTTGTCGTCAACGTACGAAAGGCGCGCTTCGATCTTCGAGACGCCGCTGCGGCTGATGTCGAAACCCGCGAGTTGCAGCTTAGTCGCGAGATCGGACTGCGACCAACCGAGGCCGTATCGGCGACGGCGCACCTGCGGACCGATGTTGTTTTTGTAGCGCACGTTGATGTCGCCTTAGCGCTCTTTGGTCTTCGTCTCGGCAGTTTCAAAACTCACGCGCGGCGAGCACTCAACCTGGCAAAGCTCGATGAGTTGCGCGGCGGTGCGCCTGGACAACGCATCCGCAGCTTTGTCGCGGAAGTCTGCGATCGGTTTCAGGAAGTGGCGCGACTCGAAAAGATCGTCGAGCGATTCACCAGCGAGAGCGAGAACCTTGTCGAATGTTTCATCTTCGGTCGCGATATGTGAGAGAAGCTCGGGCGCGGGAAAATTAACGCGCGCGATGCAGCCATCGGTTCCGCTGGCGGTCCAGCGGGAGCCGACGCCATCAGTGATAATGAAGTCTTCCTTGTGACGTTTGGCTTCACGGATGATCTCGCCCTTGAGGGTTTTGAGACGCTCCCCATACGTTGTGAGGGGCGCGGTGCAGCGATACCGCTTCGTTACCCAATTTCTTTAATTCATTTTCGGTCATAAACAGAGTGCGTTGAGATTTCTCGCTGCGCTCTTCACCCGGTTTTATTGACGTAAATAAAAGTGGCCGGGCGGCCCATGTCCTCCCAGACTCAAACCGCCCGACCGAATCCGCGTCCCGTGCGAAGGGGAAACAGACGGTGACGATGCTGAACGATTCGCCGATCCCTTGGCAAGCCGGATTTAGGGCTAAACTTTTGTGAAGTGCATAGTCCCGTCAGCGATAAGATAAATGCGATTTCGGCTCGCGACGTGCTTTTATTTCGCGAGCGCCCGAGCGAACCACGAACGCGTCGCCAATGGCCGCCAACAACTCTCCTCGATATGGAACCACTGCGCGCCATTTCAGGACCGACGCCGTTCAAAGACTTGTACGACAGCGTGAAGTCTACTCTTCCCAATGCAAAGCGGCTGCGGCTGAATTATCTCGTAAATAAAATGTACACCCGCTCGATTAGGAACGACGAGGTGATGGAGCTTCGAGCCTTTGCGGGAGCCACCGCTCGCGTCCCGATCAACATCAATTTGCCCACGCGACAAAACGGGGATGCGTTCCGCAAGCGAAACCGGTCTTCCGCGCGACTCGATTTAGAACAGTGTGCGAGAGACGGTCTTCTTTGGTAGTCCGAAAATTGAGTCGGGAAGCACTGGTGGTCGCCAGACGAGTACGCGAACTTCGTTCAAGCATTCTGGCGCCGCGACGGGCTTCGATTTGCAGGCAGTTATGAACGAGTACGATTCAGCTCTTTTGAGCCTTTCGACAGTCCGATCGCGTCAGGAATCGTTAAAGTGGTGGCGAGAGAATCCGGCGGCTGTCCGCGGCACGACTTTGATCGTTAGTCATGAGGAACCGTCCAATCTGACCGTGCCAGTTCGGCGAAGGTTTGGCCAAAAACTGCACCTTCTGTCGGTGTTTTCGTACGAAAACTTGACGGTCCTCAACGATCGGATCGTCGCGGAGACCGAGCAACGGGGAACCGCAGAGATTGCGGTCGATTATAATATCGCGTTCGATGCGAACGCGGCCAGTTTTCTGCGCAACGCTTTCGACCGCCGCGATAATTCGCAAGTCCGTGACCTCCGAGAATTTCTCAGCCGCTTCGAAGGAAACAAGATCAGTTGGGACGTGCGGCCATATCTGCATGAGAACGCCGATTCATTGCTGCCCAACGACGACCATATCTACGAAACGGTACTGGCGAGCGAGCGCCTCGCGGCGCTCGACGTACGTGAATTTAAGAACAGTGGGTTGCTAACAACGAATGTCGGAGTGGATGAGTTGCGCCGCCGTGCCAGTATCGAAATGGGAGAATTCTGCAGGAATTTGAGTAACGGAGGCAGGGAATTAATCGATCACCGGCGGCACTCGTTTTACGCCGCGATACTCTACATGACGATCCTCCAACGCTCGCGGCCGGGGAAACGCGATGCCGTCCCAAAACTGAAAGCGATGATCCAATTCATGGATGAAGAGCTTTCCGCTTTGTTCCTCATGGTCTTATGGGCGGCGTGGCTTTGGTTTTCTAATGATCCACGGATGGGAATTTTCAAGACGTTGCAGGTGGGCGCGAAGCTGCCGCTTAAACGGGCGGCGAATATTAGCTGGGATATTTACCATATGAGCGAACAGCAAGGCATGGTCATGACTTCGCGGAAAGGTGCCGATGTTTTGATTCCAGCTTTTCTTACAGCGGACCAGAATCTGGGAGAACTCTGGCGGGCGTACCCAATACGAAGCTGCTGGGCGCCGGGCGGGCTAAAACATCCGTACTGCGAGCCCG
>JBEEHV010000024.1:0-337472 GCA_041167585.1 Verrucomicrobiota bacterium
CGCTGCATCGCCTGGTTAGGTCTCATTTGGGTGGTGCTGGGGAAGGTGCGTAGAACGTAAGCTGCGAGACAATAAAGCGAAAGAGCATCCTGCCACTGACCGGGCGTGCGACTGCATAAAAGCTGTACCGGAACACTTCGCCCCGCCCGTGCAACTGTGCGTGCTCCTCTGCCTCACCTATGACAAAAATATCCCCACGATCCGCAGCGGAAACGGCGTGAAGCGTCTGATCCGTGGTGCTGTCCGCTAGCTGTGCGACCCGTTCTCGGACAAGTTTGATGTAGGAATCGCGCGGAAAGAAGCGGGTGCGTTTCGCGCCCGCGCCGGGCTCGGTCATGATAATGACGCAGTCTGGCGCGACCAATCGCGCCATAGCGTCAGCATCTCTCGCTCTCCAAGCGGCGTTGTACCGCTCAAACAGCGCCTTCGCGTCATCTTCCGGCGTAGCTGCTCCGGCCACGACGGCCGTGATCAGCAGCAAGAGGCAGATAGTAGCGCGCATTATGAGACCTAACGAGAATGGAACGGACTGGCAAGCCGTGACATAGACTTCAAGCCCGCAGGGTAAACGAGTCGCGCGAGTGCATCAACAAGATGAGCGGCTCCGAAAGCTTTCGGAGTTCGCTCCATCGCTTGGTTAGATGGTTGGGTGATATACTTCGGATCATTCGTTGACGGCACCTGACCGACTAATCCATCTTCTGGCGGCTGCTGCAAAACAGTACACGCCCATGATAATCGCCAGCGATCCGCCGACCCACGCTTGCCAAGGAGACATTGGACTGTTTTTGCTCCACATCGGATATCCATGATGTGCCTTCCAGAGAGTCATCCCTCCAATGAGACAAGTCATGACGCCCATGCCGACGTACCCCCATGCTTCACTGTTGCTTCTCACCATCTAACGAGAACAAGCTGAGCGACCGCTGACGAGAGCGAGCGGCGCTTCGGATTGCATTGTTGAAGTCATCAAAAAAAATTGTCGCGCCGGTCGGCGGCTCGCTCGAGCGCTTGGTTAGATGACTTGCGTGACAAACACATCATATTTCTTTCCGCTCGATTCGCCTCACAAGCTCCGCATCGTCCCTGGATAATTTAGGTGGAGACCAGTTCTCGGGAATGATCTGCCTCGGTATCGCGACGTCGACCGGAAGATATCCCGCGCCCGCAAAAAGAACGAGCTTGTCCCACCATGTCTCAGCATGGCCGGTCATATGCGATCCCGTCGTCCCGCCGATAACCAGGGCACCGCCGCTGTGATCGCGAATGTAACCAACCGGAGTCGGAGGCGTCGTGGATGGATCGACGAACCACCGGAGTAGACCTGGTTCAACAAGCGCGGACATCGTCTTTCGGCGTTGAGCGAATATTGTCATAACGAGAACAAGATGAGCGGCTCCCAAAGCTTTCGGAGTTCGCTCCATCGCATGGTTAGACGGTTGGGCGGCGCGCAGATAGACGCTCCTTCTCTGGATCGTAATAAAGATCTGGCCTGCTGTGCCACTCGTGCTCGATCCCACGCATCACGAGAGCAGAGTCTAACTCAACGCTGCCCTCAGGAAAGCGGGCACGATCTGAAAAGAAGCTTGTGTGAGCGGCCTCAACCTCCATCGGATCAATGCTCCAATCCAAGCTCCGCAACTCCATGCCGTGATAGTGTCCCTCCTCTCGCGTAGCTGAGTAGCCGGTTGCTCCCAGCGAGAAGAAAGAAGCTGCTTGCTCCACCGTGTCGAACAGGCTCGTGTCGGGTAGGGCCTGCGCTACCCGCCCCTTAAAACTTGCTTCCTCGGTGCCGTCCTGACGTCGAATAGTCACGGAGATTTCATCGGCGGTTTCGTCCGCAACGAAACTACCCTTGTCGAAAATGCCGGGAAACACGGTGCCGCCGAGAAGTTTGTTGAGGGTGGAATTCGTATCTCTGCGCGGAATGAAAACGCCTTCTTTCGTCCCGTCGTCTTGATCCCACTCTACCGCGATTCGATGTGCCGCGTTTTCGGACCCCAAGCCGAGCCACGCTGGCAGCATCCGCGGGCGAAGCTCGCGGAAGCGAATCATGCAAACTCCCCCAATGCCTTTTCCGCGAAACATCTTCGGGCGGAAGCCCGGAGGTAGCACCTGCTGCAACACTTCGGGATCGATGTGGTAATTCAGGAGGACGCGCCGGTCAATAATTCCGTGGATCGTATCGAGTAGCATGACGCGGGGCTTTTCCGTCTAACGAAAACAAGATGAGCGGCGGCGGACGAGAACGCGCGTCGATCGGAGTGGGAGTGTGGAAGTCATCTCAAAAGTGGCGCGTACAGCGGTCCGGCGTTTGCTCCATCGCAGGGTTAGATTTAGTTGAGCATGTTGTAGGTTATCGGCGTCCGAAACTTGCGGATGGTACCGGTACCGGACTTGAAGCGCCACTGACGAAAAGCCTCTAGGGCGGCGTCATCAAGAATCTTATGACCAGTGCTTTTTTCCATTCGGACGGATGTCACAAAGCCGGTTTTGCTGTCAACCTGACCTACCAAGATGCCGCGGCCCGAAAGATGACTTCGGCGCGCTTCCAATGGATATGCCGGCGGTACTTGATGGAGAACAACCTTCATTGAGATGGCGTCTTTCAGCGGAGCCGAATCCGAAGTAGCAGGAACTATCCGCTGCGCGGAAATAGAAAGAGGCGCGAAAACGCCGATGAGAAAGAGAAGGGCGAGCTTTTGTAGCGTGCGTGTGTGGTGGCGTTCCATAAATCTAACGAGAACGAAGATCACGCCTGGTTAGGCCTATTCCACGTGGCCTGCCGAGAGGATGATGAATGGCCGATCTCCTTCTTTGGGCTTTGGTCGCGGTCCATCGAGCAGTCGAATCTGGACGGGCCAGTTCTCGCCCGGCGGCTTCGGCGCAACGGCGCCCAGGCGAAGGTCTTTCCGGACGCAATCCACATACGAGTTGGCTGGTGAGAACAGCACGCGGCGGAGATGCCCGTCCGCACCGACAACAGCGAGAATATCGCAATACCGGTTGCTGGGCGGGTGCGACTCGCAGGCCGTCATCGCGTGGAGCATTGGCTTGGTGCTCCAGTCGGAGAACTTCTCGGCGTACTGGGAGCCGGCATGATTTGGCAATGTATATTTCTCCGCTGCCGCACGAGACAGGGTCTCGAAAGCGCTGTGACTCGCACCGAGCGCGAAAGACGCTGCACTGCCGACGAGGAGGAACCAGAGGATGCGTTTCATAGACCTAACGAGAATGGAACGGACTGCCAAGCCGTGACATAGATGGGTAGCCCGAAGGTGGACGACGCAGCGCGAGTTCATCAACAAGATGAGCGGCTCCGAAAGCTTTCGGAGTTCGCTCCATCGCTTGGGTTGGGCCAGGGGGGTTGCAGGCTGGGGAGCATGGCGTCGAATATATCCGCCTCGCCACGGCCAGACAAGCTAAACTCCCCGACCAGGAGCGATCCGCGCCAGCCTATCCGGCGCGGAGCGCTTCCACCGGGTTCACCGAAGAGGCTCGCCGCGCCGGGATGAGGCAGGCCAGCAAGGCCGCTCCTCCGAGAATGGCCAGCGTGGCGGACAACAACATCGGGTTGTAAGCCGACGTCTGGAAAAGCTGCGAGGTAATCAGTCGACCGAGGGCAAGGGCCGCGGCTAATCCGATAACGAGACCGCACACCACTGGTGTCATCCCCTGGCGCACGATCAAGCGCACGATGTCGCGCGCCTGCGCACCCAGGGCCATGCGCACGCCGATTTCGCCGGTGCGTTGCCCGACGCTGTACGCGACCGCGCCGTAAATTCCAACGGTGGCAAGGAGGAGCGCGACCGCGGCGAATACGCCTAACAACACCATCACCAGCCTGGCCTGGCCGAGGGCCTGGGCCATGATCTCGCTGAAGGGCTGCGGCCAGATCAGAGCAAGGCCCGGATCGATTCCGCGCATCGCCATTTTAACCGAGCGCGTGATCGTCTCCGGCGGCAACGGACTGCGCACCGCGATGGTAGGGAACAGGAAATTCTCCTGCGCGAAAGGACGATAAAATTCCATGTCGTTCGCCTGGCTCAATTGCGCCGAGCGCACGTCGCCGACCACGCCGACGATCTCGGCCGGCAGGCTGCCGTCGGTGATCAGCAACGATTTGCCGATCGGGTTCTCGTCGCCGAACAACGTCTTCGCGCCCGCTTTGCTGATGATGATGACGTTTGGACGATCGAGCGCGTCCTGCTCATTAAAGTCGCGACCGGCGATCAACGGAACGCCGGCAGCGCGGAACCAGCCCGGCATGATTCGGTTCGACGCCGCACGTTTTCGTTCGGCCAACGGAGGCAGCGTGCCATCAGACCGCGTATAGAGAGTGAGGCCCGGAGCGCCGAAGAGCGGAAAACCGCCACTCAACATCACATCCTCGAATCCCGGAGTGGCGCGCAACGCGGTCAGCAATTGCTCCGCGAAACGGGTCCGGCTCGCTTTATCGGGATATTGGGCCTGCGACAGCGCCGTCACCCCGATCCAGAGATTTTTCGTGTTGAAACCGGGATCCTGGTGGCTCAAGCGAACGAAGCTTGTGATGAGCAACGACGCTCCCGCGAGCAGGGTGACGGAGAGCGCCACCTGCGCGCCTACCAGAATTTTTCGGAACCGCTGCTGGCGCATACTGCCCTGGGTCCCGCGGCCGCCTTCCTTAAGCCCGTCAACAATATCGGCGCGCGAACTTTGCAGTGCCGGATAAAGACCCATCACGAACCCGGTCAATAATGAGAGCCCGATAGTGAACAGCAGCACCGGCACCGAGAGCGCGCTCGCGCTTGCCTGTTCGAGCGGCAAAAAGTTAGCCGCGAGTTTCGGCACGAGCGGCACCAGCTGCGCCGCCAGGACCGCGCCGAGAATCCCCGCCAGCAGACTGATGAGGACGCTCTCGAAAACAAAAAGCCGCAGGACGCTGCCGCGCGTCGCGCCCAACGCGAGGCGGAGGGAAATCTCGCGCCGCCGTCCGCTGAAGCGCACCAGGAGCAGGTTCGCCACGTTGCTGCACGCAATGAGCAAAACGAACCCGACTGCCGTCAGCAGAGTCGCGAATCCCGGTCGCAAATCCTCCGTCACATCATCCGGAAGCGTCTTGATGAGATTGCGCGATTGCGCGTCGGTCTTATCCGGAAACTGCGAGCGGTAACTGTTCTCGAGCGTGGCCAGCGCCACCCTGGCCTGGTCAAGGGTGACGCCCGGCTTCAAGCGCCCGATCACGCGCAGGAACGCCGCGCCGCGCATCAGCCGCTCCTGCGAAAAACCCGGGATCACGAACGGTTTCGTCGTCCAGATGTGGGCATTCGGTGTCCCCGTCCAGGAAACCGGCAGCGCTGCGATCACGCCCACGATCGTGTGCGTTACGCCATCGATCGCCATTGTTTTCCCGATGATGTCCGGAGTGCCGGCAAACCGCGCTTTCCAGAAGCGGTCCGTGATGATCGCCACATCCGCGCCCTCTTCTTCCTGCGGGAGAAAGGTTCGTCCCATGATGGGCCGCACTCCGAGCACGTCGAACCAGTTCGCCGTCGTTCTAAAAATCGGCGCCGACAACGGATCGCCCAGACCCGTCACCGAGGCCCCCAGGTGATTCTCCGCGGCAAACCCGGAGAAAATCGTCTGCCCGTCGCGATAGAGCATGAACCGCGGCGCCGACATCTGGAACTCGTCCGTCCGGTCTTTACCCTTGGTCAGGATATGCAGGACCCGCTCCGGTTCCTGGAAGGGCAGGCCTTTCAGGAAGAGATCGTTGATCAGCGAAAAGATCGCCGTGTTCAGCCCGATCCCGAGCGTGAGGGTGAGGACGGCCAACAAACTGAACCCGGGCGACTTCAGGAGCTGGCGGAGGGCGAAACGAAGGTCGGTCCTCATAACAAGACGAAGTTTAGCAACGGCGGGATGCCGCTACGAGAGGAAAGGCAAGACAAGGACGGCTGGCTGCAGGATCTAAGCGACAGCGCCTGGAGTTGCGCCAGCAAAAACTCTTTTGCGCCTGCGGGGAAGCTGGCCTAGATCAAAGTATGTCCGGGTACGAGCCTGAGCCCGATCGGGTCTGGGATGAATACGAGTGGGAACGTTTTCTCCAGCAGCAGGATCATAAGACCGAGAAATATATGGAGCTGCTCGAGAAGTATCTCGATCACCCACAGCGCGATCAAATCATCGCGCGCGAGATGGGTTGGACCCAACTGCTCAACAACGAAACCGACACCTGGACCGATGAGGTGGATGCGATGCTCGCGGAAGAATCGAACCTGACCGGTGCGTCATCCTCGGAGAATGAGATCGGCGCCTCGGAAGGCTTCGAGGATCACACTCTCTATAGAGCCGCGTTCGCGCTCACGGTCTGGATCGACCAGGTTTTCGACGAGCAACCGGCGCTGCAAAACGAACCGGCCGCAGTAAAGCTGGCGACGCATTCGGCCCTGGCCAGCGCCAAACTCGCCGCCGCCCTGAGCGATGATGACGTGGACGAACTCGGGATGACGATCGCGTATCTCAAGCGCGCCTTGAAAGCGATCACGGTCTCGATGGAAGCCGGGGCGCAGCTCCTGGCGGACACCCATATCACCCCCCGGCAACACGAGGTCCTGACCCAGCGCCTGTTCGAGGTGCGCGATGGAATCATCACCCTCATGGGGCAGTACCGGGGCGAGTGGCTCCGGCGCTTCGGCAGCCTGTGAGCCGGGTTGAATGAATTAGCCCCTTCCTCCGTCCAATCATGCATACGGAAGCGACTCCGGCTCAGGCCGATGTCTCGGAACTCGATCTGGTAAAGAAAGCCCAGGCCGGTGATACCGAAGCATTCGACCTGCTGGTAGGCCGTTACCGAAACCGAGTTTTTGGCATGATCTATAACATGGTACATAACGAGCAGGACGCCTGGGATCTCGCCCAGGACAGTTTCCTGAAGGCGTGGAAATCGATCGGGCGTTTCCGCGGCCAGTCCTCGTTCTATACCTGGATTTACCGGATCGTGACCAACGTCACCATCGACTGGTTGCGGAAGAAGCATGTCAAGGGATCGGGCGCGGAGTTTGACGACGCGATCCAGCTCAAGGACATCGACCCGGCGTCGCGCACGGTGCCGAAAGCGGACGCGCTCCCGCATCAGCGGATGGAGCGGCGCGAGATCCGGGCCCGGATCGACGAGGCCATCGCCCAACTTTCGCCGGAACATCGCGCGGTCATTTTGATGAAGGAGACGGAGGACATGCAGTACCACGAAATCGCCGAGAGTCTCGGCTGTTCGATCGGCACCGTCATGTCCCGGCTTTTCTATGCGCGGAAGAAATTGCAGACTTTATTGAAGGACCTTTATGAAAACGTTTGAGGAAAAGTGGACCGCGTGGATCGACGGCGAGTTGAGTGGCGACGAGCTCGCTGAGTTTGAGGCTTCGCTGCCGGACAAGGCAGCCGCCGAAGCCGAGAAGCACGACGCCCATCACCTGGGATCGTTTTTGAAGGAACACCTGCAAGGCCAGGCCATGGGGAACACGGAGTTCTTCCATCATCAGCTGCGCGAACGGATCGAAAGCGATGCGCGCGCGGAGGCGGGTCCACGTGAAAGCGCCGGCGCGGGGGCCTGGTGGCCGCTCGGCCGGCTGGTCTGGGCCGGGGCAACGTCCCTCGCGATCTTCAGCGTCTGCACTTATTTCGTCCTGCACGACAAGGGGCCGACGGATCAGTCGCAATATCTTTCGCAAATCCTGAACGCGCGGGTCGATCCCGCGGTGAGCCCGAACGCGACCATCTCGATGTTCGAGGCGAAGGAAGACAAGGTGACCGTTCTTTGGGTGGACGGGCTCCAATCGCTGCCGTCGGAATACGCGGCCAAGTAGTTTCTTCTCATGCACCCGCGATCACTCGTTCTATTTAGCGCGTGTCTCGCGCTGCTGATGGGCGGCATGGTTTCGGCGCAGGCATCGCAAGTAGTCTGGAGCGGGCTGGTCATCGCGAACAACGTGGCGAAGCCCGAGGAAATTCCATCAGAGCTCAATCGCTTTGAACAAACGCTCAAGGAGCTTTTCGGCTACAATCAATTCAAGGTCATCGGCCAGTCGCGGAAGACGCTCGTGACGGGTTCGGAGGATTGGCTCGCTTCGAGCAAATACTTTTCGCTGATGGTCGATTCCAAAGGTGAGACGAATGCGGGGTATCACCTGAACCTGAAGTTATTCCAGGAAAAGAATCTCCTGCTCGAGACGGAAACGAAACTGAGCAAAGCCAGCCCGCTGATCATTAAGGGCCCGCAGGTGGGGGATGGACAATTGCTGTTGCTGCTGGTGGTGCAGTGAGGGCGATGCCCTAGTCGCCGGCAATCGTGCTCGTGCTCGCTCCTGCTCGTGATCCGGCGCAGCCGACACGGCTGCCTCTACATTTGCCAGCGGCCTTTTCGTTTTGATGTAGAGGCGGCTGTCACCAGCCGCAGAGTGCACGGCAGTTTCTGCGGGTGAGGACACCCGCCGCTACACCGATTCAAGTTTCTGCGGGTGAGGACACCCGCCGCTACACCGGTCAAAACTTCCTGCGGGTGAGGACACCCGCCGCTACACCGATTCAAGTCGCCCTGTCGCGCGGTCTGTTACCGCCGACTGGTCGCAGCTTGTTTCGGCAACGTCGCGCTGTTAATTGCGCGATGCGCGCTTCGCATCTTCTCATCGCCTTCTCGCTTATGACCGCCACCAACTTACCCGCGGAAAAGCCCTTCGATTTCGCCAGCACGCCGGGAAAACTTCCGAAGGCGGTCGTCCCGGAAGAGTATGCGATCCGCATCGCGCCCCATCTGGAGGAACACACCTTCACCGGCTCGGAAACGATCAAGCTACAGGTGCGCGAACCGGTCCGGCGGCTGGTCCTGAATGCGCTCGAGATCGAAATCGGCGGCGCTTCGGTCGACGGCAAGGCAATTCCGTCTTCCGCGATCAAGCTCGATCCCAAAGAGCAGACCGCGACGCTCACGCTCGCTGCCGAATTGCCGGCCGGGCCGCATGCTCTCGAGCTGAAGTTCACGGGAAAAATCAACCGGCAGGGACAAGGCCTCCATTACGCGCCGTATCAGGAGCAGGGCACGGGAGCGAAGAAGACGATGCTCGGCACGCAGTTCGAAGCGACGGATGCGCGCCGGTTCTTTCCCTGCTGGGACGAGCCGAGCTTCCGCGCGCGCTTTCAATTGACCGTCGTCGTTCCGGAAAATTTCACGGTGATGTCGAACATGCCGATCGAAGCGGAAACGAAAACCGTGGGCGGCAAAGAGGTTCGTTTCGCCGCCACGCCGCCGATGTCGAGTTATCTCAACGTCTTTTGCGCCGGCGAACTGGACGCGATTCATGCGAAGAAAGGCGAGGTCACGCATGGCGTGATTGCGACCAAAGGGAAAGCCGAAATGGGCCGTTATGCGCTCGAGAGCTCGCAGCAGATTCTCGAGTACTTCAACGAGTACTTCGGGGTGCCGTATCCGCTCCCGAAACTCGATCACATCGCGGTCCCCGGCGGTTTCGGCGGCGCGATGGAGAACTGGGGCGGGATCACTTACTACGAGTCGCGGCTCCTGTTCGATCCGGAAATCTCTTCGGCAGAAACGAGGCAGAGCATTTACGAAGTGATCGCGCACGAGACGGCTCACATGTGGTTCGGCGATCTCGTGACAATGGCCTGGTGGGATAATCTCTGGCTCAACGAAGGGTTCGCGTCGTGGATGGGGACAAAGGTCACAGCGAAATTCCATCCGGACTGGGAAGTTTGGAGGAGCAAGAGCATTCCGCGCGATCCCACTCGGCGTTCGGGCATCGGAAATGAATCGGCCATGGAAAGTGATGCCCGCTCGACCACGCATCCCATCCAGCAGCCGATCGCGAACGAAGCCGAGGCGAGCAGCGCCTTCGACGACATCACCTACCGCAAAGGCATGTCGTTCATCCGGATGCTCGAGAGCTTCCTGGGCGAGGATGTTTTCCGCGACGGCATTCGGAAATACATGGCCGCGCACAAGTATTCGAACGCGACCACGGCGGACCTTTGGAACGCGCTTTCAGAAGCGTCGGGGAAACCGGTGGTCGAAATCGCGGCCGCGTGGACGCAGCAGCCGGGCTTCCCGGTGGTGAAAATGACCCGGGACGCGGAGGGCAAGATCACGCTCACGCAGGAACGTTTTACGGTGCATTTCGACAAGGCGCCGCCGCTCGAATGGAAGATCCCCCTCACCTATTCGGTCGCCGGTGCGGGCGCGCCGATAAGTTTGCTGATGACTTCGCCGACGATCGAAATTCCGGGCATCCCGGCGGATCGCGCGGTGAAGTTGAATGTGGAAGGCGCCGGAAATTATCGCGCTCAATATGACGACGCGTCGTGGAGATTGCTGCTCGCGGAGTTGCCAAAGATGAGCCCGGCCGACCGCGTCAATCTGCTGGTCGATGCATGGGCGCTGGTGCAGGCGAATCGCGCTCCCCTTTCGCTCTACCTCGATCTGGTCGAAAAGCTGCCGACGCCGACCGAGCTGGCTGAGCGCGAGCAAATCATGCACGTGTTCGATTTTATCAATCGGCTCATGGCAGGAGAACCAGCGCGCGAGAAATTTCAGAAATATGCGCGCTCGATTCTGCGCCCGAGCTTCGATCAGGTCGGTTGGGAACCGAAGCAAGGCGAACCAACCAAAATCGCTTTGTTGCGGTCGAGTCTCGTGGCGGCGCTGGGGAATCTGAACGATCCGGAGATCGTGGCGGGTTGCCGCGACCGATTCCGAAAATTCACCGCCGACCCGAAATCGCTGCCGCCGGATTTGCGCGCGCCGGTTTTCGCCGTGGTGGGCCGTTACGGTGATGCAGCGACATGGGAAAACTTCCATGAACTCGGACTCAAAACGACGAGCATCGAGGAGAAACAAAATTACTACGACGCTCTCGCGTGTGCGCTCGATCCGATCCTGGCCGCGCGCACCCTGGAAATTTCGCTGGGCGACGAGTTGCCGACCAGCCGCGCGATTTTCCTGGTCGCGAAAGTGGCGCGGCAAAGTGAGCGCCCGGAGATCGCGTGGCAATTCGCCAAAGCGCACATGAAAGAGCTGCTCGCAAAAACCGACGCGCTGGGGGCGAACAGTTATGCGCCGGCGTTGTTTACCTTCTTTTCCGACGCGGCCCGAATCAAGGAGCTGGAGAGTTACGCGAAGGCGAATCTGCCGGTCGCCGCGAAACAGCACGTGGCCAAGGCGATCGACGAAATCGGTTTCCGGGCCGAGTTCAAGCCGCGCCTGCTCGCGCAACTGGCGACGCGTCTAAAATAATACGGGGTTAATACCGCGGCAGGATCGGCGGAACCTCCGCCGCTTCTTTTTCCTCCGCCACCATCGCCTTGGCCTGCTGCCATCCAGCGATGGCGCGGCTGAGGATGAAAAACGCGAGAACCCCGGTCCAGGGCGACCAGATCCAGATCGCGAGGGCGGCGAGAGCCGCGCCACCAATCAAGCCGACCACGCTGGCGATTTGCAGGCTCCGGATTTCACCCAGCGGAAACCAAAGGAGCGCGCGCAGAATCTGTCCGCCATCGAGCGGATAGACCGGAAGCAGATTGAAGATGAGCAATCCCAGGTTGATGAGACGAATCCCCTGCACGAGCCGAAATGTGTCCGGCGCGTCGTAAGCCCAGCCGTTGTGACGGGCGAAATACCAGACCAGCTCGATCAACGGCGCGAGGGCGACGTTGACCAGCGGCCCAGCCGCGATGCTCCAAAGCATGGCGCCCGGCCGGCGCGGCGGACTGACGAACGCGATACCGCCGAGCGGCCACAAAACGATGTGGTCCGCATGTCCGCCGGTTTGGCGGGAGGCGAGCGCGTGTCCGAATTCGTGGAGAAGGACGATGCCGAAAAGGGCGAGGTATTCGTAAATGGCGAAGACCGGCGAGTGGAAATTGTCGCGGCGTTGGGTGAGTTGCCAGGCCGCGACGAGGAACCAGGAAAAATGCAGGTAGACCTGGATCCCGCTGAATTTGAAAAGGCGAATCGTACCGCTTTGCATAGGCAGCGGAAACCTATAGCCGAAACCGGGCGGATGCGCCCCGTTTTACAAGGTGACTTCCGCGGGCGCGTCGCTGGAAATGAGCAACCGCATCGGCAGCATCGACGATTCGTAGAAGCCGTGGCGCTTAAAGAAATTCTGCGAACGCAATTCCGGGCGATCGGTCAGCAGAGTGATGCGCAGGAATTTTTTCTTCTTCGCGAACTCGATCGCATACTCGAGCAGTTGCGAGCCGTAGCCGTGGCCGCGAAAGGAGTCGTGCACGACCAGATCTTCCAAGAGCAGAACGAACCCGCCTTCCGCCGTGCTGATGGTGAAGAGGAGATTGATCATGCCGACGATGGTCCGATCGCGCCGCAGGACGAAAACACGGCCGCGGTTCGGTTCCTCGAAGATGAGGCGCAGGCCTTGGAGCTGCTTTTGTTTGTTAGGGCGGAAGTCTTTTTCTTCGCTGAAAAGCTCGCCGAGAAGATTGGACAGCTCATCCAGATCCTCGAAAATCGCGGGCTCGATAACGACTTCGCTCATGGGGTGCCTCGTTATTCCACAAAGCCGAGGCCGTGGCAATGCGGATATGCCTTCCTCTCTTGCTCGCTCGTAATCGTGCTCGTGCTCGTGATCGTGCTCGGAACCGAAAACCGGATCGATTACGAGCAGGAGCACGAGCACGATTACGATTGGGGAACATTGCAGGAGGGGAATTGACAGCGGGGGCATCGCCCGTAAGGTAGCCGCTCTCCAAAGGTCAACGGTATGAAACGCACTCTCCAGCGCTCGAAGCGCACCCGAAAGAATCAGCACGGTTTTCGCGCGCGCATGAGCACGAAAGGCGGGCGGGCCTGCCTGTCGCGTCGTCGTCAGCGGGGTCGCAAGCGTCTCCTGCCGAAGGGCGCGGAAGTCCATTACGCCCGGCATACCCAGGCGTAAGCGGTTCCATCTCTCGCAGCTAGAGCTTCTGTTCCAGGAGCTGGAGCGAGGGAACGCTCTCCCGGTAGCGATCGCGGTTTCCCTGCCGGTATTCTTCCCACGTGATCATTTCGATCTTTTCGTCCGGGCTCAAATTCAGCTCCCGGCGCAGCAGCGGCTCGAACATCCTCGGATCCCAATCGTCAAACTCCTGGGTCAGGGTTCGGAGCGGAAGATTGGGAAGCGGCAGATGAGCCGCGCGGCATTCGCGCGCCGTCGCGACGATGAGTCCCCACGCGCTCGAGTGGGAAATCCGCGCATACTGGGCGACGTAGGGAAACGTGCTCCAGCGATAATCCACCTGCGCGGCCAACGCAGCCAAAGCCAGGGCGCAGAACAGGCCTGAGCTGAACCGCGGAGCGCGCCGGGCCAGGCTCACACAAAGATCCGCAGCCGACGCAATCATGAGGAAATGCAACGGCACGATGTAACGGGGCACAGCGGCGAAAACGGCGACCACGGTGGCGGCGGCATCGATCGAAGCGCTTTGGAACTGGCGGGTCGCGATGAGTGCGACCAAGGCAAGGAATCCGGCGATGGAAAACCCGTGGAGCGCAAATCGGGTGACGTTTTCCGGCGTTGGTTCCCGAACCGATTTCCGCAGCAGCCAACGCAGCGTTAAAATGGATCCGGCGATGACCAGCAATCCGTAGGGCCACGAATAAGCGATTTCGCGCGGACTGGGCGCCTGAATCGTCGTGCCGACGAATGTTCGTAGCACGGTCATGGCGAAATTCGCGGTGAAGCCCAGCAGGAGTTTGAGAAACGACCCGGCGGAAGCAAGGGGCAACGAAGGCGTTGACGGCAGCAGATGCAGCATCGCCCAACCGTGCACCAGGGCGAGGCCGAGCATGGTGATCAACGCACTCGCAACGCGCCTTCTCGCCCCATGATAGGGCGTCGAAGGCGAGCGGACTGCGATCAGTAAGACTCCCGTGAACACGACCGCGACGGCCGCGATCGCGACCAATCCCATACCGGACACATGCAGCGAGCCGGCCGCGGCCAGCGTCGCGATCCAGGGCCACCGCCTTTGATCCGGATCGGTCGCAACGCGAATCACCGCGTAGAGCGCAAGGATGAGCAACCCGAGGAAGATCAGTTGAAGAATCATGAAAGGCCAACTGATGAAATCCATGATCTCCGGCCGGTAAACGGAGCCCGCCACCAACGCTGCCGCCATCATCCATCGGCGTGAGGTGGAGAGCTTGAAGGCCCCGCCGATGGCGCACACCGTCCCCGCCAGGGCCGCACCGACGAGCGCGAGCACGAGAATCTGTCTCCATTTCCAGATTGACTCGTTCGTCCTGGCGATTTTCGCGGTTTCGAATTCCGCCAGGAATGCCAGCGGCGTATAGTGCCCGCCATAGCTCGCGCGGAAAAAATTCTGCACGAAACGCTGCTGCACTTCCGGCGCGGAGTAGGCGTGGAAGAGAAACCATCCGCTTTCGGCGCGCAGAAAGTTCATCGGCGTTTTGCGATAGACCGCGGCGATCAGCACAAACGAGAGCAGCAGGACAACCAGAGCCCGTCGCACCGCGTTTCGTCGATTTGGCAACATTCCTTGCTCGCGATTTTTCTTACCGGCCGAGCGATTGTGAGCCGGGAGCGTAACCGGTCAATTCCAAATAGCCCCGGCCGCCGATCGGACGATCCGCGCTTTTTCCGGAAACATCGATCGCTCCTTCCCAGTAGGTTAATTGGTTCAGCGCCAGTTCCTGATCGTCCAGGACCGGCTTGACATTGAACACGAGTTGCCGCCCGGGGATTTCCACCCGCCACTCGACCGGATAATCTCCACCGGTTTTGCTTTTCCACGTGCGCAGCGGCGTCAGGATAAACGCGCGACTCGATAAAAAAGTGGTCGCCCCATTCGCCGCAATGAAGGTCCCATTCGAAGCAGGATCGATCCCGCCGTTTCGCAGCCGCATTTGGTAGAGCATCAATTCCGACCCATCGTCGAATTGCACACTGAGCCAGTTCCAACCGACCTGATCCGGCGCGAGCTGGCTCGTGGCCCACTCGTGATCGAACCAGCTCTCTCCCCGGAATGGATGCGATTTTCCGTTGGCGAAAAACTCGCCGGTCGTTTCCAGCCGCGGGATCGAATAATAATGCGAGGCGTGCGCGCCGTCCGCGGCCTTGAGGCTGACGCCGTTTTCTCCATGCACCACCGGCGGCCCGCTCGCGCGCAAATGTAGATGGATCGCGCCGGCCTCGCCGGAGGCGACCAGATCGAACGCGTCGTCGCCGTTCGCGGCGAGCGTCCAGTTCTCGATCCAGGCCAGACGCTTGCCGTCGTCGAAACCGGCCTCGCCGAAAGCTCCACGGCTCATTTTTTGTTCGAACCGGAAAGTTTTGTTGGCAACATCGGTCACCGCGAAGTGCGCGAACTTCAAATCGTCCACGATAAAGCGCGACGACTTCGGATCGCGGTCCGCCGCGGGTGTGATTCCGTGCCGGAAAAAAGTCAGCTCATAGCCGAAACGATGGCCATCCGCGTCGAAAAGATTTCCGGTGAAGTACCACCACTCCGTTTTGAATTCACGATGCGCGCGATGATCCCGCGGGAATTCGTACTGCCAGCCCGGTTGGGCCGCCTTCCACTCAGCGCCTGAAGCCAGGCTGGCGAGCGCCCACAATCCAAAACCCAAAATCCAAAATCCAAAATGGAAAAAGCGTTTCATTCGTTTCGCAAACTTTGCGTCAGCACCATCCGTCCGGCCCGCCAGGCGGGAACGAGGCCAGCCACCAGCGCCGCGGCGACGATCCACAGCGGCGTGACCGCGAGCGTGCTCCATGGGAACGCCAGCCGGATCGTCCAACCAAAAAATGCGCGGTTGATCACGCCGGTTAGGACCAGCGAGAGACAAAGGCCCGACGCCATTCCGACCAACGCTGCCAGCACTCCGATCATCGCGGTTTCCCAGAGCAACAGTTTGCGGACTTGTCCCGCGCTGCCGCCGATCGCGCGGAAAACCGCCAGCTCGCGGGAACGTTCCGTGATCAAAATCGTGAGGGAGAGAAAAATTCCCGTGATGGCGACAATGATGGCGATCGTGAGCAATACGTAGGTCACCGCGAAAGTTTGATCGAAAATTTCGAAGATGCGGGTGCGCAACGATTGGTTCGAGTAGACGAGGAATTCACCGCTTCGACTGAATTCCTTCCGAAAGGGGTCGATCAATGTCTCCGCCGGGGTGTTCTTCTTTAGATAAACGGCCACGCTGTTCACGCGGTCGTCGCGCCAGTAGCGGACGAAATTCTGCTCGCTCAGGTAAACGACGCCCTGGTCGCGGGTGTAATCGTAAAACACTCCGGCGATCGCGAACTTCCGCGGGCCTTCCGGGGTCGTCAGCTCGAGCGAGTCGCCATCTCGAACGTTCCGCCGGCGGCCGAACGCTTCCGACACGATCACGCAGGCTTCATCGTGAAACCGGCGCATAATGGTGGCGCTGTTGCCGCGGACGAATTGAAACTGGCGCCGCTCATTTCCGCGGACGACAGCGACCGCGATCGTTTCCGCGCCCATCGGCAGCTCCGCATCGCGAAAAGTGTCGATCGTTTCGACGGCCGGATGCGTTTCGAGAAAGTGGACCGCGGCCGGTGGGATGAATGAAGAAGGCCCGACGATTTCATTCGAGGCCGGGGCGATAAAGAGGTCCGCGATCAAGGTGTCGTTGATCCAGGTCTCCACGGTTTCGCGGAACGAAAATACCATCACGCTCACGCCGACGGTCATCGCTACCGCGGCCGCCAGTGTGGCGATGGTGACGGAGTTCCGCATTAACGCCCGGGAGAGATTCGCGGCGGCGAGCTCCGCTTCCACCGCCGCTTTTCGCCGCCCGCGCCGGAGTTGCCGAAAAAATCCGCCCGCCTTCGCGCTAAACTGAAACGCCAGCGGCGGGACGAAGAGGGAAAAACTGGTGAGGACAAAAAACGCCGCGGCGAAACTGAGCCAGGGCGGTCCCGTGGAAAGCGCCAGAAAAGAAAAAGCGACCGCGAGCATCAAAGAAAAGATTCCGCCCCACCAGAATGAGGCAGATGGCGTGGAAGCGTTCGTCGAAGAGTCACTTCCATGAAGCGCGCGGACCGGGTCCATGTTCGCGGCGGCGTGCGCCGGTAACCACGCGGAAACGATTACCGAACCGAGGCCGATGATTCCAGCGAGCGCGAAGCTCAACGGCTCCAACGCGACCTGCTTGACCTGGACCAGGACATAAAGCGAAGAGATCGTTTCCGCGACGGCACCGGCGAGGAGTCGCGCAAGCAGCGTGCCTCCCACGAGCCCGAGCAGGACGCCGATCGACCCGAGCGAGATCGCTTCGCCGAGAAACAACGCGCGCACTTCGTTTCGGGTCACGCCTAACGAACGCAGGATTCCAATTTCGTGACGGCGGCGGGCGACCGACGCGGAGACGGTGTTGTAGATGAGGAACATTCCCACCACCAGAGACACCAGGCTCATCGCGCTCAGGTTCAACTCGAAACCGCCCAGCATTTTATCGACCTCTTCCGTGCGTTGGGCCGGGGCCGTCACGCTCGCGTCGGCCGGCAAAATCTTGCGTAATTCGGCCACCACCTTTGGTCGATCGCGCGGATTGGCCAGGCGCAGTTGGATCGCGCTCAACTCCCCGCCGCGCGCGAAAAGTTCCTGGGCCCATCCGAGATCCATCGCGGCGAAATGCGCATCCAGCATCGGCGCGCCTTTGCTCCGCAGAATAAAACCGACGCGCAAATCGCGATCGACCACGTTTACCCGCGCGCGAATTTTATCTCCCGCCTTCAGGTGATGCCGCGCCACAAATTCCTCCGCGAGGGCGATGGAGCCAGGAGGACCCAACCATTGCTGGATATCGAGTTCAGCCGCGTCGAAGCCCGTTGGATCGAAAGTTCGGAACGGCTCGTTCGTGAAAATGTCGATCCCAAGCACCGCGAGATATTCGCCGGGAAAATCCGGGAGCGTGACCAGACCTCGCACGATCGGGGTCGCGGCCGAAATGCCGTGCGTGGCCGCAACCGTTGGAAACAAAGTTTCCGGGAGACGCGCGGTTGGCGCCGTGATTTCCAACTCAGCCTTGCCGGCGACCAGATCGACCGTGGCGGCGAACGCGCGATTCGCGCTGTGATTCGCGATCTGAGTCGCGAGATAAACGGCCACGCCGAGCGCGACACTGAGAATATTCAAGAGCGCCAGAAGCGGATGCCGCCTCAGGTAACGGAGAACGTGCCACCGGAAAATTCGAATGTACGAGACTGACACGGCGCTACTCTTTTCGTCCTGCATCCTCGTTCATTTCGGGCTGGAGCCACACGCGACGCTGAAGAGCGGACGAGCGCGCCCCGATGCTGATAGACCTATACAGCGTCATTCCAATTCCATAGCCTCGGGTTCCATCTATGAATACATCTCCTTTGAAAATCAGCGTTCTTGTCATTGCGATCGCGGCTTTGCTTCCCATGCAAAGTCTCTGCGCCAAGGACCCGGCTGCGACCAATCCGCGCGCTCCATCCGGACCGATCACCGCGCCCGGCCCCAATAACCCGGTCCTAACGGGGACGGTGGATGCCGTGAAGTTGCAATTGTCCGAACTGAAAGCTCAGATCGCAAGCGCCCAGACGAAGATCCAGCAACAGGACGCGAAGATTGAAGAGCTCAAGAAAGAGATCGCGGCCCTAAAACAGGAAACAAAATTCACCAGCACCGTGGTGACGAGCGGAGTGAACAAAATGGGCGAAGAGCTCAAGGCCTTGACCGCAAATTTTAAAAGCCACACTCACAGCTTCACCGCCGGGAACGGCTCCATTGCGGCGGGGGTGCTCTTTTCCGGCCTGAAACAGAACCCGAACTACGATGTCACCCTGATGACTTCGAGTGGTAAATCCGACGGCCACACTGGCCCGCCCGAAAAGTAACAGCGGTCATCCGCTAACGCGGCGTGTTCGACCTACGCAGGCGGCTACTGCAAAAAGTAGACCTGCACTACGCCGACGCCCGTTGTTTCTGGTTTCCCGCGGACCTGCGCGCTGTACTGGCCCGGCGGCAACGTAACGACAACGGCGGCCTCGAGGGGATGGCTGGGTTGCAGGGTCGTCTGCTCAAGTTCCGTCTTTTGAGTGGTCTGCCAGTCATCGTTCTCGATCACGGTTAAGCCGTTCTGGTTCTTGATTTGGAGGGTTGTATTAGGTAGGCATTGTTGATTCCAAAGGCGGCTAGTGAAGGACCTATCGCGCGGACCACGACGCGGACGGGCCAGTTTTGCACAAGGAAGCCGGCGATCATCAGGTTGTCGCCGGGTTGAATGAGACCTCTCGTTGCGACGTTCGCCAATCGTGCAGGCGACCCTGGGCTCAAATCGTAGGCGTCCACCACGCCGGTGCCCACCGTCCGGCCTGAGCCTGCTACCACCGCGGTGTAACTGCCCGGGGCAAGGTTGGCGATGATGGCGGACTCAGCGTCGTTGCCAGGAGTAGCTCCACTCGTGGCAATCTGCTGCGATTGATCGCTGGTGATGATCCCCCCTATCTGGGTATTCCTCCAGTTATCATTTCTCGCAATGGTCGCGTTGTTCCCATCGCGAATCTCCAACGTAGGATCAGCCAATGCGTCCGGAATGTTAAAGGGTGGCGGTGCCAACGACGGGCCGATCGCGCGGACGATGATTTTCCTGGTCGAGCCGGATGGCCCTTGCACGATGAAACCTTGGATCAACACGTTATCGTCCGTGCCAACTGGGAGACGCGTCGAGACGTTGCCAACGACCCCCGGTGTCACTTCATACGCTCCGATGTCACTGTTGTTCCCGCCGCCATTAGCGGAGCCAGGATCATCGTAAGGCCGCGGGGCGCCGCGCTGATCTGTGTCCTCCAAGGAGTCGCCCTTGTCGATAGCGAGGCTGCCCGGGAGCAAAGCATGGGTAGGGGTCGGTCCGCCATTGTCCTGGAGAGGCCCGAGCATGGGATTGGTGTTCGTGCGGTCTCCGGAAACTCCGGATGCGTTGAAATACCCACCGCCGTCGCCGTTAGTCAGGTTATACCCGTTGGACTTAAATGTTGCACCGCTCTGGGGTGAGAATATCGGGCCCGGAGCGTCCAGGATTGTGTTGTCAAAATCTACGAGCGAGACGCCGTTGACGGTGGAACCGTTCAGCGTATCGCTGTTGGCAGTCAAAGTGCAGTTTCGCAGGGAGGTCTTGGCGACACCTTTGTCCTGTGTATCACTAAAAATTACGCCACCACGGTCTGCGGTATTGCCCGTGAACGTGCAATTAGTAGCTGTTATTTCCGCGCTGTTGCCCGGCCCGGTTGCATAATTATCGATAGCACCGCCCCACAGAGTAGCGCTGTTCCCTTTGAAAGTGCAGCCTTTCAACCGCAACGTAGGCCCCCTGTTAATGATGGCTCCGCCTACACCGGCAGTATTGCCGATAAAGAAGCAATTGGTGACGTCGGCTATGCCTGAGTTGTAAAGCGCGCTGCTACTCGCCCCTTCCATTGTCATCCCGGACAGGTAAAGCGCCGGGGTCCCGCGGAAACCTTCCGCTGGCGCAACGGTGAAAAAGGTAATCCCCCCGGGGGCGCCCCGGAGCGTAAGGTTTTTTGCTCCAGGTCCAATAATAGAGCTTAAGCGCTCTACTACCGGCAAGCTCGAGGCTACGTTGATAACATGTGGAGCGCTGCTCGGGGAGAAGACTGTGGAATCAAAGGTGATGGCGCTCCCAACCGCGAGGGCTGCGCGCAAGCTGCCCGGCCCGCTGTCGTTGGTATTAGTCACCACGGCCGGGCCACGAAGGACTACGCTCAGGCTGTCCGCATAGGCGTCGTTAAAAGTGCCTGGACTGAGCCGGGTCATGACTAAGCTGACGTTGATGGTGCGAGTGCCCGGGGGAACTGCAGTAATATCGGAAGTCGGGAGGAGACTTGTCCGAAAGTTGCGCCCGGCCGCCTTGGGCCCCTTAAATTCCACCGCGCCCAAAGCGGTGAACGAGTCCTTTTTGAACGTCACGGTGAACACGGCCTGGTCGTCTTGGTCGGCATAACCTCCTAGCCACGCGGTCGCGTCGCAATAGACTCTGTTGCTATCGATGTCCGTAGCGTTCCCCGAAACATCGATATCATTCTGGAAGGCGGACGCTACCTCCGAATTGCCCCCGGCAAAGAACTGGCTTCCGCGGTCCGAGGGGCCCGCGTCCGTCACCTTGGGGAAGCCGCTCGAATCATTCGTCGCTTTGTAATTAATCACGGTGAACGCCCCGGTCGTGGTCCACCCCGGGACATTCGCCACCGTCGCGCCCGTTGACGAAAAAGGGCCGGACTCGGCGTTGCCATTGACCAGAAGATTGACGCCGTACGGTGCGCCCACTGCGGTCGAGCAGACCAAACAAACAATGGCCGATCCGATCCGCACCTTACGTCGAAGGAAGGTTGGCTTAGAAAAAAATGGCATCATAAACTCGGCAGGTCTTTGTCTTCTCGATAACATTCCCACCGGCGTTCTAGAGAAATTCTCGTTGGGATGTTTATTTCGGGGCGACGCGATCGCATTACGACAGCAGTGGCAGCCCGAACAAAAACGCTCAAGCCAAAAGAAATTCTTTCTCCGCGGCGGCACCGCGAAAATGAGCCGTATTTTCAGATACGGATCGAAGCCGGAATCTGCTACGGTTGATTCCCTTCGAAACTACGGCAAAATAGCGCTCTTCCCGAGGGCAAACGCACCGCTAGCTCAATTGGCAGAGCAAGTGACTCTTAATCACTGGGTTGTTGGTTCGATTCCAACGCGGTGCAGTTTCCCGGCCGGACTCAGCCTCTGTCGGGTTGAATTTGTTTTCAGCCGGGGCGAAACAATGGCAGAAGGAAGGCCACCCCATGATTGAAACGACGAATTCTGAAATCGACGTCAACCAATTGAGGGAACGCGTCCGCGGCGAAGCTGCGAAAGCTCCATCACGACCGCGCCGGTCCCAGGCCATGGCCGATACGACGGCTCCGACGTTACCTGCTGTTCCGGTCCTGCCGCAAATCCCCTCGGTCTGGATTCCGAGCGCGGTCGCGCGCAAAAAAGAAAAGTTGGAGGAGTTAATTCTCAATGCGCGCGAAAAAACGCACGTCAGCTCCATGGTTCCCAAGTTTTTGCGCGGGCTCTTTCGCAAACAGGGGGCCTACAACAACGGAGTGCTCGACACCATCAAGGTGCTGGCCCAGAGCAATGATGAGGTAACCAAAAGAGTGCGAGAGATCGGGACCTGCCTGGGACAGCTGGAGGGCTGGCTCCGGGCGCTGCACGAGCATCGGGACGCGGACGTAAAATGGATGAGCGCTGCGGCCTCTTCCTTCGCTGTGATCGCGCAATACCGGGACGAGTTGCGAAGCGTCGAAACGGACCTGCAAACTCAGACGGAAGAGCAACGATTGCGGCTGCTGGAGTTCGAGGAGCAAATCACGGCCGTGGAGGCGAGCGATCGCGCCATGCATCAACAGCTCAATAATGTTCATGCCGAAGCGAACACCGTTGCGGCGCAGGTGCGCGATCTCCAGCAACAGCTCCATCGGGAGGAAGACCACCTGCGCGGTTTGCAGAAACAGATCGACGGCACGGGAGTTCACCTGGGCAATTTGCAGGCGGAGTGGGCCCGCCGAACTGAGCAGGCTCAAATTGAAAAGGCGAAGCTGCACTTGCGTGATTTGCAGACCCAGGCGGACCGGCTGGGGATTCATATCAACAATCTCCAGGGATTCGTAGATCAACACGCCGCGGAGACGCGGGCGAACACACATAACCTCGAGCGGCGAATCGACGATCAAGCGCGCTTGCAGGAAAAGATCGGGCACCTGGAAGAACGACAAACGAGCGAGGGCGTTTTCATCAAAGGGGAACTCTCGGAACAAGGGTCGCTTTTGCGGCGACTCCTCGGGCCCGCGGCGGAAACCGGCGCGAAAAGCAAATCGCGCCCGGCAAAGGCCAGCGAAACGAAGAACGCGCGCGAGCTCGATTCATTTTATCTGAGCTTCGAAAATCGTTTTCGCGGTTCGCGCGCGGAAATTAAGAAGCGAGTGCAGTTTTACCTTCCTTTCATCGCCGAAGCGAAAGCTGGAGAGCCCGGGCGAGCGATTCTCGATTTGGGATGCGGCCGCGGCGAATGGCTCGAATTACTGAGGGAAAACAAGCTGGAAGGACACGGCGTAGATATGAACTCGGCCATGGTCGCCCAGTGTAAGGAGCGCGCGCTGGCTGTGACGCATGGAGATGCGCTGGAATATTTGCGTTCCCTCAAGCCCAATACTCAGGGCGGGGTGACCGGCTTTCACATTATCGAGCATCTCCCCTTTGAAACGCTGATGGAATTTTTTCGCGAAACGCGGCGAGTTCTCAAGCCGGGAGGCATCGCGATCTTTGAATCGCCGAATTGCAAGAACCTGGTGGTCGGAGCGGCCAACTTCAATATCGACCCCACGCATCGCAACCCGGTCTTTCCAGAGACCGCCGAGTTCATGCTCCAGAGTCATGGTTTTGAACGCATCCACCTCGAGTATCTCTCGCCGGTGTCCGGGGTAAAATTCGACGGTAGCACCAAAGAATTGGCGACCTTGAAGGACATGCTCTACGGACCGCAGGATTTTGCGGTCATTGCCCATAAGCCAGCCGCTCGATGAAGCTGGCGGTCGTGATTCCCTGGTTCGGCCGCGAACTCAAAGGCGGCGCCGAACAGCAGGCCTGGCAAATCGCCTCTCGTCTGGCGCAGCGGGGGCACGAGCTGGAAGTCCTGACGACTTGTTGTCGCTCGCATCAGGACGATTGGTCCACCAATCATTTGCCGGAAGGCTCCACCAAGGAACCGGAAGGCTTCACGATTCGACGGTTCCCGGTCGAAGTACGAGATCGCGAGGCGTTCGACCGGATCTGCGGAAAACTGCTGCGTCTCGAGAAGCAGGCGTTGCGTCCGGGGGTGCCGCCCGTTCCAGCAGATGAGTCGAAGGTGTTTGTGGGCGAGTTGATCAAGTCGCCCCGGCTGCTGGAATTCATCGCGGAACAAAAGGATGAATTCGATCGTTTCATCCTCCTGCCGTATCTCTACGGTCCTATCCTGGAAGCTGTCACTCTCCTGGGAGATAAGGCCGCGCTCCAACCCTGCCTGCACGACGAGGCCTACGCCTATCTGCCGGAAGTCGCCCGTGCTTTCTACGAGGCTGGATCGCTTTTCTTCAACAGCGCGGGAGAGATGGAACTGGCCGCGCGCCTTTATGGGCCGGGCATTCTGCCGAAGTCGTGTTTGGTCGGCGAGGGTGTCGAAGTGAATCCTCAAAACGGGGCTGGCAACGTTCCATCACGGCCTGAGGGCAGGCCGTCTCCAGACGGGGGCCTTCAACCCGACGAGCGTTTTGTTCTTTATCTTGGGCGCAAGGATCCGGAGAAAAATGTCGATCTGCTCCTGCGCGCGTTCGCGCGTTTTCGCGCAGTGCGGCCTAACTCGCCGTTGCAACTCCGGCTCGCCGGTTACGGAAGCATGGATGGACTCGTGCGCGACGGCGCGGTCGATCTCGGGCTGGTGAGTGAAGAGCAAAAGGAACAGCTTCTGCGCGAGTGCGTCGCGCTGGTGCAACCGAGCCAGAACGAAAGTTTCTCCCGCGTCATGATGGAGGCTTGGTTCCATGGGAAACCCGTCGCCGTGCACTCGGATTGTCTGGCCACGGCCGTGGCGGTGCGGACGGCAGACGGGGGTTGGAGCGCGCGCGACGAAACCGATTGGGCGAGATTCTTCGTGGAATTCGACCGCACCCGGGAGGAGGAACTCACGCGGCGCGGGGAGAATGGCCGCCGGTATGCGCAAATCATGGCGGATTGGGACCGCGTGATGGAGCGTTACGAAGAAGCTTTTAGCCGCCCGGTCGATTCTTCTCTGGCCCTCTGGAGACGAGCGGAGAATGCGCGCATCGAGATCAACCAATTTCTGCCGAACCTCTCCTTCGGCGACGCCATCTCGAATCACGCGCTCTTGATTCGCAATTACCTTCGCGGCCTGGGATACCGCGCCCGCATCTTCGTCCGTTTCGTGGACCCGCGCGTGGCGGAAGAGTGTGAAGTCTTCTCGCCGGAAGCGGTTCATGCCTCTGACGCGATCATTTATCACCACAGCATCGGCACGGAGATCACGCCGGAGATGATGAATTATCCCGGGCCGAAATGCATGATCTATCACAACATCACGCCGGCTGGTTTTTTCGAAACGTACCGGCCGGAATTCGCCGCGATTCTTCGAAAAGGGCGCGACGATCTGCATAAGCTCAGGGATTTCACCATTTCGGTCGGCGATTCCAGCTACAACGCGCAGGAACTGGAAGAGTGCGGGTTCGAAAATCCTGGCGTCCTGCCGATCTGCGTCGATCCCGCGCACTGGGCCTTCGCGCCCGATCCCGCGCTGATGGAGCGCCTGCAGGATGGCCGCACCAACCTGCTCTTCGTCGGCCGCATCGCGCCGAATAAGAAACAGAACGATCTGGTCTATGCCTTGCGCGATTATCGCTTATTCGATCCGACGGCGCGCCTGATCCTAGTCGGCACGATGGAGACCGGCGATCCTTTCGCGGCGCATCTGCAGGCTACCATCGACTTGTTAGGTCTAAACGATTTCGTAACTGTCACCGGAAATATTTCCGGTCCGGAGCTGGAGGCCTACTACCGCACTGCGCATCTTTTCTGGTCGATGTCAGAGCACGAAGGCTTTTGCGTGCCGCTGGTCGAGGCGATGTGGTTTGACCTGCCGGTGCTCGCCTTCCGCAGCTCCGCCGTCCCGGAAACACTCGGCGCAGCGGCGATGATGTTCACCGACAAAAGCGATTATCGCGAGACGGCCGCTCTCGCGTATCTGCTGGTTCACGATCAGGAGTTGCGAGCGAAAGTGATCGCGGCGCAGAGGCGGCAGCGCGAAACATTCCTGCCGGCCAAAATCGGGCCGCTTATCACCGAGATCGCCACGACGTTGCAGACCGAAGCGCGGCGCGTGTCACGCCGGCCCCGTTTGCGCAGCGATGGCAGCGTCGCCGAAGTGGATCAGTTCCTGCCCAATCTTTCGCACGGCGACGCGATCTCGAATCACGCATTTCTGATTCGCGATTCGCTGCGGGCGTCTGGCTTTCGCTCGAAAATCCTGGTGCGCTACCGCGAGCACGCGCTGGCCATGGAATGCGAAGTCTTTACCGAGGAAGCGCTCGAATCGTCGCCGGCGATCATTTATCACCACAGTATCGGAACGGAAATCACGCCCCATCTGCTCGCTTACAAAGGCGCCAAAGCGCTGATCTATCACAACATCACGCCTGCTCATTTTTACGACGCTTACTCGCCGGAGCACGCAGCCCGCCTTCGCCAGGGGCGCGAAGAGTTACACCGGATGGGCCAGCACTTCCCCGTTTCGTTTGGGGTCTCGCAGTTCAACGCGACGGAGCTGGAGGAATGTGGGTTTCGCGATCCAGGCGTTTTCCCGCTTGCCGTCGATCCTTACCGGCTCTCCGGTTTCTACGACCAGCAACTCCTGGCCTCACTGCAGGATGGCAGGACGAACCTGCTCTTCGTTGGACGAGTGACGCCCAATAAGAAACAGGACGATCTCCTGCGAGCTTTCGCCGCGTATCGCAAGCTCGAGCCGGGCGCGCGTTTGATCATGGTCGGAGATGCGGAGGCGAGCCCGCCTTACTCAGCCCATCTCAATCAGGTTGTCTCCAAGCTAAAGTTGGGAGAGTCCGTGCTCCGCCCGGGAAATGTCTCGGACGCGCAATTGGCGGCTTACTATCGAAGCGCGCATCTGTTTTGGTCGATGTCGGAACATGAAGGCTTCTGCGTGCCGCTGGTGGAAGCGATGTGGTTCGATCTTCCAGTGCTCGCCTTCCACAGCAGCGCAGTGCCGGAAACCCTGGGCCAGGCGGGAGTAATGTTCTCGGATAAGAGTGACCTTGCGGCAGTTGCGGCGCTCGCTTACGACCTGGTGCACGATGCACAGAGAAGGGAGAAGGTGATTGCCAGCCAGCAAAAGCGGCGTCTGGATTATCTCCCGCGGAAGTTGGCGCCACTGCTGGAAAAGCTGGCGGTACAGCTTTCCGCGGAAAAGAAGCCGGTCCGTGCCCGGACCCCCGGCAAAACTTTGCGGCGCGAAGGCAAATCAGCGTCGGCCGCGCCTACGCGATCCAAACCCACAGTGCAAATGCCGCCATGAAGAAGGCGGCCAGACCGGAGCTAAGGGCGACATAGCTGGTATGAAAGCCGGGCTGCCGGCCAAGGGTCGCAAGGTAGATAAAGGCCGGAAAAATAACCATCACGTAACGCGGCACCGAGGCGTAGGAGCCCCATACGGTAACAAAGGCGTAGGAAATAATTGCGTAGAGCGAATAGCAGGGGCGCAGGCGGATAGCCGTCAGTGCGACCAGGAGTAGGAAGATCACGACAAAGCTGAAGTCGATGATCGACTGGCTGCCGCCAGCGTGCACGGTGATGGGACCCCGGAAAAAATGCGCCACCATCTGCCAGGGCCATTTGGGGTCCCCTCCCCAGGCCGACTGCGCGTCGATGATCGCCCTTGGATTTCCAAAGCGCGCCCCGAGATAAAGAGCATAGCTACCAAGCGCGATAGGTGCCAGGCCAAGGGCCAGGACATCGAGCCTGATCTTGCGCCACTGAAATTCGCGCTGCATCAGGTATTCCAAAGCCAGGGGCGCGAGAATCAATATGCCCGGAGAGCGGCCCAAAGCCGCCAGGGCCGCGAATACACCCGCCAGTAACCACTGTCCCTTCCGCGCGTGGTAGAAGGAAGCGATCACCACAGCGAGAAAGACCGACTCCGAGTAGACCGCGGAAAAAAACAGGGTCATCGGAAAGACCATGAGATAAAGGACGGCCCGGCTAGCCGTAGCCTCATCGAACTCCATTCGCGTGAGCAAAAAGAGATAACAGGCAGCAACGAGCAAGGCCAGGTTCGAAACCAGGATTCCCGCCAATAGGATGCTGGCATGAGTACTGGATCCGAGAAGGGCATGCATCCCTCTCACCAACATCGGATAAAGCGGAAAGAACGCCGTTCGCGAAGGCTTTCCCGCCGTAAACTCATAACCGTCTCGAGCTATGCTTAGATACCAGCCGGCGTCCCACCGGGACCACATGTTTACGAACTGGTGGGTTCCTGGCCCCACATAGGATCGTATCGCGGCCTGACGTCCCAGCTGGTCGATTTCCCAGGTGCCGGGCTTCGCTTCCTGCCGGAACAAGTTGAGCGCGAACCATCCCACAAGGATCAGCATCAACCTCGTCACCAGGAAAGGGATAAGGACATCGCGCACGACCCACCGGGACATGAATCGCTTCGCTCGTGCTGAAATTTCTTCGAAAGTCATGAATCTCCCCACCCTCTTGCCCCGGACGAAGCTCCACCGGAGCATCGCGGATCGTTCGAGCGGAGAGCCTAATACCGTAATGTCCGAGTCGCGGTCAAATCAGTTTCTCGCGGACCTCGCGAAATCCGATCTCACGACGCGAGGATGCCGCAAAGCGCTCGGAACCTTCCGCCAAGGTCGCGTGCGATGCTTGACTTGAAGCAGGAGTGCGTTCATCTCATTGCTCATGGCAGGAATTTCAGAAACGATCGGCAAAAACTTTCTCCGCAACGGGACTGGGAGATACTCCGCGCTTGCGGGGTTGGCTCTGCTCGCTTTGACTTCGTGCGATCATTTCAGCACGAAAGATAACGCAGATGCTGCGGCTGGGGCCTCTGAGGTGAAGTACGGAACCAAGGTGGACTTCGGAACGGGTGGTGGATCCGAGCGGTTGCGCACCTCCGGTTGGAGTAAGACGGAAGAAAAGTTCTCCTGGTCGGAAGGAATATTTGCGGTTCTGGTGATGAAGGTGGCTCCTACAACGGACTCGGTCACGCTTCGAATGAAACTGGGGGGATTAATCAAAGAACCGGAATTGCCCTTTCAACCCGTGGAGGTGATTGCAAACGACCAAAAGATCGCCGACTGGCAGGTGGGCGATACGGCGGACTTTGTCGCAGCCATTCCTCATGACATCACAAAAAAGGGAGGCGAGCTAACGATCACGCTCAAGGTGCCGAAAGCGACTTCTCCCAAGGCACTTGGTCTCAACACCGACCCTCGAGTTCTTGGTATTTGCTGTCACGAATTAGAGCTGACAAAGGGTTAGCAGCGGAACGCGTGACGCTGGCCCGCAGACCAGAGAATGCGTGTAGCCTTCGTCGTCCAACGTTGCGGTCTTGAGGTAAATGGGGGCGCGGAGGCTCATTGCCTCCAGATCGCCCAGCATATGGCGAAGCACTGGCTCACGGAGATTCTCACGACCTGCGCCCTGGATTATATGACCTGGGATAATTTTTATCGCGCGGGCTCGGAACAGGCCGGCCCGACGCTTATCCGCCGCTTCCCGGTGGATGAGCCGCGCGACGTCGAGACCTTTAACCGCCTCTCGAGCGAACTCCACTCCCGCCAGGATAAGACGACTCTGGCCGAGCAGGAGCAATGGATGCGAGCGCAAGGTCCCATGTCCAGCGCGTTGCTGAATTACCTGCGCGAACACGAAGACGCCTACGATGCGTTCATCTTCTTCGGCTACCTTTACGCCACCACGTACTTTGGTTTGCCGCTGGTCAGGGAAAAAGCTTTCCTCGCTCCACTGGCCCATGACGAGTGGCCGATCTACTTCAAGATGTGGGAAGGAATATTTTCTTTGCCGCGCGCCTTGATCTTCAATACGCCAACCGAACAGGAGTTTCTTAAAAAACGATTTCCAGGGCTTACTCTGTCCGGTCCGACCATTGGAGTTGGAATTGAAAAACCCGGGCGAGTAAAGCCTGAAGAATTTCGGGATCGTTACGGACTCCATGAACCCTTCCTGCTCTACCTGGGGAGGATTGACGAATCAAAAGGCTGCGCGGAAATGATCGATTACTTCGTGCAGGCACGGCGTGACGGGATGATCGAGCACAAGCTTGTCCTGGCTGGGCGCGAAGTGATGCCTGTTCCTTTCCACGATGATATCATCAGCCTCGGTTTTCTGGAAGAGCAGGAGAAATGGAATGCTCTGGCCGCGTGCGAATGGCTCCTGATGCCATCAAAGCATGAAAGCCTCTCCATGGTTTTGTTGGAAGCATGGCAGATGGAACGGCCTGCCCTTGTTAATGGGCAATGTGACGTTCTGCGCGTTCACTGCCAGCAATCCCACGGCGGCTTGTGGTATGACAACAAGAAGGAATGGATCGCAGCGTTGACCTGTGTCGATGAACCAGCCCGGCGCCAGCTCGGGCAGCAAGGGCAAGCCTACGTGCGAGCGCGATACTCCTGGGACCGGGTGGAACGAGCTTACCTGGACCTGTTGCCATGAGCGAAACGGGTGCGATCCCGGATAGCACCGGCGGCTCCGCCCACAGACCGGACCTTCGCCCGAGAACCTTCGTCCTCATTTGGCTCGCGATAGCCACGCTTTTCCTTAGCTGTGACTTCAGCTTTTATTTTCTGGAGCAACATTACGAGGGAGGTGACTTCGCCGCTAACGCTCTGCAAATACGCGAAGCCAAAGCCTTTCGAGAGTTATACGGAAACTATTCCCGTTTTGGTTTCCACCATCCGGGCCCAGCTTTCTTCTATGCCTACGCTTTGGGCGAAACTGTCTTCTTCGATTTTCTCAAGATCGTTCCAGCTCCGCATAATGCTCATGCCATTATTGGACTCCTCCTCCAGGCATTCTTTTTTACCTGGGCGCTCTTTATCGTAACGAAGCGCATCCGAAGCCCATTGTTATTGCCGCTACTGCTGGTATTCGCGGCCGCACATTTCAGCATCGTTAATCTTAACATCCCAGGGAGCGCCTTTGAAAGCATATGGCCTCCCTATGTTTTGTTATGCCCTTTTCTCTGCTTCGTCGTTGCGTGTGCCTCGCTTGCTTCAGGCGAGGTCAAAGATTTAATACCCGCGCTGCTCGCGGGTTGTTTCCTTGTCCACGGGCATGTCGCACAACCGCTCTTCGTCATCCCACTCTTTGGGATGGCATACGGGGCGCTTTGGTTCGGTTACTTGCGTCGAAGGGACAATCCCGATTCAACGCGAACGCCGGGGATTCTTTATTCCCACATCTGCGGCGGGGTGATCGTCGCCCTCTTTTTATTGCCAATCGTCGTCGACGCTTGCAAAGGAGAGGAAAGTAATCTCCGGGGAATCTTTCACCACTTTGCCCACAACACGGGAGACCGCAAGAGCCTGTCTCAGTCCCTCGTCTACCTCGCCGCCTTCTTCTACTACGTTCCTAATCCCAACCAATACTGCGACCAACTCATCCTCTCGAACCTGACCTTTCTAGTTAACAGATCGCACTTCTTCGTGATGTGGATTTTGGTCCTTATTGTTATCCTGGTCGTAAGGAAACCGTCCATCCATCCGGAACGTCGGTTCTTCAATTGGCTGGTAATCTGTTTTGTATTTTCGGTGTTGCTCACAATCGTCTGGGGCATGATGCAAAATGCCGAAATGTTTGCCTTTAATGCTTACTTCAATTTTTCCCTCCTCTTTGTGCCCTTCATCCTTCTCGGCATCGTGCTTCTTTCTCCTGGCGAACGAGTACCCAGGACCTATCTCTTGCTTCCACTGTATCTCATCGCGGCATGCCTGTGGATTGCTACGGCCAAAAGCTGGACGTTGCACCCCCAGCACCTGGCTTCACCCAACGGCTCACGGGCCGCCATAGAAGCGGTTCGAAGCGCAGCTGAGAAAGACGGCCAACTCCCAAAGACCAAATTCTTATCCTTCCAGCATGGATATTGGGATTGGGCGGCGGGCGCTGCCCTCGCCTTGCAGCGCCTGGGATATGATTACGTGGTCCCGTGGAACTGGTCATTTATCTTTGGATCACGACACGTCGGCGGCGATCTGGTCGCATCCGTCCGCAGCGGTCAGGTCGCGCTCTGGACTGTTACCTCTCCCGCCGTATCCGGCGATAATTGGGTATCGAATTCAGCCGCTCCCATTGATCCTGGCCACGCCCAGATCCTCTTCGCTGGCACCGAAGCGAACGCCCAAACCTTCGCCATTGCCGGCTGGGATGTTTCGACAGGTCCCTTCTCCTGGAGCACGCAGAAGACGGCACTCATCTTTTTCCAGGCCTTGCCCGCTTCCGCCGACGTGCAAATCGACTTCCATGTTTTTCCGTTTAACTTCGGAACCAGTCGCATCCAACGTATGTCCGTCTCTTTCAATAATGAGCCGCCGCAATCCTTTGAAGTGGCTAAAAGTGGCACTCAGTCCATGCGTATCGTGTCGCAAGTATGGAACCGGCAGCCTTATGCGACGCTGGCTTTCGAATTTCCGGACGCGATTTCTCCGAAAGAAGTGGGAGAGTCCACCGACGGGAGAACGTTGGCCTGCGGATTTACCGAGATTGACTTTCATTACGTAGACGCGTCGGTGGTTCCGGAAAAATAAGATAATGGAGAAAGGGATCACAAAGCCCCGGTGGCTCAGTGCGCGGTCACAGGGCATCCTTCGGGAGACCTTGCGCGTTTCCGCCCTTCTTGCCCTGGTCACTCTGCTCTGGTGTGCCTGCTACGACCGCTGGACGATCCGCGCCTGGAAGGAGCCCATTGCTTATGGCGGTGATGCGTGGTGGGGGATGGCTGGAGCAAAAGCATTCGCCGACCGAGAGATAACCCTGACAAGCAAGGCGCCTGTCTCACTCGGCGCTCCCTTCCGCGCCAACTGGTACGATTATCCCTCGATAGAAGAAGGTCTCATAGCATGGTGGGGATATCTTGTTCGATGGTTTGGAGTTTTTACGGGATCGAATCTGGTTCTGCTTACCGCACACCTGCTTGCCGCGCTTAGTTTCTACTTCGTTGGCCGGCGATTACGTTATAGCATATGGTTTTCGGCGGCGGGCGCGGTGCTTTTTGCCTTTAGTCGCTTCGCTTTCGCGCGGGGCGTGCAGCATATCAGTCTTACCTATTACTGGCACATCCCTTTAGGTCTCCTTGTGGTCTGGTATTGCTTTGAGCCGGATCCCAGCCCGCCCAGCAAGCGCCGGATTTGGTTTTGCACTGCTGTTGCGACTCTATTCGGGATCCAGAACATTTATTACACTGGTCTCTTTTGCCAGTTCCTCCTGGCGGCCATCCTTTATCAGGGATGGGTCAGGCGGCAGTGGAGGCGCGCAGCGCTTCCGTTCTCGTTGATTTGCCTAATGGCAGGTCTTTTCGTCTTGATGAACATCGATACGTTTTGGTACCACTTCCGAAACGGGCCAAACCCATCGGTGCTGGTCCGTACCTATGTGGGGCTGGAACTATATGCGCTTAAGCCAATCGAATTATTTCTACCCCTGGTTCATCGGATCACCGCCTTCCAGGATTGGGCGCAGGCTACTTACTTTAAACAGAGTTATTCCATCGGTGAACCGGGATCTGCTTACCTCGGAATTGTAGGGATAGCCGCCCTCCTGTGGCTTGGAGCCAAGTCGCTCCTTTCCTTCGTCCGGAACCGACTTGAAACAACTCCGTCGCATTTCTGGTTCGTTCTCTGGATTTTCGCCTTCTCCGTCATCGGCGGGATCAATGGAATGATCGGATTGTTTGGGCTGGTATTCTTCCGGTGCACGAACCGGTACAGCATAGTCATCCTCGCTTTCGTCCTCCTCTTCCTCGTCCGCGAGTTGTCACGCCTGACCCGCCGCTGGCCTGCCGCGTGGTCTATAATCCTTGCCGTAGCGATCACCTCTGTCGGCTGTTACGATCAGACAGTGGTTTTGCCGCCCTGGGACTTACATTCCGCCGGTGTGCAGGAAGACGCCTACGTCGCTTCGCAACTGCGCGCAAAGTTGCCCAAGCGCGCCATGATATTCCAGCTCCCCGTAGCTGACTTTCCGGAAGTTCCCGCCATCGGCGCGATGATCGACTATGAACACTTCCGGCCTTACCTGCAATCGAAGGACCTGCGGTTTTCCTATGGAAGTGACAAGGGCCGAACTCGGGAACGATGGCAGGCGGAAGCGGCTTCGCTTGGAATGCGCGGTCTCGTACCGCTCTTGGAGAGTTACGGCTTTAGCACGATTCTGATTACTCGACCGGCCTATGCTGACAATGGGAATGCTCTTGTCGCGGAATTAGCAGCGGCCGGCCGTTCCACTATCCTGGTCGAGGCGCCACGGCTCGTTGCAATTGCTTTGGAGCCTTCTGCGAACCGAATGCTCCCCCCTGATTTTGATCGTCACTGGTACGACCTGGAAGGCAGTGATAAAGACACCCGGCGTTGGAGCGATGGAGACGCGACGATCACTCTGGAAAATAACTCGTCGAAGCCAAAATCGGTCCATCTGACCTTTAGTGTCGACACGTTAAAGCAGAGGGAACTTCGCGTTACGAACGGGAAGGAAATCGTCTATCAAGGCAGACTCGAACCGGCCAACTCAACACCGGTCAATCTTGCGGTCCCCTTGCCGGTTGGAAAAACCGTTTTGCACTTCAACACCGATGTCCCAGCAGAGGCGCCAGGTAATGGAGATACGCGAAGACTCGCATTCAGCATTACCAATTTCCAACAAGTCGCGGACTAGCATTAATAAAAGGAGGTTATTGCTTCGCCTTCCACCAGCAGGGGGGAACGGGCTAGTCCACGTATTTCTGCGCGATGGGCATCCGGCGTCCTACCCCGAACGCGCGGCTGGTTACCTTGATCCCCGGAGCGGCTTGTTCGCGCTTGTATTCGTTAATGTCGACGCGCCGTTGGACCCAACGAACCGTTTTCTCGTCGAACCCGTGAGCTACGATGTCCCGCGCGCCCATGTTCTCTTCCACATAGAGCCGCAGGATTTCGTCGAGCACGTCGTACGGAGGCAGGCTGTCCTGGTCGGTCTGACCTGGCTTTAGTTCCGCGCTGGGGGGCTTTTCAATCGTCGATGCGGGAATGATTTCGCCGCGCTTGTTATCGGAGTTAATCCAACGCGCCAACTGATACACCATCGTTTTCGGCACATCGCTGATGACCGCCAGACCTCCCGCCATGTCGCCGTAAATAGTGCAGTAACCTACCGCCAGCTCACTCTTGTTGCCCGTGGTCAGGAGGATGTGCCCGAACTTATTCGAGAGCGACATCAGGATCATGCCGCGGAGGCGCGACTGCATGTTCTCCTCCGTAGTATCTTCCGGCAGTCCGGCAAAGATTTCTCCGAACTGGGCCTTGAACGCGGCGAACGCGTTCGCGATCGGGATCTGGAGACACTTGATCCCGAGGTTGTCCGCCAAGGCCAGCGCGTCGTCGATACTTCCTTGGGAGGAATAGGGGCTCGGCATGGAAACGCCGAGCACGTTCTTCGGGCCAAGCGCGTCAACGGCAACGGCGGCAACGACCGCGGAGTCGATCCCTCCGCTCAAGCCCAGGACTGCAGACTTGAAGTTACACTTGGTCAGGTAATCCCGCACACCTAACGAGAGCGCCGCGAACAGGTCCGCGGAGACATCCCGCTTCGGCAGGGACAGTGGCTCCGAGCCATCCGGGTCGACAATCTCTTCGCTGATTTGGAATCCGGGGAGCTGTGCGATTAACTCACCCGCGGAATTTACTGCGAAGGAGTTGCCGTCGAAGACGAGCTGGTCGTTGCCTCCGACCGCGTTGCAATAACAGATGGGACGGTGATAAGTGCGCGCGAGCGTCGCCACCATCTCGCGGCGAACCCCCGGTTTCCCCAGGCTGAAGGGCGACGCGCTCAAGTTCAGGATAATCTCAGCCCCTTGCTCCACGAGAGATCGCACCGGCTCGACCTCATAAAGCGGGCGCGGCAGGTAATGTTCCGTCCAGATATCTTCGCAGATGGTGACTCCGATTTTCTTTCCCCGAAAGATCAACGGCACTACGCCCCGGGCGGGTTCGAAATAACGGTCCTCATCGAAAACGTCGTAGGTGGGCAGGAGCGACTTATGGGTCGTTGCGATCGGGCTGTCCGGTTGGAGCAAGGCGGCCGCGTTGTGAAACGGTTTCCCTCGCCCCTGATTCCGCTCGACGTAGCCCACGAGCAGACCGGCCTCGCGCAGGTGAGACTGCAGTTTATCGAGGACCTCGAGAGTTTGCGGAACGAACTGCGATTTGAAGACCAGGTCCTGCGGCGGATAACCGGTGATGGCGAGTTCCGGAGTAATGATCAAATCCGCACCCGCAGCCGCGAGCTTCTCGTACGCGCTGAGGATCTTCTCAAAGTTGCCGCTCAAATCTCCAACCGTGGGATTGATTTGGGCAAAGCCGATCTTCATAACGTCCGACGCAGATTATGCGCGGCGGGACGGTCGGCAATCGCTTTCCGCGCTACGGTTTGGCGGTGAGACTGACGCCGGGCGCGGTATGCTTGTAACCCTTGTTCAGAGCATCATCAGCGCCGGTCACGAAAACCTTGCCCCATTGCAAGAGGCACGCCGCGGCGAAACCCGCGATCGCGCAAAGAATGACTTTCTGGAGAAAGGTGGCCTGCATAGCCCGTTTTAGGGAGCAGGAGCGGTGCCATTGGAAGGCACCCTTTTACCAGAATCCCCACTGGCCCGTTTTCATAATCCAGAGACCGAGGAGCAGGTTCGTGATGGCATGGGCGATCACACACGAGGTCAGGCTCTTGCTTCGATACGCGACGCAATTGTAAAGCGCGCCGGTGATCAGGGCCGGGACCCAATCCGCGCGGGCGTGGCTGAATCCGAATCCCAAGGTTACCGCCGCGAAGGAAAGCCAGGAGAATGCGCCAACCGGGACGGCGTAAAATTTCTCATCGATAAAATAGCGAAGGACAAATCCGCGCCAAAAAATTTCCTCCACCAAGGGAACAACAACCACCAGTCGCAAAAAACGAAAAACGACAGTCGTCCAGTAGGCAGTTGGCTGACCGGAAAAGATCTCGGGATTGAAACCGTCGAGACGCGGCGCGAAACCAAGAAACGCCTGCGGTGCAATCCAGAGGCCAAAGACCGCGAGTGCGACGAGGAGGGTCACGAGAACCTGCCGGGCCGCGTAAAGCGGGTAGTCGCGCCAAAACCAGAGAAGCAGCGCGCCGCAGACTAGGGTTTGAGCCGGGTAGGTCCAGTATTCCGGCGACGCGAGCCAAAGAGCACCGCCTTCTTTCCGAAGGAAGCCGGTAAAGCCGAGCAACAGGAGGAACACGCCCATGGGGAGCGTGAACGCGAGGATCTTTCTCAGGTCGGAGGGCGGCGCAGCAGAATCCATTTGGTCTTTCGGTTGAATGGTTAAGATTCTTTTCGATGAATTCCCACGGCGACGGCAAGCCTGAACCGGTCGACCCGGAGAACGCGCTTCGCCTCCTCGAGCTCGAACTGATGCGGCAACGCACGGCACGGCAGAGGGCGGGGACGCCTTACCGAGGATTGCGCCTGGCGAGCTTCATCTTTCTGGCGGCGGTGATCCTGGGCGCGCTGCTGGCCTTCTATTACGTCTTCTTTTCGGGCGGCCTCGATGAGTTGCGCTCTCGCAGTTCTACTCGTCCGGCTCCGAGTGTTGCGCCCTCTTCCAGTCCATGACGGCTCAGACCAGATAATGGACCAGGCCAAGCTATTCGACGCATCAAATGACGCGATCATTGTCACCGAAGCTGATGGCACAATCACCTACTGGAACCAGGGAGCGTGTCGCCATTACGGCTGGAAAAAAAAGGAGGCTCTCGGCAAAAACGTCCACAAGCTCCTTCGCACTCAGCTGACCGGCGTCGCGAAAAGTATCGAAGCGAGCTTGCGTAAGACCTCGCACTGGGAAGGCGAGCTGGAGCAAGTCCGGCAAAACGGAGAACCGATCGTTGTGGCGAGCCGATGGACGCTCGAACGCGCGAAGCCCGGCGCGCGGCGGTTGCAGATCAACACCGACGTCACCGCCCGCCGCCGCGAGATGGAGGCGCTGCGCGAAAGCGAGGAACGATATCGGCGTTTCTTCACCGAAGATTTCACGGGGACCCTGAGCATCCGGGCGGACGGACGGATCCTGACCTGCAATCCGGCTTTCGCAAATATTTTTGGCTTCCCGTCCATCGAGGAAGCGACGACCGGGAATTTCCTGGAGCTTCTGCGAAGCCGGAAGGATGGCGCGGAATTGCTTGAGATGGTGCGCCAGGAGAAAATCGTGGAGCGGCACGAACTCGAAATGAGCCAGCTCGACGGCGATCCGGTCTATGTGGTGGCCCGCCTCGTCGGATCGTTCACTGGAGGCGAGCTCACGGGTTTGCAGGTCTATCTCTTTAACGACACCAAGCGCAAACGCCTCGAACAACAATTGATCCAGGCGCAAAAGATGGAAGGCCTCGGAACGCTGGCCGGCGGGATTGCGCACGATTTCAACAACATCCTGGCCATTATCCTCGGCTATACGAACCGCCTCGAAACGTTGCGGGCGAAACCGAACGAGTTGCCCGGCGCCATCAAGGTCATCAAAGAGGCGGTGGAACGCGGTGCCGCGCTCGTGCAGCAACTGCTCACCTCCGCGCGCCAGACCGAAGCGCGTTTTTCGTCCGTCGATCTGAACGCGCTCATGCGCGAACTGGAAAAAATGCTCCAGGCGACTTTTCCCAAAATGATCGACTTCGAGCTGCGTCTCCAGCCCAACCTTCCGCCCATCACCGCGGACCGCAGCCAGGTCCACCAGGTCTTGTTGAACCTTTGCGTGAACGCGCGTGATGCAATGCCGCAGGGCGGGACACTCACGCTCGAGACCTCGATGGTTCCCGGCGCCGAGCTGACGGAATTTTTTACCGGCGCGACTTCACAAAATTATGCCTGCGTCCGAGTGCGCGATACCGGCACGGGCATGACCCAGCAAGTGAAGTCGCACATCTTCGAGCCGTTTTTCACCACGAAGGAGCGCGGCAAAGGCACGGGTCTTGGACTGTCGGTCGTCTACGGCGTAGTGAACAATCATCGAGGTGTTCTCCAGGTAGAAAGCGAACCGGGAGCCGGTACGACTTTTCTGATTTACCTGCCGTTCGAACATTCCGCGGCCGAGCTCGGCGCGGGCGACCGGGAAAAAATTTCGCCAAAGCCGAACGCACCGCAGACGATCCTCCTGGTCGAAGACGAAGAAATGCTGCGTGACCTGGGAATGACGATCCTGGAGGGCGAAGGGTATCGGGTCCTCTCGGCGAAAGACGGCCTCGAAGCCGTGGCGATCTTCGACGCCAATCGCGATGAGATCGGGCTGGTGGTCTGCGATTTGGGCTTGCCGCGGCTCGGGGGGCGCGAGGCTTTCCTGAAAATGAAGGAGAGCAAACCAGGCGTACGCGCGATCGTGGCCAGCGGTTATCTCGAACCGGCGCTTCGTTCGGAGATGCTGAAAGCGGGCGTGATCGATACGATCCAAAAACCGTACGACTTCAACGACCTGCTGGCGAAAATCCGGATCGCCATTGGACCGAATGAGGTCGCGGACGACCATCCGGAATTATTCTGAGCCCGCATTGTCGTCCACGCAGAGCGTGTCGGCGTCTTCCAGCTCGGATCTGTAATGGTAGGGACGCCGCGCTGCGGCGTTCCATGCCCCGGCTCGCAACCCCAGGCTCCTACAAACTCAGCCACGCGTCTCGGACAGCGCAGCGCGCTGTCCCTACCGCGTTTTCGTCCGAGATAGCCAACGTGCACGAAGCTCAGGTGGATCGGGCGCTCCGTCGCTCAACGAGAATGCCAAAGGCGGAACCCAAAGAAATCGAGCGACGGAGCGCTCGATCCACCTACGGCATGATGGAGACGCCGCCGCGCTTTGGGCCCTCAACCAAGGCCTTGTCGCTGCGACGTTGATTGATCACGAAAGTGTTATTGTCGCCATGCTTCGACCACGGACCGCGAGGCACTTCGCTGAAATCGACAAATCGCCAATCGGTTACGTCGGTATCCTCAAGACCGAGGAAATCACGCACCGCCGGTGAAACATCAAGGCCCGCGCCCTTGTTCAAGTTTGGTTTGGGCCGCTCGTTACCGAAAACGTATTGCCAGTGATCGGTCCGAAACGGTCCAGCGTCTTCCCACTGTGCGTAAACGGTCTTGTTGCCCTTGCGGATCGCGATCCAACGGCCCTTGCAGGTGGAGACGCCAGGGCCCTGATACGCTTCCTTGAACCAAGGCACGACGCGCGGCGCCTCGGCCCGGTGACCGTTGGTTGATTTGTCGTTGTAAGGAAGGGCCACATAAAAGGGATTTTGCCGCGGGGTGAATTTCGCCGGTAGAAAATCGTGCCGCTGGGAACGGTCGGGGTTATCGAACCCACCGTAATTCCGAGTCCAATTCGCATCCCACGAGCTGGAGCGATTCGGAGTCGGATTATTTGCAGTCGGCTTTTCGCCAATCCAAAAAACCGTAGTGACGATCTCTTTTTTCCAGGGAAATTTTTCGCCCGGCTTGGGTGCGAGGGGAGGCGGATCGGCTTTCGCGGAGGAGGCGTACGGGTCTACCTTCAGGAGGTTTTCACCCTGCGGCTTATTCGATTTCTTACTCAGCTTGACCAGTCCACCAGGGATTGCCGCGGGCGCGTTTTGGGTGAAAAGGGCAGAGACCGAGGAGAGAAGGACCGCGATGGTGTGGGTGAGAGTTCCAGGTTTCATCGTGAGAATGCGCCGCCCTGGCAAACGCACTCGAATAAAGTGCTTCACTGGAGATTCGGCCTCCGTGGCGGTCGCGCGTGTAAGTTCGCTCAATTTTCGACTTCGTGCCAGCGGAAGAGCGCGCTTTTTTCCCGGCTCATAATCTGCTAAATCCAACGCGCCCAATGAACGCCACCGCCGCCACTGCTCAGCCCGTAGTGAAATCCCTGGGGCGAAGCCTCGATTGGTTTCCGATCGCGGTATTTGCGCTGGTCTGGATCGAGCTGATTTCGCGCCTCCGCTTCGAGTGGTCGATCAACCCGCAATACGCCTACGGCTGGACGGTCCCTTTCCTGGCGGCTTATATTTTTTGGCGCCGCTATCAGGACGCCCCTCCGCCCTCGGTTCCGCACTTCAAAATCCCCGCGGGATTTTTGCTCATCCTGGGCGCCGCGTTCATCATTCCGGTCCGCCTGATCCAGGAGGCAAATCCGGACTGGCGTCTGCTGAGCTGGGGAATGGCCGCAGCCGCAGCCTTCATCACCGCCGCGGGAATTTATCTCGCCGGCGGCGCGCGCTGGGTGCGGCACTTCGTGTTTCCCATTCTGTTTTTTTTCGTGGCGGTGCCGTGGCCGACGAATCTGGAACAATTTGTCATTCAGGGTTTGATGCGCGCCGACGCGCTCATCAACGTGGAGTTCCTAAACGCGATCGGCATCCCGGCGGTGCAGATGGGCAACGTGATCGAAGTCGGCACCGGTTTCGTCGGAATCGACGAAGCGTGCACCGGCATTCGATCGTTGCAGGCCACGTTCATGGTCTCGCTTTTCCTGGGCGAATTCTACGACTTCTCCGTTTTGCGCCGCGTGGTTCTCGTCGTGGCCGGCGCGTTCATGGCCTTCTTTTGCAATCTCGTGCGCACCTTTCTCCTGGTCTACGTCGGGGCGGAGCATGGTTCGGCCACGATCAAGAATTGGCACGATCCGGCCGGCCACACCATTCTGATGATCTGCCTCTTCGGACTCTGGGGATTGAGTTTACTTCTGCGTCCGAAAGGCGAAGCGCCGACGGTGGAGGCGCGCACGGCGAACCCCTTTCGCATCCCGCGGCTCGTCCTCGCGCTCTTGCTGGCCCTGACCGTAGTCGCCGAAGCCGGAACGCAGCTTTGGTATCGCATGCACGAATCGGAGTCGTCCCGGCTTCAACCATGGACGGTTATTTGGCCGGAGCAGGCGGCGAACTACAAAAACGTGACGATCGAGGACAGCGCGCAGGAGCTTTTGCGATACAACGAGGGCGGTGGTGGCTCCTGGAGCGGCGAAGATGGCCACAATTGGAACATGTTTTTCTTTCGCTGGCTGCCTGGACGCACAGCCGGTCTTTTCATTAAAAATCACCGGCCGGATATTTGCCTGCCCGCTAACGGCATGAAGCAACGAGGCGGCGTGCAGAACAAACTCCTCACGGTCAACGAGGTGGCTCTGCCCATCCGCGCCTACACCTTCGAGAACAGGGGCCGATCACTCCACGTGTTTTACTGCTACTGGGATGGAACACCGGCGCAGCCTGGCATGGTCGATCACGAAAACTGGACGGCAGCGGGACGGCTCGATGCGGTGCGAAAAGGCAAGCGCGACGTGGGAACGCAAATGCTCGAGATCGTGGCCTGGGGTTACGACGACGATGCAAAAGCGGAGCAAGCCGCGATCGAACAACTGAGCAAGATCATCCGGCGCGGATAGAGCGCGCGTGCAGGTCATCCCGAGCCGCGCAGACGGCGAGGGGCCTCCCGGTCGCTCTCCGATCACACAGAGAAAAAGTAGGGAGCCTCCACAAGAATGGCGCCGTGCGTCGCGAAGCGCCTCTTTGCTATTCCCCACGACTAGTGAGTTTCTCGCTAAACTCTCTCGCCTCTTCCTGCCTCTCCCGCTAACGTCCCCCCGTGACCCCCCGGTTTCTAGTACAGCTCTTATCGGTTGCGATTCTCGCTGGCTCTGTTTGCGCCCAGCCCGTCCCTCCGACACAGCCGGCCACTTCTTCCACGACGATCTCGGCCACCTTCTGGAACGTGCAATGGTTCCCGGGCCGGCGACCAAATGCTTCGCGCTCGGAAGAAGATCGGCAGATCCGCGCGGTGCAGCACGATCTCGCCCAGCTCGCTCCCGACGTGCTCGGCCTCGAAGAAGTGCGCGATCTCCAGCACGCGGCACTCGCCGTCCATGGCTTGGACGGATTTAAGGTGGACGTCTGCTCAGACTTTCCGCCCCGCGAAGGCCAGAAGGAAGCGCAGCAGGTGGCCATCGCCAGCCGGTTGCAGCCGATCAGTGCCTGGGCGGAAGCATGGAAACCTGGCTCGGCCATCACCCCGCCGCGCGGCTTTGCCTTTGCCGCGTATCAGGTTTCCGCGAACCAAGTCCTTCTCGTTTATGCTCTGCACCTGAAGAGCAATCGGGGCGAGATTCACGAAGACATGCGCATCCGGGAAGAGTCGATGCGCCAGCTGCTCTCTCATATGAAAGCGATGAAAGTAGCGTACGAAAAACTGGGTGAGCTGAGCTGGATTGTTGGAGGGGATTTCAATACCACGCCGGATGATCCTCGCTTTGCCGATGAAAAAACCACGCGCAACTTGTTGGCCGAAAGTTTCAGTTGGAGCTGGCAAGGGATTCCTCAGTCGTCGCGCATCACTGTCCCGCCCGACGCGCGCTATCCCGCCGCCTGTTTCGACCACATCTTTTTTCGCGGCGCGACGCTGATCAAAGCCTGGGTGGCAAACACGTCGCCCCAATCGAGCGATCATCGCGCCGTGAACGCCGTGCTGTCCCTCAGGTAGGGACGCCGCGCTGCGGCGTCCGATCATCTCCTCCTGCACCTACATTTTAACTTTCACTTACACTCCGGCTCGGCTCTGGAGAACGTGTAAGTGAAAGTTAAAGTGTAAGTGCAAGAAATGGCGCAGCGCGTTTCCCAATCGCATACGCTACTCGAGAAACTTCCCCGGATTTAATATCCCCGCCGGATCCAGCGCGTCCTTGATCGCGCGATGCACGTCACGCGCGACATCGCTCGTCGCTTCCGGCCACCAGCGTTTTTTCGCCAAACCGATGCCGTGCTCCCCCGTGATCACCCCACCCCAGGCCAGCACCTGCTGAAACAAATCGTCGAGTGCCCCTTCCACTTTTGTCTGCACCGCGGGATCGTCGTAATTCGCCGCCATGATATTCACGTGGATGTTTCCATCTCCCGCGTGGCCAAAACAGGCGACCGGAAAACCGTGGCGCTGCTGGAGCGTCTCGGCGAACTCGACCAGATCCACCAGGCGCGACCGTGGCACCACGATATCCTGGTTCAGTTTCGTCAGGCCAGTAGCGCGCAGCGAGTTGCTGAAATCGCGGCGCAATTGCCAGAGCTTTTCGCATTCCTCTTCCGTCGTTGCCGTCGTCAGCGAGTTTGGATTTCGGCCCGCGATCAATTTGCTCAGCGCCGCGGCCTCGCTCCGAACTGTCTCCACCTGGCCATCCACTTCCACGAGCAGATGCGCGTTACCGTCTGGGACGTGACCAACTCCACGATCGCGGCGCGCTGCTTCGAGTGTGAAGTGATCCGCAATCTCAAGCGCCGCCGGAAGGAAGCCCGCATGAAAAATGGCCTGAACCGCGGCCGCTGCTTCCTTCATGCTCGCAAACGCCGCGGAAAGTGTGGCGCGCGCCGGCGGGAGCGGAAGCAGGCGCAGAGTGATTTCCGTTACCACTCCGAGCATGCCTTCGGAACCCACGAACAATCCGATCAGGTTGAATCCGGTTTTGTTTTTATGAACGCTTCCGCCGAGGCGCAGGATTTCGCCGTTGGCCAGGACCACCTCGATTCCGACCACATAGTTGCGCGTCACGCCGTATTTCAAACAACGCGGTCCGCCGGCGTTCGTGGCCACGTTCCCACCGATGCTGCAGTCATTTTTGCTGGCAGGATCCGGCGGATAAAAGAGCTGCTGCTCTCTCGCCTTTGCTTGCAGATCGGCTGTGATCACACCCGGTTCCACAACGGCAACTGCGTCCGCGAAACTGATCTTCTTGATCCGATTCATGCGCGCGAGCGAAAGGGAAATTCCGCCGCGCACCGGCACACAGCCTCCTACGTAGCCGTAACCCGCTCCCCTCGCTGTGACCGGAATTTTTTCCCGCGCGGCGAAACGCAGCAGCTGACTTACCTGCTCGGTGGACTCAGCGAAGACAACGACGTCGGGCGGATGGTTCGCAAACCATTTATCGCCGCTGTGCGCCCGCAACTCTGCCGCACCATCCGAGACCGCCTCCGCACCGAGGAGCTGCCGTAGTTGTTCGGCGAGATTCAATGCTCTGGTCTCTTTCCTAATCGTGCTCGTGCTCCTGCTCGTGCTCGACCTTTTAGGTTTCGATTACGATCACGATCACGAGCAGGAGCACGAGGAAGGGAATCACATTCCCATGATCTGATACCCTCCATCGACGTAGATCACCTGCCCTGTGATCGCCGCCCCGCCGTCGCTCGCCAAAAAAACTCCCGTCTCGCCCAGCTCTGCTGGGTCGCAACTGCGTTTCAACGGCGCGTGCTCCTGATAATGTTTCAGCATGGCCGAGAAACCGCTGATCCCTCGCGCGGCCAGCGTTTGTACCGGCCCGGCGGAGATGCAATTAACGCGGATCTTTTTCGGCCCCAGATCGTAGGCCAGGTAACGAGTCGAAGCTTCCAGGCTCGCCTTGGCTACGCCCATCACATTGTAGTGCGGCACTACCTTCTCCGCGCCGTAATAGGTCATCGCGAGAATGCTCCCGCCATTTGTCATCAGCGGCGCCGATTCCCGCGCGAGAGCGACGAGCGAGTAGGCGCTGATGTCGTGCGCCGTGCGAAATGCCTCGCGCGTCGTGCTCACAAAATCGCCTTCGAGCGCCTCTTTCGGCGCGAACGCCACCGAATGCAGCATCAGATCAAGTCGGTCGGTCTGGCCGCGAACTTTGTCGAAGAACTCCGCGATTTCCGCGTCGCTCGAAACATCGCACGGATATAAATGCGTCCCTTCGCCAAACTCCCCCACCAACTCCTCGACATTCTCTTTCAGCCGCTCGCCCTGATAATTGAAGATCAAGCGCGCGCCGGCCGCGGCCCAGGCCTTGGCGATCGCCCACGCGATGCTCCGCTTGTTGGCCACGCCGAAAACAACGCCGACTTTTCCTGCCAAAATCTGGTTTGCCATAACGCGTCAACCATACGCGCCTTTTGCGCGTCGCAAAACCCTCCGGAGAAGCGACGGTTTCCAAACGCTACTGGAGACGGCCCGCCCTCAGGGCGTGTGTGGCAACCGGAGATTACCTTTTCAGTTCTTCCCGTTAGCCCCGTCCATCTTCTTCCTTAGGCTAAGCGGTCGCATGTCCGTCCAGACGTCCTTGATAAAGGCAAGACACTCTTCCTTGGGGCCGCTTTTGCCGGCGTCCCGCCACCCATTGGGCTTCTCCCGATCCGCCGGCCAGATCGAGTATTGTTCTTCGTCATTCACGACTACCACAAAGATGCTCGCGTCCTCCCGCTCTCCGTGTGATTCCATCGACCTACTCTTTTTGCGCTCCCCAATTAACGCTGGCGAACTCGCGACGATAATGACACTCGAGGGCAAAGCCGATCTTGCCTTTATGCCACCGGAAATAAAGTCCGATGGAATCGTTCGGTCCGTCGCTTTCGGACGGCAGTTCAATTGCTCGTTTACTCGGACCGTAAAGTTTCTCGAGGATCGTTATGCAACGAAGAAGAAATTCATGAGCCTCGGTGTGAGTTAACTCGCCCGTTGCAAAGCCATGCGAAACCAAACGCCCTTTGGCGAAGTTGAACTCACCCTTTATGGAAACCGGACCAACCTTCGTTTTGATCCATGCTTCCGTGTTATCGTCGCCCACGTCTGGCTGGAGCGCTTCAATTTCCGGGGCGAGCTTCTTGATCGCGTTGTAGTCGTCTCCCAGGCGGGCCCCCGTTAAGAGTGACAGGTATCGGCGCAGCTCGGCATCCTCCTCCTCCGCGGCCGCGCAGAACGCGCTCGCCCACAGAGACGCCACGATCAGCCAAATGAGCTGCCTCACGGGGTCTCAGCTCGGGAAAGCGTCCAAAGCCACAGGCTAAGGCAACCTGTAAAGACCATGACCGCAACACTCGCCCACAACGGAATCCGATGGCCTCCCGCGACCACCTCCATCTTGAACAGCACCCGAAGTAACTGCGCCAGGCAAACCAGGGCGAACACCATGCTGGCGACCCGCAATCCACGAATCATCGAGCTCATATTGCCTCCTTTGATTTGAACCGATCTTAGCGACGAAAACCGTATTCTAAAGCGAAAAACTGCGGCTTGAAGTGAGCCAGCGGTTCGCGCAGCTTCGCCAGTTCCTCTTCAGGCCCGTGAATCTCGAGACGATCGAGTTCCGCCATCGTCAGTGCTTCTTCCAGCAACGCGCCGACGTTTTGCAGGTGCGCCAGGAGACCTTCCGCATCGGAATAGCCTTCGCGACAATGAGCCATGTCGCCATCAAAGCAGAACCCATAGTAAAGGCACTTAGGCTCCTCCTTCGTTGCGGTCACGAATCGTTCACAAAGCTCCTTGAACGCTCCCAGCTTGCCCTCAGAGATCTTGAAGTACGGGACGATCGAACAACACTTATCTTGAGTAGGCATATTCGTTCCTCTCATCTTGGGAACTGAAACAAGTAAGAGTCAATTCTTGAGTTGAACCAAGTCCCACAGATTGCCATAGAGGTCCTTGAAAACAGCCACCGTGCCATAAGGCGCCTCACTCGGCTCCCTCGCAAAGACCACGCCTTTGGCTTTGTACGAATTGAAGTCGCGCCAGAAATCATCGGTGTAGAGAAAGAGGAAGACGCGGCCCCCGGTTTGGTTGCCAATGCGCGAGGACTGTTCTTCGCCAACCGCACGTGCGAGCAGCAGGCGCGCGCTAGTTGAACCCGGTGGCTCTACCACGACCCAGCGCTTGTTTTGTTCCGGCATGAACGTGTCCTCGACCAAAGTGAAGCCGAGCACACGAACATAGAAATCGATGGCCTCGTCGTACTCACGAACCACCAATGCCACGAGGCCAAGCGATTGTTTCACAAACGCCAAGGTAAGGCGGCGCGGGGAAACCGACAACGCCAAAGCCTGGCTGGCGATTCAGCGGCTAGGGAGTAGGCGCCTCCACAGCTCCGGGCGGCGGAGTTGGTACGTCCTCTGGCAGTCCCCAGATGAAATCCGTCTTCGTCATTCCCTTGAAATAGTTGTCGCCTGGCTTGATCAAGCCATTGGCGGTAAAATAAGGGCCATTAACATTGAAGGGCCAGGCGGCGGTGCGATGGCAGCTCATGCAGTTGGACTCGATGCCCAGTTGTCCAGGCTTGGTAAAGGTAGCGTTACTAAACCCTGCCTCGAGGTAAGGACTGAAGCAGACAACATTTAATCCCGCGGGGCTGTCCGGTCCTGTAGTGTACGAGTAGCCGACGGCTATGTTATAGTGATCGAACGGCGCAGCCACCGGCGGCGTGGCCTTAGGAATGGACGGTTTGTCGAATGACCACCAGAAGGTTTGCCACGTCCAATTGTCGATCTCCCGGCTGGAGACATGCATCGCCACCAGGAGCACGTAATCGCCTTCACTGGCAGTTCCTTGCCCGAGATCGTTGATCCCGGCAGCTTCCTCCTTGTTCAACTTGATCGCGTAAAACTGGTCGATACCTACATTAGGAGTGCCAGGTATGGGCGGCGCGCTTACACCGGGCGGCACCACTTGCATTTTGTTGTTCCAGGTCCCGACGTCTGGCACTGAAGGATCTGAGCTATCGGCCGGGCCCGTCCAATAGGTCAGGACCGTTGGCGACTTTCCACTGACCAGGGCGTAGGTCGGCTTAAGCATGATCGACGTGTTCGGAAACGGACGCACCACGCGGTCGGCGAGTGGAGTGTGTTTCTTGTCCCAACTCTCGTTCAGCGCTTGCATCGTCGCGGTCAGATAATAACCGTTCGACTGGACGTGATCGAAAATCTCCTTGGTATACTTTACCGAGACTAGCCGGGGGACGGGCGTGAAGCCCGGTTTAGCTTTCCGAACTCCATCCTTATCGTGCTGAAGCTGCTTGGGCGGACTAAATTTCCGTGCCTTCACCGTTGATGGAGACTGAGAAGGAGTAGCCGATGGTCCCGCCGACGCTGGAGGGAAGACGGTTGCTTCATCGACCCACGTTTCAAACGTGGCGACCTTGACGGTCTTGCCGTCCACCATTTGCGAAGTCATCGCCGTGAGCCCGCCCCAAAGGTCCCAGCCGTGCTGGATCATCGCCTTGTTATCGTTTTGCTGAATCCAGCCGTTAATTGTGGCGGCAGGCAGGAACTTAAACGCCGCTGGCATCGGCGTGTACTTGAGGCCGAAGCTATTCGGACCTAACACGGACATCGGCGGAGGCGCAGCCGCGCGCAAGACAAGTGAGATCGCGAGGAGGGCAAGGACAAGACAGCATCGAGTGGAGTTGTTCATAGGGTGGTTATTACGACTGAGGGTTAGTTTGCTTTAGGGGTAATGATGGCAGCGGGTTTCGGCTGTTTTTTTAGAACGGCACGGGGTTTCACCTGACGATTCAGAATAGGATTGGTCATGCGAAAAATGGCGGCCATCATGGCTTGGGCCCGGATATTCCAAATATCGCCGTGGTTTTTGATGATGCTGGGGTCGACCTTCACATTCCAATAAGGGACGTCATTTCCAGTGAGTCTGAGGCGCCACTTTTCCAGCACTCCATTAGGCCCGTCCGTGACAAATTCATCGCCCGACAAAGTGTGCGAAAGGTTGACGGCAAGAGCCTTTGCGTGAGCGGACGCGTCCACTGTTTCCGCTAGCTTTTCGGTTTCATGGTTAATCAAAAAATCGTTGTGCCCGGGCGTGCTGGTATAAAAGCTCCGTTCGCTTTGGCGCTTGGGGTGCTTTTTTTCCGCGTCGTCATACAGACCCGGCAACTCGACTTTGTTGAAGACCTTGGTCGTCGCTGCGAGCGAAGTGCTCGCTGGGAAAGCGGTTCCAGTAGCGGCATCAGCGGTTGAGGTAAGTGAAACGAGAAAAGGACGCGTGTTGCCGGTTTGCCGGGAAGCGAGAGCCGCGATCATCTGCCGGGTCAGGACGGAATCGGAGGCGGGGTTAACCACCAGAATAAGATCCGCTGGGAGACTTCGCTCCGCGGGCGCGTGTCCGTGGATTTCGGCGTTGATCGCGTGCGCGACCGCGCGCTCCACAACCAGGCCGCCGAAGGAGTGGCCGATCAGGACAGTATATTGTCCATCGCCCGCGTGCGATTCGCGCGCGGCCTGCGAGACGGCCGCGATCGCATCGTAACAATCGAAATTACTGGCCAGACGTTCCGCAGCAGCTTTGCGGCTGTAGAAACTAAATTGCCGAAGGACCGGCACATCGGTGATCTCGCCACGCCACCCCAGATAAACGCCGATCAGGTGAAGCCCGCTATCGCGAATGCGCTGGGTCTGGCTCAGGTCGTACAGCCAACGCGAGAATCTTGTGACGTCGCCGGATTTGACGTTGTTATGCCACCCATGGACGTAGGTGATTACCAGCGGCCGTGGAGTCCTCTTGATCAGGTCGGTTGCATTCTGCAACTGAGTAGGATCCTGATAGGACCCCTGTTCGCCAAACTCGATGAAAGCGAGTGGAGGCCCCCCATCGCGGGACACGACCGATTTCTGCCGATCTGTGTCCGTGTTTTGATAGACAGCATTGAGGTGCCCGCAACCACAAAGGAGCATGGCGACGAACGGCGAAAGAAGGGGGAACTTCATCGGCGGCGCCGATTCTTATCGAGACCGACGGTAGCGTCCAGAATAATTTTTGGGCGGACACAGACCGCCTCACCGGCCGGGTGGAATTACGCGCAGGCGATGGCGTGGCGGCGGCAAACGCCGGAGAGCATTTCCCACAGCGCATCCAAAATGCGATCGACGGCTTTCGTGGCCGCGCCGGCGTTATCGTCGGTTACGTACTCCGAAAGCATGGTGCGCTCGGCGGCGGCGTGTTCGCGATCCGCTTCGATGTGGACACTGAAGTATTCGTAATCGCGCGGCTCGGTTATCTGGTAGTTCTCGACCAGGCCTTTGATCTTCGATTCGGACACAGCGGGGATCTGGCTTTCGTAGGCGTAGAGCGCCGCGAGGCCTTCGGCGGTCGGGCCGTTGGCGCAGACGGCACGGAAGGTCTCGATCAGATTTTTGGTTTCATTCCACTTTTCGGCCGATTGCGCGTCGGCCTTGGAAACACCGAGGCATTCTGCGAACTGGAGCCAGAGTTCAGGATGGTTCGGAGAGCCGGCTTCTTCGTCGATCAGGTTGTCGAGGAGCTGGCGGCGCGTCGGTTGATCGTCGCATTTCGCGTGCACGGCGGAGAGGTAGGTCGGGAACGCTGCGACGTGGTGATAATATTGCCGCGCGTAATCGGCCAGCGCGGCCCTGCTCAACTCGCCCCGGGTCCAGGCGAGATAGAACGGATGAGTAAGAAGATGCTTCGCGGCGATTTGGCGATCGATTGAGTCGAGGTGTGTGTTCATATGGGTTCTCCGAGGAGTTGGTTTTAGCTGCAGGAATGCCGGAGCGCGAACATTTTTTAAGATGGAGACCGCCTGCCCTCAGGCCGTTCCTGGAATTTGATGCAGGGCGCATTCTCTCCGGTACGAGGGCGTGCCAGCTCCAAAATCACATCGCTCCCAAAATGTGTTTGATGCCGCGGATGGGAATGACGACCCAGCCGGGGCGATTGTTCAACTCGTAGCCGACTTCATAAACGGCCTTGTCGAGCAGGTAAGCCTGGAGCAGCACTTCCAGATCGTTTTCGCGTGGCGGAATAAAGGACGCACCGCGGGTGGTCTTAAGGTAGCTCTGCAAAAATACGCTGCTCATCTGGCGGTACCAAAGATCGGCCCAGCGCTCGAGAAACGGAATGTCTTCCGGCCGCATGGCCGGCTGCCAGAGCGCGCTGTAAGCGGCGTATTGGAATGAGCGCATCATGCCGGCGACATCGCGCAGGGCGGACCGCTTCAATTTGCGCTCGCTCAGCGGACGGGCCGGCTCGCCTTCGAAGTCCAGGATGACAAAATCTTTTCCGGTGTAGAGGGCCTGCCCCAGATGGTAATCCCCGTGGATCCGGATCTTCGACGCGGCCGAGCGCTGATCGAGAATGCGCTGCTCCTGCGCGAGAATTTTTTCCTCCGCGTCCAAAACTTCCTCCGCTTCCGCGCGAAAGTTTTGCGGCAAATCGGGCAGTTTTTTTTGCAGAAGCGCGAACGCCTTCCGCAAAGACGCGCGCATGTTTTGATAGACGGAACGCTGCGAGAGCGCGTTGAACGGTTCAGGCGCGAAAGCGCGATCGTCCGGATCGGAAGCGAGCGCCAGGTGCAACTCTCCGGTGCGCTGTCCGAGCTGCCGCGCCTTTTGCGGATAGATGCCGCCGATCAATTCCTCCAGGAGCGGACCGGGCGGCGCGTGTTCGATCTGCAAATCGGCTTTGCGCCCGAGCACGCGTTCGTAATAGCGGCCCACGGAATCGAGCGTGAGCGCCCACGCGTCTCCTTCATTGGTGACCGCGGCTTGGAGGAGACAAACCACGGTCGGGTCCCCTTTGCCGCGGCGATATTCGATCGCACCGGCAAACGCCGGAACGTGCGCGAACCCGCGTTTTTCCGTGAGGAAGCTGGTAATCTCCACGTCTGGATTCACCCCGTCCTCGAGCTTGCGGTAAAGCTTAAGGAAAAATTTATTGTCGAAGAGCATCGACGAGTTGCTCTGTTCTACCGCGACGACTTGAGACGGCGGAATCTGATCGCCGGACGTGAGCGCACTGCCGGGCACTCCGAAGAGCTCGCCGGATTTTCCCGGCAAACTCTGGCGCTGGGTGATGGTGCGGAAAAGCTGCTCGCGAAAGGCGGCTTCCCAGATGGCGTCGTGCAGGATCGCTTCTTCGGCGCCTGCAAAACGCGCGATGACCGCGTGGGGCGCGGCCTGCGCGATGGAGTGAGCAGCTTCGCCGATCGCGATCTGAACGGGCAGCGAGTAGGTCTCCGGTGCACCGTCCGTGTAAGTGATCTCGACGAACCAAAAAACTCCCCCACCTTCGCCTGGCATCGGAACCTGTTCCGCGATGCGCAGCTCGCGAATGGCGCGCGCTTTCGCGCCGAACCAGCGGCAATGCCGGATATATTCCGGCAGAATCTCGCGCTCGAAACGCCAGCGCTGGCCATCTGCCAGCAGCGCCTGCAAATTCGGCGCGGCCTCGAGTGTCGGCACTACGCGATCGTGTGAAGCCCGCGCGGCCGCCGGTTGGGACGTGAGCACGAACCAGTAATGCCCATGCGGGCCAAGTGTAATCGGATACGGAGTCTCCTTGATCGCGGGAAAATAGTTTTGGCTGAACACCTCCATCAAAGTGCAACCCGCGAACCGCGACAGGTCGATCTCGGCCGCTTGCGAAAAACGCGAAAGGTTCGCGACCACCAGAATGGTTTGGTCTTCATGCCGCCGCAGAAAAGCCAGGACCTTTGCGTTCTCCGGATAAAGGAACTCGAGCGTGCCGCGGGAGAACGCCTTGAAGTTTTTCCGCATCGCGATCACGCGGCGCATCCACCAAAGGAGCGACGATAAATTCTTCTGCTGATTTTCGACGTTGACCGCTTCGTAGTGATACTCGGGGTCGATCGTGATCGGCAGGTAGAGCTGCTGCGGATTCGCCTTGGAAAAACCGGCGTTGCGGTCGGGGCTCCATTGCATCGGGGTGCGGACCCCGTTGCGATCGCCGAGATAAAAATTGTCGCCCATCCCGATTTCGTCGCCGTAATAGAGGACCGGCGTTCCGGGCATGGAGAAGAGGAGAATATTGAGCAGCTCGATCTTTCGGCGGCTATTCGCCAGGAGGGGCGCGAGACGGCGACGGATCCCGAGATTGATGCGCGCGAGGGGATCGTTCGCGTAAACGCGATACATGTAATCGCGCTCTTCGTCGGTCACCATTTCGAGGGTGAGTTCGTCGTGGTTTCGCAGGAACATGGCCCATTGGCAATTCTCGGGGATCGCCGGCGTCTGATCGAGGATGTCGATGATCGGAAAGCGATCCTCCATCTGGAGCGACATGAACATCCGCGGCATGAGCGGAAAGTGGAAATTCATGTGCGACGCGTCGCCTTTCCCGTAATACGCGACTGCGTCTTCGGGCCACTGGTTCGCCTCGGCCAGGAGCATGCGGCCCTGGAAATTTGCGTCGACGTGGGCGCGCAGTTTAACCAGGTAAGCGATGGTCTCCGGGAGATTCTCGCAACTGGTGCCGTCCCGCTCATAGAGGTAGGGCACGGCATCGAGCCGCAATCCGTCGACCCCCATGTTGAGCCAGTAATCGAGCACCTTCTCGACCAGCTCGTGCACGGCCGGGTTGTCGAAGTTGAGGTCCGGCTGATGCGAATAAAAGCGGTGCCAGTAGTACGATTTCGCCACTGGATCCCAGGACCAGTTCGAGGTCTCGAAATCCTTGAAGATGATGCGCGCGTCCTTGTATTTTTCCGGGCTGTCGCTCCAGACGTACATCTCGCGCTCCGGCGAGCCGGGCGCGGCACGGCGCGATTTCTGGAACCACGGGTTCTGATCCGAGCTGTGATTGATCACGAGCTCGGTAATGACCTTGAGCCCGCGCTGATGGGCCGCCGCGAGAAACGCCTGGAAATCCGCGAGGGTGCCGTAGTTCGGATTGACGTCGTAGTAATCGGCAATGTCGTAGCCGTCATCGCGCAGCGGCGAAGGATAAAAGGGCAGAATCCAGATGGCGGTGACACCCAGTTCCTGGAGGTAATCGAGCTTTTCGATCAGTCCGCGAAAGTCGCCGATGCCGTCGCCGTTGCTGTCGTGGAAGGTCTTAACGTGCAACTCGTAGATGACCGCATCCTTGTACCAAAGCGGATCGACGGCGGGTTCAATCGGCGGCTGCGACATGCGGCTAACAGTTGGCGCAACAATCGCCGCCGCGCAATCCTTCGATTCCTCGTCGGCGATCACAGAAAACGGTACGCCTGATCCCGCCGGTGTAGTGGCGGGTGTCCCACCCGCAGAATGCCCGAGCTATGAATTCGTTCGGCGGTCACAGACCGCCGCTACAGGAAAGACATTGTGAACCAGGCTACTTCTTCGGCATCGCCATGGCATGCGCGGCCACGCATTGCCATTCACCATTTCGTTCCACCCAGGTGTCAGTGAAACGATAAGAGTGCGAAAAAGTTTTCCCCGATTTGTCTTTGCCACTCTCGCGGACGAGCCCGGTCACAACCGCCACATTGGGCCCGAAGGAGTGGACGATCATGTCCGTGGACTCAGCAGTTTTGTAAACGTTGGTGTCCTTTTTGGCTTCCGCCAACATGGTCGCTTTGTTGCCGAGTTTGCCGCTGGAGGAAGTGCCGACGAAATCTTCCGCCACCAATTTGTCGATGATCGTGGTGTCATGGGTCCGGTAGGAACCCTCCCAGCTCTGCTCGAGTGCTTGCAATTTCGCGCCCACGTCGCCCGATCCGAGATCGACAGCTGGTGACGTTTCCGGAGCAGTCGTCGGTGGCGGGGCCGGCGTCGCGGTTGGTTTGGGAGTCGGCGCCGGAGGTCGAGGCGTAGGGCTCGGCTTGGGCTTGGGCGTAGGCGTCGGAGTGGCCGTGGGCCTTGGTGTCGGCGTCATCTTTACCGGAGTCGCGGTCGGACGCGGAGTGGGAGTCGCCGTTGGCCGGGGCGTGGGAGTGGCGGTTGGCGTGAGTTTAGGCGTGTCAGTTGGCGACAAGGAGGGCCGCGGCGTCGAAACAACAGTCGGCTTGGGAGTCGGAGTGACTGGCTTGGGAGTCTCGGCAATCACGTCAGTCGGCGTCGGTTTCGGCGTGGAAACGGTAGCGGTAGGTCGGGGCTTCGGCGCCGCGGTTGGCGTGGGCGTTTCGTCAATCGTTGCCGGCGACTTTTGCTGGAACGGAGTAGACGCGGCGTCCTGCGCGCGCACAAAAGAAGAGGCGGCGAGGAACAGAATCGCGAGGGCGAGTAAGCGCATGTTTTTTTTCAGGTTGGTCCTTGTGCGGAATTAATGCGCGAGGCTAGCCCGCGTCCGTCTCGACGGTCAAGCGGGAATAGAAACGACCGATGCGCAAGAAGTGGCAATAGCGTTGGACTAACTCGGCGCTTGCCACTAATTCTCCTCCCTGCCTCATGCGACGCCTTCCAGTTTTTCTTTGTTTCTGCGGCTTGCTTGGCACCGCTTTGGCTGCCACGCCCGCGGAAGAATTCACCACGCGCGGCCAGGCCCTGCTCGCGAATACGGAAAAGCTGAGCGACCCCGACCGGCTTCATCGCCTGTTCGATTTTTCCTGGGAATACACCATGAAGGAGGCGCCGGAATTCGCGACAGCGGTTGGGTACCCGGGCCAAAACGACCGCTGGACCGACATCTCGTTCGGCGCGATCGCCCGCCGCAAGGAGACCAACAAACTCGATCTCGAGCTGATCCAATCGATCAAGCGCGACAAGCTCTCCGAAGCGGACGCGATCAGCTACGATCTGTATCGGCGCAACGCCGAGTTCTCCGTCGAAGGCGACCACTTTCCCCTGGAGCTTTTGCAGATCACGCAAATGAGCGGCGTGCAGCAAAGCGTGGCGCAGGTGATTGCTTCCACCATGTTCAAGACGACGAAAGACTACGAGGATCTCGTCGCGCGGTTGAATGGCGTCCCGGCTTTGATCGATCAAACGATCGTGCTGTTGCAAAAAGGTCTCGAGCAAAAGATCACGCCGCCCCAGGTCACCTTGCGAGATGTCCCGGAGCAGGTGCGCAACCTGATCGTGAAAAACCCCGCGGAGAGTTCTCTGCTCGAGCCGTTCAAGGAAATGTCGTCGCTGGTCCCGGCGGCGGACCAAACGCGATTGCGCCAGGCGGCGACGGAGGCGTTTACGAAAAGAGTCGCGCCCGCCTTTCAGAAACTCCACGACTTCCTGGTCGCGACCTACCTCCCCCGCGCTCGCACCACGATCGGAGTGAACAAGCTCCCGGACGGCGATAAGATTTACGCTTACACGACGCGCCAGCAGACGACGACGGAACTGACGCCCGCGCAGATTCACCAGATCGGGCTCGACGAGGTAAAACGGATTCGCGGCGAGATGGACAAGGTCATCGCCAGCACCGGGTTCAAAGGCGACTTCCGCGCCTTCATCAAATTTCTCCTGACCGATCCGAAATTTTACTACACCGACGCGGAGAGTTTGCTCTCCGGTTATCGCGACATCGCGAAACGAATCGATCCCAAGCTCGTCGAATTTTTCGGCAATCTTCCTCGCCTGCCCTACGGGGTCCATCCGGTTCCGGCCCATTCGGAGAAATCACAGGCGGCTGCTTATTACGAGCCCGGGTCACTCAAGGCGGGACGGCCCGGATATTTCTTCGCCAACACCTACGACCTGCCGGGCCGCCCGAAATGGGGCATGGAAACGCTTACGCTGCACGAAGCGGTCCCGGGACATCATTTCCAAATCGCGATCGCGCAGGAGATGGAGGACCTTCCCGAGTTCCGGAAAAACGGCGGGTACAATGCTTTCGCGGAGGGATGGGCCCTTTATGCGGAGAGCCTCGGCTACGAGATGGGTTTCTTTAAGGACCCGTACCAAAACTTCGGCCATCTCGGCGACGAAATGCTCCGCGCCGTCCGCCTGGTGGTGGATACCGGTCTGCATTCGATGGAGTGGAGCCGCGAACAAGCCATCAAATATTTCGAAGAGAACACAGGAAGTCCGCCGCACGACATCGAGGTCGAAGTGGATCGATACATCGTCTGGCCGTCGCAGGCGCTTGGCTACAAAATCGGACAACTCAAGATGCGCGAGCTGCGCACTTTTGCCGAAAAAGAACTAGGCCCGAAGTTCGATCTGCGCGCGTTCCACGATGAGGTGCTCAAGAACGGCGCTTTGCCCCTGAACGTTCTCGAGACCCACATCAAGGAGTGGGTCGGGAAAAGGAAAAGCGCCTAAGCAATCGTGCCTATGGATTTTTTGCCCAAAAACGCTTTGTCCGATGAGCCACTGGACGCGCCGGCGCCGAAAATGCCAGCGTCAGCGCCGGAACTCGAGCCAGGCGCCCCCACCGATCTCGAGCTGATGCACGCGATCCAGCGCGAAGATCCCGAAGCGCTCTCGCTTTTATACGATCGCTACAATGGAATCATGAAGGCGCTGATTTTGCGCGTGATTCATAATGAGGCGGAAGCCGATGACCTCCTCCAGGAAATCTTCATGGAGATCTGGAACCAGGCGAAGAATTTTTCCGCGCAAAAGGGCAAACCGCTCGGTTGGATGGTGACGCTGGCCCGGCGCCGGGCCATCGACGGATTGCGAAAGAAACAGGCCTATGCGCGCGCCGGAGAACGGCTTCAAAGCGAGACGGAACAGCAGCCGGACGCGTGGGTCCACAACGCGACCGAGGAGGAAATCACCTTCAGCGATACGCGTATTCTCGTTCGTCGCGTAATCAATACTTTGCCGGAGGCGCAGCAGCAGGCCATAAATCTCGCATTTTTTCGCGGAATGAGTCAGCGCGAAATCGCGGCAAAAACGAATACACCGTTAGGCACGGTCAAGACCCGGCTCGAATTGGGGCTGAAAAAGATCTACGACGGCCTGAAAGAATTGCGCGATGAGCTTTGAAGAATTCCAAAACCAGGCCCGGCTCTACGTGATCGGCGCGCTGGAGGCGGAAGAGACCGAAGCCTTTGAACTGGCCCGAAAGGAATTCGGACAACAGGCGGAAGATTGCATCGCTGAGTGCTACAACATGCACGAAGCATTCGCCCTGAGCCTGCGTCCGGCGAAATCATCGGATGCGTTGAAAGAGCGCCTGATGGCGATGGTACGCAAACGCCAGTCGGAGTAGTTTTCTCCTTGCTCCTGCTCCTGCTCCTGCTCTTGATCTTGATCCTTTCAGAGATGCGATGGCTCAAGCAAAGATCATGAGCAGGATCATGATCAAGAGCAGGAGTGCAGCAGCTACGAACTGAGCTCGTGCAGGATGAACTCCTGGAGGAAGCCGTAGAAGTTAACCTGGAAGAGGCCCAGATCCCGGCGCGAACCGATGGGCGAACGATAGTGATCGCAGAGTTCCGCCTCGGTAAAATTATACTTTGCCGCGATGACCAGACGCGCCTGATTCAACGCGCTGAGCCACGCGTCCGAGTTCTGCGCGGGAATGCGCAGTGTGCAATTCGCAAACGGCTTGGTGCTGCCGTTGAGCTGCTGCAAATCACCCGCCACCGTTTCCGTCGCTGTTTGGAAAAGACGGCGTAGCTCCGGTTCCACGTAAAGTTTCCACTCCGCGCACATTTCCGTGGAAGAGGCGGGCGCGGGCGAGCTGAACAAGCGTTGTTGCGCGGCTTCCGCTCCCTCGGTGTTCGTGCTCTCGGGAATTTGTCGCAGTAGTTCCGCCAGGAAGGGATCGAGCTCGGAAATTTCGAGGCAATCTCCCTGGCGGTGGATTTCCATATCAATTCGTCTTCTCGAGGGTGGCGAGAAGCAGGTAACCGTGGAGCTGCTGGACATAAAGCTCCGCGCGCTCCCGCATCCCGCTCCAAAGAATCGAGCGCCCCTGTTGATGGACCTCGAGCATGTGTTGCTCGGCTTTCTCTTTCGGCAGGCCGAAGACTTTCTGAAAAACCATGGTGACGTAGGACATCAAATTCACCGGGTCGTTATGAACAACGACCTGCCAGGGAAGGTCGAGTTCTTCGGCGGCGCGCGTTTCCTGCTCGATGACCGGGTGGTCGACTGTCGACTCGAAGTAACTGTACATCGCGGCGAACCCGAGTTGTCCTAGTCCGTTACCAGGCGCCACCACCATCTGCCGCGTGGCTCCTCACTCATGGGAAAGACGCTACCACACGCTGCTCGTGCTTCAACCTGTAGCGGCGACGACAAGCCGCTCCTGAGCCCGCTTCATTTTCACCGCGGCCGCCGGCTCTTTGTCGTCGAAGCCGTGAAGATGCAAAAGGCCGTGCGCGATGTACAAACGCAGCTCGCTTTCGAGCGATGTCCCAAACCGGCGCGCATTTTTTCGCGCGGTCTCCGTGCTGACGAAAATCTCGCCATGCTGAAACGTGATCACATCGGTCGCACCGGAAATACCCATGAAGCGCCGATGCAATTCGGCCATCCGACGATCCGAAACCAGGATGACGCTCACCTCTGCCAGTTCTGCCAACGCACCAGAGTCCTGTCGCGGAAGCTTCAGGCACTTCCGCAACGCGCGCTCGGCAAATTCTTGCAGCGCGCCGAGATCTGTCTTCACCGCTCGCTGCCGGTTCTGCACGGTAATGGCAGTGGTCATGAAGTCGCTGGCATCGCGGCCAACTCGCCGCGGTTGCTGAGATCGAGCTCCTTCAATTCCGCGTAGAGCTCTTCCAAGCGGGGGGTCGAAGCTCCGGCCGCCTGGGCCCGCCGTAACGGCTCACCCCAGATTGCCTCGATCTCGAGTGGCCGTCCCGCCTGGAAATCGATCAGGGTCGAGGGCTTGTAGTCGCCCAGCGTTTTCGTTCGCTCTATTTGGTCGGACGCGGTCCCGGGCGGGAGGGCAAAGCCACATTGCTTCGCCGCTCCGATCACCTCCTCCATCAAAGCCAACGTGCGCGCGTGCAATCCGGGATCGGCGAGAATGGCAGCGGTATCGATTCCTCCGCCGGTGACGGAGAGTCCGTTAAAAGGAATATTCCAAACCAGTTTGCGCCACCGCTCGAGAGCGAGATTCTCGACCACGCTACAGGTCACACCGCACCGCTTGAATTCCCAGATGACATCGTGGGTCCGCGGTTTTGGGCCACCGCTGTATTCGCCGATTGAAAGGCGTCCCTGTCCATAGTGCTCGATCACTCCGCGCGAGACGCGATTCAGGCAAATGAAACAAAGCCCGCCGAGCACGCGTTCCGCGCCGAAATGTTCCGCGAGAAACTCCTCGTTTCCGAAACCGTTTTGGAGCGAGAGCAACATCGTCTTTTCCTGCAGCAACGGCGGGATCAGATTCGTTAGGTCGGAATTAGAAGTCGCCTTCACCGCGACTAGCACGAGATCGCATGGCCCGATCTCCTCGGTGGAGGCGTAATGGTTCACCTTCGCCAGTCGCAGGTTCTGGCCCTTGCTCCGAATCCGAAGGCCAAATCGCCGGATCTCCGTGAGGTCGCCGCGCATCAGGAAATGCACGTCTCGCCCGTAGTAGGCCAGCTTGGCCCCATAATAACAGCCGATCGCTCCCGCACCGACGACGGCGATCCGGTAATGCGGGAGGGAATGCTTCGCCATCTAACGATTCGCTGTCATGCCAACGGCCGCGTTTCGGCCTGGAAGTTCCGTGTGATCAGCCGCGCGCCCTTATTAAAAGTGAAATACGCCCAGGCCCACTGCATCAGCACCGCCACGCGATTTCGGAAACCGACCAGAAAAATGACGTGGATAAAGAGCCAGACGACCCAGGCCGGCAATCCGCTCAGATGGAGGAAATGCAGGTCAGCCACCGCTTTATTGCGGCCAATCGTGGCCATGCTGCCTTTGTCCCAGTAGCGAAAGCGTTGCGGTTTCCGGCCATCGATCGTCGCGAGAATATTATGCGCGGCATGCCGCCCCTGTTGCATCGCCACCGGCGAAACGCCGGGAAGTGGCTTGCCGGTCTGGTGAGTAAAATTAGCCAGATCACCGATGACCTGAACTTCGGGGTGACCGGGAATGGTGAGGTCTTCGTTCACGATGACGCGCCCACCCTTGTCCACAGGAACGCCCATCGTTTTACCGACAAACGAAGCAGCGTTACCGGCCGCCCAAATTTTGACCCGGCAGGGAATGAATTCGCCGCCCACTTCCAGACCAGCGTCCGTGAGATTTTTCGCATGAATCCCAGTGCGCACTTCAACGCCCAACGCCTTCAATTGTTTCAAGGCGCTCGCGGACAAATCCTCGGGGAATCCCGAGAGAACCCGTTCGTCGCCTTCGACCAGGACGACGCGCGCATGCGAGGGATCGATGTGGCGGAAATCCCTGGCCAGGGTGAAGCGCGCAATTTCTGCGATCGCTCCAGCCATCTCCACGCCGGTCGGGCCGCCGCCGATAATCACAAAGGTCATGGCGGCAGCTTTCGCCGCTGGATCCGTCACTTTCTCCGCGTATTCGAATGCGAGAAGCAAGCGCCGCCGGATCTCGACTGCGTCCTCCAGGCTCTTCAAACCCGGCGCGAGCTTTTCCCATTCGTCATGCCCGAAATAGGAATGCCGCGAACCGGTGGCCAGGATCAGATAATCATAGGAAATCTCCTGGTCGCCGATGCTTACCGTTTTCGCGGCCACATTGACCGATTTCACTTCCGCCAAAAGCACCTCGGTGTTGGAAAATTTGCTCAATATCCCGCGAACTGGCGCAGCGATATCCGCCGGAGAAAGCGCCGCGGTCGCGACCTCGTAGAGGAGCGGCTGGAAAAGATGATGATTGGTCCGATCGAGCACGGTCACCCGCACCGCTTCCCGGCCCAGCTTTTTCGCGGCCTCGAGCCCGCCGAAGCCTGCCCCGACGATCACGACATGAGGTTTTGGGGTGGCCGCGTTTTCCATGCGCCAAGTTCCTATGTTGGGAGTTGGAAGCGAGAACTTTGTTGCCCGGCGTTCATGCTGCAAAAGCGGTTGTCACCGGGCAAAAGTGCCACTATCTTCCGCGTCTTATGCCGAAAGCGATCGCCCGCAATAAAACCCGCAAAGCAGTGTCGAAGCGGTTCAAAATCACCGGAACGGGTAAGGTGATGCGTCAACATGCCTCCCGGCGGCATTTGCTTTCGTCAAAGAGTGCCAAGCGCAAGCGCCACATGGCCAAATCGGCTGAAGTGGACAAGACCGATACGTATCGAATCAAGTCGAACATGCCGTTCGCCTAAGGGCGCGCCCTTAGTTCCGCTGGCCAGACCGGCTCCTAGTCGTGATCAGCGTGCGGCCGAAACTCGACTGGTCCCGTCGTCGTTGTGGTGGTCGTCGTAGTCTGCCGGACCGTCGTAGTCATCCCAGGTCGTCCCGGAACGAAATACGTGTCCGGGTTATAAAGGTCCCGGCGATTTTCCAAGGTGTCGCAAGCGGCGCAGAAAAGCGCCATCACACAGACCAGAAGAAATCTCACGCCGCGATGCAAACAAATGCGCCCGGAGCTGTCAATCGAACCCAGTGGAAAAGAGCGTTGCGCGGGAGCGCTCTTTCGCGAACAGTTCCGTTCCGTCAGGGGCTATGGACTGAGGACTTACGAACCCCGCCAGAGCAGGAATGCAGCAACGGTAGTCTGATCCTTTTTGCCGTAGTTCTCTGGCGGACTTTTTTTCTCCCCTCCCCGGTCGGGGGCCGGAGCTTGTTTGAATGAAATTAATGAAAGTGAAGACGACGCGCCTTCGCGTGGTGATCGAGAAATGCGGCCAGCCGGAGGTTTACACGCTCTGGCAAAAGCCGAAAACCGACCGGCATTTCCAATCGTTGATCAAAAACAACCGCGTCATGACCATCCGGACGAGTGACGGCGGCACCGACTTCGGCGAGGTCGGTTTCTCGGAGAAGAAAGCGAAAGCGTCACGTTACCTGGCCTTCACGAAATCCCTGAAGCGTTTCGAGGGCCAGCGGATCGTGGGAATCGACTGGAGTTTGGTGCGAACGTGAGCGGTATGGGCGAAAGCATCATCGGCCAGGATCGCGTGGCAGAGATCGCGCTTGGTCCGGACGAACTCGCTCGCTACTCGCGTCATCTCCTTTTGCCGGAAGTCAGCGCGGAAGGACAACGCCGGATCAAAGCCGCGCGCATTTTATGTCTCGGCGCGGGCGGCCTGGGTTCGCCCGCCGCGCTTTATCTGGCTGCCGCCGGCGTGGGCACAATTGGGCTGGTCGACTTCGATCGGGTCGACCTCTCGAATCTTCAGCGCCAGGTTCTCTACGGCACCAACGATGTTGGGACCAAGAAATCGGAAGCGGCCCGGGCCCGGATTCAAGCGGCGAATCCCAAGGTTGAAGTCGTCCTGCACGATTGCCGTTTCACGAGCGATAACGCGCAGGAAATCATCGCCCCTTACGATTTGATCATTGATGGATCGGATAATTTTCCGACCCGTTACCTCTCGAACGATGTTTGTGTTTTCGCGCGCAAACCAAACATCTACGGCTCGGTTTTTCGCTTTGACGGTCAGGCGAGCGTTTTCGCGCCACATCTGGGTGGGCCTTGTTATCGGTGTCTCTTTCCGGAACCGCCGCCGCCGGGTGCCGCGCCGAGTTGCGCGGAGGCCGGAGTGCTCGGAGTCCTTCCCGGGATCATTGGATTAATCCAGGCCACTGAGGCATTGAAGCTGATTCTCGGAGCAGGTGAAACGCTAGTGGGGCGGCTCGTTCATTTCGACGCGCTCAAGATGAAATTTCGCGAATTCAAATTGCGACGCGATCCGGAGTGCGCGGTCTGCGGGCAAAACCCAACGATCTCTGCCCCGATCGATTATGAGCAATTTTGCAGCGGGCCCGTCGAGGAAGACGCGGTCGGAGCAGACGACAACGTTCCATCGGTTTCCGTGCGCGAGTTGAAACAGAAAATGGATGCGCGGGAGCCCTTCACGCTCATCGACGTGCGTGAGCCGTGGGAACACGATGTCGCAAAAATCATGGGTGCGCGCCTGATTCCATTGGGCGAGTTAGAGGACCGGTTCACGGAAATTCCCCGGGAGGGAATCGTCATCGTGCAATGCCACAGCGGCGTGCGGAGCGAGCACGGCGCCTGGTTGCTCAAGCAGGCGGGGTTCGAAAACGTTTACAATCTCGAAGGCGGGATCGATGCGTGGTCGAGCGAAGTCGATCCGACTGTGCCCCGCTATTAGTGGCAGGTTCTCAGCGCGCCGCTTCTTCCAACGCGGCTGCGATCGCCTCCGGACCCGGAACTTCGTTCCAGCGCCGGAGCAATTTCCCCCGGCCATCGAAAACGAAAACCGCGAATTCCGAGGACGTCGGAGCGATGCCCAGGAACGAGACCGCTTTGCCGTCGAAATCCGCCACCACATGAATGTCCGAGCGCGCATTCCGCGTGATATGTCTCTCCGTGTAAATTTTCTGCAGGTCCTTTCCTTCCGAGTCCAGCCGGTTCCGGATGATCGCCATGAGCATTCCGCGAAAAGGAACAAAGACGCTTTGCTGAAAATTAACGATCGTGATCAGCCGGAACTTCGGGTTGCCCATGAAAGCATGAGGGATTCGATCGCCCAACAGCTCCGCTTTATTCTCGTCCTTCCTCGTCACGACTGTGATGATCGTAGCGTGACCATCGGCCGTGGAGAGGTCCTGGTGATCCACGTCGTTAAAAGTGAGCGGATAAACGTTGCCGACCCGCAGCTCCGCCGCCGAAACAGCGGGCTTGAACGCGAGCAACGTAGCAACGAAAAGATATTGGAGCGGGCGAGCGAACACGCGCAGGAGTGAAGAGCGAAGAGGGGTTTTGATCAGTCCGACGTTCATGCGAGAGGTAGCGATTCCATGTTTTTAGACGTGCGTCTCCCAAAAATCTTCGCGACGGCCATCGGCCTTGGCCTTGCCTTCTGCGCGGGCGGTTGCGACCGGATGATCACGCCACGCAGCGCCCAGGTGGTGAAAGATGCCGAATCGAAAACCGCGGATGGCAATTATCTGCGCGCGATCACCCTTTACGAAAGCGCGCTCGATGGCTCCGCCAAATCGGCTGACATCCATTACCGGCTGGCGCTTCTTTACGACGATAAGTTGCACGACCCGCTCCATGCCCTTCATCACTTCAAACGTTACCTGACGCTCGCGCCGACCGGTCCGCGCGCGAATGAAGTGAAGAATTTCATGAAGAAGGACGAGCTCGAACTCGGAACGAGTTTGTCGGGCGATTCCGTCGTGAGCCGGGAGCAAGCCGCGGCGTTGAAGAAGGAGAATTTCGATCTACGAAAGGAACTGGAGGAGCAGCGCAGTCGTCTTCATGCCAGCACGGAGAAGACGCCGCCGGGCAAAGGGCCGGATGGAAAAACGGAAACCGCCGGCGCGAAAAAATCACGGACCTACGTGGTCCGTGAAGGCGATACGATGGCTTCGATCTCGCGAAAATTCTACAAGTCCTCCAGTCGCTGGAAAAAAATACGCGACGCCAACCGGAGCGTCGTGGATGATCCGGGAAAGTTGAAAGCCGGACAAACCCTGACGATTCCATAGAGTTAACCTCCCCATGAAAATCATCACCCGCATCGCGCCAGATGTCGGCTGGCTGCCAATCAGCTTCGTGAACGTTTACTTTATCGGAAGGCCGGGCGGGCCGTGGGCGCTGGTGGACTCGGGGCTGCCGGGCCGCGCGCATCAAATCCTCGAAGCAGCCGAGGGCCGCTTCGGCGCGGGTGCGCGACCGGAAGCGATCCTGCTCACGCACGGACATTTCGATCATGCCGGATCCGCGTTGGACCTGGCTGAAATCTGGAACGTGCCCATCTACGCGCATCGTCTCGAGATGCCGTATCTCACCCGCAAATCCGATTATCCGCCGCCGGATCCAACCGTCGGTGGCGCGATGGCTTTTCTCTCGCGCTTTATGCCCTCGGGCTCGCGCCATCTCGGAGATCGCCTGCGCGAACTGCATCCGAACCAGGTGCCGGGCGTGCCGGGCTGGCAATGGCTCGCCACGCCGGGACATTCGCCGGGGCACGTCTCGTTCTTCCGGCCGTCGGACCGAGTGCTGCTTGCGGGTGACGCGTTTGCTACCATGAACATGGATTCGTGGGCCGGTCTGGTTACGGGCAAACAGAGGCTCTCGCGCGCGGGTGCACCATTCAACACCGACTGGGAGGCCACGCGGCTTTCCGTGAAAGAACTCGCGCAGCTGCGGCCGAATGTCGCCGGATGTGGTCATGGAATTCCGCGCTGCGACGCAGAGTTGCCGGCGCGCCTGGAACGATTTGCCGAAAGGTTCCGCGCGCCGAGGACGGGCCGTTACGTGCGCCAGCCGGCGCGGACGGACGAGCGCGGCGTTGTTTCACTCCCGCCGCTGCCCTTCGATCCAGTTCCCTTCGCTACGGCGGGCGCACTTATCCTGGCGGGCATCGCACTGGGCGCCGGATATCTTGACGACCAGCGGCGCAAATAACGAATCAGCGGGCGAAAAGAATTAGCGCGCGCTTTTCCGAAATCGCCAGCTCACGGTCGAGCTGGAGATTTTCGAACCTGAGGTAACCCGGCACGAAGAAGGGATCGCCTTGCTTGACGACGTACTCCGACGGGACGACACCGCTGGGCTCCCCTAGCGCGGACTTTCCACCGATGGGGATGTATCTCCAAAAGCTGGCCTGCCACAACGGTTCCAGCGGTGTCCGCAGCGCTTCTTCGGCGTGCTTTTGATCGATCTCTCTTCCCAGGGAACGGATCGCGAGCTGGAGCGTTGTCGGGGCGTTCGAAAATTGGAAATGATCCGTGATCGTGATCGGTGCCAAATTGAGCGAAAGAGTGCTCTCATCCGGTTTCGCGGCTGGCTGATCGCTCTGCGCTTGCGAGAGCCAGGGGACGCAGGCCAGAGCGGCGATGAGAACACGTAACGCTTGGCGCACAATCCTTAGATGTCGCGAGAGAACAAGCGTTCACTCTTTCCCGATCACCGAGTGCGGCGACGCGTCAGAGCTGTAGCAAATTCCGTTGCCACGGCGCGAGCAGCGTCGTGCTTCGGCTCTCATCGGCCGCGACCGCATCCAGCGCGCCGCGTGGCGCGATGAAGGAAGGCTCGAGGCCATGCTCGTCCGCGACTGCGTCCCGGCGGCGGCGCAACGCTTCCGCAGTCCGCTCAGTCTGAGGTGTCGGGCGCACTCCGGCGCGGCGCCGGCGGACCGGCCATTGCGATTCCGGCAACTGCAAACCTTTCTCGGCGGCGGCCAAAAAAGCCTGGCGCCGTCGCGCCGAAAAATGCCGGAAGTCCGGCGTTTCTCCGGCGATAAATGATTCCGCCGCGCGAACCAGCAAATGATTTTGCAAAATGTGAAAAGCGGGGCGGTCCGCGGCTTGCGCTTCCTTATCGCGCCATTGCCAAAGCTCACGTAAAACCGCCGAAGTCCTCGGGTCGAGCGTGCCCGATCCGGAAATGCGCCAGGCCTCGTCTTCATCGCGCACGCGCTGCACGGAAGTCTGCTCGAGCTGGCGCTGGCACGATTGCTGGAACCACTCATACCGGCCGCGCTCGCGTAATTGCGCCTCGAGCTTTTCCGCCAGCGGGAGCAAGTAACGGGTATCGTTCATCGCATATTCCGCCATGTGTTTGGGCAGGGGGCGCTGGGCCCAGTTCGCCTTTTGCGAACCTTTCGTCAGCGTGATCCCGAAATATTTCTCTACCAGCGCCGCGAGACTGAATTCGCGAACACCGAGAAGCCGCGCGGCGATGACCGTGTCGAAAATCCTCGTGGCCACGAAATTCATGCTCCGGCGGAGCAGGCGCAAATCGAAGTCGGCGCCCTGCAACACAATCTCCTTCGAGGTCAGCGCAGCCGCGAACGGCGCCAGATCGATTGGCGCGAGCGGATCGATCAGGTAATCCTGGCCGCCAAAACTGAGCTGCACCAGACAGAGCTTTTCGTAATAACAGTGCAGACTGTCCGCCTCGGTATCGACCGCGATGCGATCGGTGTGCTCCAATTGCGGCAGCAGCTCGGCCAGTTGGGAATCAGTCGCGATCATCTCAATCCGCTCAGGAGCAGCTCCGCATTGGTTTTCGTGTGCTGCAAATTCTCAATCAGCTTTTCCATCGCCTCGATCGGCGGCAACGCGGCCATGGCTTTGCGCAAAAGCTTCACCCGCTCCCACTCCTCGGGATGATAAAGCAAATCCTCGCGGCGCGTGCCGGACTGCAAACAATGGATCGCCGGGTAGAGCCGCTTCTCGACCAGCGAGCGGTCGAGATGCAACTCCATGTTCCCCGTTCCCTTGAACTCTTCAAAGATCACCTGGTCCATTTTGCTGCCGGTATCGACCAGCGCCGTGGCCAGAATGGTGAGGCTGCCGCCTTCCTCGCAATTGCGGGCCGCGCCAAAAAATCTTTTCGGCTTCAGGAGCGCTTTCGAATCCACGCCGCCCGACATCGTGCGGCCTTTGCCGGGCTGAAGTGAATTGTACCCGCGCGCGAGCCGCGTAATACTATCGAGCAGGACAACGACGTCCTTTTTCATTTCCACCAGCCGTTTCGCGCGCTCGAGCACGATCTCCGCGACCTCGACGTGCCGGCGGGAATTCTCGTCGAAGGTGGAATTGTAAACTTCGCAATCCACTTCGCGCTGGAGATCGGTCACCTCTTCCGGACGCTCGTCCACCAGAAGAATGATCAGGAAAATTTCCGGATGATTGACCCGGATGGCCTTCGCGATCTCTTTCAACAAAATCGTCTTGCCCACGCGCGGGGCGGCAACGATCAGGCCCCGCTGTCCGCGTCCGAGCGGGGTCAGCAGATCGACGGCGCGCGCGCTGATCGAATTCGTCTTCGAATTTTCCAGCATGATTCGGCCGTCGGGGTAAAGCGGGGTCAGGCTGTCGAACGGGGTCGGCTCTTTCCATTCTTCGGGAGGCATGCCTTCGATCGCGGTCACGTCGTCGAGCATCAGCGATTTTTCGCGATCGCGTGGAAGACGCAGCGTGCCGGAAATTTTTTGGCCCGGCCGGAAATGGAAAAGCTGGGCGATCGGGCGCGGCACCCCGACGTCCTCCGGGACGGAAAGAAAGTTCAGGCGCGGCCAGCGCAAGGCGGCATAGGAATCGGCCACCTGATCGAAGAAGCCCTCGACCGTGACCGGTATCTTCCGGCCCAACGCAGCGCGGATCAGATCGAGAATCTGATGATGCCGGGTACGGCCGGGATGAATTCGCAGCTCGAAATCGTGGCACAGTTTTTCCAACGGGCCCGGTCCCATGCCTTGGAGCTCATTCAGGTCGAGCGTTGAAGGCAGGACTGTAGCGGCGGCAGCGACGGCCCTGCCGGCCGCAGACGACACGCCTGCCTCTACCGTGGCCGTCTCTGGCGCGGTCTCCGTTTCCGTTTTCGTGCGCGTTGAACTGGTTTCGTCCATTAGGGTTGCCAATAATTCGCGAGCAAACCCGCCTGCGCGGCTAGCAGTTCACGCTCGCCATTGTTCCAAACGAGGTGATCGGCGCGGCGGATTTTTTCCGGAAGCGGCATTTGCGCGGCAATCATTTGTTCGGCGGTCGAGCGATCGAGATGGGTGCGAGCGAGCAGCCGCTCGAGCTGCACCCCGGGGGAGCAGGCCACGACCACGACGGCATCACAGAGCGTTTCGCCAGCGGTTTCATAAAGAAGAGGTATGTCAGCAAAGAAAAGATCGGTGGAGTGGCGACGGCTTTCGGCTTCGAGGCTCCACTGACGGCGGATGCGCGGATGCAGGATTTGCTCCAGCGCGCGTTTCTTTTCCGCGTCGGCGAAGACTATCGAGCGCATCTGGGTGCGGTTCAAGTCCCCGGCGGCAGAAAAAATCCCTGGGCCAAACTCGCGCGCGATCAGCTCCCGGACTTCCGGATCACGTTCGGCCAGATCGCGCGCCGACTGGTCCGCGTTGAAAAATGTAGCGGCGGGAACAAGCTTGCGCAGACACTCGCAGAATGTCGTCTTCCCCGTGGAAATCCCGCCCGTAATCCCGATAACCGGCATGTCGTTTCTTGCTCGTGCTCCTGCTCTTGATCCTGCTCGCGGTCGACCGCCTCGCAGACCCACAGGATCATGAGCAGGATCAGGATCAAGAGCAGGAAAGGAGGAATGCTCGGGGGGGGACTTGAACCCCCATGCCTTGCGGCATACGCCCCTCAAACGTACGTGTCTGCCATTTCACCACCCGAGCGCGTGGAGAGTGGAATGGTAATTCGCTCATGCTCGCTCGCAAGTCCTCTTTGCCTTCTCCCTCGCACTCCTGCTCCTGCTCCGAGACAGTGAAAACGCCGTTGCTTCCTACGTCACGAAACAGTGATTGAAGGTTGGCAGACGCCGTAGGACCGACGTGAATGTGAACGGCCAGGCCGATTCGCCCGCATTCGAGTGCGATGCGGCGGAACAGATAATCTTGTAGAGCCTTGTATCCCAGAGCAGGTGTGTCAGCGTGCATAGCAATATTCTTGCTGACCGTTAAGTCATCATTTAATCAGGACACCGGTAAGACGGAATTCACCCCCGATACAACAGAACCTCCAATTCAAGGGAGAAACCTGCTCACAACCACCCCAAAGGATCAATTATGACTAACTCTCAAAAGCTGCGATTGACTTCGACCCATGCTCTGAAACGAATTGTCATTATTCTTGCGCTTGCCTGCTGCTATTCCATTAGTCCGGCGCAAAACGCCCCTCATCCCCCACGTGATTGGGCGACATATCCGGCGGTAGTTGAAGTTAACAATCCACCGGGAAATATCTTTGCTATCAGTGACTTGCACGGCCATGTCATGGGGCTGATGCGTATCCTCAGAGGGGCGGGACTCGCGGAGTACGACCATTCAGTGCCAGGCGAATGGGTCTGGAAAGGTGGTAACGCTGTGCTCGTGGTGGTTGGCGATTTGATAGATAATAAAGTTCAATCAAATGGCATCTTTCAAACTGATGGCTCCTTAGCAGTAATTGGGATACTTCGTAAATTACAAGCACTTGCCGCGCATGATGGCGGACAGGTGATCGTAACGATGGGTAATCATGAAGCCGAGTTTCTGGCGGACTGGAACGGAGACAAAACGGCAAGATTTCGAGATGAGCTGACGGCGGCGTCAAAGACAGATCCCGATCTGAATCCTGAGCGCGTCGCGAACTGTCAAGGCGATCTGGGGCAGTGGCTCTGCCAGCTTCCCGTCGCGGCGCGCGTCGGTGAATGGTTCTTCGCGCACGCCGGATATACGAAGAATCGAAACATCCCGACAATTAACTCCGAGATTGCAGCCGACTTCAATCTCAATGGGTTTAAGGCGAAACAACTCGTCGGAAAGCAGTCGATTCTCGAAGCCGGTTTAGACGAACACGGGCCGAAGGGACCCAAACCGGACGATGAGGGATTGCCGTGGGTTTTTAACGGAAATAAGCGCAACAATCCTGAAGATACGTTGAAACAATTTACAAGGACGCTGGGAGTTCGTCACATTGTCCAGGGTCATAAGCCGGGTACAGTGCCAGAGCTGAACCGAAACGTAAGGGGAGAGATGTTCCAAGCTTACGGGCTGCTGTTCGTGATCGACGGGGATATGAACACACATCTGGACAGTGGCAATGACGATGATTATGGCGGAGCCCTGCGCATCAGTCGCACTCGCACCATGGCAGCCGGAGCGCGCGTGGACGAATCAGCGCCGGCCCCTCCTAACTGTATTTTGACATTAACGCGAGCCACTGCCATCAACAAGCGCGGGTCGGAAAGGACGCTCTGGGAAGAGACCGAATACAAGACTGCTAGCGGCGCGCCGTGCCAAATGAACCCCTGACAGCCCGAAGCTTTGACGCGCAACACTGTGGCGACAAGTAGACGGCACTCGCGATCCGCACAGGCGGGGCTTACCCAGGAAACAGGAAAGTCGCTCCTATGAATGTGACAGAAAGCCCGCTTCTTTAAGTCGGGGCCAAGTTCTCCCTTCGCACTCCGGAGTATTTACGAGGTGGGTTAGGTTCAGTTCGCTTGCGAGCTTTTCAAGCGTGCGATCAGTCCTCTTTGCCGCGCGTCATGCTCTTGCTCTTGCTCATGATCCTAATCTTTCCGAACGGATCAGGAGCAGGATCAAGATTATGAGCGAGAGGAAGAAGCCGTTGCGGACCGCGGCACGAAACAGAGATTGAAGAATGGCGGACGCCGGGGAGAAAGACGCGGATTGGATCAAGCTCGATCTTCATATCCACACCCTGGACGACCCAAAGGACGCGCTCGATTACTCAGCCCACGAACTGCTCGAACGCGCGCGTTCCCTCGGCTTTCGCGTACTCGCGATCACGCTGCATGACGCGGTCTTCGATCGCGCGGAGGTTTTTGCCGACGCGGCCGGGATGGGCATTCTTCTCATCCCCGCGGCGGAAGTCCGGCTCGAAGGCGCGGATGTGATTTTGCTAAACGTGACCGCCAGCGAAATCGAGTCGCTCCGGACCATGGACGATGTGCAACAGCTCCGGGCGGTCCGGGGCCATTCTCTTTTTACGATCGCGCCCCACCCCTTTTATGTGCTCGGCGGATCGATGGGCGAAAAGCTGATCGAGAAAATCGACTGCTTCGACGCGATCGAGCTCTGCCATTTCTGGAGCCGCTTTCTGAATCCGAACCGGCGCGCCCAGGAAGTCGCGGCGCGGTTCCAAAAACCGCTCATCGCCACTTCCGACGCCCACCAGCTCCACGCTTTCGGCTCGAACTGCACGAGCATCCCCTGCCCGGCCGAGCTGACGATCGAAAGCGTTTTTGCCGCGCTCCGCTCCGGACCACTCCGCCTAACGAGTCCGCCCTGCAGCTTCTGGGACCTGGTCAGCACCATCTGCTGGGTGTTCGTGGCGCACCCCTGGCGCAGGCGCGCGCGGCAAAAAAATCCGTGATGGTGCAAATTTTCTCGCCGCCAGAGCGGGACAACGTCAGTCTTGAGCCGCGTCGCCAGACGTGGCAGAAATCCGCTGACATGAAAAAACTCGTCCTTCTCTTTCTCGTTTCCGCGCTCGCGCTGAGTGGCTGCGGCATGTTCGGTTCGAAAAAAGACAAGAAGGACGGGGTCAAGAAGCGCGACAAGGCGGAGTTGCGGGAAGAAAACAACGATGTCGATTTTCAGGCATTCGCCGGACGGTTGAAAAAGGCTGTGGCCGCGCACGATGTCACGACGCTGGCCTCGATGATGACGGCGGATTTTGCCTACGTCCTGGGAACAACTCCGGCCGACGATAAAAAAGGCGAGGGCGTCTTCAAATACTGGGATGAAAACGGACTCTGGACGGAATTGGATGCGATCCTGACGGAACGCTTCGCCAAGAAAGGCGAGTTCTGGGTTGCCCCACCGCAGTTCGCCGATGACTCGCTCCACTACGAAGGCTATCGCGTCGGGATCCGGCGTGTAGGCGGAAGCTGGAAGTTCGTTTATTTCGTCAATGGATGAGGGGCCGCTGGCAAATGGCAAATGGCAAATGACGAATGACGAATGACGAATGAAGGCGAAGCTCGTCACTTGCTTCATCTTCCCCATCGGCCGCCGTTCGTCTTTGTTAGAAGCGTGCGGGAGTGCGATCCGGGGAAATCCGTGACCGCAGTCACCGCGTTCGCGAGCAACGATCCGATGTTCGCTGGTCATTTTCCCGGCAATCCGCTCGTGCCAGGAGTGATCCTGACCGAGGCGCTGGCGCAAACCGCCGGCATCGCGGCCGCCTCCGGTTATCCGGAGAATGCGAGGCCGCTTTTTCTTTTGTCGGCGATCCGCGGGATGAAGTTTCTGCGTGCCGTCCGCCCGGGAGAGCAGATCGAGCTGCGCGCCGAGAAGCTGGCGCAGGTGGACAGCTTGTTGCAATTCAAGGTGCAGGCCAGCGTGAGAGGCGTGCTCGTGGCGGAAGGGCAATTGGTCTTGAACGTGGCGGCGGAGTTCGGAGAGGATATGGCAGGTGCGAAAGCGCATCCTTCCGGGTAAGGTGCGCGTATCATTTTTCCGAAAACTGTGGACACACTGCCTCTCACTCCACGACCGCGGTTTGCGGTGATCGTTCCCGCTTGCGACGAGGAAGCGTGCATCGGTCGCGTCCTCGACGAACTATTCTCTATCCTCGACGCGGAGAAGTTCGTCATCGCAGTGGGCGTGAATGGTTCGGCGGACCAGACTGCGGCGATTGCGCGCGCGCACGGAGCGCTTGTAGGCGAGACCACCGCTCGCGGATATGGCCATGGCTGCCAAAGCGCCATCGATCTGGTTGCCCACACTTTTCCCTCGGTCCGCGCCTACATCTTTGTCGCGGGCGATGGAGCGAGCGATCCACGCGACGTTCGCAGGCTGGTGGATGCCTACGAGCAAGGTTACACGTTCGTGCTTGGCGCGCGCACGAACCGACCGGGCAATTGGCGCGTGATGAAGTTCTCCCACGTCATCGCGAACTTTACCCTGGCGCTGTGGTGCGGGTTTCTGGCGGGGCGATGGTTCAAGGATCTTGCGCCGTTGCGTTTGATCGATCGCCAATTGTTCGAACGAATCGCGCCCAGAGAGAAAACGTTTGGCTGGACGATCGAGCCGCAGATTGCCGCGGCGCGCCTGGGCGCAGCGATCTGTGAGGTGTCGGCCGCGGAACGGCCGCGCCTGGCCGGGCAACAAAAGGTGTCCGGAGTGACCTGGCGGCGGACGTTTTCCATTGGCTGCCGAATTGTGGCAGCTGGTTGGCGGGCGCGTTTGCGTTTCAACCTGCGCCCCAGCGTCGAGCTGGCGCCACGCGAAAAGGAATTCGCGGGGCAGCCGCAGCGTGGGCTGTAGCAGCCCGGTCTGAGTGCGCATGAAAACGCGCTGGGTTCGCTTCCCATGGTGGCGCGGGTGTCTCAGCGCACTCGCCCTCTTCTGCTCGAGCTGTGGCTTCTTTCCAAGTCAACCGCCGCTGCCGAAACACGCGGCCATCGAGTCGAGGATCACGCCGCAAGCCGATGAGAAATTCGACGCGCTCGTTCAAAATGCAGACATCATTTATCTCCCCACCGAACTTTTCGAATCCGCTTCGCGTCCGGACCCGGCTTGGAAGTTGGTCGAGGCCCTTCAGCGGCACGGCGCTCCATTCGCAATTGGTTTCGATCTCATCGACAGCGACGGCCAGGCCTCTCTCGACGAATGGATGGAGCAGCAAGTCTCAACCGACCGCCTCCTCTCGCGGTTGTCTTTTTCTGGCACCGCCCGCGAAAGGGAAAATTGCCGCGCCTTATTGGGCGAAACGAAAAAGCGCGCCACGCGCTTTCTCGCCCTGGGCCGTTCACTCGAGCGTCCCGCGGCACCGCCGCAAGCGCCTTCGCGCGAGGTTTTCGAGAGTGAACAAGAATTCGCCGCAACTCGCGTAGCCAGGACTTTCAGTGCACACAACGATGAAAAATTGCTCGTCTTCGTGCACCGCAGGCAGCTGAGCAGCGCGAGCGGCGTCCCGCATTTCGTCGCGCAAAAAATCAATGCGCGTCAACTCGTGCTCGATTCGCGCCCGCACCCGGCGACGCGTTCTCCCCTACTGACCGGTGCCAGGCCGGAGCGCCTGCGGGCGAGTCTCGGAATTGTCCATCGCCTCCAGATCGTAGATGGCCCCCCAAGCCCCCGTCGCCACTAACTTTGCCTGCTGTTCCCACGGACGCGTGCTCGACGGATACTTACTCCTCTCCTCCCGGCCCCAAAACAAATAGCGCGCTTGAAAAAACCGCGCGGTTTGTTTCCAGTCCGAGGCGCCTAGCATGAGAGTTCCGAGCTTGTCGTAGTAGGCCCCGTAATCGAAACCCTGGGTCCAAAGATGGCCAGGATAGCCCAGCACCACTTTTCGGCCCTGAAGGAGCAAAGGATGATTGTAGGTGGGGAAAGCGGCAAAACGCGCCTCGGCCGGTAACCTGCTCACGACCGCACCGACCGCGTCGACCTCGGCCCGGTCGCCAATTCCGAAACCAGGCTGGCCCGCGGCGAGCCCGCCAAATAGAGAGACAAAACCGGAAGCAAACAGCGCGATATAGAGGAGCGCTCGAGTTGGGAGGGGACACCGGACCAGGAGCTCGCTCCAGAGAAACGGCAGGACGATGAGGTATGCCCAGATCAGGATCTTGATGTTATCCCAACCCCACGGCGCCGTCTTGACGAAGAAGGCGAGGAGAAAAATAATGGACGCCGCCAAGACAAAAACCGTGGCGGTCGGCAGCCGGCCAAGTTGCAGCTTAAACGGGGCGAGACGGAAAGTGCGGGAGAGAAGCCAGACGACCAGTGCGAGCACGAGTGGCACCCAGAATCCGAAATTCACGAGCCAGAATTCCAGAAAGGTCAGAAACGAGTCCCAGACCCCGAAGTTTGTCGTGGAATGCCAGAGCGGGCGTGCAAACTCGCCGTCATTTTGGACCCAGCCCGGGTGGAAGGCGAGAACAGAACCAGCGTGGAAATGGTCGGTGATCAGCCAGGCGATGAACGTGGCTGGAATAAACGCAAAGGCGAAGAGCCGGATGATGTGGAGGCGCAGGCCAGGTGCGCCGCAAACGAGGAGCACCACGAGAACGATGCTGAGCGCGAGAAAGGTGTGCGCGTGAAAAAGCGGCATCGTGGCGTAGAGCGATAACTCCAGCCAGAAAGGCAATGGGCCGTTTCCTTTTGAGGGAATGGCAGTCTCCGAAGCGCGGGCAACATCAGCGGGAGAAGGCGCTGAGGAAGAAGATGACGACGATTGGGAAGTCGTCGTTCCTTGACTGACCAGCGAATACTTGGCCCGCCAGTAGTAGAGCAGGACCAAGGCAGCTGGGAGCGCATAGAGCAGACCGCGTTGCGGAACCAGCATGGTCAGCGGAAGACTTTTCCAGGCGATAGTCGGCACCCCCTGGTAATCCAAAAACTGAAGGGTCTTGATGAACTGGAACCCGACGAACCCGCCATTGAAGAGAAAGCCGGCTATGCCGAAACAGCCGCCCCAGCGATACAAGGCGAAACAGGTTGCCGCGCAGGAAATCAAACCGACCCAAATTAACCCACGCCCCACGCTCACACCCATGAGCAGAAGCAGACCGTTAAACATGTCCACGCCGGCCGGATACCTCAGCTTGCTGAAAACATAGATAGGGTTGTCCGGCCAGAGCGAGACACCACTGGCGAAGTTCCTGATGTAGGTGAGGTGGAGCGAGAGGTCGCCCAGATTGTTAGGTGACTGGACCTTTAGCTCATTGTTATCGACATAAAAGATCCAACAGAAAGAGCGAAAGGCGAAGATCGCGAAGATCGCCACCAAAATCCAAAGCCAGACCTGGCGATAAGGTGCGAACATCGGTGCTACCTCCGACCTGACCGTGACAGCGTCACGGTAACCAGGTGAGTCGTCTGTCCCTTGCCAGGCGAAGTAGGCCGCAACGATACCCATCAGCGCGGAAGAAACGGCCACCGGACCGCTCAGCCCGCGGCCGATCATCCCAGCCAGAAGAGCTGCGATGGTAGTGGTGTTAACGAAAGTGAGCCCGGCCGTCAGCCACTTCATGGTTTGGCGGCTTTCCCGAAAGAATGCGGGACCTGTCCTTTGAAAAACCGCTCAAAGACCTTCGCACTCAGGTAAAGCTTCGATGTGTCCTGGTAGGGGCGGATGGTGAGCGGCTCCGTGTAATAAGCGCCCTGCAACTTACTTTCCACTTCCTCGATCTTGTTCTCCTGTACCAGGAGGAAGTCCGCATCCACATTATCCGGCAGGTTATCATGTTCGTAGTAACCTACCCGGTTGAAGTCTCCCAGCATCCAGGGAAAGGGATAGGTGCTGCTTCGGATCAAGTGACCTACGAGTTGGTAATAGGTAGGGTTACGCTTGGCCAGGCGCAATAGCCGGTCTGTAAGCTTATAGACATCGTTGTAGGTCTGAACGTATACGTAGCTCTCGGTATCAGTCGTGCACCGAAAGTAATTCAAGAAGATACTTTGCCCGAGGGATACAGCGAGGATGACACCTGTAACACCGTAAACCGAAATGTGATACTCGCGCCTGACAATTAGCAGGATCGCGCCGAAAACGAAAAGAAGCGGCCAGACGATGCTGATGATACACCAGGGAGTCTTATAGGTGACGATGCTATAACCCGCCAGCGTCCCCACCCCATAGACAGCGACATAACGGACACTGATGTTCTTTATGAAGGGAGTGAGAAAACAAAGAGCCAAACCCAGCAGCACCGGGATCTCGTATTCCTTAATTAACTTAAGCCAATAGTACCAGGGCTTTTCGTGGCCGTTCCCATTTTGGCCGGTCTTGAACCAGGCATCGAAGGTTAGGTAAAGGCCTTTCACCCCCTCCCAGTTCAGGAAGGTTCCAGAGTAAAAGAAGATGATGGCGGCCGCCCCGGCGATCACGACAAGAGCAATGTCGAGCGGGTTCCAAGTCTGGCGCGCAGGCCTGACATCGGGGGCGGGAACCAGGAAGTGCGAAACGCCGGTTACGAACAGAGCTATCACCGCGCAACCGACATGAATGATATAGGTTTCCTTGGTCAGGATCATGCCGGTTAATCCCATGCCGACACACCAAAGGTATCGCGTGGTGCCGCGCTGCCATAGCCCGAGAATGCCCAGGATGAATAACATGGAGAAGAGCTGGAGCCAGACTTCGTGGATCGAGTAGCGCCCGTAGAAAACGAAGCCGGGCGAGACTGCCATGGCGAACGCGGCGAGCCGGCTGACATTGCGTCCCACAAAAGGTTCGAACTTCAGGGTTAGCTGAACGCAGAAGATGCTGGCGAGCACAACAGGAAGGCGCAAGGCCCAGAGGTTGCGGCCGAACAAGGCCTCGGACAGAAAAAGGATATAGAAGTGGAGTGGCCCATGATAGTTCGTCGGGTCGTAACGGTAGAAACCGTTCTTGACCATCTGATCGACGAACCAGCCATTGATGCCTTCGTCGAAATGCGGCGGTTTCATCCCGAGCAGGAGCAGCCGGAGAACGGCCGCGAGCACGATGATGCCCCAGGGGATCCAATCAGTTTTTGCGGCGGCCCTTTGGAGCCGATCCAGCCAATCGTCCCAGGCGGGAGAATTCTCTAGCGCGGCGCTCGCTCCGCTGCTAGTAGGCGCTGCTATGCGCATTCTCGTGACTGGTGGCTGTGGCTTCATTGGGAGCAACTTTATTCGGTATATTTTGCAACATTACAAGCCGGCCTCGATCAGCAACGTCGATGTGCTGACTTACGCCGGGAACCTCGCGAACCTGGAGGGCGTCGCGGAGGAACATGGCGAGCGCTACGAATTTTTCAAAGCCGATATCGCGAATGCGGACCAGATGGATGCGCTCATGACCGAGCACTCGTTTTACGCGGTGGTGAACTTCGCGGCCGAGTCCCACGTGGACCGCAGCATCAACGACCCGCTGAACTTCATCCACACCAACGTCGTCGGCACCAGCATCCTGCTCGATTGCGCGCGGCGCCACGGCGTCCAGCGTTTCATCCAGGTTTCGACCGACGAAGTTTACGGCTCATTAGGCGAGACCGGGAAATTCACGGAGCAATCACCGATCGAACCGAGCTCCCCCTATTCCGCGAGCAAGGCCGGCGCCGACTTGCTCGCGCTCGCCTGTCACAAGACCTTTGGCCAGGAAGTGATCGTGACCCGCTGCTCGAACAACTACGGGCCTTACCAATTTCCCGAGAAACTGATCCCGCTCATGATTATCAACGCCATGCGCGACGATCCCCTGCCCGTTTATGGCGACGGCATGAACGTGCGCGACTGGATCCACGTGGAAGACCATTGCTCCGGCATTATCGCCGCGCTGTTCGAAGGTAAACCGGGCGCCGTTTATAATTTCGGCGGTGACAGCGAGATGCCCAACATCGACACGGTGAAAGCGATCCTGAAGAAGCTCGGCAAACCCGAGAGCCTGATCTCCTACGTGACCGACCGGCTCGGCCACGATCGCCGCTACGCCATCGATTCCTCCTTCGCGCAACGCGAGCTGAAGTGGAAACCGCTCCACAATTTTAAAGACGGCCTCGATTCGACCATCGACTGGTACCAAAACAATCGTGCGTGGTGGGAACCGCTCCTCGAACGCACTGGTCGGCACTAGACGTTGTCTAATTTGTTAGGAGCGAATTTATTTCGGCGCGAGCGAGGCCACCAGTTCTTCGAAACGCGGATCACCGCGTAACGGGTCCCAGAACGGCAGGAGTTTGAACTGGCCGTAGCCGCTGAGTCCCGGGAGATGGATCGTCTTGCGGATCTGCTCAATGGCGAGATCTTTTTCGCCGGTCCACGCATAGATGATGGCAAGGAAATCGAGAATAAGACTCCCGTCGATTGTGTTCTTCTCTACCGGCATTAGCTCCGCGGCGCGACGTCCTTCGCGGAGCGCTTCATCCTTCCGATCCAAGGCCGCGTCGATTAACCCAAGCACGCATAGCGCGGGAGCGTAATCACTTTGCGGCCCCACTAACTTCTCCTGTGTGAGGCGGGCGGCGGTAAAGGCCTCGCGCGCGGAGGCGCTGTCGCCTTGCATTCGGGCAATAAGGCCTTTGGTGAACTGGCCGCTGAACCTTATAACTCCAGGCCCGAACGTGTTGTCGTCCCCCATGTCGTTAGCGGCCTGGGTGGCAGCGGTCGCATTACGCTCGCAAAGGGCGAGGTAAGCGCAAATAGGCGCGAGCTTTCTGGTCACGGCGGGATTTCGCGCTGCCTGAGTGTCGATAACCTGGCGCAGCCGTCTCGTATCGGCCCGCCATGAAATGTCGACCTGCCCCCGATGGATTGCAGCCTCCATGTTGTCAGGCTGGAAGCTGAGGATCTTATCGATGGCTGCGGCCTCGCCCCGGTAATCACGGAGCCATTCGTAACCCCACGAAATTTGATTGAGCAAATCTGCGTTGCGCGGATCGTAATCAAGAGCGCGCCGAAGATTATCGACATATTCCGTCCACCGGCCTTCCTTTTGGTCGATGTTGCTAATGAGAGAAAAGCATCGGCCGTCGTTCGGCAAAGTGCGGCGGGCAATGGCGACCTCCTGCCGCGCCGCGTCGTTCAAGTCCTGGGTATGAAGGTGCACCGCGAGTGCGAAATGTGTTTCGCCGGAGTCGGGCCGCAAGCGAGCGGCGGCGCGCACGGCAGCGTCCGCGGCGGCCAGCCGTTCCGGCGTATGCTCAAGGCCCGCGCGATAAAGCCGGTCGTGCGCATCGGCTAATTTGCAGTAAGCGAGAAAGAAGTTGGGATCGCTCGCCGTCGCGCTTTCGACCAGGAGGATTCCGCGGAGGAGATCTTCTTTCCCGGTGCGGTTGATCCCGGCGTTGTTGATGAGAGCGGCGCCGCGCGTGTAGGCATCAAATGCCGCCATGTTTGCGGTCGGCCTCTCCTCGATAACTGCTTTTTCGGCCGGGCTAATGCGCGCTTGGAGCTGGTCCGCGATGGTTTGCGCGATTTCGCTTTGCATGGCGAAGACATCGGCCAGGTCGCGGTCGTAACTATTCGCCCAGAGGTGAGCGTCCGTCCGCGCATCCACAAGTTGAGCATTCACCCGCACCCGTTGGCCCACTCGTTGAACACTGCCTTCGAGCAGGTGCGCCACGCCGAGCTGCTGTCCGATCTCGCGCGCATTTCGCGGGCTGCCAGTCTTGTAGAGATTTGAGGAAGTGCGGCTGATCACTTTTAAGTCCGCGATCTTCGCCAGATCGGATAAGATTTCATCCTGAACGCCGGCAGTGAAGTAAGCGTTTTCGGCGTCGCCGCTCAGATTTTCGAACGGCAAAACCGCGATGCTTTTCGGTGAAATCGAATCGGCGACCGTTTGAACCGTCGGCGGAGCGGACCGTTTGGTGTAACCACGAAATAAGAGAAATGCTCCGGCAAGCGCGAGGATCGCTCCGAGAGGGATAATGATACGGCGCATCAGGCTCGCCGGGGCTCTTTCCGGCGCGGTCGCTATCACCTTCGACTCCGCTTCGGTTGGAGTCGCACTCGTTGTGAGTTGGTCGTCTCTTCGTGCAGGCGAGGGCGTTACCTCCTCCGAAGCCGGATCGCTGGTGGTCACCTCGGCGACAAAGCGATAGCCGCGACCCGGCACTGTGACTATGAAATGATGGGAGCCGGGAGTTTCGCCAAAAATCCGTCGCAGGGTTGAGATGTTCTGGCTGAGATTGTTCTCCTCCACGATCGAGTCGGGCCAGACCGCCTCCATCAGTCGCTCCTTATCCAGGACCGCGCCGGGGTGTTCGATGAGGAAGAGAAGGGTATCGAAGACTCTCGGCGTGAGAGGGACAGGTGTTCCGTCGCGCCGGCGGAGCAGTCGTTTCGCAGGATCCACCCGGAAATCGCCAAATTCGTAGAGCTGAACTGGGGTGGTTTCCATCGCGGTTCAGAACAATTCAGAAAATTTCAGCCGCGCCTTAAAGACTTTCAGAAGGGAGAGAGCCAAAGGTCATGCGCGAGTTCGAAACTACGAAGCAAAAGAGAACAAAACCAGAAAAAATAACCCGCGCCAAAAGGATAAACAGGAGAAACGAATGAGAATGGACCCTGACCCAGTTGGAAAACGTCACGAGCTGCTGTTCGTCGGTCTCGTGGCTGGAGCCCTGCTTTTCAACCGATGAGAACATCCTTCTCCACCCTGCGTCTTTGCTTAGCCGCGATCACTGGTGTCATGCTTATGACCAGCGGGGCCGCGGGGGCTCCGCTGATTGTCACCACCACGGATGACAGCGGAGCTGGTTCGTTACGGCAAGCCATCAGTGCCGCTCCCTCAGGTGGAAGTATCGAATTTAACATTCCGACCAGCGATCCCCGCTATAATGCGTCGAGCGGATTCTTTTTCATTACCCTGGCGGGCGGCGAGCTTGCTATCGCAAGAGACCTCACCATCACCGGCCCGACCAAGGCAAAGATTCAGATCAGCGGCGACAATTCGAGCCGCGTCTTGAACATCGTCGCCGGCACCGTCAGCATTTCCAACCTGAACCTTGTGAGTGGCCAGGTAACCGGGACTCCCGGTACGCCCGGCCCACCAGGAGGTAACGGCGGCCCGGGAGGCCCGGCCGCGGGTGGCGGCATTCTCAATGCGGGCACGCTCACACTGACTGATTGCTATATTGGCGGCAACAACGCAACAGGGGGCGTTGGTGGCAGCGCTAACACCGCCACGGGCGGTGGTTTTGCGGGCGCAGGAGGCCCTGGACGCGGCGGGGCGATCTCGAACTCCGGCTCTCTCACGCTCGTGCGCTGTATTGTGGCTATAAATCAGGCGTACGGCGGCGCTGGCGGTACCGGCGATAATGGTCTAGCAGGCGTGTTTGGCGGGAATGGCGGGGCCGCGACTGGCGGCGCGATCTACAATTTGGGGACCCTCTCGCTCATCGAGACGACGCTCGATGGCGGCCTGGCGTACGGCGGGAAGGGCGGCAACGGTTCACCGTCTGGCGGTGCCGGCGGTAGCGGAAGCGGCGGCGGAATCTTTAATGCCGGAGCGCTGACCTTTATCAATTCCACGGTGACCAATAACGCGGCGTCCGGGAACAGCGGGGGCACAGCGTCTGGCACCGCAGGTAACGGCGGGGCTGGCTCCGGTGGTAATCTATTTCAAGTCAATGGTGCTGGAATTAGCGCGCCTCAGAACGTAATCATGGCGCTCGGCAGCGTCTTTGCGGGTGCTGGCGGAGCGGCCCAATCCGGCGGGACCCCCGGGACGAATGGAACTGCCACCGGACCCGACGTAGCCGGCTCGGTCAGCAGCCAGGGACACAATCTCATCGGACGGACGGACGGAAGCGCTGGCTGGTCTGCGAGCGATCTTCTCGGCGGCACAACCGCAGGAACGGCGCTCGATCCGCTCCTCGGTCCCATCCAGGATAACGGCGGTCCGACTTTAACGAGGAGACCAAACCCGGGCAGCGCGGCGATCGATAACGGGGACGACGCTGTTCTAGGTCCGCCTCTGAATTTGGCTACTGACCAGCGCGGATATTCCAGGAAAATCGGCGCGCACGTTGATATCGGCGCAGTGGAAGTGGGAGTGCCCCAGGTAGGTCCCACGTTTACCGTGACTAACGTTTCGGGACATGACGATGGTGGTTGTAGCAGCGATGATTGCACATTTCGGGAAGCGGTGAACTTATCGAACGCAACCGCCGGCAGTAACACGATTAACTTCGCTCCGGGGGTAACCGGAAAGATTTCCCCTCCCTCTGGGCTCGGTTTTGCCCTTACGGATAGCGTCACGATCAATGGACCCGGCGCACGTAACCTCGCGATTGACGGCGGAAATTCCGGTCGGCTTTTCCAGGTAACAAGCCCCGGCGTGACAATCTCCGGCCTGTCGATCGCGAACGGAAGACACACGAACGAGGATGGCGGCGCAATTCACAATGCTGGTGGGCTGACACTCATTGATTGCACGATAAATAACAGCAATGCAATCCGCAACGGCGGCGGCGCTTACAATGCCACCGGCGCGACGCTGACCATCGTTCGGTGCACATTCACTGGTAACCTTGCCGGGCAATTCGGCGGCGGCGTATACAGCGAGGGTAAGTTCGCCGCGACGAATTCCACTTTTGTGGTCAATACAGCTCTTAGGGGTGGTGGGATTATCTCGCGCGGTGTGGGCACTTTTACACTTCGCAATTGCACGTTGGCGCAAAATATCGCGCAGGACAGCAGCACCGCGCCCGGTAGCGGCGGCGGCGGCATTTGGGCGGAAGGCGGTGTGCAACAGCATTTCGCCGGGAACAACATCATTGCGAACAACACCGCCATGAATGATCCTGACATCCGCGGCAACTACACCACCGAGGGTAACAACTTGATCGGCAAAGTGGGTGACGCCACCGGCTTCGACAGCGTGAAGGGCGACAAGATCGGAACCGTGGCAGCACCTCTCCTCGCTCAGTTTGGCTCCTATGGGAACAACGGCGGACCGACTGACACCTACAGCCTGCTCTCGAACAGCCCGGCAATTAATGCGGGAAATGATACAAACGCGCCGGGAGCCGATCAGCGAGGTTATGCGCGATGGGGAGTTAGTGACATTGGAGCGTTCGAGTTCAAAGGGGTTCCCCCAACGTTGGCCAACGTTTCCACACGGCTCCCGGTGGGAATCGGCGACAATGCCTTGTTCGCGGGCTTCATCGTGACGGGGACACAACCCAAGAAGGTGATTATTCGGGCGCTCGGGCCTTCTGTCCCGGTCCCGGGCCCCTTGCAAAATCCGACCCTCGATCTCTACAGCGGTTCCACGCTCCTTGAGTCGAACGATAACTGGGGCGATAGCCAGAACAGGCAAGCTATCATCGATAGCACCATTCAGCCGCCAAACAGTCTCGAATCCGCCATCGTGAGGAGCGTGCCTCCTGGCAACTACACCGCGATTGAGCGAGGCGTAAATAACGGCACCGGGATAGGAGTAATAGACGTCTACGACCTGGATATCTCCGCTGATTCCAAGCTCGCTAACATTGCCACGCGCGGGTTGGTGCAGACCGGAGACAACGTCTTGTTCGCCGGCACCATCGTCGTAGGACAGACTTTCCAAAGGGTAATTATCCGCGCGCTCGGTCCATCCACCGGCGTCCCGGGAGCGATGGCCGATCCTACTCTCGAACTACACGATGGTAATGGCGCCATCCTGGAAGCAAACGATAACTGGATCGATAGCCCAAACAAGCGAGCGATCATCGACAGCACGATCCCGCCTCCGAACACGCTAGAGCCAGCCATCGTCTACACCCTTACTCCGGCCACCTATACCGCGATCGTGCGGGGAGCGAACAACTCCACGGGCATTGCAGTCGTGGAGGTGTATGTGCTGCAATGAGCTATACCTTGAACATCCGCGTGTCAGGTAGGAGCGCGAAACTCATTCCAGGTCGGACGCCGCGGGTCGCATTCGCGCTGCGGCGCCGCGCGATTCTCTGCCTTGCCATTGTTTCCAGCTTGGTTATGACGACCTTGCCCCACGCCACGGCTCAGCCCCCCGAAACAAAGATCCAGATCTCTGGCAAGGCAGCGTCGGAGTATCTTACCCAAACAAGCGATGGCCAGTCGTTGAGGCAGGCGGTGACGGCCGCGCGCTTTGGTTTGCGGTGGCAGAAACACGCGCCGGGCGACGACAAAAGCCGCGGCGGCTACCTGGGCATAAGTCATAACCAGAACTTGAACGCCTGGTTCGGCGAAGAAGGTGTGACCCTGCGGCCGACCCTGCCTGAAGAGAAGCGCGACCAGGCATGGAGCGCGGTGTTTCGCTTGAAAGCCTGTGGCTATGGTAAGCAATTGGTCGATGTGGCACCGATCGTCTCGCGTCAGGTGAAAGGTAATCGGATCGAATATGTGCGGCAAAATGAGCGCACCGTCGCCGACTACTCCTATGGCAAGTCGCAAATCGAAAATCGAAAATTAATCGAATGGTATGAGAACCGGGCTGAAGGGATCGAGCAGGGCTTTACGATCAACGAGCGACCTCCGCGAAGCGATAGCGTTGAACCCAGTGAACCGTTGCGCGTGGCGCTGGTGGTAACAGGCGATCTGCAGGCGAGGACCCGGAACGAGCAAACGATTGAGTTACTTGATGCGAGCGGCCAAGCGAGGCTGAGCTATGGAAGGCTTGTTGCTCTGGACGCGGATGGAAAAGAGCAGGCAGCGCGGATGGAAACGAGCGCGGACGGGCGACAGATCTTGTTGGTGGTGGAGGATGCGAAAGCGCGTTACCCCATCGTGATTGATCCTATCGTGGCATCGCTGGAAAAGACATTGGACGCCGGCGGTAATCACCAAGCAGGTGCCGAGTTTGGCGATGCGGTGGCTATTGCAGGCGACCTGGCGGTAGTCGGCGCATGGAGAGAGGATTTAAGCTCTACTGTCGACGTTGGAGCGGTTTATCTTTTTTCCCGATCAGGCAGCGTGTGGAGTTCCAAAGGTTATTTACAGGGCGGAACCAGCGCGAATGGGCAATGCGGTCATAGCGTTGCGATCAGTGGCACTCGAATTGTGTTTGGGTGTTCCAAAGCGAATAATACCGGCAGGGCTTTTATCTACGATCTTAGCTCCGGTAAGAGTGCAGAACTTAGTCCGCCTGCGAACAGTCTGGATGCGGGTGACCAATATGGCGCAAGTGTCGCCATCCGGGGCAATGACGTATTCGTTGGCGCGCCTTCTTATCATCGCCAGGGAGCGGGCGGGCTAGTGAGGTACTTCGGGTTTAATTCTAATCTTAACCTCTTGACGAATTGGGGTCTTACCGGCGCAGCCAATGAGCAGTTTGGCGCCAGCCTTGCCATTGATGGTAGCACCCTGATCGTGGGCGCTCCGGGTTCAGCATCCGGGAAAGGGAAAGGAGTCGCTATTCGCTTTCTGGAAGAAGGTTATCCCTCAGCTGATCTTCTGGCCAGCGATGGAGCGGCCGGCGACTTCTTTGGTCAAAATGTTGCCATCAGCGGTAACACGGTAGTTGTCGGCGCGGGATTTAACGACGAGAAAGCAAAGGACGCGGGCGCGGCCTACGTCTTCGTGCGCGATGCCAATGGACAATGGAGCCAGCAGCAAAAACTCACCGCCAGCGATGCCCGCGCGGGCGACCTCTTCGGGTATGGTAATCCTGCGGTTGCGATCCAGGGTAACCTGATTGTCGTCGGCGCTCTCTTCCAGGATAATAGCGGGGGCAACTTTAATCAGGACGGGGGCGCGACCTATATCTTTACGCGTAATCTCACCACCTGGACCCAGCAGACAAGGCTCGGGCCCGATGCATTCTCTGGAGCGCCGGGCGACCTGTTCGGCGACAGTGTCAGCGTCAGCGGCAATTCCGTGGTCGTCGGCGCCCAACATGCCCGGGCTAATGACGGCACCCCGAACACCGGCGCAGCCCACGTCTATCGGCTGGACTGCGTGCCGCCTTCCACAGCTAGCGTCGTTTTCGGCGAATCACTCCAAACCAGTGCGACAGCTTGTCCGGGCAATCCCGTAAGCTTCTTTGGATTGAGGACCCAAGGCAAAAGTACCAGCGGCCAACGTGACACCGTTCAATGGCGGAAGAATGGTGTCAACATTCCGGGCGCGACCGACACCGACTACATCATAGACCACGTAATTTCATCAGATGCCGGCAGCTACGATTCCGTGGTTAGTAACTCCTGCGGCGGCGAGATTTCGAGCCCGGCCACGCTTTCCGTCCAAACCTACACTCTTAATCCCACTGCCCAGAATATTACAGCGAACGGGAGCACCGGCATTGTCAACGTGACCTGCACTGGAAGCTGTAGCTGGGCGGCGGTCAGTAACTCGCCCTTTATCACCATCAACTCCGGCAGTAGTGGCACTGGTAATGGCACCGTCGGTTTCACGGTTGCCTCGAACCCTAATTCCGGCCAGCGCATCGGAACCATGACTATTGCCGGACTAACTTTCACCGTTTCGCAGGACGGCATCAATTGTACCTACTCGATAGCTCCAACCTCCAAAACGTTGAACGCCAGCGCCAGCACGAACACCGTAAACGTGACCGCAGTCGCCGGCTGCGCCTGGACGGCCACAAGCAACGATCCCAGCTTCTTGAGCGTCAACTCCGGTGCGACTGGAAGTGGTAATGGAACTGTCACTTACGCGGTCGCCGCAAATTCCGGCACCGCGCCGCGCACCGGCACGCTGACCGTCGCGGGCCAGACCTTCACTGTAACGCAGGGCACGGCAACCGGGTTAGCCGGGAACGTTTCCACCCGACTCCCGGTAGGAACCGACGATAACGTCCTGATCGAGGGCTTTATCGTGCAGGGACCAGCCGGCTCGACCAAAAAGATCATTATTCGTGCGATTGGGCCATCGCTCCTTCCCTTTGGCATCACTGACGCACTGGCTAATCCTACCCTCGTTATTAAGAATGAGAGCAATGCAGTCATTGCGACAAATGACGACTGGAGAACCACCCAGATAGGTGGAATCATCACCGCCGATCAATCCCAGGAGATCGCCACGAGTGGCGCGACACCTACCAATGATAACGAGTCCGCCATCATCGCGAATCTGGCTCCCGGGAATTACACGGCCACGGTGGCCGGCGTTGGCCGGACGGTGGGCACCGGCGTCGTGGATGCCTACGATTTGAGCGCGGCGTCGCCGGCCCGATTGGCTAACGTAGCCACAAGAGGTGTCATCGCCCCGGACGATAAACTCATGATTGCCGGCTTCATCATTCAGAATGGACCGGTCAGGGCCGTGGTGCGCGCAGTAGGTCCGTCGTTGACTGGCTTCGGTGTCAATAACGCGCTTCAGGACACGACCCTCCAGGTCAAGACCCAGAACGGCACCACCGTAATCGAGAACGACGACTGGGAGAGCGACCAGAAAGCGGAACTCGAGCTAACTACTTTACAACCCAGCCACCCGAAAGAGGCCGCCGTCGTCGTCACCCTACAGCCGGGCCAATACACCGCGCAGGTGCGTGGGAAGCCTGAGACGACCGGTATCGGAGTGGTGCAGGTCTACTTCCTTCAATAAGGAAACGGGAAAATCACATTACCGGAGCGAACGGAAAGACCTCGCGCGCTCCCCATTGCCCAATCACGACGAAAACGCCGGCCGGAAACAAATGTTTACATCATCTGCCTGTCTTGCTTAGATGGCCGCTGCGTCAAGTCAGTCTGGCACTGGCCGAGCCGTGGCCTTGAGAAGGCTGGTCTCCAGGACAGCACCTTACCTTCTTCCCGCACAGTTGGTGGCAAACGAACAGGTTCGTTTGCCGAATGAAGGTGCTTATGAAAACGTCTCACTCCGCATATCAAACTTCGCTGGCCGCCTTTGCCGCAGTGTTGCTTCTAGCGATTTCGGCTAAAGCCGGGACCTTGACCGTGCAAAGCATCGCGGATTCCGGCGGGACCTGCCCGGGCGCCACCTGTACCCTTCGCCAGGCTATCAGTATCGCGGTGGCGGGAGACCTGATTAACTTTGCGTTACCGGCGAACAGCAAAATCTCACTGACCAGCGGCCAGTTTGTAGTTAACAAGCGCCTGACAATCGTGGGCCCGGGAGCCAATCTTTTAACGGTAGAGCGTGCCGCGGGGGCACAAAGCTTCCGCATTATCCACATCCAGGCCGAGGGCGTGACTGTCTCCGGCCTGACCCTTTTCAATGGAAACGCAAACGGCGACTTCGGTGGTGCGATCTACGCCAGCAACGGTTTTACCTTGCGCGATTGCGCCCTCCTGGGGAATTCCGCCAGTTTCGGCGGAGCTATTACTACCGCCGGCTCGACGCCTACCAACATCACTAACTGCACGTTCTCAGGAAACACGGCGAGTAACTCGGGGGGCGCAATTCTCCAGATCGGCGGCGTCGGCGGCGACCTCTTTCTCATCAACAGCACAGTATCGGGTAACATGTCTGGCGTCGGCGGCGGCGGGGTCTATAACGGCTCCGCGATTACAATCAGGAATAGCACGATTTACGGCAACACGAGCAGCGCGGGTGGCGGCATCTCGAGCGAGGGTTCATCATCGAGGATTCGCAATACCATCGTCGCTGGCAATACCGCGACGGATGCGAATTCTGCAGCCCCGGACGTGGCAGGCTCTTTTATCTCGGAGGGTTACAACCTGGTCAACAGTAACGGAGCGGGCAACGGTTTTACAGCCATCGGCGATCAAAACCTCGCTACTAACGCGCTCCTAAGCCCACTCCAGGACAACGGCGGGCCCACCAAGACCCACGCGCTGCTTCCCGGCAGCACGGCGATCGACAGAGGAAAGACAGGCACTGACTCCTCCGGTCAATTGATTACCACGGACCAACGCGGCCAGCCGCGCCCGCTGGATCGGGCGGAACCTAATGCGAGTGGCGGTGATGGCAGCGACATCGGCGCGGTGGAGTTGGGATCACCCCAAACGGGACCGACCTTCACCGTCACGACAACACTCGAACGCAATGACGGCGCTTGCACGACGGACGATTGCTCTTTGGTAGAAGCGCTCAACGAAACGAATAAAGTCGCCGACGCAAACACGATCAACTTCACGCCCGGCCTGACCGGCGCTATTGGGACCGCGATCATCACCCCCAGCGGTCTGGCTATTAGCAATCCAGTGACCATCAACGGGCCCGGCGCCCGGATCCTGACAGTGACCGGGAGGACGTCCGCGCGTGTGTTCAGGGTGACGAGCCCCAACGTTTACATCTCCGGGCTGAACCTCGTCAACGGAAGAGTGAACAACGACGATGGCGGTATCATTCAAAACACCGGTGGACTTACCTTGACGGACTGCAACGTCACCAACGGATTCGCCGCTGGCGGGATTTCCGATGGCGGCGCCCTTCATAATGGCGTGGGCGCATCGCTCACCTTGAACGGCTGCACAGTAAGTGCGAGCAAAGCGGACGTCGTCGGCGGCGGCGTTTTCAACGAAGGCACTCTCACCGCGACCAACTGCACATTTTCAGGCAACAGCGCCGTTCAGGGCGGCGGCATTTATTCGGCGTTCAGCAGCGGCGCGAGTAAAGTCAGCCTGCGTAATTGCACGATCACCAAGAGTAGCGCGAGCGATCCAGGCACAAACACCGGCGATGGCGGCGGTGGCTACTATGCGGTCGGTAATTCCGGCCAGTATAACTTGGGAAATTCGATCATCGCCGGTAACACTGCGGTCCGGAATCCGGATTTGCGAGGCAACTTCTTTTCCGACGGCCACAACCTCATCCGCGATATTGGTTTCTCCACCGGACTGACCGACAACGTGAAGGGCGACCAGATCGGGACATTTGGCTCCCCGAAGGAGGCCCAGCTTGTCACCACCCTGGCGAATAACGGAGGTCAGACCGACACTCATGCGCTCCAAAGCGGAAGCACAGCGAGAGATAACGGAGATAACGCGTTGGCCCCAGTGGCTGATCAGCGCGGCTACTTCCGCAACGGCGTGAGGGATATCGGCGCGTTTGAACTCAACGGTCTCGTTCCCGCCACCCTGGCTAATATCTCAACGCGTGTCCGCGTGGAGATCGGCGATGGTGCGCCCATCGGAGGCTTTATTATCGCCGGGACACAACCTAAGAAGGTCATCATCCGCGCCATTGGCCCCTCGCTGACTTTGGCGGACAAACTCGCTAACCCGACACTGGAGCTTTATCAAGGCGACACCCTGCTCGCCTCGAACGATAACTGGGGCGATAGCTCAAACCCACAAACCATCATCGATAGCACTATCCCGCCGACTAATAACTTGGAAGCATCCATCGTCGCAACCCTGGCGGGCAATGGCACCAATTATACCGCAATCCTTCGCGGGGCGAATAATGGGACAGGCATCGGCGTCGTCCAGGTCTACGACCTGGATAGCTCGGTCAATTCGAAGCTTGCTAATATCTCGACCCGCGGCTTCGTGCAGACCGACGACAACGTCGTCTTCGCCGGAATGATTGTGCTCGGGCAGGTACCGCAGAAGGTAATCATCCGCGCGATTGCACCGTCGTTAGGTATAGCTGGGAAACTATCGGATCCTACTCTCCAGCTAGTCGATGCCAATGGCGCACAGTTAGCCTTCAACGATAACTGGCGCATAGGCGGCCAGGAAGCGCAGATTATTGCCACAACCATTCCTCCTTCGAACGACCTGGAGTCGGCCATCGTCTACGACTTGCAGGCGAACGCCGCGAATTACACGGCGATCGTCCGCGGGGCCGGTGGAGCGACGGGTATCGCGGTGGTGGAAATTTACGCGCTGCAGTAAGAGTTCGTCGAACCGCCGCGGGAATTGCCTTGTCTCCGATACCCTGTTTTTGATAAACAGGTGGGGCCTGTTCGGATCTGAGCCAATCGTTCAATCCTCCTTCCAATTCCACGCCGCCATCCGCTGCCGAGTCGCCTAGATATTCTGGGAGAAATCGCTCAGCGACACTCGCAGTTTGGCGTCGGCTTCAAAGACAGTGGGCCCGGGAAGGAAGGCCTCCTGCGTCACCAGATCGTTCACGATTTTCTCCGCCACCAGTTGCCAGTCGACCACGATAAGGTCTACCCGAACCGCAGGCACTTTCGCGAACGGCATGCTCACCGGCCCGTTGATAAAGGCGACGCGCTGAGTCCGCACCAGTTCCGTCACCCCGCCCGGACAACGAAAGCAGAGCTTCGACGCCAGCATGGAAGAGGAGAAAATAATGCCACAGTTTTCTTTCTTCTGGAGGGTGCGCAGGAAGGCTTCGCTCCCCTGCCCGTGCACGCTCGTCACAGACCATTGGATTCCTTGTTCGTCCAAGGCCGCGCTTAAGGTTTCTTCCAAGGCGGGCAATCGATCTTCTTTCCATTGGACCAAAGTCACCTGGCCGACTCCATTCACCGTCTTCCATTCTGCCAGCAACTCCCTGATTGCTGCATCCCGGCGGACATCATAGCGGCACGGAATAGCTGGGTACTGGTGATGCGCTACTCCGATCAACCGGATACCGAGGTCAGAGAGACGCGCGGCTGTTTCCGCTGCACCCTGAGGCGGTTGAAACCAGAGAACGGTGTCTACTTCGTAAGCTTTCAGGCGCAGGGTAAGCGCATCGTTGCTGGCCTCCTCTTTTTCAAAGAAGACCATTGCCGTGGCAAAGCCGCGGAGCCGAAGCTCCCGCCTGATCTTGATAAAGAAATTGCGGTAGGCCTGAATCGTCACGAAGGCAGAGAGCGACGCAGGTAGGCCGACAAACGCCCGGACACTTAGTTGCCGATCGAAGTGGAGTCCTTGCAGGATGGTCTTGGACCCGCGGACCCGGTTTAGTAATCCTTCCTGCTCCAGTTGCCGGTAGACCCGGGAAACCATCGAGACGGGCACGTGGAATCGGGTGGCCACCTCACGCACCGAGTAAAAGGCGCGTGGTTGTTCCAGCTGATTCTTCACCGCCACGCCGCGAAGAATCTCGGTCAACTGTTCCGTCTTATGCGGCGCGCCCTCCAGAGCGCGCCTGTTTGGCAGAGGTGCGAGAGTTCGCGAAACCTTCTTTCGAGCCATGGTTAGCGTGGAGCCGAGGGAAAAGGAGAAACAGGTCGAATTCTGTTCTCAAAGTGTTTCTAACTGTTCCCAAACTGTTTGTCTAGGGCTATCCGGGAACCGGGGTAGAATTACCAAATGAAAGAAAGCCCTTTTCCTGCGGTTTCCTCCCCCGCTTTGGCGAGTAAGAGATGGTTCGCGGTTTCTCCTTTGAAGAGATCGTTATCTCTCTCCCGTAAAGTGGCGCGTTTCGTCCTCCTCATGCTGCTGCTGGTCATGGCGCGATCGCATTCAGCCCTGGCGGTCAACGAACCGGACGGCACCCTCGATCCAACCTTCGACGCGGGCAATTTCACGAATGGCCACGTCGTGGCGTCGGCCCTTCAGTCGGACGGCAAGCTTTTGATTGGCGGGCAATTCAGCAAGGCGCATGGGGTGACCCGGTTGGGTTTGGCGCGATTCAACACAGACGGCACTTTGGATTCGACCTTCGTCCCCCCGACCGGCAGCCCTCTCAACGTGCAGCTCATCGTCATGCAACCCGATGGCAAAGTGATCGTCGTCTCGAACTTGAGCCCGAGCATCAACCTGGCGCGCTTCAACAGCGACGGCTCATTGGATAGTGGCTTCACGGTTTCTCTCGACGGGTTTTACTCGGCGGGCAGCGTGATCCGTTATCCCTTTGTATCTTCCGTCCTGCTGCAAACGGATGGGAAAATGGTAATTGTTGGGAGCTTCTCTGCGGTCAAGAACACTTCCGGCACCATGGTGCCGCGCTCCTGCGTCGCTCGATTGAACAGCAATGGATCGCTCGATGAGTCCTTTAATCCGGGGGCCGGTTTCGATGGCGGTACCACCGACAATTCCCAAACTCCGGCCGCCTACTACGCCGGAACGCAAACCACCGGAGCTAACGCTGGGAAAATTGTGATCGAAGGAGACTTCATTCGCTTCGATGGCAACAATGCTGTTTCAGGCATTGCCCGCCTAAACCCGAATGGAAGTTTCGATAGCTCTTTCAATCCAGGCTCAGCCGTCGGTTACTCCAACTCCCCATCTGTCTCCGGACTTCTTGTTCAGTCCGACGATAGGATCGTCGTCTTTGGGAGCTTCACCGCATTCAGCGGAGTCCCGTGCAGTGGGATCGTGCGGTTGAACGCAGCGACGGGCAATCTGGATAGCGGGTTCACGACCGCGACATTTAAGGATTATAATGATACCGCCGTCCTGCGGGCCATCGCCCAACAAGCGGATGGGAAACTGCTGGTAAGCGGCAGCTTTCACTCGTTAGGTAATACCGCGGCGAATAACCTGGTTCGGCTCGAGACCACCGGAGCGCTCGACAGTTCTCTCACGGGAGAACGGGCCGGGTCAGAGGGGTCAGACATCAGCACCATCCTGGTCCAGCCGGGCGACGGCAGGATCTTTGCCGGCGGTTATTTCTCGACCTTCGGTGGCGTAGCTCGGGGCAACCTGGTCTGGCTTTCCGCAGATGGAACCGTGCTGGATACCTTCGCTGGTTTGTCCGGTGCGACCGATTTCCAGCCGCAAGTTAATGCGCTTGGGGTGCAATCCGACGGGAAGATCCTCGTAGGCGGGTACTTTAGCTCCCTCAACGGCGTCCCGCATAACAACCTGGCGCGTTTGAACGCAGATGGGACCACCGATCCGTCGTTCAACGTTAGTACTTACGGCTCAGTTCGGGCGCTTCTTATTCAGCCCGATGGCAAGATCGTGATCGCGGGAAACATGCGCGCGGTGAATGGGGTTGCGCGAGGTCGCGTGGCGCGGCTCAACCCGGATGGGACGCTGGATAACTCTTTCGATCCCGGCAGCGGCGCCGACGACACAATCTACGCCGTCCAGGAAGATGCCTCGGGCAATGTTTTCATTGGCGGCTTCATGACCTCGTTCAATGGTGTTCCTCTCCAGTATGTAGCCAAGCTTAGTGCAACGGGCGTCCTCGATTCCAACTTTAGCAAGACGGCCATCAATGCACCGGTTTATGCCATGGCGCCGCCCGATGGAACGGGTGGCATTGTCATGGTTGGTAGTTTCTTCTATTCACGGAGTGGCGTTAATGTCCGTTACATAACACGACTGGATACTACCACCGGTTTGAATGACACCTCGTTTAACCCCGGCACCGGCTCAGGATTTAACCAGCTAGTCCGCGCTTTTACAGTCGGACCTGACGGAAAGTATTATGCCGCCGGGTTCTTCAGTACTTATAACGGATTCCCGCGGTCCCGCATTGCGCGGTTGAACAGTAACGGCTCCCTCGATACCAACTTTGTGCCGACGAGCACGAATCAGACCTACCATGCGCTCGCGATCGAAAACGGTAAGGTCTTCGCCGCCGGGAATGGATACCCCGCTCCTCCAGCCCTTTTTCGGCTAACAGACACCGGCGCGCCAGACAACTCTTTCAACCCCGGCACTGCGATTCATATTTCCCCATCCACTGCCTACGGGACAAGCCAGCCCGAGATCGACGCCTTAGCCATTCAATCTGATGGCAAACTGCTTTTCGGCGGGATCTTCAACGATTACCAAGGAACGCCTCGCGTAGCTCTGGCGCGACTGGCCGCGCCGACTGTTGGGGCACCTACACCCACGCCTACCGCAACCCCGACGCCAACACCTACCGCCACGCCTACGCCTAGCCCCACGGTTGCGCCTACGCCCACTCCTACACCTACTCCCACCGCGACACCCACACCCACACCCACACCCACACCCACACCCACGCCGACGCCGACACCCACGCCGTTCGCCTTTGTCGCCGGCCATTATTATACCTCGAACTATTCTTCGCGAATCATAAAGGAATATGACGGCTCCAGAAACGTTGTTGGATCCTACACGGTCCCATCCGCGTTAGGTGACGAAGTAAGAGGGTTGGCCTTCGGAGCGGACGGTCTCCTTTACGCCACGATAGCACGCAGTTCCTCAGGCTTTGCCGTTCTGGCCTTGAAAAGCGACGGCAGCGTTATGGCGACCTACACGGGGTCGACTTACATCGCGGGTAATCTTTCCTATGGCAAGATCGCGCTGGATAACCAGTACCTCTATGTCTGCGGCCAGGATAGCTTGGTTAGGTTTGGCATAGGGTCACCGTCGTCTGGCACCGTGATCTACACGACAAATCAGATCTTTGATGTCAAACCGCTGCCTAATGGTCACCTGTTTGTGGCCTCGGCTTATTACGTTGATGAGATTACCACGAGCGGGACTCTGGTGCGGCGCATTCAACTGACGGGCGGGCAATCCTTCACCGATATTCGCGGAATCGAATACAACCCGGCGACGAACACTCTTTTCGTGACGCACCTGGGCCACACGAACTTTTTCTTCCAAATCATGCGGGTCGACGCAACGACTGGGGCCTTACTAAGCAGCACTGGCTTCAACTATGCGGATGATCTGTTGCTGGATTTATCCGGTAATCTTCTCGTGGGAAGCAGAAGCCAAAATCCTACGTTTTACTCACAAGATCTCGTGCAAGGGAACAGCCTCAATGGCGGACAACAAATGTTCGTGACGCAATATGCGCCAGCTGCACCCACACCTACGCCTACCCCTACACCTAACCCTACCCCTACACCTGCTCCTGCTCCTGGCTCGGTCGTTAATGTCTCCACCCGGCTTCCCGTCGGTACCGATGATAACGTCCTGATCGAGGGCTTCATCGTGCAAGGGCCCCCCGGCTCGACCAAGAAGATCATCGTGCGCGCCATCGGCCCATCGCTTCTTCCTTTTGGCATAACCGACGCCCTGGCGAATCCTACTCTCGAGATCCAAGACGGAAACCACGTTACCATTGCCACGAACGATAACTGGAGGACCACCCAGATTGGGGGAATCATTACCGCCGATCAATCGCAGGAGATTGCTTCGAGTGGCGCCACGCCCAACAATGAGCTCGAATCGGCCATCATCGCCGACCTTCCGCCGGGCAGTTACACCGCGGTCGTAGCGGGCTCAGGCAGGACGGTGGGCACGGGAGTAGTCGATGCCTACGATTTAAGCACGGCCTCGCCGGCCCGACTGGCGAACGTAGCAACAAGAGGTTTGATCCAGCCCGGGGACCAACTCATGATCGCCGGCTTCATCGTGCAAAACGGACCCGTCCAGGCTGTGATCCGCGCCATAGGTCCGTCGCTGACTCCGTTTGGGATAAACAATGCGCTGCCCGACACCACCCTTCAGGTAAAAAACGAGAACGGCACGATCGTGATGGAGAACGACGACTGGCAGACCACGCAGAAAACGGAACTCGAGAACACTGGACTCCAGCCGAGCCATCCCCTCGAAGCCGCCGTCCTCGTTACCTTACCGCCCGGCCAATACAGCGCGCAGGTGCGCGGGAAGCCGGAGACGACAGGCGTCGGTGTAGTGCAGGTCTACTTTCTCCAGTAATTGGCAGGGCGCTGTTGTGCATTCGCGATAATCCTGACGGCCTGGGGGCAGGCCGTCTCCATCGCTTTAGCGGATTCGTCCTGCCGCATGGAACATCTACTTGTCAAGCGAGGCATGAGCCGGCGCGTTTCTAACTGTGCCGGGAAGCTACCCGATCCTACGTTGAACGCGCCTGCCGAGGTCATTTCGGCAACGGCAGCCGAAGCTTTTCGCAGAGGGCAATGAATCGCGGATCAGAGCGATACGGTTTCAATAGGATCTCGGCGGACATGCTGGGCAGACGTTGATCGTGCAAGGCATATGCCTGCTCGAGCCACTTGAACATCGGCTCACGTTCATTGCGGAACGCGTAGACCAGGGCGATTCGGTAGGGGGAATCCGCGTGATTATCCACAAGACTCTTGAGGGCGGTATCGGCTGCCGCGCGATCGTGGCCCGCAGCCAAAGCAGTGGCGATGGCTGCGTCCCGCACGACTCCCTTGGGTTCCTGCTGAGCCTCGCGCAATGCGCTATCGACCTGTCCGCGCACCGCGGCAACCGTAGCCAGAAGGGCATGGTTACTATCTGAATCCGGCTGTAACTCCAGAGCTTTGCGCCAGTGAGTCTCGGCTTCATCGAAGCGCCCGGATTGGAATAACCACACGCCGAGATTAGTGTGGTAGACCGAATACAAAGGATCGAGAGCAAGCGCTTTTTGATCGAGCCGTATGGACTCGTCCAGGCGACCTTGATAACTCCGCAGGACGGCGAGCGCGTGCGCGAATAAGGGGACCGACTCATCAAGGTTCTTAAATTCGGACTCGGCCGCGGGCAGGTTCCAATCGAAGCTCATATAGAGGTAGGCGAGGACGACGTGGGCACGCGACAGTTTCGGTTCGAGAGAGAGCGCAGTTTTCGCGGCGGTTCGTGCCTGCTCGAAAAGATCAGCGCCCTTGACGCCGCTGAAGTAACCCATCCGGGCCAGAGCGAAAGCCTTGGCTGCATAAGCCTCGGCGAAGCCAGGATCGAAGCGAATAGCCTCGTCGAAGGAATCGACTGCCTTGGTTTCATTCTCGACGTTGAAGTGCGCGAGATAAAACTCGCCTTTCAGATAAGCGTTATAAGCATCGAGATTCTTGTTCGATGGTTCCACTCCGACCGGGAGATCGATCGCGAGGAGCGTCACACGCAGCTGATCGGCGACCGCCCGCGCGATCTCTGCTTGCACGGCAAAGATATCCTTCATCTCGCGGTCGTACGTTTCCGACCAGAGCTGGCTTCCATCGGCAGTCCTGACGAGTTGGACGCTAATGCGAAGCCTATTACTCGCGGTCCGGACGCTTCCTTCGAGCAGGTGTGCAACGCCAAGCACCTTCCCGACCGCCCGTGAATCGTCAGCCTTGTTTTTGAAATGGAACGACGAGTTCCGCCCGATTACGCGCAATCCATGAATCTGGCCCAGGCGGTTAATCAGTTCTTCGGAGAGACCATCCGAAAAGTATTCCTGGGCGGCATCGCCGGAGAGATTTTTGAGCGGCAGGACCGCGAGCGATTTAGCGTCTGTTGAGCGCGAGGCAGCTGAGTGGACAGGTAAAAATCGCAGGGAAAACAGGGCCGCGATCAATATTGCCGCGATCGCTGCGGATACGAGGACCACGCGGCGTCGGCCTGAACTGGTAGCTGAGTTCGTGTCCAACTGGCGCGCCGCGCTCTTAAGATCATGGAGCAAATCGTTCGCCGTCTGGTGGCGCTTCTCCCGCTCCTTCTCCAAAGCTTTTGTGGTAAGCTTTACTAATGGAAGCGGGATAGGAGGCGCAGACGCCGCCAGCGGCACCGGGTCTCGCTCGGCTATCGCTATAAGCAGGTCGGTAGAGGTAGCTCCCTCGAACGGTTGCTTTCCGGTTAGCATCTCGTAGATCACCACACCAAGACTCCAAATGTCCGTGCGGTGATCAACGGTGAAGCCGCGGGCCTGCTCCGGTGACATGTAGCGCGTTGTCCCGAGGATCATCCCCGGCTGCGTTGTTGCCTGCGGAGGTGCCGATGCCTCCTGTTGCGCAAATTTGGCGATGCCGAAGTCGAGCACCTTCAGATAACCGTCCGGACGGAGCATGATATTTTCCGGTTTGATATCGCGATGGACGATGCCGGCGGCATGGGCAACGGAGAGCGCGCCGGCGATTTGCTTTGCGATGTCTAACGCCTCGTTAGGTGGTATTGGGCCTTGTGCGATTCGCTCACGGAGGGTCGGGCCTTCGATGAACTCGGTCGCGATGTAATGAGTGCCATTGACCTCGCCGATCTCGTGAATCGTGACGATGTTAGGATGATTCAAAGCCGAGGCGGTGCGCGCTTCACGCTTCAAGCGTTCCAGATTCGCCTCGCTCGCAACCAGAGATCCTGGCAACAACTTCAAAGCGACCCTGCGCATGAGACGTTCATCTTGCGCGAGGTAAACAATTCCCATCCCCCCGACGCCAAGCACCGACTCGATCCGATAGTGACCGAGCTGCTGCCCAACCAATCCCGCCGCATCATCTAACAGAAGTTCGGGCGCAACTTCGAAGGCCGGTTTTCCAATAAAATCGCCCGTTTGGTCGTGATACTTCAGAAGCAGCTCGACTTGTCGTCGCAGCGGCTCATCGTTCGCGCAAGTCTTGGTCAGAAAAGCGTCGCGCTCGCCAGGGGGCCGCTCCAGAGCGGCGTGAAAAATATCGGTGCAGCTTCGCCAGCGCTCAGACTGCATCCATGTTTTCCCCACTTAGCGCGGCGAAAAGCCAGGCGCGCGCCGCGCTCCAATCTCGCATCACCGTGTTCACGTGAATCTTCAGGACGTCGGCGATTTCTTCCATGGTCAGGCCGCCAAAATAACGCATCTCCACCACCTGCGCTTTCCGGGTGTCAAAGGCGGAAAGTTTTTCCATCGCCTCGTCGAGCGCGAGTAACTCTGTTGCACGCGACTCGCTCGCGACGGTAGCTTCCTCGAGCGTCACCATCATCGCGCCACCGCCACGCTTCAGCGCCTGCTTCCGCCGGGCGTGATCGACCATGATGCGACGCATGAGTTGCGCGGCCGCGGCGAAAAAATGTGCTCGATTCTGCCATTGCGGATGCGAGTGATCGGCCAGATTGAGGTAGGCGTCATCGACGAGCGCGGTTGTCTGCAGAGTATGGCCGGGCCGTTCGCGCCGCATATAATGCCGCGCTAAACGCTGCAACTCGGGCTGGATGAGAGGAACCAGCTTCTCCAACGCATTATCGTCTCCGCTGCGCCAATCGCAGAGAAGCTGCGTCACCTGTTGTTGCGGCGATGCCGTCCTCATTCGCCCTTCCTCCTTTCACTTGTCGGCCCCAGGCAAGGGAAGCGCCACCAATTTTTCTTCCGACCTGGGCGAAAATTTTCACCGGTGTGGTGGGTTTTGGCGGGGGATTGCGCTTTAGCAGGTAAGCCGGAGAGCCGGCTGAGAAGGAAACAATCATTATGAAACCTAAAATTCACATCTCACGAACCAGCGCGATCCTTACCATCCTGCTCGCAGCTCAACTGCAGGTCAGCGCCGATACGGTGGCCGATTGGAACGCCATCGCCGAGCGATCCATCCTCACTGCCAAGCATCCGCCCCCGGTAGCTGCGCTCGATTTGGCCATTACTCAAGTCGCCATCTACGATGCGATCACGGCAATCGATGGGCGCTATCAGCCGTATTACGTGCGGATCCCGAACGCCACCGGCTCGATGGACGCGGCTGGCGCGAAGGCTGGGCACGACATTCTCGTGAACCTGTTCCCGGCCCAAAGCAGCCAGCTCGATGCCGACTACGAGGCTTATCTCGCGCAGCACAACATCTCGCTGACTGATCCTGGTGTTACCGTCGGCGCGCAGGCCGCTGCGGGGATCGCCGCGTTGCGCTCGAACGACGGGCGCTTTCCGTCGTCGCAGCCGCCGTTCACAGGCGGGACCGGGCCGGGACAATGGCGACCGACGCCATCGTATGAGCCAGGTGCCCCGGCCTCCTATACTCCAGGTCTTACTCCCTGGGTCGCAGCAGTTCGGCCATTCACATTCAATGACGTTGGCGACTATGCGGCAGACGGGCCGCCGGCCTTAACCAGCGCGCAATACACCGAAGACTTCAACGAAGTGAAGTCGGTCGGATCGCGCACCAGCACCACGCGCACGCCCGCGCAGACGCAGCTTGCCTACTTTTGGGCCGACAGCGGACCGCTCATGTGGCAGCGCGGGCTACGCGATATCGCAAGCCGCTACGCTCTTAGCATTGGCGACAGCGCGCGAATGTTTGCACTCGTCGACCTTGCCGCGGCCGATGCCCAGATCGCATGTTGGAACAGCAAGTATGAGTACAACTTCTGGCGTCCCATCACTGCCATCACCCTCGCCGATCAGGATGGCAATCCCAACACCGAGGCCGACCCAAACTGGCGCCCGCTGATCAACACGCCGAACTTCCCCGAGTACACCTCCGGCCATACGACATCGTCGGCGGCAGCTGCCGAGATGCTGGAAACCGTCCTAGGCACAAAGAAGGTTGAGTTCACGATCACGACAACTAACGGCCTGGCGAACCCGAAGACCCAGACCTACTCGAACCTGACCGATCCGATTCGCGATGTGATCGATGCGCGCATCTGCGCGGGCATTCACTACCGCACGTCCGACATGCACGGTGTCGCGCTCGGCAAACGCGTCGCGAAGCACGCCTTCAAGAACTACCTACGGCCAATTCGATAAGTTAACCAAACCCGCGTCCTAGCTATGACTTTAATACTACACAGCAGAACTCGAAAGGCGCTCATCGAGACTTGGATCGCGAGAGCAATGAACGATCGTCGAATCACGAAATGGCGCTTGCTCACATTGCTGGCGACGTTCGCGTTGCCGGTTTTCGCCAGCACCGCCGCAGCATTCGGAATCTTCCTCGAAGTGAACAGCACTGGCGACGGAGCTGACGCGGCGCCGGGTAACGGCATTTGTGAGACGGCAAGCGGGAATAGGGTGTGCACATTGCGCGCCGCGATCATGGAAGCGAACGCCCACGCCGGTGATGATAGCATAGGCTTCAGCCTCCCCGCGCCGAGTACGATCACCCTCACCTCGGCGCTCCCAAACCTGAGCACCAACATCAATATCATTGGTCCGGGCGCGGACAAGCTCACGGTCAGTGGCGCGAACGCTTATCGAGTTTTCACTGTGACTGCCTCAGGGACTGTGAGCTTGTCAGGCATCACCATTGCGTCGGGTAAGGGGTCCCAGGGCGGAGGCATTTCCACCGCTTCCGGCACCTTGAACATTAGCGACTGTACGCTTCGCACAAACCTTTCGACGAGCACTGGTGGCGCTATCTACAAGAGCGGCGGGACGGTGAACATAGCCGGCAGCGCGCTCTTCGGTAACAAAGCAGGCGAGGCTGGCGGAATAGAGAATGCGGGCGGCGGCCCGTTGACCATCAGTAACAGCACACTTTCCGCGAACGAGGCCACGAATGGTTATGGCGGTGCGATCCGGAACAATTCCGGAACCACGTTGGTCATAACGAACAGCACGTTCGACGGCAATTCGGCCTATGACTTTGCCGGCGGGATAATGGCCGACGGCTCAGTGACTATTAGCAACAGCACGTTTTTCGTGAATAAGGTAACAGCCAATCCCGTGGGGTTTAATGCGTATGGCGGCGCAATCTACCACCCCCAAAACGGCGCACTCAGCGTTACCAACTGCACTTTCTCTGGGAACTCAGCCACGGGCGTTTATGGCTCGTCGTCCAGCCAAGGTCACGGCGGCGGCATCTCGGGCGGTGGCAGTGTTAAAAGCACCATCATCGCCAATAACACGGCCAGTCCCAGCTCCAACCCAAGCCCGGACGTCGATGGATCGTTCACGTCCGGAGGTTTCAATCTGATCGGCAAGATTGAGGGCAGCACGGGCTTCACCGCGACGACGGACCAGACAGGAACAATCGCCAATCCACTTGATCCGAAGCTGGATCCAAATGGATTGCAGAATAACGGTGGTCCGACTTTGACCCTGGCGTTGCAGTCTAATAGTCCCGCAATAAACAAGGGAGATCCCAATGCGCCGGCACGCGATCAGCGCGGTTATGTTCGCCAAAATACCCCGGACACAGGCGCGTATGAGCTTGGGGGCATCATACCAGTCACTCTGGCTAACATCTCCACCCGGATGAAGGTCGAAGCGGGCGACAATGCCTTGATCGGTGGTTTCATCGTTACCGGCACGCACGATAAGAGAGTTATCGTGCTGGCTATCGGGCCTTCCCTGGCCTTTGCGGACAAGCTAGCCAATCCGACTCTTGAGCTATACGCAGGAAATACCTTGCTCGAAACCAATGACAACTGGGTCGATAGCGCGAACAAGCAGGCCATCATGGACAGCGGGGCCGCGCCACCGAGTAACCTGGAATCGGCGATCATAAGGACGTTACCGGCTAATAACTCGCAATATACCGCGGTCGTGCGGGGCGCAGGTAACGGAACAGGGATTGCCTCGGTCCAGGTTTACGATCTGGATCGGACCACTGATTCGAAGCTGGCGAACATTTCCACCCGAGGCGATGTGCAGGGCGGCGACGATATCATGATCGCCGGCTTCATTATCTCCGGAACCGACCAGCAAAAAGTGATCGTGCTGGCCATAGGACCTTCGCTAACTGTGCCCGGAAAGCTGCCCGATCCGACGTTGCAGTTAGTGAACCAGCAGGGAACTATCCTAGACGAGAACGATAACTGGGGTGATAGCGCAAACAAACAGGCCATCATCGATAGTGGGATAGCTCCGACTAATTCATTGGAGTCAGCCATTGTGGCGACGTTGCCCTCTGGCAATGCTCAATATACTGCGATCGTTCGCGGAGCGGGCGGAGCTACCGGGGTAGCGGTGGTCCAAGTTTACGCGCTCAATTAGGCCGATTACTTCTTATACAACGCTATCTGAACTGGCAGCCATTCCTTGAACTGCCGTTTTCGTGCCGGGGGCACTGCTTTGCAAGCGCCCGCTTCTGGGACACTGCTTTGCAAGCGCCGACTCCAGATTTCGGCGGTTACAAACCGCCGCTACAGCTTAGCCAAAAGATTCCGGCGGAATAAGCAACGTTTCGCCAACATCGGACTCGGCGCCCGTTTGCGCCTGGTCGAAGGCAGCCACTGGAGGCTTTATCGCATCGGGTGATTGACCAGTGAAGCTGGGGGATATTTCGCGGCCAACCGGGCGATGGTGTTCGCATTGCGCCAGGTGGCTCGGGCCTTGAGCGCTTTCTCGAAGCGGACGTTGGAGAACTTCGAATCACTCTGCTTCATCCGGCAAAGCCAAAAGACCTCGCGGCCTTCGACGCGGAAATCATCTATCTCGCTCTTCATCGCCATGACTGCTTTCGTTGCCTCGCTGTTCAACGGTGTCGCTACGAATCCAATGTTTAACGCTAGCGCCTCCTTGAGCTGTGATTCCGGGAAAGGTTTGAAGCAAGCCAGGGCCGCGATCTCGGAGTCCGTCCGGAGGAAGACCTTCACTTCATAGCCCAAGCCTTTCTGAAGTTGACCTTCGATCTTTTGTTCGAGCAGTGCTGAGTGTTTAGAAGGCGAGCTGAAAATAACGTTACCGCTGGCAATGAACGTCTCGACTTCCTTAAATCCGAGACCTTCGAATTGCTGACGAAGCTTCTCCATGGTCACGTTACGACCACCTACATTGATGGCCCGCAGAAATGCGATGTAGCGCGGCATCGTGTTAGTGTAGCCGCTTCGTTATGCGAAAGCGGGATTCGCTTCCGGAAGCCGACTTATTAAGAGCCGTCATTCTGAGCACGAAGCGAAGAATCGCTGGTCACTTCCGGGTTCCCTGCCGGTATAAGGCGGACAAATCGCCGGAGATTCCTTCGAAAAACTCAGGACTGGCTCTTCGCCTTGGCTCAGGATGACACGCATTTTGGAGCATGAGGTGGCTTGTAACCAGGCTGAGACCGCGCACCGGGCGGCGGCTATGGGCGTTTCATGCGCGCGCCGAGAAGGACACCAGCGGCGCCGATAACGGGATTAAGCACATGCATCCAGGTGGGGATGACCGCGAGTTCCATTGCCTCCAAGTTTGTAACTTCACCGGCACGAAGATGCAGACCGCCAGCGTCGCGTCTCATCGCCTTTATGCAGAGGACAATCGCAAGCAGGAAAACAATGAAGGCAAGAACCTGGCAGGCCCGGACACTCTTGCTCAGCCAGGCGCAAAGGTAACCCCCGGCGATCGCGCCCAGGAAAGTAATGACTCCGGTCACGATCAGCCAAAGCGTGGTGACCTCGTAGCTGTCTTCCAGCAGAACGCGCTCCGATCCAAGCAGAGCATAAGCGCCCAGAAAAAGACCAAACCAAAGAAAGAACAAAAAGACGTAACTGACGAGCACTCCGAGAATTGGTCTTAGCATTTTGATTCTGTCTTTCGGAAAGGCGCGAGGTTAGGCGCCATTTTTAGCGAAGGCGACGCAAATCTTCGGCATTTGCGTTCGCGAAAGCGCCCAGCCGTCGGATTGTGCTGGAAGGATGGATCCCTACGCCGGACCGAGTGAGAAAAAGGTGGGCGCGCATCGGCCGAAGATTCAGCATCTGCCGAGCGCCACGGAAACCCGGACGCGGAGCGACCGGCTCGCCGAAAAGCAAGCCGTGGCCGCGGAACGGCGCGCGATCAAGAAATCTGCGCGCCGGCATTTGAAAAAGGATCTGCTCGCGGAATTGGAAGAAACGGATCGCGAAAAGGCGAACTTCACCGAATAGCCAGCTAGTCCGGGGCCCTCGAGAGTCAGTTTGAGACGGATCCGGGTCGAGGCGCAATTCCTGCTCGGTTTAGCGACTGCCATGAATGCCTCGCTCCAAAAAATAAACGGCACGAAGAGCCTCTCCGACCCTCGCCGGTTTATCGGCGGGCTGAGGCAGGCCCTCGACCTGAATCATAACCGGATGCTCGCCGTCGCGAAGAGGGAATGGGAACGCAGATACGCCGGGAAAGACCCAAGCGACGCCTGCGTGACCGTGCGCATAACCTCGGGCGAACCGAAAAAGCGCGCATTGGCTTCCGCCGGAATCTTGAAGAAGAAAAAGAACCGCCTCTTGGCGTAAGGGTCTCCGGCGGTTTGGAGACGGCCCGCCCTCGGCGATTTGGAGACGGCCCGCCCTCGGGCCGTATGCCTGAGGGATCGGATGTTCTTAGCTCTATCTCACCGGCCTGGGGGCAGGCCGGCTCCAGATGAGGCAGGCTCCAAGTCAGGGCGCGCGGTTGTATTTCTTTAGCAGCTCGCGCACGCGATCGTGGGGGAGCGCGTCTACCTGGTGATTGTCGCGGCCGGTCATGGTCTGATTATCGACCAACGCATTTACGACCGCTTCTTCCGTCGCTTGCACGACGGCGTCGAAAAGCGGATCGAGCCGGTCGTTTGGCACGGTTTCGACTGAGCGCGTGAGCTTGTCGGGATTCGAAGCTTCCGGATTCGCGGTCGAGAACGCGATGAACAAATCACCGGAGCCATTGCCGGAGACGGTCCCGGTCCGGGCCAGCCCGAGCGAGACCCGGCGCGCGAGCCGCTTCAATTGATGCGGCAAGAGCGGTGCGTCAGTCGCGACCACGGCAATGCACGAACCACTATCCTTCGTGTAAACGCCGCCGGGAATTTCCTTCCCTACCGGCATTCCCGCGAGCGTGAGCTGGCGACGCCGGCCGAAGTTTGCCTGAACGAGCACGCCTACAATGAAGCTGCGGGGCGGTGCCTCTTTTTTCTCCTTCATCTCGACCTTGCGAGAGGCCGTCCCCGTGCCCCCCTTAAATTCGTAACAAACCATTCCAGTCCCCCCACCCACGCTCCCCTCTTCGATTTCGCCGCCATGCGCTGAGTTGAGCGCTTTGAAAACATCGTCCGGCTTCACGTGGAATCCATTCACGTCGTTGAGCCACCCATCCCAGGTCTCTGCCACAACCGGCAGGCTCCAGTAAAAACCGCCCGGATCGGCGCCACCCTTTTTCACTCGCCACGCAATCAGCGCGTCCCGCACGACCCCGACGCTGTGCGTGTTGGTCAATGCAATCGGTCCTTCCAGGAATCCGCCTTCCTCGATCCAGGCGGTGCCGGTCATCTCACCGTTTCCATTGAGGCTGAAGACGCCGGCGTAAACCGGATCGTCCGTTTTTCCACGCGGCAGGATGGCGGTCACGCCAGTGCGCACGGGACCTTTGCCGGCTTCGAGTTTTCCTTCGCCGCTGATCAGCGTCGTGTAACCAACTTCGACGCCCGCGACGTCAGTGATGGAATTGAAGGCGCCTGGCGTGCCATCGAAGGGAAGGCCGAGAGCGCGAGCACGAATGTGCTGCGTGGAGGGCGGGGAAGTTTGCGGCTCGCGGGCAGACAGAAGCGGAACAAAAAACAGGAGCGCGAGCCCGAGGAGACGCGGCGAAATTGCATTCATGAGAGCAGAAACGTCCAACGCCCAACGCCCAACGTCCAACGCTCAATGAAGAGAAGACGTTGCCGCTGACCAAGGAGGGGCGGTTCCCAAACCGCCCACACTTTTTTCCCTGCGACGAACGGCGGGTTGGAAAGCGCCGCTCCTTGTTTTTCTGATTTCTGTTTTCGCGGAGGATTGGGCGGATTAGATTCGGCCGTGAGCTATCAGGTTTTCGCCCGCAAATACCGGCCGCAGACGTTCGACGATCTCGTCGGGCAGGCTCACGTCACGCGCACCCTCAAGAATGCAGTCGAGCAAAACCGGCTGGCGCACGCCTATCTGTTTGTCGGCCCGCGCGGGATCGGGAAGACCTCTACCGCGCGGATTCTGGCCAAGGCGCTGAACTGCGTAAACGGACCGACCATCGCGCCCTGCGGCGTGTGCGACAGCTGCAAGGAAATCACGGCAGGCAACAGCCTCGACGTGCTCGAGATCGATGGCGCGAGCAACAACGGCGTGGAGCAGGTGCGCGAACTGCGCGATAACGTGCGCTACGCGCCGAGCAAGGGCCACTTCAAGATCTACATCATCGACGAAGTGCACATGCTCACCTCCGCGGCTTTCAACGCGTTGCTCAAGACGCTCGAGGAACCGCCGCCGCACGTGAAGTTCATCTTCGCCACGACCGAGCCGCAAAAAGTTTTGCCGACAATCCTGAGCCGCTGCCAGCGCTTCGATCTTCATCGCATCCCGGCGAACCTGATCGCGCAGCATCTTCAATTCATCGCCGGAAAGGAAAAGATCACGCTCGATCCGGCTGCGGCGCACGCCATCGCGAAAGGCGCGGACGGCGGGCTCCGGGACGCGGAATCGATGCTGGATCAGCTCGTCGCGTTTTGCGGCGAAAAAATTGCGGAGCCCGACGTGCTGAGTGTGTTCGGTTTCACGAGCGAACAAACAGTCGCGAATTTCACCGACAAGATTTTGCGCGGGCTGACCTCCGACGCGCTGGAATTGCTCCATGCCGAAGCGGAGAACGGCAAGGACATGATGAAGTTGATGTCCGATCTCATCGCCTATCTGCGCGACGTGCTCGTGGGCAAGGTGAAACCCGACGCGCTCGCGGACGACGTGAACCCGGAACTGCAAAAATCGCTGGAAGCGCAGGCGGCACTGATCGACACCGACCGGCTCCTGGAATTGATCGATCAATTCGCCGGGGCCGAGGGCCGGATGAAATGGGCGCCGAACAAACGGCTGCATTTCGAGGTGGCGGTGATCAAGGCGATCCAGACGTTGAGCCAGGTCACGCTCAATGAGGTGATCGAAAATCTCTCGGCCTTGCGCGACGGGAAAGCACCTGCTGTAGCCCGGATCGCTGATCCGGGCCCGCCGGCAACGAAGAAGAAAGATACGGCGCCGCTGATTCCCCCTGTCGCAGGGATCGTTGATCCCGGTCCGCCGATATCGACGAAGAAAGATGTTGCGACATTGACTCCCGCCGGGCCCACCGGCCCGGGCTACAGCGTGCCGCAAACGCCAATCAACCCGAAGGAAACATGGACAAAGACTGTGGAGAAAGTCCGCGCTACTCGACGCCTGATCGCGGGATGGGTCGAAGCAGGAACGGCCTTGGGCGTCGAAGGGCGTTTCTTGATTGTTGGTTTTCCGCCGGAGCAGAAAGCGGCGATGGAATCGCTTTCCATTCCGAAGACCCGCGATTACATCGACGCAATTCTGAAAGATGTCACCGGACAGGACTGCAAAATAAAATTCATCGTGAAAGAGGGTCTGCCGGTGGTTTCGGCTCCGGACTTCGCGGCGGCGCCCGAACTTCCGGCTGCGAAGAAAAGCAGCGACTCTCAAGCTACCTTTAAGGATGACCCCCGGATCCGCGAGGCCCTCGAGATTTTCGATGGCGAAATCAAAACCGTGAGAGATTGACTCCGAAAGCTTTCGCGAGGAGACCCCAATATGAATTTGAACAAGTTGATGAAGCAGGCGCAGAAGATGCAGGAGCAGATGGCCAAGACGCAGGCCGAGCTCGAAGAAAAAACGGTCGAGGTTCAGGCGGTGGGCGGAAAGGTCACGGTGGTCGCGAATGGCTCGGGCGATGTGCTCTCGATCAAGATCGCGAAAGAGATCGTCGATCCGGAAGACGTGGATTTTCTCGAAGAGGCCGTGCTGAGTGGCGTGAAGCAGGCCATCGCGCAAGGCAAGGAAGTGGCGCAATCGGAGATGTCGAAGATTACCGGCGGGCTCGGAGTGACCGGGCTGGGGCTGTAGCGAAAGTCAGCGTGATTTTGGGGATCGCGCTTTAATGGCGTGTCATCCCGAGCCGCGCAGACGGCGAGGGATCCCGCAGTCGGTCTTAACTCACGCGGATTAGCTGTCGCCCGTTCGAAAGTTCGCGCTTCGTGGATTGCGAAAGCGAACTCGTGTGATCCACCCTTCGACTGAGAGGTCCCTCGCCGTCTGCGCGGCTCGCGATGACAGGCAACTACACCGCGACAAGTTGTGATTTGTGCTTCTCGAAAACACAAACTTCGCGGATCCCGAGCTCCTGCATCTTTTCCGCGAGCCGATCGTAGTTCTCGCCGAGCTGCACGTGTGAGTGCGCATCGGAAGCTGTGGTGAACCGAATGCCTTTCGCCATCGCGAGCCGAATAATTTCATCGGATGGGTAAAGCTCGTTCACCGGTTTGCGCCAGCCCGCCGTGGAAAGCTCGAGGCACAGGCCTCGCGCTGCGATGAAGTCCAGCGTCTCCCCGACCAGCGTTTCGATCGGAGCCTTTGGACGATGTCCATGGATCTTGATCAGATCGAAATGCGACAGGCAATCGATCAGCCCACTCGCGGCTATCTCGCGAATGCGGCGGAAATAATCCGCATACATCTCGTCGATGTCGCGACCGGCAAAAAGCTCCGCCCCGGCCGGCACACTGTCGAACATCCGCTCCGGGTCCTCTAGGAAGTGAACCGAACCGAGAACGAAATCGAGCCGGTCCCAATTTTTCTCGACCCAGTTCCGGCCCGCGCCGGAGTGAATCGGATCGTTATCCAGCTCGAGGCCCGCGCGCACTTTCACGTCGGGATTTGCCGCACGCAGCTTTTCGATTTCGTCGAAATCGACGCCTTCGTGATATCGGTCGTGATCGGTGAAGGCGATGTCGGTGAGCCCGATCCTGCGCGCGTGATCGACCCAGGGTTGAAGCAGTTTCTGTTGGTACGGCTGAACCCGATGACCTTGCGGATGCGAGTGGTAATCGGAAAAAAGTTGAGAGTTAATGGTTGAGAATTGAGAGCCGCCTTCTCTTTTTCGACTCTCAACTCTCAACTAACAACTCTCAACTTCACACTACGGCGCCGTTAAAAATTTCTGCCGCACATGCAGCTCGGGGTATTGCGGAAAAAAAACTTCCGCGATGAAAACCTTGTTTGGCGTCAACTCGCGGGTGGCGATCGTTTCCGCATAATAGATATGCTCCTGCGGATTGATCAGGATCGTCCCGGGGTTGGGCTCGAAGGCGTGGTTGTCCGTCCAGGTCGCCAGGATCGCATCCAACGAATTCTTCAGGTAAATCTCGACCCGTTGATCGGTCGGGAAATCGAGAGCGATGGCGCGCTTGGAAACATTGGTCAGCGTGATCTTGACCTCCAGCTGTCGAACTTCCGAGAGCTTGACCGGCTGGGGCGAGAGCTTCAGATCGAGAACAAGCCCGCGAAGTCTCGCGTCCTTGTAGACCGGAGCGGGAGCAGACTGGAAAGGATGGAGGAGACGCGAGAAGAAACCGCGCTTTTCCGGGGTCGGTTCCTGCGCGGAAAGACGGGAGGCCATCGCGACGAAAAGCAGGACCAGGGCGAAAGAACGGCTCATGAGCGACGGCTAATCAGCAAACGTTGCAAATCCTGTCAAACCCTTTATCAATCCGCCATGAGAACCGCCGTCGTCGCCATTCTCATAAGTCTCCTGGCCCTCCCGGTCTGCGAGGGAAAGCGGCATTCCACCCTGCGCGTGCACACCGAGGCCAACGAGAATGACGGTGCCGTTTTCGCCACGAAAATCCGCACCCAATCGGGCCGGGACCGGTTCATCCAAAAAATTCCCGCCATCTCTGAAAACGACGTCATCGGGTTCGCGGTGTATCCGGCGGCGGATGGGACCCGTGGCGTGTTGTTGGAACTGAACGATCATGGCAGGCTGGCGCTCGATACCTTGAGCATCGAGCGGAGAGGAACATGGCTTTTCATTTTCGTAAATGGCCGTCCGATTACGGAGCTCCAGATCGATCGGCGGGTCTCGGATGGCAGAATCTACATCGCGTCGGGCCTGACCTCCACTGACATCGCGCTGATGCGGAAAGACTGGCCGCTGCTCCCACAGCGAAAGAAATAGAAGCGATGCGATATTTCCTAGCGCGCTGCGCCGTAGCTCTGAGCGCCAGCCTTCCCACTTTCGCGCAAAGCCAAACCGAGCCGTTGAATTTAACCCTGCCGACGGAAAACGACGCCATTTTCCGCGACGACGGCGAGGCGTTTTATCAATACATCGAGCGCGATTATCAAGGCGTGAAATCGACGCCGTGGGAAGGCGGACGCTACGGTTTTGTGCGCAACCCGGTCGCGACGCCCGGCGGGATTGTTTACACGCGCTTCCATGAAGGCATCGACATCAAGCCGCTGCAACGGGACGCGAGTGGCGAGCCGACCGATCCGGTGCGCGCGATCGCCGCGGGCACGGTCGTCCACACCAACCTGGTGCCGGGATATTCTAACTACGGCAAGTATGTCGTGGTCGAGCATCGCTGGGGCGGCTGCAACTATTACAGTCTCTACGGACACCTCAGCTCGATCACCGTCCACACGGGACAACGTGTGCAGCAGCGCGATCAACTCGGTGTGATGGGACACACCGGCGAAGGCCTGAATCAGGCGCGCGCTCATGTGCATCTGGAGCTGAACCTGATGTTGAGCCGGCAGTTCGAAGCCTGGCACGAATTCTATTCCAAGAACGATCCGAACCGTCAGGGGCTTTATAACGGAATCAACCTGATGGGGCTCGATATCGCGCGGGTTTATCTCGAATTGCGCAAGCGACCTTCGCTCACCATTCCGGATTTTCTCGCGGAAGAGGAAACGTTTTATCGAGTGCTCGTTCCGGCTTCGAAGCATTTCGATCTGGCCCGCTTGTATCCATGGATGGTCGCCGGCAAACCGGAGGGACAACCAGCGTCATGGGAGGTTTCCTTTAACCGAGCGGGTGTGCCGGTGAAGATCGCGCCGAACGCGAAACCCGTGGGCGGGCCGGAGCTTTCGTATCTCAGGAAGGGTGGGATTGATGCGAACTATCTGACGCGGGGCCAGATTTCGGGCCGCGGCGAAGGCGCCCGCCTCACGGAAAAGGGAAAGCAATTTATGCGGCTGCTCATCTATCCAGATTGATTGCGTATGCATTTCAGGTAGGGACGCTTTTCCGAAGCGTCCCCCTTATTTGAAGTGTGCGTCGTCCTCGAAGAATAGCCGGACGCCTCGGAAAGGCGTCCCTACCTGAAGAGGCTTTGCGCCAAGAATGCGATATGCTCTCCCAGTCGCAGCAAGCATGAAAAAGATCACACGACGAAAGTTTCTCGGCCTGTCTGCACTGGCGTTGCCCGCGGCGCTCGGCGCCGACGCGCGTTTCGTCGAACCGACCTCGCTCCGCGTGACGAACTTCAATCTCCGCGGCGGCGGGCCCTGCCGGTTCGTTCACATCACCGACTTCCATCACAAAGGAGATGCCCAGTATGCGGCCGAGGTGGTGCGCACGATCAACGAGCTGGCGCCCGAGTTCGTTTGCTTCACGGGCGATCTGGTCGAACAGGCGCGCTTCGCGCCGGCAGCGCTGGGATTCATCCAGCAAATCAAGGCGCCCGTTTACGGTTCTCCCGGGAACCACGATTACTGGAGCGGCGTTTCGTTTCGCGATTTCGAGCAGGCATTCGCGGCCACCGGTGGCGCGTGGCTGGTCGATCGCACGGTCGTTTTGCCGGCGCACGATCTCGAACTGGTAGGGATGGGCTTGAAAGGCATTCATGCTTTCACCCAACCGCGCGCGGGCCGGCAGGTGCTGTTGTTGCATTACCCGAAAATGGCGGATGGATTGCACGAACGTCGCTTCGATCTCATTCTGGCGGGGCACTCGCATGGCGGACAGGTGCGGTTGCCGATCGTCGGCGCAATCATCCTGCCCCACGGTGTGGGCGGGTATGAGCTGGGGCATTACGAAACGCCCGGCGGTCCGCTCTACGTCAACGCCGGCCTCGGGACCTACCGCGTTCCGGTGCGCTGGAATTGCCGTCCCGAAATCACGGTCGTGACGATGTAGTCAGCACGAGGTCGGCACGCGTTGCGCGAGAGCGACAGCGTGTGGAATCGCGCCGGCCACGAAACCCAGACATTCGACCGCGCCCGATGGTTTTCCGGGCAGCGCGAGAACGAGCGAAGGCCCGACCACGGCGGCGAGGCTGCGGGATAGAATCGCATTCGGCGTGATCTTCATCGATTCACGCCGCATCGTTTCGCCGAAACCGGGAAGCTCCACGCGCATGATTGCGCGGATCGCTTCCGGCGTGACATCGCGCGCCGCGATGCCAGTGCCGCCGGTCGCCAGAATTAGCCCGCAGCCTTGAGCGGAAAACGAACGCACCGCTTCCTGGATCCGGGCGATTTCGTCAGGAACGATGGCTTCGGCGAGAACCTGCCAGCGGTTCTTTTCCGCCTCTTCTTTCAACGCAGGTCCTCCCAGATCGTCGTATTCGCCCGCGGCAGCTCGATCGGAAATGGTGATGATGCCGACGGTGATCTGCATAAGTTCGAAAGGTTTGGCGGAGAGTTTTGCGTGAAGGGCCGCAGCATGTCATCCCGAGCCCGCGCAGACGGCGAGGGACCCCACAGGCGGTCTTAGATTAACAAGTCAGATTTATCACGTTCGGCATCCCTTGCTGCGCGCATCGCGAAGCGGATTTTCGGGTACCTTTTCCTGCGACTGTGGGGTCCCTCGCCGTCTGCGCGGCTCGGGATGACACCGGCGTGATTGCATATCAAACATCGCGTTTTGTCTTCTTGAGCAACCGGATATCGGTGATCAACATTTCCTTATCCACGGCTTTGCACATGTCGTAGATGGTGAGCAACGCGACGGCCACTCCGGTCAACGCTTCCATTTCCACGCCGGTCTGCGCCACCGTGCGCGCGGTGCATTTCACTTCCAGGCCGGAGTCGGAAGCCGCGATCTCCATTTCGACGTGGCTCAGGTTGAGATTGTGACAGAGCGGAACCAACTGCGAGGTCTGCTTCGCGGCCTGGATCCCGGCGATGCGCGCAGTGGCATGCACGTTCCCCTTCCCGATTTGATTCTGCGCAATCAGTTCGAGCGTTTCCCGGCGAAGCCGAATGCTGCCCGCCGCGATCGCTTCGCGCGCACTGGTGGCCTTTGCAGAAACGTCCACCATTTGCGCGGTCCCATCGTCCGCCAGATGTGTCAGTCGATTCATCGTCAGCCGCCGATCGCCACCATCATGCGACCCGGCTCGTAGGTCGTCCGGAAATCGTGCATCTCCGGTTTCCGCTCGACCACGTTAAGGAAAAACTGCTTCAGCTCGTCGTCCGACGCGCCGGCCCGCAGGACCTTCATGATATCGAACTCCAGATAACTTCCGAGACAAGGGCGCAGCTTTCCATCGCAGGTCAGGCGCAGTTTGTTGCAGCTCTCGCAGAAATGCAGGTTGGTCATCGCGCCGATAAACCCGATGCGCTGGTCGCGGCCCGGAATCTTGTAATAACTCGACGGACCGTTTGTGCGGAAAGTCGGCTCGGGAATGAGCGGACCATAATGCGATTCCAGGCCGCGTCGCATCTCGGCGACCGGGAGAAAGTTATTCTCGTGCAGGACGTCACCGGTGCTCACCGGCATCAACTCGATAAAGCGCAGCATCAGGTTTCGCTCGGCTGCGTATTCGACCAGCGGAATGAACTGATCCTCATTCCGCCCCCGCATAAGCACGCAGTTCAACTTTATCTGCGGAAATCCCGCGGCGATTGCAGCATCGATTCCGGCGAACACTTGCGGGAGATAATCGCGGCCCGTGGTTTGCGCGTAGGCCTCCTGATCGAGCGTATCGAGTGAGACGTTGACGGAGTTAACTCCGGCCGACCGCAAGGCCGCCGCCATGGACACTCCGGGACCGGTCGGGCGCGAAAGCAGCGTTCCATTGGTGGAAATGCCGATGTCATCGATGCCCGGAATCAATGGCAGAGCCTCGAACAGAAAAAGAACATCCCTGCGCGTGAGCGGTTCGCCGCCGGTGATCCGCAATTTCGACACGCCCAGTTCCGCCGCGATCCGAATGAGCCGCAGCGTTTCTTCGTAGGTCAGAACGTCTTCGCGCGGCAGCCATTCCTGCAACTCGCGCGGCATGCAATAAGTGCAGCGCTCGTTGCAGCGATCTGTAATGGAGATCCGCAGGTAAGAAATGCGGTGGTTGTATCGATCCTGCACTGGGGCTCAGGCTAGGATGGAGAATGGGGTCAGGCAAGGCCCGCTCGCGTGCAACGCAGTTGACGGAAAAAGTTCCGATGTTAAACTTGCCGCATGAAGCGGCGCTTAATTTCACAGGCGCTCGTGCTGAGCGCAGCATGCAGCGCGTTATTTCTCGCGGGTTGTGTGACGACGGAGACACGAATTGCCAAACATCCCGAGATGTATCAACGGTTGTCCGCGGGCGATCAGGCCCTCGTGCAAGAAGGCAAGATCAGAAATGGCATGGCGCGCGACGCGGTCTATCTCGCCTGGGGCGGTCCCGATCAAACGACGACCTCGACCGTGCACGGAAAGCCGGCGGAAACCTGGATTTACACCAGCACGACCAGCTCCAGCTACCCGTATCCTTACGGCTGGCGACGCGGATATTACGGCGGGTATTATGGGTTCGGACTAGTGAGCGCCCATCATCACCACGTTCACACCCATTATCGGCCCATTTACGATCCGCTTTACGATCCATTTTATTATAGCACGCCGAGTGTGAGCTACCCGGATCGAACGGTCTCGTTTCAAAACGGACGGGTCGTGGCGTATCAATTCCTCGCCCCGCCGCGCGTCTACTAAAGCGCGTCTTGTTTGACGCGTTTCAGTGCGATCTGCGACGGTAGGGACGCCGCGCTGCGGCGTCCGATGCGTGGGGGTTAGGTTTGAAGCTTCGGCTCGTATGACTCCCACGAGTCTTGGACAGCGCAGCGCGCTGTCCCTACCCCGTTCGCCTGCGATAGAAAACCTGCATGACGGTGGATGACCGCCAAAATGTTCCCCGGAAAATCGAGCGGGGTCGTAGACCGCTGCTACAGGACTGATACAGTCCGCTAGATGGCTTACTCCTCCTTCCGGCAATTCGTGCAGGCTCTGGACAAAGCCGGCGAACTGCAACGCATCACGGTTCCGGTCGACACGGATTTGCTCATTGCAGAATGGGCCAACCGCGAGATGAAATCGCCGGGGGGCGGGAAAGCGTTGCTTTTCGAAAATCCAACCGTCGAAGGCAAGCCCTCGCAGTTTCCGCTCGCCATCAACACCATGGGATCGCGCAGCCGCATGGCGCTCGCTTTGCAGGTCAACAGCGTGGAAGATCTCGCGCAGGAAATTCAACTGATCCTGAAGGCGAAACCGCCGACCGATCTGCGCGAAGGCTGGAGTCTGCTCAAGCAAGGCCTTCATCTCCTGCACGCGCGCCCGAAGCATTCGAAGGAAGGTGCGTGCCAGGAAATTGTTCATCGCTTCGACGATGGCGCGCCGGCGTTTTCCCTCTCCGATCTGCCGATCCTGAAATGCTGGCCGAAAGATGGCGGGCGTTTCATCACGTTGCCGAACGTGCACACGCGCGACCCCGACACCGGCGCGCGCAATCTCGGCATGTACCGGATGCAGCTTTACGACGAGCGGACAACGGGGATGCATTGGCAGGTGCACAAGGTCGGGGCGCGCCATGGCCAGCGTTATTACGAACGCGGCGAGCGCATGCCGGTGGCGGTGTGCCTCGGCGGCGATCCCGCTTATACTTTTGCCGCAACGGCGCCGCTGCCCGACGGCCTGGATGAAATTCTTTTCGCGGGATTCATTCGCAGGAAATCAGTCGATCTCGTCCCGTGCAAAACGGTGGAGCTCGAAGTCCCAAGCGATGTCGACTTCGTGCTCGAGGGTTACGTCCAGCCGGGCGAGACGCATCCGGAGGGACCATTCGGCGATCACACCGGTTTCTATACCGCGGTCGAGGATTATCCGGTCTTCCACCTGACCGCGATCACGCATCGGCGCGACGCAGTTTACCCCACCACCATCGTCGGCATCCCGCCGATGGAAGATTTCTACATGGGCGACGCGAGCGTGCGGATTTTTCTGCCCGTCTTCAAAATGAATTTCCCGGAACTGGTCGACATGACGCTACCGCCCGAAGGCGTGTTCCATAATCTGGTCTTCGTCAGCATCCGGAAACAGTATCCGTATCAGGCGTTCAAGGTGATGCACGGGCTCTGGGGGATGGGGCAGATGATGTTCAGCAAATACATCGTGGTCGTGGATGAAGACTGCGACGTGCATAACACCAGCGAAGTCCTGTTCCGTTTATGCGCGAACACGGATCCGGCGCGGGACAGCACCATCATTCGCAATCCGAGCGATTCGCTCGATCACGCGCCGAGCTCGCAAAACATCGGATCGCACATGGGTTTCGACGCGACGCGGAAACTCCCCGGCGAAAATTATCACCGCTCCTGGCCCGAGCTCCTGAAAATGACCGACGAAGCGCAAAAGCTCGTCGATGCGCTTCAGAAAAAAACCTAGGGCTTCCGGAAGTAACCGCCGGCTACGCTGTCTTCCACGAGTCCTCCGTGCGGGACCCCGCGAAGGTCGAAGACCTGGTGCGGCGGATAGGGGCTCTGATAAAATCCCGGCGTTTCCATTCTTCGACCGAAAGGATATCCGCCGCGCGGTGTCGGCCCGTAACGGACGGCTCGGGCTTCGTCGATGGAGGAACCGATCATCGCGCCGGTATCCGCACCGACGACAGCGCCGAAAGCTGCGCCCCGCACATTACCGGTGGCCGCAGCGCCCAGGATTGCACCGGTCGCGGCTCCCCAACCCGCGCCTCGTCCCGTCGCGGTATCGCAGGAGGTGAAAACGAAGGAGACCAACAGGAGCGCGGAAGTAATCAGCAAATTGTTCTTCATAAGATGAGCCGAAATGATTCGGGAACAGGTCTGACGGATGTTCAGCCCCGGGCATTCAAGCAAATTCGCAGAAGTTGCGCGGCGACCCGGCCACTTTTCTCGAGCTTCGACAACCGGTATTCCTTTTCGAAAACGCGAAAGCGGTCCGCTTTCATCCGCCGCAATAATGCCTGATAGACCGACCGCATGATCTCGGCCGCCACCATCGAGCGCCGGTCCTCCCGCGGCAGCAACGCCGCGGCTTGCGCGAAAAACTCCTCGGCACGTGCCGTTTCAAATTCCATCAGGCGGCGAAACGGCTCGTTCTGTTTCCTGAGGCGAAGATCTTCCTCGGGATAACCGAATCGGACGAGATCTTCCTGCGGCAAATAGATGCGGCCCCCGTTCGCCAGATCTTTGCCAACGTCGCGGATGATATTGGTCATCTGGAGGGCAAGCCCGAGCTGGATCGCATACTCGCGGCAGGCCGGATTGCGATAGCCGAAAATTTCGATGCTGACGAGACCGACCGCGCTCGCGACGCGATAACAATAAACCCGCAGCTCTTCGAACGTTTCATAGCGGACGTTGCGCAAATCCATCTCCACGCCATCGATGATTTCCTCGAGCATTGCGGGCGTGATGGGATATTTCGCGATCAGCGCGCGCACGTCGCGCGCGAGCGCCGGTTCGTCCGCGGTGCCTTGATGGAGCCACCCGCGCCACGCCGACAGGTCACGAGCTTTCTCCGCACCGGTGAGTTCAGTGGAATCCGCGATGTCGTCGATCACGCGGCAGAATGCATAAAAGACGGTGATGTCCTGGCGGCGTTCCCGGCCGAGCGCGATGAAGGCGAGGGCGAGATTCGATTTGCTCTCCCGCGTAATTTTCTCTGCGTTCATTCAGGTCGATCGCGCGCTCCGTCGCGCGATGCTTGAGATTCTCTCCTGGACCGGCGTTACACAATCGTCGAGCGACAGAGCGCTCGATCCATCAATTAATAACGGATCCACGTTTCCTGATTCGCTCGCGCAGTCTCGCACTGGCGAAACAGGCAAACCCAGGAAGCCAGGAGCCAGCCCGTAAGGAATCCGCGCAGGCAAACGTAAATCAACTTCCACAAGATCACCGCCACCATGCGGTCGGCCACGGCCCCACGGACAATGGCGTCGCACGCAGTGAGAAAGAAAAAATGCTGTGCGGCGATGAGCAGGAACCAACCGAAACGCGAAGCGTTCCGGCGAATGAATTGCCCATGCGACCGCACCGCTGCGCCGAGATTTTCGTTGTGAAGCACGAGCGAAATCTGGACCGAGCAAAACACAATGATCAGCACGCTCATGATCAGGCGCTCGACCGGCAGGTAATCGAGCACGCCCGGAAGTTCCATGAAATAGGCGAGGAGCAGAGGCACGCGCACGATGAGCGTGCTGACGATCACCACGATACCGGCCCATTCCAGGACATAGCTGAAACGACGCATGGCAAAGCCAAACAGCTCGCGTTCACCGAAGCTGAAGCCTTTGATCCAGGCCAGGCAAACGACGATCAGGTAAACTTGGATGTAGACGCCGAAAAGGTATTCGAAGATGAACGCGACCGCGTCGATGGTCGCGGAGATTTGGAGCAGCCCAGCCGCCGGGACCAGGCCTCCCCACTCCGGCAGCCGCCAGAAAGCGATCGGTTTCAAAAGGGTCGCGACGGCACTGACGATCAAAACGAGGTAGATGACGAAGCCCCAGAAGCGATAACGTTTTCGCAGAGCGCGAAACAGGGCGCCGTGCAGACCGCGCCAGTTGATCAGCAACAAAATCGCCGCGAGCACCGACAACGGATAGGTCGTGGTCGCGTTATCGAAAATTCCCGCGACCCCTTCGAGCGCGGGCAACGGAACATCGCGCCACACCTCCAGAAAGCTGGGCCATTCCCAGGTTCCCGGGGAAAGGAACTGGCTGAAGTCGAGATCGGACGAGTGCTGGAGCGGAGTGAAGGTCGCGAATTGGAAAACCGAATAGGCAAACCCGAGCAGGACGAAGGTGAGCCAGACGCGTTTGAAGCGAGTGATGCACCGGAGACCGTCCCGCAGCGCGAGCCGGATCGGGTTGAAGAGCATGACGATGGCGTAACCACCGCAAAGTCCCAGCCACGGATAGACTCGCGGAAGGTTATCCCACATGCGGATCTCCGCCTAACGAATCAGGCCCCAGTGCCGCGTGAAAGGCCAGTAAACGAAGAGTCCGCGCCCGACCAGGTTCTCCTCGGGCACCGGGCCCCAGTAACGGCTGTCTGAGCTATTGTAACTGTTGTCACCCATCGCGAAGTAGGTGTGTTCGGGCAGGCGAAACGTCGCTTCCGGAGTTGTGAGGTGCAGAGCGCTCCCCGGATTGCTGTAACCCTGGTAGCCATTCTCCTTGTCCATCACGCGCTTGAACCCAAAGCCCTCCGCGACCTTTCCGTTCACGTAAAGCAACGGCGATTTGATCTGCAACTCGTCGCCGGGAGTGCCCGCGAGGCGCTTGATGAAAAACGGCGGTCCCGTTTCCGGATCGCTCCGGATGCCGAAGATATTGTCGGTGCGGAAAACAAAGACGTCGCCGCGATGCGGCTTGACGAAATTATAGCTGAACTTATCGACGAAGACCTGATCGCCGGTGTCTACCGCGCCTCGCGCGACGACTTCACCTTTCTTGTAGCGGTTGCTGATCGCGACCTTGAAATCCTGATTCAACGTTTCCGGCGAGGCATAGACCGTCATCGATTTTTGATGAGCCCAGCGGATTTCAGAGAAGGTGAAAAAGAACGCGTATTTTTTCGGAACGATCTCCCTGATCGTGTCTTCTTCGGCGGAAACGACATTAATGTAATTGCGTCCCAGGATGACGAACTCGCCAATCTGCTGGGCCAGATTCGGCAACGGCGTCGAAGGATCGATCTTATGGCCGATAATGCCATTAAGGGTCGGCTGCATCGACCCCGTAGGAATCTTAAAGGGCTGAAGAAAATAGGAGCGGATTCCGATCGCGACAACGATCGCGACCAGGATCACTTCGACGTTTTCGCGCCAGGCCGCGTCCTTCGGCGTCGGCATGTGCTTGCCGTAAAGATCGTGCAGCTTGTCCGACTCGGTCTTGACAGCCTTTTCGTCGCGATCCGATAACGTCTGGCGCACTTTCGCAGTCTGGGTCTGCAATTCCGAGATGGTGGCCTCGCTCAAAACATCCTTGCGATAACGAAGCACTTTCTCCGCATGCCGAATGAGGAGACGACCGTGTTTGACGTAGCGGGGTGTAAACATGATTTGACCTAACGAGTTATTGCGCGCGCAGGACTTTGATGAACGCTTCTTGTGGAATGTTGATCTTACCGATGCTTTTCATGCGTTTCTTGCCCTCTTTCTGCTTCTCGAGCAACTTCCGCTTTCGAGTAATGTCGCCTCCGTAGCATTTCGCCGTCACGTCCTTGCGCAGGGCAGACACACTTTCGCGGGCAATAATCTTCCCCCCGATCGCGGCCTGGATCGCGACCTGATAAAGTTGGCGCGGGATCACTTCCTTCAATTTCGAGGCCAGCATCCGGCCGCGGCTCTCCGCCCGATCGCGATGCACGATATTGGAAAAGGCATCCACGGGCTCCCCGTTTACCAGCAGGTCGAGCTTGACCAGGTTCGCGGCGCGATAACCCGCGTGCTCGTAATCCATCGAGCCGTAACCGCGGGTGATGCTCTTAATCTTGTCGTTGAAGTCGACCAGGATTTCGTTGAGCGGCAGCTCGCAGTGGAGCATGACCCGGCGCGTATCGAGCGACTCGGTGTGATCCATTATTCCGCGCTTTTCCATGATGAGCTGGAGCAAATCGCCGATGTATTCGTTAGGGCACAGCACGTAGGCCTTCACAATCGGCTCGCGAATTTCGTCGATCACGCTCGGGTCGGGCAGGTGCGCGGGATTGTCCACCAAAAGCGTTTCACCACGGGTGGTGAGGATTTCGTAAATGACGCTCGGCGACGTGGCGATGATATCCATGTCGTACTCGCGCCGGAGCCGCTCCTGGATGATCTCCATGTGGAGCAGCCCGAGAAAACCGCAGCGGAACCCGAAGCCGAGCGCGACGGAACTTTCCGGTTGATAGCCGAAGGCGGAATCGTTCAGCCGCAGTTTGCCGATCGCGGTTTTCAAGTGCTCGAAATCGCCGGTGTTGATGGGATAAATCCCGCTGAAAACCATCGGATGGATTTCCTGGAAACCAGGCAGCGGTTCCCTGGCCGGATGACGCAGGTCCGTGACCGTGTCGCCGATCTTGATGTCGGCGGTGCTCTTGATGTTGGCGATGAAGTAACCGACGTCGCCCGCTTGAAGATTGGCCTGCGGGAACATTTTCGGAGTGAAGACGCCGACCTCCTTCACCTCGTAGCGCGCATCGTTGTTGATCAACTTCACCCCCTGCCCTTCCTGGATCTTCCCGGAAAAAATGCGGACATAAGCCACGACGCCGCGGTAGATATCGAAGACACAATCAAAGACGAGGCCGCGCAAAATCTCGTCGTCGGGTTTCGGTGGCGGCGGGACGCGATTCACAATCGCCTCGAGAATCTCTTCGATACCGATGCCCATCTTCGCGCTGGCGTCGATCGCTTCCTCCGCGGGAATGGCGAGGATTTCCTCGAGCTGCTTGTGGACCGCGGGGATGTCGGCGTTAGGCAAATCGATCTTGTTGATTACAGGAATGATGGTGAGGCCCTGCTTGTGCGCGAGGTGCACGTTCGCCACCGTTTGGGCCTCGACGCCCTGCGCGGCATCGACGATGAGCAGCGCGCCTTCGCAGGCGGCCAGTGACCGCGAAACTTCATAGGCGAAATCGACGTGGCCCGGGGTGTCGAGCAGGTTGAGCCGGTATTTTTTTCCCGAGCGCGCCGTGTAACGCATCGCGACCGGGTGGGCCTTGATCGTGATGCCGCGCTCGCGTTCGAGGTCCATCGAATCGAGCAATTGATCCTGCTTATCGCGCTCGTGGATCGTGCCGGTGCGGTCGAGCAATCGATCGGACAGCGTGGTCTTGCCGTGATCGATATGCGCGATGATGCAAAAATTCCGGGTGAGCTCGATCGACATAAAGCGCAGCACTATGCGGGAGCGGCTCCGGTGGGTCAAAGGAGTGTGGGAGAAATATTGCGTTCTCCGCGGCGCTGATATCAAATTGGCGCATGCCGAGGTTGACCATGCGTTTGGATTCGGGCGAACAAACGTCGCACGACCTGGTGGACGAGACTATTTCCATCGGTCGTTCACCGGAGAACGCGATCTGCCTGTCGGACCCGTCGGTCTCGAGCCGGCACGCGGAGTTGATGATGGTGGGCGAGAATTGTTATCTCAAGGACCTCGAATCGACCAACGGCACGCTGGTCAACGGAGAACCGGCCACGAGCGTGCAACTGCGCGCCGGCGATCGCATTCGTTTTGGAAAGGTCGAAGCCTGCTATGAATGTGACGTTCCAGGAGCAGCGCAACCGTTGCCGCAACTGGAAGAAGCGGAAGCGCGTCCAGCGGAGTCGAGCGCGAAGCCGGTCGATTTTGCAAACGCATCGCCGTTTCCTAATCGGAAGAAGGATAAGGATCCGACACGGACGGCAATACTCGCGGCGGTCGCGGTCGCGGCCCTGGCCTTTCTCGGCAGCATGATTGCGCTTTTCATGCTGCAAGCGCCGACGCTGTAGCGGCGTAAACTACGTCACGCGTCAATCTCATGCTTTGTCATCCCGAGCCGCGCAGACGGCGAGGGACCCCGCAGTCGCAGGGAAGATCACACTAGGCCGCTTCGCGATCCACGAAGTGTGCGCCGGCGATCCTACGGCCCTTAGCCTGGGTAATCTTAGACCGACTGTGGGGTCCTTCGCCGTCTGCGCGGCTCAGGATGACAGGTAACGCGCGCGGAGTTCATTGGGATCGGCGCCGGTTTTGCGCAGCTCTCGCAAACTGAGAGCAGCGTCGCGTTTCGCGAGGCGATGGCCCGAAGAATCCGTAATCAAATCGGTGTGATAGAACTGCGGCGCGCTCAAGCCTAGCGCGCGATAAAGCAGCAGCTGGCGAAAGGTCGAGAGCAGCAGATCAACTCCGCGCACGGCTTCCGTGATTTGCATGGCCGCATCATCGATCACGACCGCTAGTTGATACGCGGGCACATCATCCTTCCTCCAAACCACGAAGTCACCGAAGTCCTCACCGGCGATTGCGCGCTGGGTCCCAAGACGCTGATCTACAAACTCAAACGCATCCCCATCCGGCACGCGGAAACGCCAGTGATGTCCGGCCGGCGAATCGAACCTTTCAATCGGTCCGGGCCTCGATCGGCACGTGCCCGGATAAACCGGCTCCTCGTTCTCGTGATGCGGCGCACCGGCGGATTGCAGAACATCGCGCCGCGAACAGGTGCAGGGATAAATCAGCCCCGCGTCCCGCAACTTCTTCCACGCGGCGAGATAAAGTTCGCGCCGTTCACTTTGGCAATAAGGGCCGAACGCTCCCCCGATATCCGGTCCTTCGTCCCAGCGCAATCCAAACCAATGCAAATCTTCCACGATGGCGTCCCGAAATTCCGGCAGGCACCGGTCGCGATCGAGATCTTCGATCCGAAGAACAACTTGTCCGCCGTGCTCTTCAGCGCGTTGCCGGGCCCTCCAGAAGGTGATCGCGTGTCCGAGATGAAGGTAACCCGTCGGCGATGGGGCAATGCGACCGCGATAGGGAATTTCAGATTTCAGTTTGCGGAATTGAGCTTAGCGTGAGCGCTCCCGTCGCCAGGAGATCATTCACTCTGCAATCTTCAATCTGAAATCATCAATGAAAAAGCGTCTCCTTCTCTGGGACATCGACGGCACGCTCATCAGCACCGGCGCCGCGGGCCAGCGCGCAATCGCGCTCGCGACTGCACAAAGGTTCGGAGGCGAGGGCAGTCTGGACGGAGTGGAAATCGCGGGACGGACCGATGCCGTGATTGCGCATCAGATTCTCGAAAAGTACGGCGAACCGATCACCGATGAAAAGGTGACGACCTTTCTCGATCTCTATCTCGAACTGCTCGAACAAGAACTTCCGCGCAGCCAGGGACAGGTAATGCCCGGGGTGTTGCAGTTGCTGCAAAGGTTGGAACAGCAACCGGACACGACGCTCGGCCTCCTCACTGGCAATCTGAGGCGCGGCGCAAAACTGAAGCTCGAGTATTACGGGCTTTGGCGGTTCTTCGCGTTCGGAGCGTTCGCGGACGATCACCACGACCGGAACGAGCTGGGAGCGTTCGCCCTCACGCGCGCGAAAGAAGATACCGGAATCAAATTCGACGCAACCCGCGTGGATGTAATCGGTGATACGGGGCATGACGTCGCCTGCGGAAAAGCTTTTGGCGCGCGGACCGTTGCGGTCGCGACCGGTTCCTGGCCGCGGGAAAAATTAGCTGAGTCCCAGCCCGATTTTCTTTTCGACGATTTATCGAACGAAGCCGAAGTGATGACGATCCTGGACTGGTGAGCGATTGACGCGCGCCCGGAGAGTGACACATTCCCAAACCTCGAACGCCATGACTTTACCCGACGCTCCCAATGTTCTCTCGCTCGAAGGGGAAATCGACCTGCACGTCTCACCGCAGGTAGCGGCGTCCCTGAGTGCGATCATTCAGAAAAAACCGGAGCGGGTGGTGGTAGATCTTTCCGGCGTCACCTACATCGACAGCTCGGGCCTCGCAGTCCTGATCGAGGGAATGCAGAACGTCGATGCTTACGGCGGAAAATTTGTCCTGGCTGGTTTGCAGGACAATGTGCGGCCTATTTTTGAAATCGCGCGTCTCGACCAGGTCTTTATTATTTTCCCTCACGTGGACGCAGCGCTGGCTGCACCCTGAAGCAAAACCTCCAGCGTCCGCTCGACGTTGACAGAGATATCGAAGCGGTTCGCCAGTGCGAGAATCCCGGTCCGCGCTTGCTCGCGCCGATTTTGGCTGGACCAAAATGAGAGCGCCTCGCGAATCGCCTCGGTGTCCTGCGGCCGCTCGACAACGCTTCCGTGAACCCCATGCTCGATAATCTCGGAAAAACCGTTCGCGCGCGTGGTGATCACGGGAAGACCGGCTGCCAGCGCTTCGAGGCAGGCGTTCGAAAACGGATCGTAAACGGTGGGGAGCAGAAAAATGTCGGCTGCTCCATAAAGCGCGGGCATGTCCTGAACCACGCCCAGAAACTGCACCCGCTTCGATTTGAATCTTCGCTGGTCACCACGTCCCGCAACGAGAAGCCGCATCTCTTTCCCGCTTTGTTCCATCGCCGCGGTGGCGAAGCGCAGACCTTTTCGCTCCCATCCCGAACCGGCGAAAAGCACGGCGACCTCTTCGCTCTTCAGGCCAAGCGTCTCGCGCATTTTCGAACGGCGTTCCTCATCGGGCCGAAAGGCTGCGACCGGCACGCCGTTTGGAACCAGATCGATCTTTTCACTGGGAAATCCGTAGAGGCGCACAATCTCTTCCTGGACCATGCGCGAGTTTGCGATGATGCGACCGGCGCCGCCTTCAAAAAGCGATTTCTCCAGGGCCAGCGTGGCGGCGTGCTTCCGATTCAAGACGCGGCTTAGCTTTTGCCAACGCCGCCCGACCCGACCTCTTCGTTCGAGCCAGGCCCGATGCACTCCGTCACCGGCGCGGTAAACATCGCAGCGCCAGATGCGTTCGAGACTCATCAGGACGCTGCACTCCGAGCGGGACGCGACCTTTTCGATTTCATCGGCAAACGCCGTCGCGGAGTCGCCGGCCACGCGGGTGATCGGGCCGAAGGTCCACTCAGCGGCCGGCCAATCTTCCGAGGCACAGAGCCGGACCTCGTGTCCCGCCGCGGCCACGCCGGCGGCCAGCCTTTTCAAATACGACTCGGCGCCGCCGCTGGAAGAAAATCCGCGCCGAACAAATCCAATGGTAAGATGCTGCGATGACATTTAAATGAGCACCCAATGGACTTTACTTGGGTGCAATCGCCACAATACTTGTTAGCCGATGGTGGGTGAAACTCTAAACGCCTCTCCGCCGTCGCCTTCCCTGCCCCGCGAAGCGGGAGGCCTTCCGCAAAATTTGCTCTATTCGATCTTCGCTCGAATCGGAGGATCGGGTCTCGACACGGACGCCTTCGAAACCTTGCGCGCCTCGTATCGGGGCGGATTTCTCGGAAAGGCGATCGCCTACGATAACCGGCAAACGGAGATCCCAGCCCGGCTGATTTATTCGCTCCGCTGGCATCCGGTCCGTCTGATTTCGTTTCTGGATCGGCCTTATTATTACGGGGCGAAAAAGAAATACCTGGACTGGATCGCAGCGCGCCAGCTTGCGACGGGACGCTACGATCTTTTCCACAGTTGGTCCGGGGATTGCCTGCAATCGTTGCGCATGGCGCGAAAGCTCGGGATCCCGTCCCTGGTAGAAATTCCTACCTGGCACCGCGACCGCGGGAAAGTGGTCGGGGAGCGCCCTGTTCTCCCCCAACCCCCGCCCGGACTTTCGCGGCAGGAACGCTGGAAAGAAGGGCTGCTCCAAACGCGTGAACGTTTCCTGGAAGAATACGAGCTGGCCGATCTGCTTATCGTTCTTTCCGAGAAGGCCGCGGATACTTTCCGCGTCCAGGGTTTTCCCGAGGAGAAATTGTTCTATCTCCCGCGCGGGGTGGATACCGAGCGCTTCAAGCCCGGGGTCCGGCCGCCGATTTTCCGCGCGGTGTTTTCGGGCGCATTAATCGAGCGCAAGGGCATTCACCATCTTCTCGAAGCCTGGCACCGGCTCGACCTGAAGGATGCAGAGCTGTGGCTGATCGGCTCGGTCCATGATGAAGCGAAGCCGCACTTGAAGAAATACTGGCGCGACAACATCAAGATCGTTGGCTTTGTCCGCGACGTGGAAAATTATGTGAACCAGGGGACGGTCCATATTTTTCCCTCGCAATGCGAAGGCAGCGCGAAAGTGGTCTATGAGGCGGCGGCATGCGGGCTGCCACATATCACGACGCGGGAAGCGGGGGACGTGGTGAATGATGGAGTAGAAGGAATTTTGGTCAGGCCGGGGGATGTCGGGGAATTGGCGACGGCGATTTTAGAACTTTATCGGCATCCCGAAATGGTTGAGCGCATGAGCGTGGCAGCGCGGAAGCGCGTGGTGGAGAATTTCACCTGGGACCATTTCCGCGCGCGGCTGCTCGGCGCTTATGAGCTCGCGATGGGGATGAAACGATAGCGTGACCTCCTCCTTTATCGTTCTCGTTCTCGTGCTCGTGCTCAATCCCTCCAGAGCTGCGATTCGATTACGATTACGAGCAGGATCACGAGCACGAGTTTGAATGAACATCCTCCTCATCCAACTCAAACGGATCGGCGACCTGATCCTGACCACGCCGGCCATCGCGGCTTTGCGCGAAAACTTTCCGGACGCCACACTCTCTCTCGTCGTCTCTCCCGCGGTCGAGGGATTGCTGCCGGCGATCCCGGGCATCGACAAGGTTTTCGTCGTGCGCGGGAAAGCGGACGACTTCGTGGATTGGATCGCACTGACGTTCGGCAAATTCGATTACTGCCTCGATTTCACCCGCAATGATCGCTCCTCCTTCCTGACCCTTCTCTCCGGCGCGACGACCCGCATCACCTCCGATCACCCGAATTTGCGGACGAAGTTTCGCGCGCGCAGCTACAATGAGTTCGTGGACGCGCCGGTGCGCCTGTTGCACACGATCGATTACCACCTCGCCCTGCTTAAGCCGCTCGGAATCGTCCACCCTTCGCCTTCCATCCGGCTCGAACTGCCCGCGGCCCCGCTGGCCAGAGCAGAGCAGCTCCTCCAGGCCGCCTCTGTCAGTGATGACTTCGTGATTTTCCATCCGGGCTCGGCCCGGGCCGAAAAATTCTGGGAAGTCGACCGGTGGGCGCAGCTGATCGATCATTGCGCCGCCCAACGCCAGATGAAGTGTCTGCTGACGGGCGGGCGTTCCCCGATCGAGCAAACCCAGATCGCGGCGATCAAGGCCTCGATCCGCTCGGAGGTGACCGATTTGTCCGGCAAAACCGACCTGCTGACCCTGGCCGCGCTCGTCCGCAAGGCTCGCCTGCTTGTGACGGTGGATTCGGCGCCGATGCACTTCGCCGCAGCGTGGGATACGCCACAGGTAGTCCTTTTCGGCCCGACCAACCCCTTTCACTGGCACCCGCGCTCTGATTCCGCGGTCGTCCTGATGGGGGAATCCGAGGGCGGCCGGCTCGAATTCAACCCCATGGCGGTGGCGGCGCCGATGAACCAGATCTCGACGGAATCGGTGATCGATGCTATGGAAGCCCTGCTGTCGGTTCCGGCGGCGCCCGCGATATGAGTGAACCGCAAGCCGCACCGCCCAAGCCTTCCTTTTGGCAGACCCTCCGCGCCGGTTGGGCTCCTTACAAACGGCTCTACGCCTATGTGACGCCCTACAAGTTTCGGTTTTTCGTCGGGCTCGGGTGCGGCTTGGGCTTCGGGCTGATCAGCGGCTGCATGCCGCTTGTGCTCGCCAAGGTGATGGGGGCCGTTTTTCAGGGAGGCGGGGCAGCGACGCCCCAGCAGTTCGCACAAGATCCTTCGCTGCTCAACGCCGGCCCAAAGATCAATACCATCATCGTGACCTGCATGTGGATTCCCACAGTGATGGCCGCGCGCAGTTTGTTCGCCTACGGCAATTCATACTACATGAATTGGGTCAGCAATCGGGTCGTGACCGACATCCGCGACCAGCTCTTCAGCAAGATGGTGCGGCATTCCATGGATTTCTTTAACCGGATGCGCTCGGGCTTTCTGATGTCGCGCATCACAAACGATACGCGCGGCATGCAGATGGCCGTCTCGACAGTCAGCAGCGATTTGTTCAAGCAGCCGATCTCGATCATCAGCGGAGTCGCGGTGTTGCTCTACATGGATTGGAAATTCACGGTGGTCACGCTCGTCCTCTTCCCGGCGTGTCTCTTTCCGATCGCTTTTTACGGCAAGAAGGCGCGCAAAGCCGTGCAGTTCGAGCAAGAAGACATGGGGCAGATGGTGGTCACGATGCAGGAGACTTTCGCCGGCATCCGCGTGATCAAGTCGTTTGCGCGCGAGCAACACCAGGAAAACCAGTTCCGCCACAGTAACAAACTTCAATTTGAGAACATGATGCGGATGACGATGTCGATGGAAGCGGTGGGACCCATCGTGGAACTCCTTGCCGCCGCCGGCATCGGCCTGGCCCTTGTTTATATTTACGTCGCAAACCTGAGCGCCGCGCGATTCATCGCGCTGAACGCCGGCATCGTTCTCCTGTACGACCCGATCAAGGTGCTGAGCAAAATGCACGTGGTCCTTCAGCGATCCATCCAGGCGACAGTCGAGGTCTTCGCCATCCTCGATTCGGAGCCGAGCGTGCAGGACGCTCCGGACGCAAAACCCCTCGGTACGTCTGAAGGTTTGATCGAGTTCGAGGACGTCAGCTTTCGCTATGCGGGCGGCGTGACCGATGCGGTGGCGAACCTGAACCTGCGCATCGAGCCGGGACGAAGTTACGCGCTGGTCGGGGCGAGCGGCGCGGGCAAGAGCACGATCCTCTCTCTCATTCTGCGCCTCTACGATCCCACTTCCGGAACGGTGCGGGTGGATGGTCAGGACCTGCGGAGCCTGACCCAGAAATCTTTGCGCGAGCAAATCGGGCTCGTCACGCAGGAAACATTTTTGTTTCACGACACGATCTTCAAAAATATCCAGTTCGGCCGGCTCGACGCGACGGCGGACGAAGTCTACGCCGCGGCCCAAACGGCCTTCGCGCACGACTTCATTATCGCCCAGCCGCAAGGCTACGAGACCACGATCGGCGATAAGGGTTGTCTGCTCTCGGGCGGCCAACAGCAGCGGTTGGCCATCGCCCGTGCGCTCTTAAAAAACGCGCCCATTCTTTTGCTCGACGAAGCGACTTCGGCCTTGGATTCCGAATCGGAGAAGCAGATTCAGCTCGCGCTCGAAACCCTCGCCGAAGGCCGGACCGTGATCGCGATCGCCCACCGGCTCTCGACTATTCTCTCCGCGGACCAAATTGTGGTTATGGACCAGGGTCACATCAAGGAAGTCGGCACGCACCGCGAGTTGCTCGAGAAGTCCGGGTATTACCGGCGGCTCTACGACATGCAGTTCAATCGCTTCGGTGAAAGCGAAGGTGGTCTCGCTGAGACCGGCGTGCTGGTGGAAGCGATCGGCTAATGTTGTAGCCGGGGGTCACCGATCCCCGGGTTTCCGCGAAGGCCTGACGGTATCCGGGCCTGGCGGCTACAGGCCCAGAACTAGCCAAAGCCTTCGCTGCCGTTCTTCATGCTGAGCGTCGCTCAGGACCGGCTCGAATTGCGTTTCTTCCGGGCACTTCGGCAGCGGCACCCATGAGCGACAGCCGCCATATTTCGGTGCGTCGGGGAAAATCCAGGCGGGCGCGAGGCGAAACACGCGCAGGAAAGCCAAATGCAGACCAGCCGCCTGGTCGTATTCGAAGCGTTCCCGGATGACCGACTCCTGCAAAACATGAAAGGGCTCTAACGCTGCCACCGTTTCCCACGAGGTAAGGTGCGCGCTCTGAATCACATTGGCGAAGAAGCGAATCTCGATCGCGTCTTCCTGCTGTGTGGGAATCTGCACGTCTTTTATTCGCACCTTTTCGACTTGTTCGTGAAAGAAGGTCGGGAAAAGAAAGAACTCGTCGTGCCGGAACGCGAAACCGGCGCGGCCCTCGGCAATCCCACCTTTGCGCAGGATCACACATTGTTCGCCCCGGCCCATGGCCTCGCAGACGAGGGCCCATTCCTTTAAACCGGCGCTTTCCATTTCGAGCCCCGCAACCTAGCCTCCGGGCAATGCCGTTCAACATCGACCTGCATACGCACACGTTCTTCTCGGGCGATGGCGTCTCGAGCCCCGAGGAGAATATCGCCGCGGCGCGCGCGAAAGGTTTGCACGGCATCGCGGTCACCGATCACAACACGTGCGATGCGGTCACCTACCTGCTCGAGAAAGGGCTGATGCGCGAGGACGGCCAGCCGGTGGATAATTTCCTCGTCATCCCGGGCGTCGAGGTCACCACGGACGAAGGGCATCTTCTCTGCATCGGCGCGACGTTGCCGTATCTGAAAGGCAAACCGGCCCGCGAAGTCTGCGAGATCATTCATGAACGCGGTGGCCTGGCCATTCCGCCCCACCCTTACGATCTCTTCCGAGCCGGGATTCGCTTTCCGGTTCTGGAGACTTTGCCAATCGACGCGTTGGAAGTTTTCAACGCGGCCACGACCCTTCGCCGCTACAATCGCTACGCTTTCAAATACGCGCAGCTGCGCGGCCTCCCCATGACCGCGGCCAGCGACGCGCACCATTCCGAGGCCATCGGCACCGCGTACACTATTTTGGATACGGAAGATTTTTCGGTGCCGGGAATCCTGGCGCAGCTGATCAAGAGCAACGAACTGAATCAGCACTACCTGACCCCGCGCGACAGCGTGCGAAAAACCTGGAACAACTGGCTCCGTCTCCGGCGCCGCAAGCGTCTGCCGCTAGCGACGGCGAAATCAGAAAACGGCAAGTCGGAGTAGGTGGATCGAGCGCTCCGTCGCTCGATGGTTGAGACTGACGAAGCTGCAAAGACATCGCGCGACGCAGCGCGCGATCCACCTAAGCCAGCAGCGTTCGCAACTTAGCCGGATCGTTCACCGGCGCCTGACAGGCGAAGTTTTCGCAGACATAAGCGGCAGACTTCCCGTCCACCGGTTTCATTCCCCGAAGCGCGTCGAGTTTTTCTTCCAAATATTTCCGACCTTCGCCGCCGTCGACCAGCACGAGAACTTTGTTCGGCAAAAAGCGGCCATGGACCTCCGTCAGCAATGCGCGCGTCTCTTTCGCCTCGCGCTCGCCCGCGATCACGATCTGGCGCGGCTTGCTTAAATTGAAATCGAGCGCAACCAGCATTTGCGGCATGGCGCTGGCGTAATGGCTGATCTGCGGGCTGAAAGCGCCGATGGTTTTCTCCGCGCGTTCACGCCACCGATTCTCAGCGCGAAATTGCGCAAGCCGTAACAGGTTCAACGCGGCGACCGAGCTCGCGGCAGGTTCGGCGCTGTCGTTATCCTCCTTCGTCCGCAGGAGAATGCTGGCATCGTGGCCGGTGCCGCTGAAGTAACCGCCGCGCTCTTCATCGAAGAAAAGGCGGTCCTGCGTTTCCTGGAGCTCGATCGCAAACCGAAGCCAGCTCACATCGAAGGAAGCCTCGTAGAGATCGAGCAGACCCTGGATAACAAACGCATAGTCATCCGCGAAACCGTCCACTTCGCTCCGGCCTTCCCGGTAGTTTCGCACCAGAACTTTCCGCGCGCCCTCATAGAGCTGCGTGCGAATGAACGCGGCCGCTCCAGTGGCTGCGTCGAGGTAAGCGGGATCGCCCAGCACTTGCGCGCCTCGCGCGAATGCCGAGATCATCAGGCCGTTCCAAGCCGTGATGATCTTGTCGTCGAGATGCGGTCGCGGACGTTTCGCGCGGAGTGACAGAAGGGTCGCGCGGCCCTGGGAGAGCAACTCGCGAATTTCTAATTCATCTTTTCGGAAATGCTTCGCCGTGTCGGCCACACTTTGCAGTTCAATGAAAATATTCCGGCCGGTGAACTCACCATGTGGATCGCCCCCGGGCGGCACATTCCCGTTCTCCTGAACCCCGTACTGAAAGTTGAAGATCTCCGCAGCCGATCCGAGCGCGGCGTCGATCTCCTCTTTGCGCCAAATGTAAAAGGCACCCTCGCTTTTATGGTTCTTCGATCCCGGGACAAGACTGTCCGCGTCCTCGGCCGAGAAGAATCCGCCCTCCTCCGCCGTCATGTCGCGGCGGACGTAGTCCAGAATGTCGCGCGCGACTTCCTCGAAGAGCCGGTCGTGCGTGATCTGAAAAGCGTCGAGATACGCGACCGCGAGCTGGGCCTGGTCGTAAAGCATTTTTTCAAAATGCGGCACGTGCCAGAAGGCATCGACTGAGTAACGATGGAAGCCACCACCGAGATGATCGTGCATTCCACCCGCGGCCATTTTGCGGAGGGTGAAGAGATTCATCTCGAGCGCATGTTTGCCGCTCACGGATTCCGGGGCGCGCGCGTACACGCGCGCAAGAAAGTTCAGCGTGACCGGGCGTGGGAATTTCGGTGCGCCGCCGAAGCCGCCTTCGTGCGCATCGTAACTGCGCGCGATTTGCTGGTAAGCCGCGTCAATCGTGGCCGCGCCCAGCTGCGTCGCTTCGCCGCCGCCGGCCTGCGCCTCCGCCAGGGCCGCGATAATCTTTGTCCCTTGCTCCGAGATGCGCGCGTGATCCTGTTTCCAGGCAGCCGCGACTCTCTCCAGCACTTTGTTGAAAGCCGGCTGGCCGTAACGATCCTCCGGCGGAAAATAGGTGCCGCCGACGAATGGCTTCAATTCGGGGGTGAGCCACACACTCATGGGCCAGCCGCCGCCGCCGGTCGTGGCCTGGACGAACGTCATGTAAACGCGATCGACATCAGGCCGTTCCTCGCGATCGACTTTGATGTTCACGAATTCGCGGTTCATGATCGCCGCGATGTCCGCGCTCTCGAACGATTCGTGCGCCATGACGTGGCACCAATGGCAGGTCGAATAACCGATCGAGAGAAAGATCGGTTTGTTTTCGGCCCGGGCTTTGGCGAATGCTTCCTCGCCCCACGGCAGCCAATCGACCGGGTTCTGCGCGTGCTGGAGAAGGTACGGAGACTTTTCGCGCGCGAGCTGGTTAGGCATCGTGCAGCTTATTCGCTTTGCTCGGCAAAGCCAAGGAAGGGCGGTTTACAAACGCCCTTTTTAAGACGGCCGCCCGACTTGCACTTATACATTAACTTTCACTTACACCTCTTCCTCGACCCGCCTGTGCAAGTTAAAGTGAAAGTGTAAGTGCAAGTTGATGGACCTGGATACTACGCATCTGATTTTGCTCCTCGCCGGAGTCACGATCGTCGCGTTCCTCTATTCGTCGGTCGGACACGCGGGCGCTTCAGGCTATATCGCGGTCATGACACTGTGCGGCCTCACCGCAAATTTCATCCGACCGACCGCGCTTGTGCTGAACATCCTCGTTGCGTGCATTGGCGCGTTTCAATTCTGGCGGGCCGGATATTTTTCGTGGCGGCTCTTCTGGCCGTTCGCGGTCTTGTCGGTTCCCGCGGCCTATCTGGGAGGCTACCTGCCTTTGCCGGCCGCGATTTTTAAAATGCTCATCGGCGCGGTGCTGCTGTTTTCAGCCGCGCGTTTATTTTTCCGTCACGGCGATCCGCCGGACAGCCCGCCTCCGCCCGTGCCGGTGTCGGTTGGAGTCGGCGCAGGAATCGGATTTCTCTCCGGCCTGACCGGAACGGGAGGCGGAATTTTTCTGACTCCGCTGCTGTTGTTTTGCGAGTGGGCGACGATCCGGCGTGCCGCGGCGGTTTCAGCCTTGTTCATCCTCGTCAACTCGGTGGCCGGTCTGGTGGGCTACATTTCGAGCGGACGACCAGTGCCGAACTTCGCGTGGGTCCTGGCGGTGGCGGCGGTCATCGCCGGCACGATTGGTTCGCGGCTGGGCAGCCGGCATTTTCCTGTGCGCACGATTTCAGTGATCCTGGCGACGGTGCTCGTGCTGGCGGGTTGCAAATTAATTCTTTGGTAGGGACGCTGCGGCGTCCTCGGTCGGCGCAGCGCGCCGACCCTACCCGAGGCTCACTGTCGGCGCGGTCTCGGGCGACCACGGATTGACCTTGTGGTCGGAATCCACGATGGCGCGTTCGTTGCGCCGAAGCATTTCCCGGAACGCCACCAGATCGAACGCGTGCCGTTGCTTCCCCAGCGGCGCCAGGTTCTTTTCCGCGAGACGAAACAAGCGTACCGCCGGCCCCAGGCGCCGGCCATGTTTCGGATGCGTCGGATGCTCGAATTGCTTCTGCAAATGAACGAACGCCCCCGCGGCCTGGATCAATCCCTTGAAATATTGCGCGTCGTCGGAAGTCGTCCTCGTCTTTAGCCAAACCTGTTCGAGAACGTCGTGCGCCTCGTAGTAGCGCTGCTCGTTCCAGCAGCGAAAAAAGGCGCGATAATAGGGATGGTCGGCGATCGCGCCGCTGCCGGCTTTGGATTCGCCCCCTTCCAGCGCCTGCACGAACTGGGAAATTCTCTCGCCTTTGCTCATGGAGGCCGTAACTTGGTGGCGCCTGCGATGATGGGCAAACGAGCACGCTTCAATCTTCACTGGAGCCGGCGCGCCTCCGCGCCGGGAGACGCCTCTGAAGTTGCCCGCCGGACGGCCTGGGGGCGGGCGGTCTCCAAACAATGACGCTGCCTGTACTCACCTTTCTCCTCTTTTCCATCGCGCTCCTGATATTTTGGTCGGGGCTTTTTTCCGGTCTGGAAACCGCGCTTTTCTCGCTCAAGTCCCACCAGCTCCGGCGGCTCGAGGAAAAGCACCCTTCGCTCAAGCAATTCATCCAGGTCCTCCGCGAGAACCCGAGGCGCGTGCTCAACGTGCTCCTTCTCGGAGACGCGCTGGTCAACGTTCCTCTCGTCGTCCTCTGCCTTCTCCTCATCTGGCAAGGACCGCTCGCCGCGCGCATTCCACAATGGGTCGCAGCCACGGTGATCTTCGCGATCGTCGTCCTACTTTGTGATTTAATTCCGAAACTGCTCGCGCTCTCCGCTCCCTATCGCCTTTCCGCGCTCGGCGTTTTCACGCTTAAGGCCATGATGCCGCTGCTCGACCGGGTCGGGCATATTCTCGAGCAGATCAGCACTGCAATGGTCGAGCGCCTCACGCCGCGGCACCTGCAAAAACGCGCACGCCTGAGCGACGAAGAACTCGAGACGCTGGTCGAGATGGGCGAAGAGCAAGGCACGCTCCATGAGGCGGAAGGCGAGATGATCCAGGAGATCATCAAGCTTGGCGACAAGACCGCGAAGGATTGCATGACGCCGCGAGTCGATACCTTCGCCCTGCCGGACGATCTGACCAATGATGAGGCGATCGCGCAACTCAAGCAGCGACGTCATTCCCGCGTGCCGGTCTATGCGGACACGCCGGATCAGATCGTGGGCGTCCTTGATGTGAAACGTTTTCTCCTCGATCCCGCCGATCATTACACGGAGACACTGCTCGCCCCGTCGTTCGTTCCGGAAACGATGAAAGCGATGGACCTGCTCCGGAATTTTCTGACCCACTCGCAAGGTCTCGCCACCGTCGTGGATGAATTCGGCGGGACGGAAGGAATCATCACGCTTTCCGACATCATCGAGGAAATTATCAGCGACGCCGCGCCGCTCGGCGACGCCGGTCTCTATATCGAACCACTCGAGGAAGGGCGCTTTCTGGTCAGCGGCAACGCGCGGCTCGACGATGTGAGCGAGCATCTCGGGTTCGATCTGGAGGCCGACGGAATCGACACGATCGGCGGCTACGTTTTTAACCGGCTCGGTTATCTCCCGCCCTCTGGCACGCGCTTCGAAATGCCGCGTCTGGCCGTCACCGTCCGCCGCGTCGGCCGCAAACGCATCGAAGAAATCCTGCTCGAAAAAACCACCTGCTACGACGACAGCGCCCAGACCAACGGGAGCGAAGCCGCCGAGTCATGACCTACGCCGTTCTCATCTTTTGCTGTTGGACGGTCTCGTTTTTCTTCGCCGGAATTGAAGCCGGCCTGCTCTCGATCGATCCCGTCCGGCTGCGGCACCACGTCAAGCAGGGCAAAGCCTCGGCGCTCCGTCTGGAACGGTTGACGAATCGTCCGGAGCGATTGCTCATCACAGTCCTGCTGGTCACGAACATGGCGGACATCTGCGGATTGCTCGTGCTGACGAAGCTGCTGGTTTCTTCTCTTGGCTACGTCGGATTTTTCTGCGCCATCGCGATCGCACTGCCTATTTATCTTTTCGTTCTGTCGGTCCTCCCGAAATCGCTCTTCCGCCGTTTCCCGTTTCGCGCGCTGGCGGCCCTGGCCGGAATTCTCGATCTTATTTCTGTCGTTCTCTGGCCGATCCTCGAGCTCGGCGAACGGGCCGGCCGTCTCCTCATTCCGCGCCGGGCCAGCAAAAGCGCGCGTCTCTTCATCGCGCGCGAGGACCTGAAACAGATCGCCGTGCAAGGCGAGCGTGAAGGCTCCATCACTTCGACCGAGCGCGCGATGATCCACAACGTGGTCGATTTTCGAAACGTCAAAGCTTCCGACGTGATGGTGCCGATTGAAAAAGCCGTAACCGTGCACCCGGAAACTTCGGTCGCGGAAACTCTGAACCTGAGCGCGACCAACGGCGTCGATCGGTTGCCGGTGATCTCGCAAGGCCAGGCAGTCGGAATCGTGAATGTTTTCGATATTCTCTTCGATGAAACGTGGCGCGAATCGCTCGGCGGCTACACCCGCCGGATCGTGACCGCGAATGATGACGAACCCGCTTATCGCATCATCCAACGCTTGCGCGCCGCGCGCCTAGGACTGGCCGCGGTGGTCGATTCCCAACGCCGTCTGATCGGCATCGTCACGGGTGAAGACGCCATCAAGCGCCTCGTCCAAATCGGCCGATTTTAGCCTGACGCCTAGCGGAGATTATAAATTTCAACGAGACCGATGCCCGTCGCTCCGTTTTTCCCCTGCACCACCGCGGTGTAATTTCCGGGGCCCAGCTCGGCCACCACCGCTGATTCCAGATCATGGGTCGGCGCAAGTGCGGTAGCTACCACCCGACTGCGTTGATAACCATTGGCAAAGTCTGGGCCTGACGACGTGGCGGACCCCTCCGCCCAGTTGTCGTTTTGGCCCACAATGGTTCCATTTGCGGTTCGCACTACGAGGGTAGGATCGGCCAGCGGATTCGGTACGCCAAAGGACGCGAGCGAAGGTCCGATCGCCCGAACGACCACTGAGGTCGTGCCACCGCCGCTCCCCCCGACGATAAACCCGCCGATCATCACGTCGTCGCCGGTCAGAACAATTCCGCGCGTGCTGACATTCACGACGTGCGAATCCGACCCCGGCGCCAGATCGTAAAGTTCGATCAGCCCAATCCCGGTGCCCCCACCTTGTCCGCGCACCATTGCGGTATAATTGCCGGGCGCCAGAGTGCGCACGATGGCCGACTCCTCGTTGTGGGCAGGAGCCAGCCCGGTGTTCTCAATTTCTGTTTGCTGATCTTGTTTCCAATCGTCGTTCCGGGCCAGCGCCTGGCCGCCGGAGTCATAGAGTTCCAAAACTGGATTAGCCAGGAATCCCGGCACCTTGGATTCGGCCAGCGATGGCCCGAGTCCTCGGATTATGACTTTCTTCGCTTCTGTCCCCGAGATGATGAATCCACCGATGAGCACGTTATCCCCAATGCCAACATGAACCCGCGCCGACAAATTGAGGAGCTGATCTGCTCTGCTCGGTAAGACGACGGGCGTGGGGCTTGTCGGAGGAGTGGTTGGGGCGCTGGAGACGATGTTCGCCGCGGCGGAGAATTCCGAAGTAGCGTGCGGCGCATCGAACCGGCTGAGGGGTGCAATCTTCGTCGCTGCGACCACCGTCACGTTGGGGGGCAACGGGAAGGTGACGTTGAAGGCAACATTGCCGGCGCTATCCGTGGTGACGTTCGCCTGGCCGAGAAAAACCTGGCCTTCACCAAAACCGGAGGGGTCGGCTGCCTGACTGGCGAAAAACTCGAGGGTGAAATTGGTCGAGGCAACGCTGTTAAGAGTGCCGTAAATCGTGAGCTGGCCATTGTGGGAGAAGGCACCGTTGATCACTGGAAAATTGAACGCGCTGTTGCTGGTGTTCGGAGTAACACCAGTGGCCCCGAGGTCCACGCCCAGGTCCAGGTTATCGTGGATGGAATTGGCCGAGATCCGATGACTCAGAGGCAGTCCTCCGTTACTGGCCAGGTAGATTCCCCTGCCCGCGGTGGACCCGCTGCCACCACCGTTGAAGGCGATCGTGTTGGCGGCATCGATATTGGCGCCGTCCGCTGCGCCGATCGTAGTTCCTTCGTTTCCGGACATCTCAATTCCATTCCATTTGTTTCCCAACGCGTTAATGCCATCCGCTGCAACGCCGATGAAATTTCGCTGGATTAGCAAAGGAAAGGTGTTCCCCTCCACGAAAATGCCATCAAAAGAATTGCCCGAAATCAGGTTACGGGTTGATGCGCGCGTCCCGCCGATCGTGTTCCCAGCTGCGTTCTCAAAACCATACCTCCCGCCAGAACGCGTGAAGCTGATCCCGAACCTATTGGGAATGGCCGTCATGCCGGTGATATCGGTTCCAATCAGGTTGCCCTGAATAATGTTATAGGTGGCTGTCGAATCCGTAATAAAGGTCTCAGGCGGCCAGTAATTCACGTGACTGAAGGACATGCCCAGGTCATTTCCTGAGATTAGATTTCCGGCTCCAGGGACGGCGCCCCCAATGACGTTGAAGGAGGCGCCGACGATCGCGATGCCCTTGTTCGTGTTACCAATTCCGATTTTCCCCGAGACATCAGTTCCAATAAAATTTCCCTGAATCGTGGCGCCATTTGCCTGGAGAACGATCCCATCGGAGTTGCCTGAGATTACGTTGCGCGCACCCGGGATGGTTCCGCCCACGGTCGGCCCGTACTCTGAAGGCCCAGTTCGTCCCAGGACTATCCCGGCTCCTCCATTCCGAAGCGCGGCTGCACCCGACGCTGTGGTTCCGACCAGGTTGCCCTGCACCTGGCTGCCGATTCCGGAAACTCCGAGGGCCGACTGCGCGTTTCCTGAGATCAGGTTGCCCTCGCCGGCAGTCGTGCCGCCAATAAGCGCATAACGGCAGGAAACAGAGACGGCGAACGCGGAAAACGGGTCGTGGCTATTCGGCAATGCCAGCGCACCACTTACGTCTGTGCCGATGTAATTGCCCTTTATGGTAAGGGTCGGCGGCTGGCTGGAGTTCGGGTCGAACTGCGTGACCAATATCGCTTCGTGGCGATTACCCGAAATGATGTTGCGCGCCCCTCCAATGACCGTGTTAGCAGGCTGGTTAAGCACGATGCCATAATCGTTTGGCGCCGACAGCGTGCCGCTCTTGTCCGTCCCGATGTAACACCCTTCGATAATGTTCCCTTTCTGCGGCCCGGCCCTGATTCCGGCCTGAAAGCCGTTAATCACCAGGCCGCGAATAATCGTCCCGTCGGCCATCACTCGCAGTCCATCGGCCGCCAGACCCGGACTGCCCGAGAGTTCGATCAAAGGCGCAGCTTGAAAGCCTGGTTGCGACCAGCCGTCGATCTTCACGCCCTCGATGAGGTCCGGCAAAGCGGAGGCCAACACAATGGTGTGCACCCCGGGCCCGGGAACATTGAACGCGATGACATCCACGCCGGCAGAATTCGGATGGGCATTCGCGGCGGTGATCGCCTGACGAAGCGAACCAGCGCCGCTGTCGTTCGTGTTTGTGACCAAAAACGTGTCGGCCGAAGCGGGTACAAGAGAGAGCGACAGCAAAAATGTTACGAGGGCCAGGACGCGCCGGAACATTTTTCCATGATACTCGAAAGTTCTATGTGCAACCAATAGAAAGTCGCCACTGGCATCACGGGGACGCGCAATCAAGTGCCTGGCGGCGACGCACCGTTTCCGCTCAGGATGCGCGCGGTATTAACGAGCGCGGTGTGCGAAAAAGCCTGGGGGAAATTTCCGAGCTGCCGTTTGGCGCGCGGATCATATTGCTCGGAAAGAAGACCTACGTCGTTCCGCAGGGCCAGGAGCCGCTCGAATAGAGCGCGCGCCTCTTCCGTGCGGCCGAGCAAGTGAAGACAATCGGCGAGCCAGAAAGTGCAGAGAACAAAGACTCCCTCCGAGCCAGGAAGACCATCCACGTTGTTAGTCTGCGGACGGTAACGAAGCACGAATCCGTCTTCCATCAGCTCGCGTTCCACTGCTTCAATCGTGTGGCGGACGCGCTCGTCCGTTGCCGGCAGGAAACCAACCAGCGGCATCATGAGCAGGCTGGCGTCCAGTTCCTCCGATCCATAAAACTGGGTAAAGGCCTGCTTCTTCGCGTTGTACCCCTGCGCGCAGACCTGGGCATGGATTTCGTCGCGGATTTCTCGCCAGCGTTCGACATGCTGCTGGCCCGCGCAGTTGCATTCGTCGATCAGCTTCACCGCGCGATCGAACGCTACCCACGCCATCATCTTGGAGTGCGTGAACTGCTTTCGGCCCCCGCGCACTTCCCAGATTCCCTCATCGGGCTCCTGCCATTTCGTCTCGAGAAAATTGATCAGCGCGGCCTGCAGGCGCCAGTCGATCTCGCTGCTTTCGATGCCGGCATGATGCGCGCGATACATCGAGTCCAGGACCTCGCCGTAAACATCGAGCTGAAATTGCTGGGACGCGGCGTTGCCGATCCGCACCGGCCGCGAGTTCTCGAAGCCGCTCAGCCATTCGAGCTCGAATTCGTCCAGGCGCCGCTCGCCCTGCACGCCATACATGATCTGCATTTGCGCCGCGCTTCCCGCCACCGCGCGCAGCAGCCATTCGCGCCACGAACGCGCTTCATCGAGATAGCCCGCCTCGATCAGCGCCACCAGGGTGAAAGTGGCGTCGCGCAGCCAGCAATACCGGTAATCCCAGTTCCGCACGCCGCCGATTTCTTCCGGCAGCGAGGTCGTGGCCGCCGCCACGATCCCGCCCGTGGGTGCGTAGGTCAGCCCTTTCAACGTGATCAACGACCGCGTCACGGCCTCGCGCCACGGTCCCTGGTCGCGGCATTGCTTCGACCACGACGTCCAATACTCTTCCGTCTCGCGCAGGGCGTGTTCGGGATCGATCGCGCGCGCCGGTTCGTCATGCGACGCGAACCATGTCAGCACGAAGGGAACGCGATCGCCCTGCGCCACGTCGAATTCGGCCACGGTGGTGAGGTCTTCACCGCGCGTTTCAATCGGCGTGCGCAGTATCAACGCATCAGGTCCGGCGATGGCTTCGAGTCCGCCATGTTTTTGCCGCACCCACGGAACGATGTGCCCGTAATCGAAGCGGATGATCAGTTCCATTTTCATCCGCACACTGCCGCGCAAGCCTTCGATGATCCGGACGATGTCCGGATTCTTTCCGCGCGGCGGCATGAAATCGATCAGGCGCACCGCGCCTTCGGCCGTTTCGATTTCTGTTTCGAGGATCAGCGTGTCGCCGCGATAACGCCGGCGCGTCGCAGTGATTTCTCCCGCCGGGGCGAATTGCCACCGCCCATTTTTTCGATCGCCCAACAACGCCGCGAAGCATGCCCCCGAATCGAATCGCGGAAAGCAAAGCCAGTCCACACAACCGTCGCGGCTCACCAGCGCGCCCGTCTGGGTGTCACTCAGGAATGCGTAGTCTTCGATTTTCATCCGCTGTTGTTCGATCATGCTTACGACCAACCTGCGCAAGGCGGATTCAGTTGTAGGGCAGGCGCATCGCCTGCCGCTTTCAAAATTGTGGCAACCAGAGCGGTTGCCCTACAATAGTGCCAACCGCGCATGTCTAATTCCGGCCTTCTCATCGACCTGAGCCATAACGTCGAACACGGCATGATTACCTACAAAGGTCTGCCCGCGCCGATCATCTGCGATTATCTGAGCCGCGAAGCTTCGCGCGCGCGCTACGCCGACGGCACGGAATTCCAAATCGGACGGATCGACTTGGTCGCGAACACGGGAACGTATCTCGACAGTCCCTTTCACCGCTATGCGCACGGCAAGGACTTATCGGAACTTGCGCTGGAATCTCTGGCTGATCTCGATTGCGTCGTGGTGCGCGCAACGGAACGGCGCGACCGCGCGATCGACCAAGTGCCAATCGATCTCGCGATGTTGAAAGGCAAAGCGCTCCTCGTGCACACCGGCTGGGACGCGCACTGGCGCACCGATCGCTATTTCGAAGGTCACCCGTATCTCACCGGTGATCTCGCGAATCGACTCGTCGATGCGGGCGTCACGCTGGTGGGCATCGATTCATTCAACATCGATTGCACCGACGATGGGAATCGTCCCGTGCACTCTGCGCTGCTCGGCGCGGAAATTCCGATCGTCGAGCATCTGTGTGGCTTGGCCGCGCTTCCCGAGCGCGGCGCGCGTTTTTTCGCCGTGCCGGTCAAAGTGAAAGGAATGGGGACCTTCCCCGTTCGCGCCTTCGCTCGCGTATAACTCCTTTCCTCCTAATCGTGCTCGTGCTCGAGCTCGTGATCGAATTCCTGCTACCGGCGAACAAAGACCCCGATCACGAGCACGAGCATGAGCACGATTACGATTGGGAACCGGCCAGCTTCGCGATGCCATCCTGCGTGAGGCGAAATACCGTCCACTCACTCATCGGCTCCGCCCCCAGTTTCTTGTAGAACTGGATGGCGGGCTCATTCCAATCAAGCACCGCCCACTCCATTCGCCCACACCCGCGCTCCTGCGCGATGCGCGCCAGGCGTTCCAACAGTGCGCGCCCATATCCTTTCCCCCGCATGGTGGGCCTAACGAATAGATCTTCCAGATAAAGTCCGGGGCGGCCGAGCCAGGTGGAAAAGTTGAAGAAGTAAACGGCGAAGCCAACCGCCTCGCCATCTTCGAGCGCCAGCAGCACTTCGGCCGATGGCGTGGGGCCGAAAAGCACTTCGCGTAATCCTGCTTCGTTCGTCACGACGGCATCCGGTGCGCGCTCGTATTCCGCCAGTTCGCGAATGAGGCTCAGGATCACCGGCACATCCGCCTGGGTCGTCGTTCGTATGGCAAATTTTTCCATGACTGTTATGGCCGCTGACTCACCTCCGTGGCGGGTGTAAGTTTGTAAATGGTAAACTCCGGCGTTTCTTCAACAAGGGTCGCGCTCCCCACCAATCGCTCGGTAAACTCGCGATAATAATCCAGCCACCAGCGCGTGCCGGCATAGAAAACCAGATGGGTCGCGCCGCGGCTGCGGAGTTTTTCGAGGTTGGCGATGATTTGCGCGCTATCGAGAGGGTTACCCTGATAAACTCCATCCTCGAGGAAGTGCCACCCTTTCCGGTGCGCATAATAGAAGACCGTTGGATCGCCATCATCGGCGGCAATGATGACGGCCGCCGGCGTGGTCGCTTCCTTCAATTCCAGGCCGAGATTTCGAAGTCCCGCCGCCGCTGGCCAATAAAAAGGCACTACGCACTGATAGGAGAGAATCGCGAACGCCGCGGCTACGGCAACGCTGGCCAGCGCGGTCAACACGCGATGAGAATTGAACCGCGACGTTACCCACTGACAGGCGCAGCCGGCGAAGGCCGCGGCGATCGGAACGAGAGGCAACTGATACCATTGATGGCGATTCCCCCATCCGACGAAAAAAATGAAGACGGCCATCGCCGCCAGCCACCAATGGAATATCCGGGTGAATCGCCCGCGCGGGGCCACGAACGCGCCGACGGCCGCAAGCAGGAACAACACCGGCGTCATGCTCGAGAGCACGGTCTGCCTTGCGATTTTCCAATACCAGGCGGCGTTCATGATCCGGAAACCGCCCCCGCCAAAAAAGTGGTAGGGATAAAACGTTTCCGCGATGCGATGCGCGTGCCAATACCAAATCGCGCACGGCCCGAGCGCAAACGCGGCGAAGAGCCAAAGCTCCCAGCGCATAAGCAGTTCCTGTAACGGCGGTTTGGAACTGCCGACCGCGTCCTCCTGTAGCGGCGGTTTGTAACCGCCGCCCGCGTCGCTTTAAATCACCCGGTGTTAACAAACCGCCGCTACAGCGAGATAGAGCAACGGCGCGCCAATCACCGCCGTCGGCAGTTTAATGAGGAACGAGAGCGAGATCAGGAAGGCCGAGCCCAGCAACGCACGTCGATCGCCGCGCTCCGCCCAAAGCAGAAAAAAATACATCCCGGCCAGCGCCAGGCTTAACGACGGAACATCCGGCATGAACTCGCGGCTGGCCACGACACTGAGTGGCGCGAACGCATAAAAAAATGTCGCCCAAAGCGCCGCGACCTGGCCATGCACCCTGCGCACCAGCAAAAAGAAAAAGGGCAGCGCCGCCGCGAAGAACATGACACCCTGGAGCCGACCGACCCATCCCTGCACTCCCGTGATCTTGTACGTGAGCGCCGCCGCAAACGGCAAAATCGGGAACTCCGTCCCGACATATCCCTCCGCCGTCCCAGCCCAATCGATCTGGGGCCGGCTGAAATGAAAACCGTTTTCGAGATAATTCCGCGCGATGGCGGCCACGTCGCTTTGCCGCCAGCTCCAGGGGTCGACAAAGGGCTGCTCGATCTGGACCAGCCGCACGACCACACCGATCAGCGCGATCAGAAGGAAGGTCCATTTGCTTCGCCACACAGATCGCGTCTTGACAAACGCCCCCGTTAAAGTCAATCGAGTACAAGGGCTCGCCCCGAAAACTGGAATGAAAACCGCCGCTGTCATCGCCGCCTTCTCGCTCCTGCTCCTCGGCGGATCCCGCGTTCCCGCGCAGGAAGAGCCGCCCGCGCTCGTGCCCAACGTGGTCGATTTCTCCAAGCTCATCCCGATCCTGCCCGAGGGACCCACCGGCTGGACCGCAGACAAACCGGATGGCTCGACCATTGATGCGGGCGGATTCAAAATCACCAACGTCCATCGCGATTACAAGAAGGGCGCGGAAGACACCGCGCCGACGACGGCGATCAGCATTCTCGATTCGGCTGCCAATCCCGATTACGTCACGGCCACGACCGCCGCCTGGAACATGAGCATGTCCACTCCCGAGGGTTACACCAAAGCGCTCACGATCGATGGCATGCCGGGCTTCGAGACTTTCGAGAACGAAGGAAAACACGGTACGCTCTGGCTCATGGTGGCGAAGCGTTACGTCCTGCAAATCGAAACGCAGGGCCAGGATTCGAAGGATCTCCAGGACTGGCTCAAGCGCGTCGACCTGAAGAAACTCGCCGCGGTAAAGTAACGCGCGGTCAATCGAGGCTGGTGCAGCACGCCGAGGGACCTCCCAGGCCCTCTTCAGTCACACAAAATACCAGCAGCTAACTTCGTCACGCCGATCTTCCTGGATCGCGTCAGCGGACGTGGGTGATCTGCCCGCGATCGTGAGATCCCTCGCCCTCTGACGCCACTCGTATCGGACCGCGATCTCCAGACATTTCACTCGTTAGGCATACGCCGTGCTTTAGACCGGCCCATGGCTAATCTTCGCAAGCTCTACCCTCAACTTCTTGGCGACCTCGCGCTCGAACCGCGAGAAAATGGAGCGGCCGTGGGCCGTCGGGGAGGTTTCCCCCTCGGAATGCAAATCGTGCAAGCGGACGGCAAAGGCACGGTGTTGCTCCAGACGCGCTACCCTAGCCTGACCGAGGCGCCGGCTGAGGCGCTATTCGCTTTCGGCCACATGCTTCAGCGCCTGATCAGCGAGAAGCTCGCAGAAGTAAAGGTCGAAAAAGACGTCGCATTTCTCTCTTTGCGCAAAGCCACCGACCGAATCGAAAAGCGTGAAGCGGTCGTGGCCGTGGACGAGTTCATCGACGGTCTCTCGCGCGCAGGACTAAGCGCCGGCGAGGCCTGCCATTACTGCGGCGGGGCCGAGGAAGTGCAGACAATTTTCAATGGCAGCAGAGTCGGCCAAATCTGCGCGGGCTGCGCCCGGCAGCAGGCGGTCGCACTGATGGACGAGCGCCGGTTCGACCCGAAATCGATGCCGAAACTTCTGCTCGTGTCCGCGATCGCCACGCCTGTGATGGCCGCGGCGTGGGCGGGATGGTGGTACGGCGTCGATCTCTGGATGGCTTCGCAAGGCGGGTCGATGCATCTTTCGATCAAGCTCGCGCTGATCGTGGCCTTCTTCCTCGGCATGTGCGCCGCGACGCCGGCCTTGCTCTTCCGCAGGATCCCTCATCGCGGAGACATCCGCGCGGGCATCTTCGGCGGAGCCTGCGCGTTGATCGCTTTTGCCATGGGCGAACTGGCGCTCTCGGCGCTGGCGGTCTGGCGATTGTTCGGCGTCATTAACATCAAAGCGGCGGTGACGATCGCCGTCCCCATGCTGATCGCAGGGAATGGGTTCTGGCTCGCGATCAGAGGTTCCGCCCTCGCGGGGCTTCTCATATCGGCCTTCAACTTCGCGAAGCCGGCCAAAGCGAAGCTGACGCTCTAGGCGGAAGCGCGTTTCCTCCCCAGCGGGGAGGGCAGGCACATTAACTGCGCGACACGGGGAAATTTCCTCGCGTCACTTTTCTTCCGCACTAAACTGCTCGCCGAAGCATGGCCGACGAACGTAAAACTTTAGAGCAACGCGCGCAGATGACTGATCTCGAGCGTCTCCGTCATTCCGCGGCGCATATCCTGGCCACTGCCATTCTGAAAGTGTGGCCGGAGGCGCAGTTCGCCGCCGGTCCGCCGGTCGAGAACGGATTCTATTACGACCTCGAGCTGGACCACCGCATCTCGCCCGAAGACTTCGAGAAGATCGAGGCCGAGATGAAAAAGGAAATCAAAGCGAACCACACTTTTGAGCGCGTCGTCCTGCCGCGCGCGGAAGCCTTGACCATGGCCCAACGTGGGATCCTGGGCGCCCTGGGTGAGAGATCTTCTCCGAGCAAATTTAAACTCGATATTATCCAGAACATTCCCGAGGGCGAAGAAATCTCGATCTATCGCAACGGCGAGTTCACCGATCTCTGCGCTGGCCCGCATGTCATGCGCACCGGCAACGTGGGTGCGTTCAAGCTCACCCATGTCGCCAGCGCCTACTACAAAGGCGACGAAAAGAACCCGCAGCTCCAGCGCATCTACGGCACCGCTTTCAAAAACAAGACCCAGCTCGACGAATACTTCGCCATGGTCGAGGAAGCGAAGAAACGCGACCATCGCAAGCTCGGGAAGGAACTCGAGCTCTTTACCTTCGACGAACAGGTCGGACCCGGCCTGCCGCTCTGGCTTCCTCGCGGGACTGCCATCATCGAGGAACTCGAGAAGCTCGCGAAGGAAACGGAGTTCGCCGGGGGTTATGTGCGCGTGCGCACGCCAAACCTGGCCCGTGAGAGTCTCTACCTAACGAGTGGTCACCTCCCCTACTACGCCGAATCGATGTTCCCGCCGATGGAACTGAACGAGGATGCCGGCGAGGTCGCGGCACTTGAAGCGAGGATCGAGGACGCGAAATCCCTCCTGGAAAAACATTTGCGCGCGCACGGCTCGGATATTTTCCAGCCGATTTCCGGTGAGGTTCAATTCGAGCAGGCGATCAGCGCGGTGATCGACGCGGGCGATGTTCCCAAGGATGTCCTGGAAGCATTCGAGGAGAAGAATCGTTGTCAGACGCGCCTGGTCTTCCTGAACGAGCAGCCTCGCCGCTATTACCTCAAAGCGATGAACTGCCCGCATCATCACAAAATATACGATGCAATCCCGCGCAGTTATCGCGACCTGCCGCTGCGTCTCGCTGAATACGGGACCTGTCATCGCTACGAGCAGAGCGGCGAACTCTTCGGCCTGATGCGCGTTCGTTCGCTGCAGATGAACGATGCCCACATCTATTGCACCGAGGACCAATTCGAATCGGAGTTCCTGGCCGTAAACGAACTTTACCTCAATTACTTCAAGCTTTTCGGGATCGAGAAATACGTCATGCGTTTCTCTACCCATGATCCGAAGAAGCTGGGCCAGAAGTTCGTCGATAACTCTCCGCTTTGGATCAAGACGGAAGAGATGGTGCGCGGCGTCCTTCAGCGCAGCGGGATCAATTACGTCGAAGTGCCTAACGAAGCCGCTTTCTACGGCCCAAAGATCGACGTCCAAGTCTGGAGCGCCATTGGCCGCGAGTTCACCGCCGCCACAAACCAGGTCGATTTCGCGCAACCGAACAGTTTCGGACTAAAATACAAAACGCGCGACAACACCGAGGCGACGCCGCTCTGCATTCATCGCGCGCCGCTCGGGACGCACGAGCGATTCATCGGCTTCCTGATCGAACATTACGCCGGCAACTTCCCGCTCTGGCTCTCGCCCGAGCAGGTCCGCGTCCTTCCCATCGGTGATGAAGCGCCGCTGCTCGAGTACGCCCGTGCGATTCAAGGCGAGCTTCGCGCCCATCAGGTCCGTTGCGAGCTCGACGCCAGCACCGACCACATCAAAGCCAAGATCGCGAGCGCGGAGCAAATGAAAGTCCACACCATGCTCGTAATCGGCGGGCGCGATATGGAGGCAAACGCCGTCAGCGTCCGCGTCCATGGCCAAGGCAACCTCGGTGCAAAGAAAAAAGACGAAGCGATCGCCGAAATTCTGTTGTCGATTAAAGAGCGACGCGCGACTTGAGCAGCCGTTCATTCCTGTCCGATATAGGCTTCCAGTCAGCCTTGAGGCTGTTCGACTCGGCTCCGTTGCGATACCGTCTCGTTAGCACATTAAAGTTCGCGCAAATTCCAGACGACCAACTATGAAAAATATCATGATATTTGCGGCCGCGATCGTTCTTGGTTTGAGCAGCGAGGCGTTCGCACGCCTCGGGCAGACCGAGGACCAAGTCAGCGCGCTTTTCGGAAAGCCAATCGACGCCGGCAAGCCGGACGAAGACGGCGTGACGACAAATATGTACAAGAATCCGAGCGGGGAGTATCACGCTCTGGTCCAATTTCTAAAAGGTCACAGCATCGCCGAAGCTTATTCGCGAGTCGATCGGGGCAAGCTTTCCGAAAAAGAAATGACCATCTTTCTCCAGGGAAATTCGGGCGGCAAGGAATGGATAAAAGATCCACACAAGCTCGCCTGGGAAAGAAGCGACCATCGCGCAAAGGCGTGGTTCGAAACGCTTTCGGGACGACCGACCCTGCTTATCCAGGCGAAATACTAGCTCCTTAAAGGCCGGACGGCGAAGGCCCCCAGTCCGCGCAGGGACGTCGTTGCGGCTTGCTGCTGCGATCAGTGAACGGCGACGCTGGGGCGCCGCGTCGAGGGGAATGACCTGCTCAGCTTTGGCCGCTCCCCCAGCGCCGAATCACCGGGCACAACGACGGTTCTTAACGTGGTTCGCGGATTGACTTGATCCTTTCCAGCAGCTTCGGGTCGTCACCGGCGAGGCGGTTTGCTTCGATCACGAAAGGTTCGCTTTTCTCGGTGAGGCAGCGCTCGAAGTAATCGCGCGCGGTCAATTTGTTATAGGGCGAGAGCGTTCGCTTCCGGGGATCAGCAAGGAACCATTTTCCGAGCGCGGTGAACGGGTCTTGCCTTTTGCTCGCGGCCAGTTCGGCGCGGAGCGCTTCCAGTTTCGACCATTGCTCCGGGACCGGCTCGATCACACCCGTTTCGGCGTTCAATCGCATACCGCCGACCAGTTCGGCAAGCTGCGGGAGCCAGTCGGGTGCAACGGTGCCAGCGGGAAATGCCACATCCCGAACTTCTGCGATTTCTGGCGCATTCGGTGGGGAATAGTTTGTAAGCTGCCCTCGGCTTCGGTCGATTTCCGCCACTTCACCTTCTTCGGGCAACTTTCTCCGTACGCCCTCGGGCGGCATTCGATCAGTCAGGGCGATGCCGCTTCGTATGTCCCAGATCCGGGTTGAAAACAACATCACGTCCTTACTCTGGAGCGTGATGAGGCGTTCCTCATCATCGCTGAACCCCAGTTCCCTCACCGCGAAAGTATGAATCAATGGGCCGGTGACCGGGCGTCCAGTATTCGCGTTCCAGACACGCGCGAAGCCTTTCCGGAGGCGATAATGGCCGCCTTCGCCCACGGCGATGAGGTCGCCTTTTGGACTGAATTTCGCCGCAGAAATAATAGCCTCCTCGTATCCTCCTTCGGGGCGGAAAGGCCCGCTGATGCGGGCTCCGCTTTTGGCATCGCAAACGATGATGGAATTCTCGCGCTCAACTTTCAAAACGCGCGTTCTGTCCCGGCTAGTGTCGACAACCATGCCCGCTTCTTGCGCCTCGGGAACCGACACGCTTCTCACCTTTTTAGAGACGCTTACGATTTCGCTTTCCTGCGCCGCGCTCGGCGCGTTCCAGAGCTGCACCGAGTTTCCTCCGGTTCCAAAAACGACTGCAAATTGCGCGCCGGACGGAGCGCACTCGATGTGGAGTGGTGGCGTTGGAAACTTGAGCGGATTGGCAGGATGCATCTCCTGATTTTCATTGTCCCAGCGCTGCAGTCGCACGGTACGGTCGCCGCTTGCGGTCAGAAAATCCTCTTGTCCGCGCAGCACTGCCACTGAATATACCGGCGCTCCGTTCATCGGGTGTCGCTTGGTGATTTTGCTCGATTCGGTGTCGAACTCGTCCACCCCTCCGGTGTCATCCTTGATTCGAGTGGCGCCGGCATACGCTGTCAGCACTCGCTTCCGGGGCGGATCGAAGCTGATGGAGGTAATTAAGGGGGGACTATCCGGCGGCTCCGGCGCGGATTGACCCGTTGCAGCGGCAACGAGTTGCACATGCTCAAGCTGGTGGCCATCGCTGTCTAGTCCAGCTACGACCACGGCAATCTGCTCTCCGTCCGGAGAGTATTCCGCAGCGATGGCGTGTTCAAGTTTCGGAATGGGGACTCGTTTGGACGAGGCCAAATCCCAGATGCTTAGCGGATCGGTCGCGACTACCAACCGGGTGCCCTCGGGGCTAAATCGCGCCCCGAGAACGGGACCTTCATGCTGGAGCGGAGGAGTAACCGCTCTTCCGGTCAGGGCGTCCCAGACGCGCACGGTCTGGTCGTCACTCACTGTAACAACGCGGCTCCCTTTTGCGTCAAAACGGATATCGATCACAGCCTTGGCGTGTTCGAGCGGTGGCGTCAGCGGCTTGCCGGTTCCAACTTCCCAGACGCGACCATGGCCGCGCGTTCCGGTCACTTCGCCACCATAATAACGAAAACGCGGCCAGATCTCGCATCTTCGATCCGGGTTCGTCTCACCGCAGGCAGTTGCCATGAGCTTCCCATCGGGGCTGAGCTCAGCCATCTGAACCAGCCGACCATCGTGGCGCAGCGGTTCCGTTGCTGGTTTGCCCGAGCGCAAATCGAAGACCTGCGCCGCATCGCCCACGACCGACGCGGCGAGGCAGCCGCCGCCGTCCGTGAAACGGATCGAGGTGATCCGGCCGGGCAGCGTTGTCGCGGTGCTCGCCGGCAGCATCCAGCCTCGCTGGGTGAGGAGCGTAAAGATTCGATCCGCAGCAACGCTGTCGCGAGGCCGGGTCCTCACGGAGCGCGCGAGATACGCCAGCGCCTCGTCCGCCCGGTTTTGGTCGAGCAACTCTGCGGCGCGAAGAAAGTCCGCATTGGCGAGGGTTCGCTTGGTTTTTTCCGCGTTCAAATAAGCCAGGATTGCCAACGCGATCGTCACGATCATCGCAAAGGTCACCGCTCCTAGCATGATCTTTTGCCTGCGGGCGGCGGCTTTGCGGCTGGCGATAATGTAGGTGGTCTGGAGAGGCGTGGGCTGGCGCTCTTTGTCGGTGCCCGCTTCGGAGAGCCATTGCTCGGCGGCGCGAAGGTCTTCGCCGCGCAGAACGAAGCTGTCGCTCTTCGCCTTCCCATCCCACTCGATTGCGCGCGTTAGCAATCGGGTGTGGGCGCGGACCCAGCCGAGATCCGTGTCGAGCGCGCTGATGAGAAAGTCGGCCGCCGCTTCGAAGCTATCGGCGTCGCGCGCAAAAACCCAGTTCAACTTCGCCAGCGGTTCCGGCACCGCTTTCGCGTCGGTGTCCCGGGCCATGATCGGGATCATGCGCTTGTTGTGCGAAACGGCATGCGCAAGCTCTTTCCCGCAAATCTCCGACGTCACGGAATCGGGTGAGAGCACGAACACAAACGTGTCCGTCCCCTCAATCGCGGGAAAAATCGCCTGCAGGAATTCTTCCGCTGGACGAATGCCTTGCCAATCCACCCAGGTCTCCCGCCCCCGACTTTTCAGCGTCTCCTCAAGCCGCCGGACAAAGTCCCGGTCCTTCCGCGAGTAGGAGATGAAAACGTCGGACCGCTGCGGGGATACTTTGTCTTGAGCCGACGCGGTCACGGGGGACCGCCAGCTTGGATAAGGTCCACCCCGAACACGAGCAAATTCGTGCTGGTGCGGCCGACCTCTCGACCAGCCTCGGATTGAATCAGCCGCTCGTTACTAGAGCGGCTCGATCGATGCGGTGATCGAGTCGTAGTCTTTGTCGTGCTGCTTGTCGGCTTTCTTCGTGCCCGCAGTGACGATCGCGTAGAAGTTTCCTTTTTTGGTCTCGAATCCGTGAACCACCACGACAAAGTCGATGCCCTGCACCTTGCCATCCCCGCGGATCCCGGCGAAGCGAACGTTGTTTCCATTCGTGTCCGTCTCGACATCGCCCAGCTCGAAGTCGGTGAGCTTGGCGCCGCCTGCCATGCTGTTCGCCAGCTTGGGCAACGCCGCCTTCAATTCGTTCACGCTGTGAATGCCCGGAAGAAGCAGGATCGACATGGTGTAGCCCGAATTGTCGCCGGGATCGCAGTCCAGGTTTCCATCCTTGTCCGCCTTATAGGTCCAGCCCGCAGGGAATTCGACCGTGAAAGTCGGCGTGTCGTAAGGAAATTTAACCTTCCCATCAGCGCTCGGCCGCGCCCCGGCCAGGGCCAGAGAGGTGAAAATGAACAGCGCGAGAAGCGAGCGAAATTTAGATTTCATGAGGCCGTGAGCTTCGCGCCGATGGAAGAAGTGTCGAGCAGATTTTCGGTCTCGCGAATGGCTGATCGCACGAACATGCGGAGATTATGCTTGTCGCGAATGGTTGAAACCGGTAGCTAATTTTTAGCTTCCCCTCGGTATGCCAGAGTCCTCTCAACTCAGGTCTACACAGCGACCGCCGGTCGCGACGCCTGACCTCATCTCTCTTCCCTGGCGTCCTACGCCAAGAATCTTCGTAATCCGCCATGCTGTTTCCACCACAACCCTAGAAAACAATGACGATCTATGAACCTCGAATCTGCACGCGAACTCAAGCAAAGCCTTACCGCCAGCATGTTACCCCAAATTGAAACGACTCTGGTCGCCCGCGCGGCTTTCAGCCGGGCGGCAGGGCCGATGGCTACAGCCGTGGAGCCGCACCGCACGGTGGCATTAGGCGTCGCCCGCAAAGGCAAACGAGACTTTCAACTCGCGATTCGCGTGCAACAGCGGGCGCTCGAAGCCAGCCGGGAAGTGGAGCGAATCACGCGCCAGGCGCGAGGTGAGGTGGACGTGCGCTACATCGGTCGGGTGAATAAGCGCGCTACTCCGTGGCATCAAAAACGGCAGCGTCCGCTCCTGATCGGTTGCTCGGTCGGCCACTTCAAAATCACGGCTGGCACCCTGGGGTGCTTCGTCCAACCGCGAGGTGGTGGCGCCATTTGCATGCTTTCGAACAATCATGTGCTCGCCAACGAAAATGACGCGACGAAGGGCGACGCCATCCTTCAACCTGGCGCAATCGATGGCGGTCGAAAGCCGGGGGCCGTGGTCGCGAAGCTGATTGAATTCGTGCGCTTTCGACCTCACAGCCGCAACCTTCTGGATTGCGCCATCGCTGCCGTGAATGAAGGCGTAGCCGTGCAGCGAACAAAGCTTCGGGGCTTGGGCACACTCAAGGGTCTGGGCGATGCCTTCGTTGGCGAAGGCGATAGCGTCGCAAAAGTTGGACGGACTACCGGGGGGACACGAGGCCGCGTAACGGCCTTCGAACTGGATAACGTCATTGTCGGCTATGACATCGGCAATCTGCGCTTCGACAACCAAATCGAGATCGAGGGCGCGGGGAACCAACCGTTCTCTGATGGAGGCGATAGCGGCTCGCTCATCGTCAGCGCGGACAAGCGCGGCGTAGCCCTTCTTTTTGCGGGCGGCGACCAGGGTGGCGCGAACGGCCAGGGATTAACCTACGCCAATCCACTCCGGGCCGTTCTCGATGCGCTCAGTGTCGACCTCGTCTTCGCTTGAAGAACGATATCCGACATTGCCCCTCCAGCGGCGAGGCGTAAGCTACTGCTCGGAAAGCACGATGAGGAGCAAGGACACCACCGCGGGACCCAGCCTCGACCAGGTAAGAGCTGCAAAGCGTCAGGCTTTGGGCGCCTTCAAGCGTTTGGGCAAAGTCAATGGCGTTGGGATCACGCGCGTCGGCGAAGGTTACGGATTGAAAATTAACCTGGAGGAAGCACCCGCCAAAGAAGTGACTCTTCCCGATGCGATCCAGGGAATCCCGGTCCGCGTAGAAGTGGTGGGGCCGATCAAGAAACGCGCGGCGGCGTAACGCGTCACTTTTCCGCGTCAATTGCTCGCGACTGAATTGAGCTTTAGTTGGTCGTTGAGATAACTAACCAGGTAGCGAAGCGGATGAGTGCGATCCGTGGAGACCTTGGCGAGAAATGACTTGAGCCGAAGCGCAGCCGCCGGTTTTGACCGGATCGCGTCGAGGATATCGGCCCGGAATTCCGCGTTCGAAAGGTCCGCGAAAATATTGGCCAATCGCACCGCGGCTTCCCAGTGCAGGTCGGGTTTCGCTTTATCGTTCAGCTGGACCAGGGTCAGTTCGAGCGCTCGGCTCCAGTCATGCATCCGCCAGAGAGTCATCGCGCGCAGGTTTCGGTTTTCGGCGGCATAACGGCCGTTGGGAAATTCACGGTCGTATTCGTCCAGCGCGGCGAGCACGCGCTTGGGATCGAACGGCTCGCGCTGATACGATTTTCGCTCGATATCGTAAATCTGTTCGTCGGGCGAAGTGCCGGGTGCAGGCGTTCCCACATCGCAGACATAGGGACGGGAAAGGGCCTGGACCGAGCGGGCGATGACGAAGAGCGCAGCCTCCCGCTTTTGGCTCTTCGGATATTTCTTCAAGAAATCGCGGGCCATTTTTTCCATCCCGGCGTGGTCGCGCGAGGTGAAAGTGGCTTTACCCTCCTCGGATTTCAGATCGGGAATATCGGTGGAGACCGCGATTCGGTCTCCCGCCTTGAGTCCGATGAGACTGAACTCGAGATAATCCGCCACCGGTTGCATGATCGGGTTCTTCAAGGCGGCTTCGATTTTCGCCACGATGTCGGCGTCCTTGGTCTTTTCGGGAAGGATGGTGCCATCTGGCCGGCTGAACCCGTTGCTATCCAAAACATCAAATCGGATGCCGACGTATATCTTCATCATCTCGGGCGTGATCTTCGGTTCGGACACGAAGTGCGCGAGATCGTCCAGGAAGTTCGCGACCGAGGCGTCGTAGATAGTTGCCAGTTCTTTCTTTGCCCTGGCGTCGAGTTCGCGCGCCTCCGCTGCGATCGATGTCATCGCGGCCGGCTCTGCCGCGATGGCCTTTGCCACTAACGAACCGAAGCGCTTCATGAAATCGGCGCCGAAGCTTGCCTCGCCATCGTCCTGCTTCACCCCAAAGGCCTCGAAGTCGGAATAGGGATACCCGAGAATCCGCGCATCACGGGTGGTAGCGAATTCGTAGTTCTGGTCGTCGGCCGATATCGGCGCCGGGAAGCTCCAGTAAGCCGCCAGCCGTTTCGCCTCAATGGAATCCGGAGATTCCTTGCGCAGTTTCTCGTAGATCTCGCGTGAAACCGCTTCGCCTTTTATTTCGCGCGCCAGCTGCTCGGCATATTGCGACGCGAAAGCGATTTTCGGCATGGCCTCCAGCGCTTTCCACCGCGCTTGCGCTCCGAGCGGCGTGCCCGGCCGCGCCCGCGCCGCATTCAACCACCAACGCGAGGCATGCCGCAGCTCATCCCGCTCTTCCAGTTCTGTGTCGACATTTTTCGCGCGGAGCGATCGGCCGTTGGCGCGGCGCTGCATCGCGTCCAACTGCGAATAACGCCGCAAAAAATGCACGACGCTATCCAGCGGCGCGCGCAGGAGTTTACCGCGCGCGTCGGCCCAGGCGTTTCCGAGACGCATCATCTCCTCCGCTTTTTCCTGCGGCGGGCCGGCCGCGGCCAGAGTCAGTGTCTCCAGATTCGCGGCCAGGAGCTTGAACTCATCAGGCGGCATGAATTTTTTCGCTTCTGCAAAATTCTCCTGCGCGAGGTAGCGTTGCGCGATGATGGCGCGGAATTCCTTGCGGCCTTTTTCATCGAAAGCGGGATCATCCACCGCGGCCGCGAGCTCGGTCAGCGGAGCAAAATTCAAAAGGGTGTCGATTGCCCGCTGGACCTCGTCCACCTCCGCACCCGTGATGTTGGGATAGACCGAACTTTCCTTCAGGTCCCATTCCTCTGCATTATCCGGGTAGGTCTCCATCGTGGTGTAACGCGATTCTCCAGAAAGGATGGAGAGGGGAGCATCCACTTTCTCTGGCTCGGTCTTCGATTCTGGGTCCTCCTCTTTTTTCGATTCGTCTTCGCTTTTGGTTTTCGTTTCCGGCGATTTCGTTTCGGCGGGACTTTGCTCGACGAGCAAAAGCTTTAACTCCACCACCGCGGCCCCGGCCTGATGATTGTCCTGCAAGGCGAAAGCCAGTCGAAGACGTGCGCCCGGAGCCATCGGTGACTTGGGAAAGCGATCGAGGAATTTCCGGTACGCCTCAAGCGCCTCCGCGACTTTTCCCGCGCGCTGAAAGGCCACCGCGCGCACCATGAGGAGATCGTCGCTCCGCTCCAGGTCCGCGGGCGCGAGGTTCGTGAGTTGCAGGGCCTGCTCCTGGTTCCCCGTCGCGCTGGCGGCCTGGGCCAGCATCGCGAGATAACGTGGCTGCCAATCGCCCGCCTGATAAAGCTGTTTTTGCTTCACCACTTCCGCGGCGATCTTCGGCATCATCGTCCGCCGCCATTTTTTCACGTCCGCCGGCGGATCGAATTTGCCATCGTAGTTCTTCGCCTCGGGCGCGCTGAGCACGAGATAGGTGAATCCCATCGCGATGCGCGGGTGCCGCGCGATCAGGGCGAACGCCGCCGCGCTGTCGGTTTTCTCGGCCACGCGCACGAGGCATTTCTCGCACATGAAAACCGCGGACTTGATCGTCTCGGGGTGACCCGGCACTTCCGCCTGGGCGATATAATATTCGAGCGCCTTCAGGTAGTTCTCGCCGTCGAAGGCCAGCGCGCCCAGCCACCCGAGCGCGTCCGCTTCGAAACGGCCACGCGGATATTGCTTGCGGTAACGCTCGAACAACTCCGCGGCTTTCTTGCGCGCGGGAGCATGTCCCGTGATTTCCTCCGGCGAGCGGCTGTCGAGCGCTTCGATCCCACGGCGTGATTCTGAAAAAGCGCAGCGCGCCTGCATGAATAACGCGATTTCGCCGCGCGGATGATTGGGGAATTCCTTCGCCACGCGTTCGAACCACGGCAGGCATTCGACGCGGTCGCCCGTCCTGTAATGCGCGGCTCCCGCCAGATAAAGCCAGTGCGGCTTGAGCGCGCCCGCCGCATTCCGCGCCCTCTTCTCCAGTTCAGCCGGAGCAGCGGTTGCCTTGGTCGATGCGCTCTCGTCCTCTGTCGTTTCCGTTTTTGGCGCGGAAAAAAAGATGCTCTTGTTCTCGACGCGCCATTTTATGTAATCGGCCGCCGCCATCTTGTTATCGGCGGAATGGGTGAGCACATCGCGCACATCGTGGAGCAGGTTGCACCAGTCGCCGCCGCTCGAATAATGCTGCCGCGCCTGCGTCAGCAAACCATCCGCGACGCTGACCAGCTGCGGGGCGGGTTCTGTGCGCACCCGCTCGGCCAGCGCGAGAATTTCCTTTCCGAAATCGGGCGCCTCCTTGTCGGAAGGATGCGCATCCGTCTCCAGAAAAATTTCGCCGAGCGATTTGCCCGGGAGAAAATCGAGCGAATCGGCCAGGGAGGGCGGAGGCGCCTCAAACGAATCGCCGCCCGTGGCGTGAAGCGTGGCTCGCGGTGCCCCTAGAAAACTGGCGCTCATGGCTGCCAGAAGAATTAATCGTCGATATTTTTCCATTCGGAATCTCCGGTTGCGTTGCGAACGCGGTAACGAATCTGACTAAAATTTTCGCCGGGGGCGAGTTGAATCACGCCGGTCCGCCACGACTGCCGCGCGCGCAGGTGGCTGAACCAAAAAGTGAGTCGCGTAGCCAGCGGAAAAGCCACCGGCTGGCGCGCTCCATCCGGATCCACGTGCCCAAGCAGTCGCCAAAAATCGCCTTCCTGCGCGTCGCGAAAAATCGGGGCTGCTGCATCCAACTCCAGGGCATAACCACGGTCGAGATCGCCGGTGCTCTTCGCGCTGGAGAGCCGCGGCTCCAGGTCGGCGTCGCTCTCGTTGACCAGCTCGAGTTGCGGCGGCGTCCCCGTCTTCTTCAAAACGAGACGGGACACCGCGTCGAGATGCCCGAGCTGGCGGAGAGACCATCCGCTTGGCGCGCTCGAATCAGGCAGCCGAAAAAATACCAGGCCGGCCGCGCTCGTTTTTTTCACCTGCTCGATCACCCGGATCAGCGCGGAGCGATCGGGCCAGCGGACGGCGATGAGCTGGTCGGCCCTGATGGGCGTATTCGTCACGCGCGTCGGGGATCGCAGCTGGAAAACCGTCAGACCCAGGGCCGCTGGCCGGAGAGCAACGAGCGCCTTGTTGAAACAGAGATCGTCCCAGTTCCATTCGCGGATGTGACCGCGTGATTTGCCGCTCGGATCGAAGAGGGTGACGCGGGCGAACGCCGGAAGCCCGGCGCGCCATGGGATCCTGCACTGGTTCCATTCCGTCAGTGCCTTCTCCAACTTCTCCGGAACAAGCAACGGCAGCGGAGCGGCCCCCTCGACCACCGGGTCCGGCTCGAAGTCGTAGAGCATCGGTAGCAATTCATCGACGCTTGGCTCCAACGCGCGAAGGGTCGCCGGTCGGCTCCATCCTGGCAGCGCCGTGATGGTCAGTTTCGGAACGAGGCTGTGAATGCGTTTCAGCGCCGCCGCGTAATCGCCGATGAGACGATCGGGCGCATCGTAATCGAGCTGAAGTTCTCCCGCGCCGTTCGTCACTGGCGAAAGCGCGCTCAGCAGTGCATCGAGCGATGTCTTCGTGAAAGGCGATTTCTCGCGCGATTCCAACCGCACCACCGGAACGAACCGCAATTCACTTCCCCCTGATGGGGGCACCGCGAACCGCGCTTTCCATCGCCACGTTTCACCCACGTTCTCCAGCTCACCCGTCTGCCAATAAATTGTGCGGACACCCTGCGCCGAGAGCTCGGTCCGATCGACATCCGATAACGGTTCGCTCCGTTGCCAGACCCAAAACGCGTTCTCGAACGCGCCGGCCGAGGAACAGAAGAAAGCCGCTCCAAGGGCGAGCGCGACAAGAATGCGCACGGCGAATCATCCATAGTTCGATCGCGGCGCACAACCTTTTGCTGTTGCCTTTCCCTCCAGGAATCGTTCTCCTCCTCAAGCGCAACCATTCTGCGGCAACCGAATTCATTACTGGACGACCACCATGGACCCGCAAAATCCACCAACAGGCTCTCCCGACTTCACCGAACGACAGCGCCCTGAACTCACGGTTCGCGGCCTGATCGTCGGCGTGCTCATCACGCTGGTCTTCACGGCTGCCAACGTCTATTTCGGTCTCAAGGCCGGCCTGACGTTTTCGACCTCGATTCCGGCCGCGGTGATTTCGATGGCGATCTTGCGCAGTTTCAAGAATGCCACTCTGCAGGAGAACAATATCGTGCAAACCGTCGCGTCGGCGGCGGGCACATTATCGTCGATTATCTTCGTTCTGCCCGGTTTGATCATGATCGGCTGGTGGACGGGATTTCCGTTTTGGGTTTCGTTTTTGATCTGCGCTCTTGGCGGAATTCTCGGCGTGATGTATTCGATCCCGCTGCGGCGTGCGCTAGTTACGAACTCGGACTTGCCGTATCCGGAGGGTGTGGCTTGCGCCGAGGTATTGAAGGTCGGAAGCGGCGGGGACAAGACAGACGCGGCTGAAGTAGAACATAGTCGCGCGGGTCTCCGCGCGGTGCTCTGGGGCTCCATCGTGGCCGCGGTGTTTTTCATTATCGTTAAGACCCAAATTTTCGCCGAGGATGTGGCGGAAACCTTCCGCATCGGGAAACGCAGCGCGGTCAGCGGTTATGATTTCAACCTTTCGTTTGCGCTGCTCGCGATTGGTCACCTTTGCGGGCTGTCGGTCGGCATCGCCATGCTCGTTGGCGCCACCATTGGCTGGGGTTGGCTCGTGCCCTATTATTCGTCGCTGACCGGCGACATGACGACTGCGGTCGGCACGCTCGCAAACGTGACGTGGAGAACCAAAGTGCGCTTCATTGGCGCGGGCGCGATCGGTGTCTCAGCAATTTGGACTTTGCTCAAGTTAATCAAACCTGTGGTCAGCGGCCTGGCTGGCGCGATGGCCGCTTCGCGCGCTCGCAAGGCTGGCAAAGCGGATACCCTGCCGATCACCGAGCGCGACATCCCGATCGGCATCGTCGGTATCATTACGCTGGCTTGCATGCTGCCGATCGGTTGGGTCCTCGGCTCCTTCGCCAACGCGAGCGGGCTTGGCTCGCATCTGTGGACGCTGGTCATCGGCGGCGTCTTCTATGTTTTCCTGATGAGCTTCTTCGTCTCGGCGGTCTGCGGTTATATGGCCGGGCTGATTGGTTCATCGAACAGCCCGCTCTCTGGCATCGGCATCCTCGTCGTGATCGGCGCGGCGCTCTTGCTCGTCTTCGGCGTGCAACCTTACGTGGGACCGGACTCGACCAAAGCTCTCATGGCCTTCGCCCTTTTTACCACCGCCGTGATTTTCAACGTAGCCGCGATCGCGAACAACAATTTGCAGGACTTGAAGACCGGTCAATTGGTCGATGCGACGCCGTGGAAACAGCAGGTCGCCCTCATCATCGGTGTGCTGGCTGGGGCCGTTGTCATCCCGCCCGTGCTCAACCTCGTGAACCAGGCCTACGGTTTCGTCGGCGCACCGGGCGCGGAGTTACGACCCAATCCGCTCGCGGCCCCGCAAGCCGGCTTGATCTCATCGCTCGCCCAGGGTGTCATCGCCGCGAACATCGATTGGAGCTTGATCCGGATGGGCATCTACATCGGCATCGGCATCATCGTGCTCGACGCCATTCTTGCGAAGACGACGAAAGGTATGCGTGTTCCGCCTCTCGCGGTGGGGCTCGGAATTTATCTGCCGACTGCGAGCACACTCATGATCGTGGTCGGCACGATCGTCGGTTGGTTCTTCGATCGCGCGGCCGACCGCACCGCGCGACCAAAAGCCACGAAAGACCTGGGCGTCTTACTCGCCTCGGGTCTGATCGTTGGGGAAAGCATCATCGGCGTAGTCGTCTCCGCCATCGTCGTGTTCTCAGGCGTCGCGGCACCGCTTGCGCTGGTCGGCGCGGGATACGAGACCGCGGGGAAAATCATCGGCGGCATAGCTTTCGCCGCAATTGGGTTCCTGCTCTATCGATGGGTCCTCGGAATGGCATCGAAGCGGTCAGCGTGAACCGCGTGAATCGGCAGGCCAGCTCGGATTCCCATGGCCAACATCGATCCGTCCAATCCGCCTAACGAATTCCCCGACATCGTCGGCCCTGCCCCGACGAACCCCATCCTCGCCCGCTTCCGCCCGTTCATTCCGGCTACAGCGCGGCTGCGCGAGTTCACGCCGCTGCCGGTCATCATGGGCACGCTGCTCGGGATGGTCTTCGGCGCCTCCTCGCTTTATCTCGTCCTCAAAGTCGGGCTGACCGTGAGCGCCTCCATTCCGGTCGCGGTCCTTGCCATCACGTTCTTTCGGTTCCTTTCGTGGATTTCGCGGAACAAGATTCGGAACACCACCATCCTCGAAAACAACATCGTGCAAACCGCGGGCTCGGCCGGCGAATCGATCGCCTTCGGTCTCGGCGTGACCATGCCTGCGATCATGATCCTTGGCTTCGATCTCGAGATCACGCGCGTTATGCTCGTCGCCATCCTCGGCGGGCTGATTGGCATCCTGATGATGATCCCGCTGCGCCGCGCCTTGATTGTGCAGCAGCACGGTTACTTAAAATATCCGGAAGGGACAGCTTGCGCGGAAGTGTTGAAGGCTGCCGCGTCACCGGAATCGCGCGATGCCGCGCATGCCGGCGACGAAGTGGCGCGGGCGGCGGCGGATGAAGCAGTCAGCGGCGGCAAGATCATCATCGGCGGTTTTGCCATCGGCTTCCTCTACTACGGTCTGCAACAGATCTTCAAAATCATGAAGGAAGCGCCGGAGAAAATCTTCGGGAAACCTTTCGACGGCGCGTCGATTTCGCTCGAGAACAATCCGGCGCTCCTGGGTGTCGGTTACATCATCGGCCCCCGCATCTCTTCCCTTATGATGGGCGGCGGCGTCTTGTCCTACCTCGTCCTTATTCCCGCGATCAAATATTTCGGATCCACTGCTGCGGCCCCGCTCCCGCCAGAACCCGCCACGGCGCGCGCGATTGCGGACATGACCGTCGAGGAAATTCAAAAGGGCTACATCCTCTACATCGGCGCGGGGGCGGTCGCCGCCGCCGGAATCATCAGTCTCTTCCGCTCGATCCCGCTGATCTGGCACGGACTGAAAGGCGGGATCGCCGATCTCCGCAGCGCCGGCACCGTCCGCCAGAAAGTGCCGCGCACGGATCAGGATCTCTCCATGAAATGGGTGGTCGGTGGGATCATTGCCTTGCTCGTCGTCATCATGATCGCGCCGCAATTGAACCTGCGCTTTAACTTGTTAGGCGCCCTCCTCATCGTCGCGTTCGGCTTCCTCTTTGTCCTGGTCTCGTCGCGCCTGACCGGCGAGGTCGGCTCATCTTCCTGTCCCACCTCCGGCATGATGATCGCGACCGTTTTGCTGACGTGTCTTATCTTCCTCATCATGGGGTGGACGGCGCCGCCTTACTTTGTCACGGCGCTCTCGATCGGGGGCATCGTTTGCATTGCCTCGTCGAACGGCGGAACCATTTCGCAGGACTTGAAGACCGGTTTCCTTGTCGGCTCCACGCCCCGGTCCCAACAAATCGCGATCCTGATCGGCACGCTTGCGTCTGCCCTTATCCTCGGACCGATTCTGATGCAGTTTAATAAATCCGGCACCGTCTACCTTCCGGTGGCCGGCAATCCGGGTTTCGCTTTCCCCTCGAGCTTTCACGCCAATCCGGCCGATTACCTGAAAGCCGACGACGGGAAACCCAAGCGCGAACACTTATCCGGCGCGCAAGCGGGTGCCGATCGTGACGAGTATTTCGTCTACCACAAAACCAACACCGACAATGGACCGGCTGGCCGCTACCTGGTGAATAACGACGGCGTGCCGGTTTACCTCGTCGACCCCGGCATCAACGGCACCCACAAGGAACGCCCGGACGGCTCGACCGTGCAGAAGTTCACCGCGCCCAAAGCCACCCTCGTCTCCTACATCATCAAGGGAATCCTCGGCGGCGGCCTTCCGTGGGGCCTTGTCCTGTTGGGAGTTTTTATCGCCATCGTGCTTGAGCTTTCCGGCGTTTCGGCCCTCGCCTTCGCCGTCGGGGTTTATCTACCGATCTCGACCTCGGCGCCCATCTACGTCGGCGGGATGGTGCGCTGGCTCGTGGACAGATATACGCGTCGCAAACACGCTGGCGCCACCCTCACCGAAGACGAGCTCATAGCGGAAGGGGACAAGAGCAACGGCGTCCTTCTCTCCTCCGGTTACATCGCAGGCGGCACCCTGGCCGGCGTCCTCTTCGCCTTCATGGTCATCCCATGGAAAGAGCGGCTCGACGGCTGGCAGAACTGGGCCAGCGCGCATAACCCATTCTTCGACGGCCCCTGGTCCGATGCCCTCTCCCTGCTGCCTTTCATCGCGCTCTGCGTTCTACTCTACCTTGTCGGCCGGGACCTTGTTTTCGCCGGTAAGTCGAAACGCGAGCGAAGCTAGGAATTGTTGGGCGTTAGTGGCAGACGCCGCTCGCGAATAGCCGCGGTTCTGCGAGAGTTCTCGGATATGGGCGACAAATCACCGAAAACAAAAAACAAGCAGGCCGCGCAGAAACAAGCCAAGGCCAACGCTTCCGCGAAACAAAAGAACGACAACAAAGCTGCGAAGTCGGTCGTGAAGCCGAAAAGGTAGCCAGCCGCTCCTTTCCTCTTGTAGGGCAAGCGCACCGCTTGCCGCCGTCGCGGCGTTACGTTACAACGTCTCAAACGTCGCGAACAACGGCGCGAGATCGATCACCGCATTCGCTCCGGTTTTCAAGGCGCTGCCCAGGTTCTGCGCGACCGACGCTACCTCTACGCGAATACCACGGCGCCGAAGTTGCAAAGCCAGGGTAGGCGAAGTCGGCATCGCCCGTGACGAGGATCACGACGTCGGGCTGCATTTCCACGGAGAGCTCGACCGCGTCGATCGCCATCATCACATCCACATTCGCCTTGTAGTGGCCTTCCTCGGCCGGCGAACCATCTTTCGTCACCACCAGAAACCCATTAGAGCGCAGCCAATGAACGAACTTGTTCTTCTTATCTCGCTCCTCTTGCCAGACCGCGATGGCCGGAGGTAACCCGGCATAAATCACCATCTCGATCAGCTTCCGTCCTGTTTTAGGACCGGCGAGAAAGTCGCGGAGTTTCTGCCAATCGAGGCCGCGTCCCTGGGTTCGAACTGAGCTGACTACATTCGCTTCATCCACCAGGACCAGGGCTCGGTCCCCCTCACCCTTCTTCAACTCTCGTCCTTTGTCTCATCGCCGGTCTCTGTCGGCCCGGCGGCATCGGTCTCATCCGACGCGGGATTGTCCTTTGCCTCCAGCTTCCGCAGTCTTTTTTCTTCCTTCTTAGCTTTCTTCGCCAGGTCTTTGCGGCGCTTTTCGCCCTGATAATTTGGTTTAGCCAATTGGTGGTCCTCTCTTAAGGTTTGTCTCGCGCCTAATCACCGGCGCGATCAGCTCCGCAGCATACGGCGCTTCGCCGCAATCCCAAGCTGAGTTTGCTTGTCATTCGCCGCTCGGTTTCTCACCGAGCTCTATCACTTCAAGCGTTATGAGATCCTTCCAATGCTCGAACCAGACTGTGAACAAAGATGGATCGTTGGTCTCCATGATCTGAAAGCATCTCACGCCTTCCTTTTCTAGCCAGCTCTCCACGTAGGCGAGGCCGTCCGGTAACATCCGTCCCTTCTCGTGAAAGCGTTCGTAAACCTTCTCCTTGCTCCCCGGCAGGAACCTCTCAATCACCATGTATCGCTTCATGCGTCCTACTGAGCAGGCGGACTACCGAAATGCGCGGCGTAGCTCTCGTAAGCCTTGAGATCGTCGAGCATCGCGTCCAGTGCGGCCGCGAGCGGAGCTACCTTGGCGAAGCCGGAAAACACCACGCGATCCCCGATCTCGCTATCGATGACAAAGGTCGGGCGCTGCGTCACCTGCAACGCATGAAACTTCGCCGTACTAGCTCGCACTCGCGCTTCTATTTCCGGGGACCGCGCCCGCTCGACTAATTTCGCGGAGTCCAGTCCGCTGGCTTCCGCGGCGATCTCGGCGGCAGCCTCCCATTGGTCCGCTGGCCTGTGGTCCCGCAGAACGGCGGTGGAGAGGGCCAGCCTGACCCGATCGTCGGTTACTCCCAGGTCCCTGGCCGCCTCCGCCACGAAATTCCGTACTGGATATTCCGTCGTTCCGGGCTGGAGCCAGTCGGTGTTCAACATGAATGGCGAACGCATCATCATCCCGCTCCGGCGATAAAACCAGCCAAGCTGCTCCCTGGAGGTCGGAAGACTCGCTGCATCCATCAACGCGATCTTCCATTCAAACTGGACGCGGCCGGAGTAACTCTCCTTCAACGCCGCCCAGGCCGGCTCCGCCCAGAAACACCAGGAGGAGGCAACATCGAGATAGTAAGTCGCTTTAAGCTGCATCCAGGCGGCCGCTGTTGTTGCGAGACGTTACTCTTCGCCTTCGTAGTAGTCGGCTACCTTTCCCTGGACGATAGCTTCCTCGGAGCCCTCCAACGGGACAGCCCATTTACTACTATCCGGGTAGTAACAGGAATCGCCTCTTGGGTTATCTGCGATAACGTAATAGGCAAAATCCTCCTCGCCGATGTTCGAAAGCTGGTGTGCTTCACCCGGGCCGAAGAAGAAGGCGTCCCCCGGACCTACTTCAGTGCTTCCATCCTTGTCTCGAACGCTTCCCCGCCCCGAGATCACCAGGTACAATTCCGACTCAGCGCCATGGGAGTGGTAGGGACAATAGGTCTTGCCCTTGGGAATCCTGACCGCCGCCAGATCAAACGGCTGTCGTTTCGCCAGGTCCAATGAATCTCGTTCCCGGCCCAGCGCGATCGAGATGTCCTTTACAAACTTATGAAACTTCCCTTTCGGGGACTTCCGTTCCTGCTCGTCCACGTCCCCCAGATTCACTTTGCGCATAAACAAGGTTCTAGCGCGGCGGACGCGCTGGAACGAGGAAAATTCCGGAGAGCCTGCTGGGAGGAGCGTGGACGCTCCTACCTACTTCCAGGTCGCCCAGGGCTTGCCGTCTTTAAAGGAGATGGTGATGTCGCTGATTGTGGAAAGATCGAAATTCGTCCACATGTTCCACTTACCATCGTCAAAAACGATTTTCAGGTCCCAGTGCTTCGCGGTCGCCTTCGGGTGAAACTTGATCAACACGCTTTCCCCGTCGCCGACGACATCCTTACCCATGACGTCATCGCCCCAATCCTCCGAGGTGGTCGGCCCGACAAAAACTTGATCGAGGACCTTGCCGGTGGCGTTGTGCAGGGTGAAATCCAGTTCTCCTTCCTCCGCGTAAATGCGGCCGGTGCCAAGGAGTGATAGGAGACAGATTGCGCCGAAGAATCCCAGCGCGATGGCAGAAGGAGTTTTTGTTTTCATAACCCAGAGTTTATTCAACTCGGTTAAACACGGCAAGCATCCTTTTGAGCGAGACAGTTCGCTTCATCCACCCGTTACCGAAGGAAAGCAGGTATTCGGCGGATCGATCGCCGGATGAGAGCCACCAGCACGACGATACCCGGAATGGCGTAACTCCCGAAGTGCCGCAGATCGGTTTGGAAATTTGCGCCCGGTCGATGCATGGCCGCCAGCAGGCAGGCTGCTCCCGCCGCGCCCGACAGCTGCGCCACTGACCGCCGCCAATCACGAAGCCGACCCTCTTCGTCGCCGCTATCGGCGCAACGCTGGGTAAGGGAACGCACGCGCAGGAATGACAAGGTGGTAAGAACAAGGACCAGGTCGCCCACATAAAGAGTGAAGGGCATGAGCTGAAGTTGGAATCGGATAAAGGTCTGAACCGCGTAAGGCAGGATCGCGATGCCGAAAAGAAACATGAAGTTGACGACGATGTCGATGGTCCGAAGAACGAAGTGGTGTCGAAAGGTGCGGTGAAGTTCCAGCCAGAATCGGCAGATAAGCGCAAAGGTCAGGATGACAGTGAACCACTTGGTCGGATCGAAAACCTCCTCTACCCGGGAGGGCACATCCAGCCTGATAGCTATCAGCGACAAGCTGAACCCGAAGACAAGGTCGCCGAAAGCTTCCAGCCGGGCGCTCAGCCGCTCGTCTCCTGCCTTTCTCTCTCCTGGTAGCATGGATGCATCCTGCACTCAGACATACCCGCGGCATCAAGCAAAAACTCTCTCCTTCACCGAGAACAGGAAGTCTTTACCGCCGGCGTTCGGCGTGGTAATCAATCACCACCAGGCAGGCATGGATCACACCCGGGACAAAGCCGAGCAACGTCAACAAAAGGCTCAGGAAAAAGCTGAAGATGCGCCCGGTAAGTAAGACGGCTACCGGCGGCATGACGACGCAGAAAAAATAGCGGAGCGCTTTCATTCCATACGACTACGACATCCCGAGACTGAGACAAGCGAGGGTTGATGAAACGTTATCTCGCGCCGCTTCTCGACAAGATCGAAGCGGGCGAGATAGATCCTTCCTTCGTCATCACGCATCGCCGGCCGTTGGAAGATGGTCCCGAACTCTACAACTTTTCGCGACAAGAACGACGGCTGCATCAAGATCGTCTTGAAACCTTAGCTCACTCTTCGGAGGAGAGACGTAAGAGCTACTACGCGTCCCCCTAGACTCTCGCCGTCTCCCACGCCATGAATGTGTCGAGATCGTCCCGAACAGTCTTAAGCGCGAGACTTATGACAAAGGCGTCATCGATATGACCGAAAACCGGAATCCAGTCCGGAATAACGTCGAAAGGTGACACGAAATACAGGAGCGCGGCAAGGATCGTCAGGAGTTTGGGTGCTGGGATATCACGATACTCACCCTCGCGATAAGCGCGGACCAATCGGATCATTGCCATCAGATAAGGCCAGGTGTCGGCGAAAGGCCCACGCGGAATATGGTTGATCTTGCCGACCGCATCCTCACCCAGCTTCTTCAACCGCTTGGGATCCCTGGCGTAAGACTCCGCGTCGGCCGTAGCTCTGCGAAAAGCCCCGCTCTGCGTGATCTCGTCCTGGCTTACGGCACTCTTGTTTTCCACGCGAGGCTGCGCCGGCGCCTTTTTCCCGGATCCCACTGCCTTCCCTGCTGGTTTACGTTTTTTCATGCTCGTTACTTGTCATTGGTCACTCGCGCTCCCGCGCCCGCTACCCTGGCTGCGTTAGCGCCTACCCGCGTGGCCCCCGGCAGCGCGTGTTCGTGATTCGTCATTCGTCATTCTGCATTGTTTCAGTGGTCATACCGTTTCTCTCCCGCCTTAATCTCAACCTCCAGCTTATTTTGCGGTGGGGGGAGTGGACATGTGGCAAAGGGAGTAAAGGCGCATGGTGGATTCTCCGCCTTATTAAAATCCAGCATTACGTCTCCGCTTCCGGGTTTATCGGCGTAGAGAAACCGTCCGGCCTTGTAAGTCTCAGTATCGCTCGACTTATCGCTGAAGATGATAAACAAGGTGCCGTCCTCTTCGGTGACTGGTTGCAACGAATACTCTTTTCCCTTGAGGGTGAATTTTAGAAGACCCGGGCTCTTCATCCTGAAGCTCCCTCCCAGAACATTGGGTATCATCACCTCTTTCGGCTCCGGGAAAGCTTCGAGACGAGCGGGAACCTTGTAGCTCTCATCCACCGCAAACCAGTGCTCCCCCTTGAACTCCAGTCTTGCCTTGCTCTGACTGTCCTTTAACCGGATGCCAAACCGTTCTTCCCGCTTGATCAGGTAGAAGGTCTGGCTTCCCGTTCGGATCTCAGTCGGCTTACCCTTCTCATCTGCGATAAGCTGAATATTCGTCGAGATGCTTTTGCCATCGATCTGCGCGTCAGTGCCACTCTCAACCTTCAAAACGGCCACGCCATTCTTGAAGTCGATCTCGCCGAATTTTCCCGCTTTGTAGTTGTCAGTTAGCCGCACATCAAACTTCGACCCGGCACCGACGGTGTTCATTCCCTCCTTCAGCCAGAAGAGCCCGGCCACCGTCAACCAGCCTGTCTCCTTTTTCAGGTTATTCTCGTGGTCCACCCGCCATTGTTCGACCGTCTTGACGTAATCCGTCTGCGCCCGCGCTGCGGTCACCGCGAGAACAGCCAGCGTTAGAAAAAAGCATACGGTCTTTTTCATAACTGGCGTTCTTCCCAACTCGTCACGCATCTTTGGCATCTGTCGTCTCAGGGCCCTGTGTAATTAATCCTCACCGAAACGGCAACCGATAAGGTCGTCCTGCAAGATTCCCCTACTTCTTCGCCGCGATCAGCGCGGAATACTGCACGTCCTCCCACGTCAGCTTCAACATGCCGCTATCCACCGCGATCGTGAATTGATCCGCCGGCTTATCGGCCGCCGCCTTCTTCATATCGATCCGAACCAGGTCCTGTTTCTCGTCGTACTTCGTCCCCCACTGGCCGGTCTGCTTGTTCACGATCAATTTGGCCCCGCCTTCCTCCGGCAGAAGAAACAAAGTGTAGGTGCCGGCAGCTATCGCCGTCCCACCGATCGTGATGTCTTTGTCAGTCGTAAGAGTCGTAGCTTCGTCCGCCCCCATCCGCCAGACCTTGCTGTAGGGAACGAGTGTGCCCCAGATCTTGCGCTTCTCTCCGCTCTTCGGGTCCTTCGAATAAGGGCGTCCGTAAACAATCGTAATCTTCGCGTCACCGACGGTGGCGTTCACCGTCTCGTGCGGACTTACGCGCGGCTTCTCCTGGCCGAGAAGCGGCGACACCGAGAGGAGAAGAGCTGGAACAACTAGCAGTGGAAGCAATTTCATGGCGCAAACTCGCCTCGCCGCACGAGTGCGTCCAGTCGAAAGCAAGGTGGATCGAGCGCTCCGTCGCTCCATGCCAGTAGTTTAGCGGCGGAAACCCGCCCCTTTAACATCGCAAGACGCAGCGGCGGATCCCACCTCGACCTTGCCCCTCCTCGCTCGTTACTAATCACCCGTCACTGATCACGTCCAAATAGCGCGGCTTAAAATCGTTCGCCCGCTCTTGTGCCTCCGCGATCTGCTCCGGGCTCATCTCTTTTTCAAATCGGGCCATCGCCCGCCTGGCATCGTTATCGCCATCCTTCGCGGCCAACAGCAGCCACTTGTAACCCTCCACCAGATCCTTCGCCACGCCGTCGCCGATGCCGAGTGCGATGCCCAGATGTTTTTGTGATGGGCTGAAGTTCTGCTCCGCGGCTTTGCGATGCCATTTCACGGCCTCCGCGTGGTCTTCCAGCATACCGTCGCCATAGAAATAAGAGAGGGCCAAAAAGCATTGAGCCGCGAAATCGCCCTGCTCGGCGGCTTTCCGGTACCATTTCACCGCTTCCACCGAATCTTTCGTCACGCCTCGTCCCTTGTCGTAGCAGAGTCCCAAATGGTACTGAGCCTGGGCGTAACCCTGCTCGGCGGCTTTGCGATACCACTTCACCGCCTCCACTGGATCCTTCGCTACCCCTTTACCCTCCTCATAACAGAGGCCTAAATTGAGTTGCGCCTGATCGTAACCGTGCTCGGCGGCTTTGCGATACCACTTCGCCGCTTCCACCAGGTCCTTCGCGACGCCTTCTCCCTTCTCGCAGCAATAACCAAAAGCGTCTTGAGCGGGGGGAAAATCTTGATCAGCCGCTTTGCGAAACCATTTCGCCGCCTCGACCGGATCCTTCGCCACGCCTTCGCCCGCGCTATAGCAAAAGCCCAGGTTCAGTTGCGCCCGGGCGAAATTTTGCTCGGCCGCTTTGCGATACCACTTTACTGCCTCCGCTGAATCCTTCGTGACGCCTTCGCCAAGGGCGTAAGAGACGCCGAGGGCATTCTGCCCGCGAGGATGATTCTGCTCAGCCGCTTTCCGAAACCACTTCAGCGCCTCCGGGAAATCCTTCGCCACGCCATCGCCCTTGCTATAGCGAAGACCGAGTTCAACCTGCGAATCTGCGTCGCCAGCTTCCGCCTTCGCCCTTACTTCCTGAAGGGGTCGGTGATCCGTCTTTGGCTCCTCCGCCTTAAGTGGAAATCCCAGGGCGCTCAACAATAAGACAAGCACCGGCAGCAACCGATTCGTTTTCATTTCGGCAGACTAGTTGGTTCCCATTGGGAGGGGAAGAAACCAATGCTTTTGGATTTTGGATTTCCGCATTTCAGTTTTTTGAGTCTCCAGCCCTCACCCTCTTCCGGGGCCGCCGAAAGTCTCGTCCGCGAAGCGTGGCCAATTTCTTTCTCTAGAGGCAGCCGTGCCGGCCGCATGTTTGGATCTGCCGGCGACCACGCCTGTCGCTACAGGGGTTTCTCATTCCGAACGATGCGGGCTGCTTCCTCATCGTCCGTTTGTTTCCAGAACTGGGAGAAGCTGGTGTTCTTATACTTGGGCGATCCGATGCGATCCATTGCATGTGCTAGCCAGGCGGGCGGTGCTTTAGATTTCCATTGCGGCACGACGAGGCTGCAGTTGAGCAAGGTCTTGAGAAAAATGAAGACGCCGAAGAAATGCCGGTTCGCGCCGGTAAACATGACAGCGAACATGCCACCTATGATGGTCAGATGAATGACGAAGACACGGGCGAGGCTAACCTGCCCCAGGCGCTCTATCCAGGCGAACGGCCGCGTCCGAAGCCAAATCAGGTCCACCGCAAAGTCGATCGCCTGAAAAATCAGAATGCCAATCACACCAACAAGCAGGTTGTTAGTCTCGATTCTCGCTTCGACGCTCAGGTGTTTTGCGATCATCATTCCAACCAGCGCGGTGAGAAAAATTCCGTGAGCAATGGTGAAGACCAGCGCCGGAACCAAATAAGCCGAAAGATAACTGGAGCGGGCGCTGGTCGGCGGCTTCTGTCCTTGCGGCGGATGATAGTTCCAATGTCCCTGGCTTGGGCAAATTCGGCGATGAAGCAGTATCCGGATACCTACAAGCAAGGTGCCAAGCAGTGTCTCCAGCCAATAAAGCACCAGCATGGTTCCGGCCGACCAATCGGCGTAGAACCAGCCCACCGCCGGGACGGCGTTGAGTCCAAGAGCGGTGACGAGAGCACGGACTCGCATGTTACAAAGTAAAACACGTGCGAGCGATTATTAACAAAGACCGTCGCTGCCCGAGATCATGAGCAGGATCACGATCATGAGCAGGAGGAGAAGGAGTTACACCCAGTTCCAGGTGCAGTTCTTCACCAGGAAAGGCGGATTCAAGCCGAGTTGCTTCGCGGCGGCCGGATTGAGATCGATCCGGCCCGCGACGCCGAGCCGGTCCTCGACCGAAGCCTGGATTGTCTTTCCGTTGATGGTGACAGTGACCAGCCGGTGAGCGGCGGCATTGACACTCCCCCAGCGCGCGATCATGTCGCTCGAATGAATCGCAACCATCGCAGTCTGGTTCTGCGCCGTGATCTTCCCAAACTGGCCGATGCCGTTGTCGCCGACTTTGAAGCATTCATTGTCGCTCTTTCCCTGCGCCTTGCATTTCTTGAACGCGACGACATCGGCCGGGTCGGCGAAACTGGAGGCCGTGGCGGTAAAGCCGTCGCTCCCGCCCAGCTCCTCGTTTAGCGCTCCCTGGGAGACAGGCCCCCAGAATCCATCATCCCCGACGCCGAGGAGTTTCTGGATTTTCATCAGCTTGGGATTCCCCTTGCCGGATGTTTTCTTGATCTCGGCATTCAACGCCGTCTGAGACCCGGGCCCCCAAACGTCGTCCGACTCTACTCCCAGGATGTCCTGGATTTTTTGAACGATTGATTTAGCCATATGTTTTGAGGGTCGGCTTCGTGTTACTTAAGGACCAAAGGATTCGTTAGGTCGCAGAGCTATGAAGCCTGGTTAGGGTCTGGGCTTATTTTGTCTGGGGATAAATATTAAGTCGGATTCAGGGAACTAAGCCACTCGATCCTCAGGCGGCATAGATATCCTTGCCTGAGAGCTTGCGCGCACGGAGCTCCGCCAACATGTCGCTCTCCCTCATTCCCTTTGCCCAGCCCGGCCGAAGCTGAAAATGCGGCTCGTCCACAATCGACTTCCAGTTGCCACCCCACTCGAGGCCGAGGTCCGTGCCCATGGATCCAATGACTTTGTAGAGAGGTGATTCGAAGACGGGGGTCTTCGCGTTCTCGGGGTCCGTGCTTCCCTTGAAGATCGTGATGTCGATGGCGATCCCAAAATTGTGGTTGGAGAATCCCCCGCGGGCGTTAGTTACCTTCGGGCGCTGAGCAAAGAGTTTGTCTTGTTCGGCAAAACTGCGCGTCCCGCTGGTGACCTTGATGATGATGCCCTGGCCGGCGGCTTTCTCGATGAGGGCACGGGCAAACGGTCGCATGCGGGGATGCAGTGTGGCGATATTCCCTTCGCTGCGAGAATCCGCCTTCTTACCTTCGCCAGCGAGCGTAGCCGTCTCCGTCTGCTTGATTTCACCCGGTGCCTTCTGGCCGACAACGGCCAGGTGAACGGCGCCCCAAGTGGTAGGGCCAGGACTGCCGTCGACAAAAACGCCGAGCTTTTTCTGCACCGCCCGGATCGTCGCATCGAGGCCGGCGTCGGAGGCCGCTTTCTTTCCGATAACCGCGAGGTGAATGGCGCCCCAGGTACCGGGGCCGGCTTCGCCGTCCACGTGGACGCCGAGTTTTTCCTGAACTGCGCGGATGATAGTGTCTAGGTCCATGGTGGGTTGGGGATGGGGTTGGGGTTACGTTTCCTTCAGGTCTAGAGTTTTTTTACTTTGGCATCAATCCAAAAAACAAGTGCTCAGGCCAAGGGAGACTATCGCGCCATTTGCGGATCGATCGCTTCCGCAAAGGCGAGGCGATTGCCGTCGGGATCGGCGATCATGACGGTTTTCACCTTTGCTCCCGAACTTGCCTCGCTGGTATCGATCCCCAGACTTTGCAGGTGGTCCGTGACCTCAGCGATGTCGCGCACGGCAAGAGTGCACGAGCCATGGCCCGCGCGTTCCGGCAGTTGATAAACCTGAAGCCAACCGCCTCGCTCGAACTTCCACTCCGCTACTTCCGGCATCGGAGTTGAATCGGCTGGCCTGCGGAAAAGTTTTTCATACCAGGCCGAGGCAGTCTTGAGGTCTTTCACTGCGACGCTAGCTAACGCGTTGTCGATCTTCATTGGGCTATCGTCTTTCCAAGCCCGGTGAAGGGCAAGGTGTTTGGAGTGACGAATGAAAAACGACGTAGAACACCCCCAGGGTGCGACAGCTTAAACACCTATGCGCCGTCGAGCTTCATCGGCTGGAAGAAGCGTTGCGGCCTGGGGGTATAGTAACGGGACGGATCGAACGACAGAACCACGCGTCCTACTCTTCCGACGATTTTTTCGCGCGGGACGGGGCCGATGAAACGCGAGTCAGCGCTGTTATCGCGGGAATCGCCCATCATGAAGTATTGATCCGCCGGAACGACCAGCGGGCCGAAGGTCCGCAGAGCCCAGCGACCGGGCAACGACATGACGTAGTGATCGCACTTCTCCAAATGCTCCACTGAGACGGCCGGGTTCTTATCTTCAAAAACTTCGCGGAGAAATGGCGCTGAATCTGTCTCCGAATATTGCTGAGGAACACCGTTCAGGTAGAGCACATCGTTCCTGAGCTCGACCTTGTCGCCGGGCAAACCCACCACGCGCTTCACCAGCCGCGTGCCATCCACTGGAGAGTAGAAGACGACGACATCTCCGCGAACGGGGTTACCCCACGTGGAAAGGTGCAGGGTGGTAAATGGAACCTTTAGGTCGTAGGCCAGCTTGTTAACCAGGACCAACTCGCCTTCCAGGATCGACGGCTTCATCGAGCCGGTCGGGACCCAGTTCCAATCCGCTACCGCAGATTTAAAGGGAGCAACGACTACAAAGACAAGCGCGAGCGGGCCGATCCATTCGCGCCAGATTTTCCGAGCCAGGTTTTTCATAGGATGTAGGCTTGAGGCCACCTCATAATAGCGCTGTCATTCTGAGCAAAGCGAAGAATCTCTCATCATTTCGGTTTCCTGCGGTGTGGAGCGGAGAAACAGTCAGAGATCCTTCGCGTTCGCTCGGGGTGACGACCTTTTGCGGATTATGGAATGGCTCGCAGTTCTTGATAGCAGGAGAATGGTCCTGGATCAATCGGTTCCCGGATCTTAACTCTCTACCAATTTCTTGAGCCTGGATAAGGTTACGTCCCATTGCTTCGAAACCTGGTCGAGATAATCCCTGATCTCTTCCAGGGGCCGCGGCTCGAGTTCGAACAGACATTCGCGGCCGGCTGTTTCACCTCGAACAAGGCCGGCATTTTCCAGCACCCGCAGATGTTTGGTCATGGCCTGCCGCGTTATCTTCGAGTCCGCGGTCAACTGCGAGATCGAGCGCGGAAAGCCATCGATCAACCGCGTGACGAGGGACAGTCGCGTTTCGTCGCTCAGCGCGGCGAAAATGGGAACGAACTGCCGGAGCCGTCGCGGAGTGGCGACGCCCCTAGCTCGTTTGCTCGACATGGCTCGCGATGTCCTCCATCTGCCTGGCCCAGCCCCGGTCATTCATCCGAAACGCTTCGAGCCGGCGCTCGGCGGGAATTTTGCTGAAGCCCGACTCAGTCAGGGTGAGCAAAGTGCCCTCGCCTTTCCGCTCGAGCCGGAACTCGACCAGCGTGGGCGTTTCGTTCGAGTAATCCTTTTCCTGATCGATCGCGTAGGGATGCCAGGTGAAGGAGAAGAGGCGCTCGGGCTCCAGCCGCTGCACGATCACCCTCCATTTGCCATGCTCGTAGCCGGGGATAGTCATCTGGCCAAGCGACGGCTGGCCGGGAACGAAGGGCCCTTCCAGATTGACTCCGAACCACTCCCCGAATTCCCGATGGTCCGTCAAGGCTCGCCAGACGCGCGCGACCGGGGCTTTGAGTTCGATTTGTTTTTCGATTCGATCCTGTTCAATAGGCAACTTCATGGTTGCATGTTAAGCGCGGCGCGCGAATAGGCAACTATTAAGTTGCCTATCTGGGAGGTCGAGCCCCTCGTTTGTAGGGCAGGCGCATCGCCTGCCGCATTTCAGGGCTCGTGGCAACTGGTGCGGTTGCCCTACAAAAGGATTCCGAACTCAGGAGGTCATTTCTTCCATCGCTTTTTGCATCTCGTCTGCGCTGACTTCCCGGACATGCGTGCCGATGGACCATTGATGGCCGAAAGGATCTTCCACTTTCCCGTAGCGATCGCCCCAGAACATATCGGCGAGCGGCATGGTGACCGTCGCGCCCGCGCGCACCGCCTGCTCGAAGAGGGCGTCGGCGTTCTGCACGTAAAGATGGATCGTGACCGGTGAACCCTTGAAATGTTTGGCCCCGAACGAGCCCCATTCCGGCATCTCGTCATTGAGCATGATGACGGAATCGCCAATGCGGATGCTGGCGTGCATGACTTTCCCGTCAGAGCCCGGCATCCGAGTCAACTCGACCGCATTGAACGCCTTCTCGTAGAATTCGATTGCTTCCGCCGCACCGGCACAAATCAGATGCGGTGTAACCGTATGCATTCCCTCCGGGATCGGGTTCACCGCGGGACCGCTATTTTCTTTCGACGTTGGGTTCATGGGGAGATTCTATCTGGGCAGGGACCGAGTGACGAGCCACAAGTCACTTCGGAACATTTTGCTGGCGCGCCGAAGGTTTTAGATGAGAATCCTCCCATGACGCAACGAGCCCTCTTCGCCGTGGCCGGATTTCTCGGGATCTGCCTCTCCGTCTCGGCTCAGCAACCGCAGAGTCCGGAGCAAATCCAATCCGAGGGCCTCGCCTTGAATCGCCCCTACCCGAACCTTCAGCCGCTCTCGCTCGCGGATCGCGAGTTTTTCTTTTTTTCGACCGCCTTCGGCGAGATGCGCCCGACGACGGATTTTCTTCCGCCTTTTAACCCGATTGGAACGCAGAACTACTATTCCCCGATCTCGCCCTCCCGCCGGAATGCACTGAATAACAGTGTGGAGAATAGCAGTGTCGAGATGCGGCAGGCAGCGGATCCGATTCGTTTTGGCGGGGAAATGGGAGTCTTGTACGGAAGATCGAGCGGCAAGTACGGACGCGAAGATTTCCAGACCTACATCATCGGCACCGTGGGGACCGAGAAGTTCTCCATCACGGCAGGGTTCCTTCATCAGGAATCCAACGGACGCGGGCCGTACTATCGCCGGCAATCCAGCTCCACGGTTTTGCGCTAGGGGGTCGGCGTCGGGACGGGCTCTTTCGGCAACGCGGTAGCCTGCCAGCCCACCGCCTGCCATTTGCCGTTTCGTTTCAGGAACGTCCCCGTGTTCAAATAATTGGCGACCGTTTTTGCGCCAGCCTTATCGGTCGTCGCGACCAGGCGAAAGGCGACGATGGCGGTGTCGGCGTATTGCTGAATGCGAATGTCCTCTGCGGTATAGACGGTCGGGTCTTCCGTGGCTTTCGGCTGCGGCGACGCGGTCACCTCGCGCAGTTCGCGCATGATGTCGGCCTTGCCTTTGCGGCGGCCCAACGCCGAGGTGTAGATCAAGTCATCGGCCCAGAAACGGTCGTGCATGGCGATGTCGTTTTTGCTGGCGCCGGCCAGGAATTCCCGCAGGAGCTTGGTAAGCTCGGCCGCATCCGCCGCAGTCTCCGCGCGGAGTCCAGAGGCCAGAGACAGCAGCAGTATCGCAGAGAGAAAAATTCGTTTCATTTCAGGGATGTGACCAGTGCCAAGCGACGAGTGACAAGCAAAAACTTTCCGAGCTTGCGCCGAGGTCGCGAGTCGGCTCAGCTTTCAGCCGCATGAGCACAATGGTCGAGCGCGCGCTTCCCCTTCTGCATGAATGGGTCCAGTCGGACAGTTTACGCCGCCATTGTTATGCGGTGGCGGATTCGATGCGGCACTTCGCGGAGCAACAAAGGGCCGACGCGGACTTGTGGGAGGCAGTGGGGTTATTGCACGACATGGATTACGAGCGGCATCCGAACCAGGAGCAAAGCCCGATGGAAGGCCATCCGTTTGTGGGAGTGGCGATGCTCCGCGAGCAGGGATGGAGCGAAGAGGTTTGCCGCGCGATTCTTTCCCATGCGGATTACTCCGGCGTTACGCGCGAAACACCGCTCGAGCGCACCCTCTATGCCGTCGATGAGTTGAGCGGCTTTGTCACGGCGGTGGCGCGGGTGCGCCCGTCGAAGAGCATTCATGAGGTGGACGTGGCATCGGTGAAGAAGAAGATGAAGGACAAAGCCTTCGCGCGCGCGGTGAATCGCGATGACATCGTGCGAGGCGCGGAAGAGTTAGGAATGCCGCTGGAAGATGTTATCGCGGGAGTCATCACCGCGTTAAAGGCGGACGCCGAGAGACTCCAGCTCGCGGGGACCGCGAGCTGAAACAATGGGACGATGACCGGCCCGGGGGCGGGCCCGGCTCCAAGGGCCGCTCCAAGCCATGGCCGCCAGAGTTAGCAGCTATGGACCGGGTTTGGGAACGCGGTTCGGGTACGGTGGGACGGGTGGTAGATCAATCCGCTTGGTCTTCAGGTCGAGCAGGATCTCTTCGATGCCTCTATTGAGCTGCTGGTCTTCGCCTTTGAACTCTTTCGCGGGATCGTTATCCACCACGATGTCGGGATCGACACCGTGTCCTTCGATGACCCAGTCTTTACCATCTTTCGAATAAGGCGCGAACTCCGGGCGAAAGAGCTGGCCGCCATCCACAAGTGGGAGCGGATTGCGAATGCCAACTACGCCGCCCCACGTGCGCTTGCCGATAAGCTTACCGAGGCCCATCGCCTTGAAGCGATACGGGAAGATGTCCCCATCGGAAGCCGAGAACTCGTTACACAAAGCGACCATGGGCCCGAGGAAGGTCTGAGACGGGTTGGTCTGCGGCGTGCCGTTGCGCGCGATCTCGATCATGACGAGGGCGCGACGGAGACGCTCGATCACGAGCGGTGAAACAAAGCCGCCGCCATTACCGCGCACGTCCACGATTAGTCCCTTCTTCTTGATCTGCGGGAAGTATTGCTTGGTGAATTCGTTCAAGCCCGGCTGGCCCATATCGGGAATGTGGATGTAGCCGACTTCGCCGTTCGTCTTCTTGTTCACTTCATCCACGTTCTTCTGGACCCACGCCTTGTAATAAAGCGCCGATTCGTCCGCGATCGGCACAACAGTTACATCGCGCGCGCCATCGTCCGCTGGCTTCGAGTTCACGCGCAGAATGACCTGCTTATTGGCGGTGCCGATCAACGCGTCATACAGGTTCGCCAGCGTGGCCACGGGAATGCCGTTCACGGCCAGGATGTAATCGCCGGGCTTGAGATTAAGTCCGATCTCCGTGAGCGGCGAGCGGGCATGCTTGTTCCAATTATCGCCAGGCAGGATCCGCTCGATCTTATAAGCCTTCGAAGCAGGATCACGCGAGAACTCTGCCCCGAGCAGACCCAGCTTGATCCGATGAGTTTCCGGCCGCTCACCCCCACCCGTGTAGGCGTGGCCGTTATTCAATTCGGAGATCAGCTCACTGACCAGATAGGTCAGATCGTTCCGGTGATTTACGAACGGGAGCAGCGCGGCATACTTGTCATGCATCGCTTTCCAGTCGACGCCGTTCATGTTCGGGGCGTAGAAGAAATCGCGCATGTGGCGCCAGGACTCGTGGTAGATCTGGGCCCACTCGGCGTGACGATCTAGCTGCATATCTAGCCCGGCCATCTTGAGCTCGTGGTCTTTGGTCTCGAGCTTGTCCTTCGGAAGGTCGATGATCGCGTACTCCTTGCCGTTCTTGATCAACATCTTCTTGCCATCGGCGGTAATCTCATAGGTGTTAACGTCACCGAGCACGGTCTCCTTCCGGTCGTCCAGGCTGTAGACGCAAAGGTGAGACTTGCGGGTATCCGGGCTTGGATCTTCATCCGCGTTGGCCTGGTCGTCTGCTACGGTGCGACGGAGGTAGAAGACGCGGTTGTCGACCAGGCGGAGGTTGCTGTAGTTAGCGGCCGGTATGTCCAGGCCTGAGAGCCGGTCTTGAATCCCATCCAGGTCCACCTTCACCACGACTGGCTTCTTGGCGTCCTTATCTTTATCCTTATCCTTGTCATCCCCGCCTTTCTTATCCTCTGGCTTCTTTTCGTCAGCTTTCTTATCCCCGTCCTTCTTATCGCCATCTTTCTTGTCGGAATCCTTCTTGTCTTTATCCTTCTTCTTGCCTACTTCGTCGCTCCGCGGTCCCAGGGGAGACTCAGTCTCCTTGGACAGCGTCACCAAATAGACCCGTTCCATGTCGCGATAGACATTCGAGAAATCGGTCTGGCCGAAGATCGGTTTGAAATCGCGGCTCGAGGTAAGCATGAGATACTTGCCATCATCGCTGAAGGTAGGGTTATCGGCCGAATACCAATCGTCGGTCACGGCCGTGGTCTTCTTGTCCGCGGTAGAATAGAGATAGACCTTGTCGCCGCTATTCGGTTCGGGACGCGCCCAGGCGATCCACTGGCTATCCGGCGACCAATCGTACCCGGCAATTTCGCCTTCCTTGTCCTGGTCGACCTGGGTCACGGCTTTGCTGGCCACGTCGATATAGCGCAAGCGCTGCAAGCGATCGCTCCAGAGCAGCTTCTTGCTATCGGGGGACCAGATGGCCTGGTAGTAATAGGTGTCGGCATTACTGGTGAGTTGCTGAGGCTGGCCTTTGCCGTCCTGGGAGCGAACGTAGAGCTCGTTCTCGCCCGTCGCGTCGGAGTTATAGGCGATCCACTTACCGTCCGGCGACCAAACCGCATCGCGCTCGTGCACGTTCGAGGTGCGGGTCAGGTTGCGCGCCGTTCCTTCTTTCATCGGCACAGAGAAAAGATCGCCGCGTGCGACCACGACGACGCGTTGCGCGTCCGGGGCCGTGCTGACCGATTGAATATGCTTCGAGGCATCAACAAAGGCCGAGCGGCCGGAAGCGAAATCCTCCTTGATCTCGATCGGCACCGGCGCGGCTTTGTTCGTCGCCAAGTCGTAGCGCCAAATATAGCCGGCCTGTTCGAAAACAATCGATTCCTTGCCGATCGACGGAAACTTGATGTCGTAATCCTTGAAGGCGGTGAGCTGCTTGGTGTCCTTGCCGGCCAGGTCGGTTGAGAAAAGGTTCATCACGCCCGTGCGATCGGAGATAAAATAGATGCGGTTGTCCGAACCCCACATCGGGCAAATGTCCTGGGCCTCGTTGTTAGTCAGGTTGGTGGTGGTGGAAGTCTTGAAATCGTAGATCCAGATGTCGTCGGCCATGCCGCCGCGATAATGTTTCCAAGTGCGGAACTCGCGGAAAACGCGGTTGAAGGCCATCTTGGAATCATCGGGCGAGAAGGAAGCGAAACCGCCGCGAGGCAGGGGTAATTGTTGCGGCAGTTCGCCGTCGAGGCCGACGGTATAGAGTTCGCCGAGAAAGGAGTTGAACGTCTTCATCCGGCTGCGGAAAACCACGACTGGCTTCGTGTTCTCCCATGTCATCACGATATTGTTGGGGCCCATCCGGTCGGAAATATCGTCGCGGCCGAGGGTAGCCGTGGTGGTGAGACGCTTCGGTGTGCCGCCTTCGCCCGGCATAACGTAAACCTCAGTGTTGCCATCGTATTGTGAGGTGAAGGCGAGCTGCGTTCCGTCAGCCGAGAAGCGCGGGAAGGAACTGTAACCGGGGCCGCTGGTAAGCCGGCGCGCGGTGCCGCCGTCTTTGGGCACCGTGTAAAGCTCGCCCGCGTAGCAGAAGACGATTTGCCGGTCGTTGATGGCCGGAAAGCGCAGAAGACGCGTAGTGTTCGGCAGGTTTTGAGCGAAGCCAGAAGAATCGATCACGAGCAGGAGCAAGAGCACGAGCAGCCAGCGGCAAGAAGAAATGATGCGCATAAGGATTTGGAGTTGAGCGGTTAAACTGCGTTTGAATGGAGCGAGTGCCAAGGGGAATTTATCGAAGTGAATTTGCCCATGAAAAATCGCTCTGCCGGTCGGCTACCGACGAAACCAATTGACGACGCGCGGGGAACGACCCAGCTTCCGGAACGATGCGCAAACTATTCATCATCTCGCTGTTGCTTATCCCACTCCTGGCCCAAGGCGCGTCGCCCGCCCTGCCGAGTGACAAGGAACTAAAGGCTCTGGTATTCGATTCCCTGTTCGCCTTCAACAAGGCGGTGCAGGAAAAGAGCTTCGCCAAATTCCACGAAGAGCGGCTCTCGCCCCTGTTTCAAAAGCAATTCCCACTCGAGAAATTCACCGCGACGTTCCAGGTCTTCCTCGAGAAGAATTACGACATTTCGAACATCGCGAAATCCGATCCGGTTTTCGACAAGAAGCCCGCCATCGACAGCGACGGGCTCCTGGTGGTGGAGGGTTACTACCCCACCCGGCCAAATAAAGTCACGTTCAAGCTCACCTATATCAATGAAGCATCGGCCTGGAAGCTATTGGGGATTAATGTGCAGGTAGTTCCCGTGGCCGACAAGACCGGCAAGGCGCCATCAATCACCGAGATCAAAAAACTCGCGCTCGATTCCCTGCTCCTCTTCAACGTGGCTATCCAGACCAAGAGCTTTGATGACTTCTATTCCAAAATCGCCAAGCTCTGGCAAAAAGAAATTACTCCGGCCAAGCTTCTGAGTATCTTTCAATCGTTTGTCGAAAAGGGCGTGAATATCGCGCCGATCGCGAATAAGGAACCGAAATTCGACGAAACCCCGGCCGTAAACGAAGACGGCTTCCTGGTTGTGAAGGGTTCCTATCCTACACAGCCCAGTAACGTTCTTTTTCAACTGAAGTATACCTACGAGGATGAGAGCTGGAAGTTGGTGGCAATTAATGTTGAGGTGAAGCCGACCGGGAGTAAGCCGGAAACGTCCGAGAAATCTCCGACGAGCAAGCCGGATAAGTCCCCGACCAAGGATAAGGATGCCGCCAAGGACGACGAGAAGAAGGCGGACGACGACGACGATTAGGCAGTAGGGCGGCTTCGGCCCGAGCCTGGCTTAGGACGGTGAGACCGGAACCGGCTCCGTCTCGTGCAAGCGTCCGTAATCGACGGTGAGTCGCCCCTCACCTGTCTCAGTATAGATCTCGACGAACCGCTCGCCGAAACGCACATCGCGCCACGAGTAATCCTTCTGGCTCTGCACCGCGGCCTGGATCACGGTCTCGATTCCCACCACTGAGGCTACGAACCGGGCATCGGAGGCTTCGAGCGATTCGGTCGTCGCCCCATGCAGCGGGCTGAGCTCGTCGATAACGTGCCGCAGGGTCAAGGCCACCGGGAACGTTATAATACGGTCGAATTGAAGTTTAAGCGCATAGAAGCGGCGAATGATGTCGCCTTCCTTGACGGCCTCGTCCCGCATGAACATGACTTTGAACTCAGCCTCGGCCATGCTGTAATGCCTTAGGTTAGCTACGCGAAGCATCAAGGTCGGCCGGCCATCGAAAGGCGCGATAACGACGTTCCTGGTAAACTCGATGCGTGCGGTGGGCCTCGAGAACCGGACAAAAATCAGGCCGGTCATAACCGCGAGCCCAAACATCCCGACCATGATCTCGACCGTGGTCAGGATGTTCCCGAAGATGGTGGTGGGATACATATGGCCGTAACCCACCGTCGCCAGGGTTTGCACACTGAAAAAGAAGGCGGCGGAGAAGGAGCCGGCCGGCATTTCCGCGATGGTGTCACCCGCAATCAGATAAAGGGAGGCAAAGAAGACATTGAGCGCGATATAAGCGCTGGAAAGGAGCGCTGCGAATTGAGGCCAGCTCAGCGAAAGGATCCAATGATAGGCGTCGCGCCACTCCCGCCGTCCCGTATTGATTTTGAGGAACTCGAACTGGCCGACGTGAACCACCACTCCTGGCGACTTTTTCTTCATGGGAGCAAGCGAAGTAGAAAGGAGAAAGGAATCCAACGAAAGGAGAAATGTGAATCGGCCCTGAGTAGCGTATCTTCAAACCATGAGCACGGAAGGCTGCGCGCATCTCGATCAGATCCGCGACGACGTAGCCCCCAGCGCGGAGGGGTGCGAAGATTGTCTGCGGATCGGTTCGCCCTGGGTGCATTTGCGGCTTTGCCTAACCTGCGGACATGTCGGCTGCTGCGATTCATCGCCGAACCGCCATGCGACGAAACATTTTCACGCCACCGGTCATCCCATCGTTCGATCCTTCCAGCCCGGAGAAGCCTGGGCCTGGTGTTACATCGACGAAGTGATGCTGACCTAGAAGCTGCGAGCGCGAGCGGCTACGGCTTGCCGCCGAAGGTTACGTGGTCGTCCAGATCGACCAGGTCGAACCAGGTCTTGATGTCTTCGCGGGTCTTGGAGAATTTGCCCAGCGCTTCAAAAAAGTAACCAAGCGTCTCAGCGTCGCTATCCGGCCCGCGGTGCTCGTGGAACTCGCTCCATTGCTCGATCTCCCAGGGCGTATGTTTTTGGGTCGCATTCGAGTTCAGCCACTGGAGGATTTCCCCGTCGCCTAACCCCGCGGCCAGTTGCTCGCGCAGCGAGGCCACATCAATTCCCAGGAAGTTGATGATGTGCTGGTCGAGGGGCGCGTCGTACTTGAATTCCCCGTTCACCCCGGCAATTTCCGCACGCCCCTTATCGAGCATGCGCGGCAAAATGGCATAACCGCCGAGACGGCAACGGGGGCTGCGCGGCGGACGTTGAGTGAGATCAGGAGCGGCCATGGTGCTGTTGGACATGGTCAGCAGTCGGAGAGCCAAGGCTGGATGTCAAAGGCGCGGGCGCAGCGTCGTTCTAAGCCCGTCATTCTGAGTGGAGGCGAAGGATCTTTGAATATGGATCGTCAGCGCCCACCCTGGCCGGAATGGTCAGAGATTTTTCGCTGCGCTCAGAATGACAGGCCGTTTGATGAGATGACTTACAGGGCATCTCACCCGCGAAGCCGGCGATGTTACTCGTCGTAGCCAATGTGCTCTGTGAAGAGCTTCACGCAAGTCCGCCAGGTCCGGAACATTTCCTTGACCGCGCCCATACTGGAACCACCCTCCAAATCGAGGTCCAGCTCGAGGCAGGGATCGCCCTCCTTGTCGATATAGGCCCGGGCGTAACGCTTATCCCGATTCCACTCGTTGATCTTGTTGACGGAGACCTTCTTCTTAAACGAAGCGTAAAGTTGCAGGTTGATCTTCTTGCTCAGGAGCAGCGTCTTGTAGCCGAGAAGTTGAAAACGATAGGTACCCTCTGAAACCTCCTCGTATTCGATCTTCATCGTCCCGAGCACGCGCTCGGTGTCGGCGAAGCTCAATTCTTTGATTACCTTGTCCTCCTGCGCTCGCGCGGAAGGCGTGGAGAGAACCAGGGCGGCGCAGCCGAGGGCGACGCCAATGACATGCAGCCAGCGTTGGTAAGTTTTCATAGCGGGCGAATCTTTGTAGGTCGCTTGGAAAATGGCAAGACCATTTTCGCACGGACCGGGAGAATTGGTCGTGACCAATCAGGCCTGGCCGGGATGGGGCTAAAGTTCGCCCTGCGGTTCCAACTCGACCTCGGCCGCGACCCACGTCGGCGTGTTGCCTTCGTAGCTCTTTTGCGTCATCGGAATAAACAAATGCGCCCGATGATTCACCATCTTCAAATGCCAGATCGGCCAGGTGGTGCCGGGAGGCGCCTGGTACGGGATCGCGCCGGCAAAGTGGATCTCTAAATACACCCCTTTCTCCCCTGCCGGCGGAGGAATAACCCGGCCGGTAAATCGTCGCGCCGGTTCGGCGGCTTCGCCGTACTCGTGCGAGCCATAGGTGCCGCTGGCGCTCTTCTCCGTCACATCCAGGGCGACGATGATCTCCTGGCTCAACCCCGCGTTCTTAAAGAGGGTTTGCTTCGCGAAAACCGTGGTGGCGACGAAAAAGAAAGCGATTGCGATCATCGCTCGTCGGCGGATTTGAAGACTGAGGTGCGTCATGCGCTGGGATCGACCGAGAATTTCTTCCGCCAGATCAAGTAAACAGGGATGCCGGTAAGCACAAGCAGGTAACCGATCCCCGAAGTCGTGGGAGCCAGATACGCGAGATCGACGATCAGGAACGCAGCCAGTGCGACGGAAATGATGGGAACAACCGGATAACCCCAGGTGCGGTAGGGACGTTCGGCCTCGGGTCTTGTTTTGCGCAGGACCATGACCGCGACCACGAGCAGGACATAGAAGACCAGGTCGGCGGAGACGATGTATTCCAGTAACTGAGTATAGACGTTGCCATAGCTCACGGCGCCTGCGGCATCGGTCGAAACCGTGCGGGGCAGCGTGAGAAATGCGGCCCAGATTCCCTGGGCGACCAGCGCCGCGGCCGGAACATTGCGCGGGCTGATGCTGGCGATGCGCGGGAAGAATAAACGATCGCGCGCCATCGCGTAGTAGACCCGTGCGCCCGCGAGGATGAGCCCGTTGTTGCAACCGAAAGTGGAAATCATGATTGCCGCCGCCATGGCTAACGCTCCCGTTTTTCCGAACACGGAATTCATGGCCGCGACCGCGACGCGATTTTGCGGAGCGTTCTGGATCTGGCCGAGCGAAAGTGTCTCCACGTAGGCCAGATTCGCGAGGATATAGAGGACGACGACGAGGGCGCAGCCGCCCAGGAGCGCGCGAGAAAGATTGCGGCCGGGATCGCGCACTTCGCTTCCGATGAAGGTGACATTCGTCCAGGCCGTCTGGGCGAAGAGCGGCCCCACCATCGCTTTGCCGAAGAGCAACACCAGCGCCAGCCCTCCCACCAGGGTGAACCCGGGCTGCGCCGCCTGAGGGCTCCAACCGTTCTTCCACGAATTCCACCAATCCGCGGTAAGCGCCGCGCTCTCTGCTTTCCTGCCTATCGACAGCCCGATGACGATGAGCGCGAGCAGCGCCGCGGTTTTGGCGAAGGTGAACGTGTTCTGAACCAGCTTGCCGGTCTCGAGCCCGCGCGTGTTGCTCCACGTCAGGAGCAGGATCAGAGCGAGCGCCACCAATTGTTCGGTGGAAACGCTAATGGCGTAGCCGCCAAAAAGATGGATCGGCGCAACAATATAATTGCTCGCGCCGATCCACGGTGCGAATACGCCCACGAATTTTGCGAAGGCAATCGCGACCGCCGCAATCGTCCCGGTTTGGATGACGAGAAAGAGCGTCCAGCCAAAGAGAAACCCGAGCGAAGGGCCGTAGGCTTCGCGCAGAAAAACATAAACGCCGCCGGCCCGCGGCATCATCGCGGCCAGTTCGGAGCAGCAGAGAGCGCCGGTTATCGTCATCAGGCCGGCCACCGCCCACGCCAGGATTAGCCAGCCGGGCGCGCCGGTCAGCCGCGCGGATTCCGCAGAAGTAATGAAGATGCCGGACCCGATCATCGAGCCGACAACGATCATGGTCGCGTCGAGGGGCCCGAGGCGGCGCACGAGTTTCCCCTGCTCGTTAGGCGGGTTCTCGTTCATGGCGGAGGCGAAGGCGCGGCGATCATGACATCATCGAACTCGAGACGGGCCCGGACCTGTCGAACGAAATCGACTGCCTGGGGATTATCGCCATGCACGCAAACCGTGTTGGCGGAAACCGGCACGTCGCTCCCATCCACCGCGCGCACCTGGCCTTCGCTTAAGATGCGGATGATGCGATCGGCGGCTTCGATGGGATCGTGGACAAAGGCATTCGGGTCCGACCTCGGCACGAGCGATCCGTCCCGCTGGTAATTGCGATCGGCGAAAACCTCCGACGCCGTCTGCAATCCCAATTCGGTCGCGGCAAAATCGAGAGCGCTCGCGGCCGGCGCGAAGAGAATCAGCTTCGGGTCGAGAGTGAAAACGGCGTTGGCAATCACGTCGGCCAGGGCTCGATCGCGCGCCGCCATATTGTAAAGCGCGCCGTGAGGTTTCACGTGATTCATGCGCCCGCCCGCCGCGCGCACCAGGGCCTGGAACGCTCCGATCTGATACGCCACGACGGCGTAAACTTCCGCGGCCGGCAGATTCATTTCCGTGCGCCCGAAATTTTCGCGATCGGGAAAACTGGGATGAGCGCCGAGCGCGACGCCACGTTGGAGCGCGGCCTGTATGGAAGCGAAGATCGAAGCCGGATCGCCCGCGTGACAACCGCAGGCGATGTTCGCGGAGCTGACGAGATCGAGAATTTCCTCATCATGTCCCGCGCCTTCGCCGAGATCGGAATTGAGATCGACCACGACCGTCATCATGATTTGTGCAGGCTCAGGCCGACCCGAAACCGCGCGAAATCTTCTTCGCGTTCGCGCACGAGAAACTGCGCTTCCCCAAGAGAGATTTCGTGGAAACGCACCTGATCGCCGGGCCAGAGTTGCGCGGCTATCGAAAGGTCCACCGTGATCACCTGGGCAATTTTGGGATAACCCCCGACGGTTTGGCAATCCCCGAGCAACAGAATCGGCTTCCCGTTCGGCGGGACTTGCAGCGTTCCTGGCGCGACGGCTTCGGAAAGGAGATCGCTCGCGTCGGCGCGCTCAAGGTCTGGTCCATCAAGCCGGGCGCCCATTCGATCGGAATCGAGCATGACGGTGAAGGGCTGGGAAATCAGCGCTGCCTGTGCTTCGGGAGTGAACAGCGACCAATCCGGGGCAGGCAAGACGCGCAGGAAACGAGCGCGCTGGGCCGTCGTGATCCAGGACGAGAGTGCGGTCCACTCGGCAATTTTGCGGTCGCCAAACATCTCGGCTACGCGGCCTGGCGAAACCGATGACTCGCCCAATGGGAGGGTGTCGCCGTCTCGCAGGGTGCGCCCTTGATGACCGCCAAAGTTCCCGCGGAAATCGGTGGACCGGCTTCCGAGGACCGAAGGCACATCGATTCCGCCCGAAATGGCGAGCCACGCACGCGAGCCGGTTTTCGGCGCGCTCAGCATCAGCTCCTCGCCCTGCGCCACCAGACCCGCGTGTCCCGGCGGAAGATCTGCGCGGCCGATTCGAACAGTGAAGGCGCCGCCGCACCACGCCACGATCCGCTGATCTTCAAAACGCAGGCGCAGGTTTCCCATCGTCGCCTCGAGACCCGCGGCATTGTCCTCGTTCCCGATCAGCGCGTTGGCTACTCGCATCGCATGTGGATCCAAGGCGCCTCCGACCGAGATGCCCGATTGCCGGAAACCCACGCGACCCAGATCCTGCACGGAAGTGAAGAATCCCGCGGAAACGACGCTGACCTTCATCGGGCCAACGACTCGAATTCTTCCCGCGAAATTCCACGGAAACGCACCGTGTCCCCCGTGCGCAGCAAGGCCGGCCGTTCGCGTTGCATATCGAACAAGCGCAGAGGCGTGCGACCGATGACGTTCCAGCCGCCGGGCGATTTGACCGAATAAATTCCGGTCTGTGCCCCGCCGATGGCAACAGAGCCGGCAGCGATTTCCTTTCGTGGAGTCACGCGCCGGGGAGTCGCAAGTTCCGCCGGCAGCCCGCTCAAGTAGGGAAAGCCCGGGGTAAATCCAACACAGGTCACCCGATAAACTGCCTCGCCATACCTGCGCACGACTTCGGCCTCGGTCAAACCGGCCCTCTGTGCCACCTCCGCGAGATCGAAAGCAAACTCGCCATGGTAACAAACGGGGATTTCGTGCAGGGGCGGTTCAATCTCGCTCCGCTTCTCGAATGCAGACGCGTCCAAAATGCTTTGGATTTTCGTCCCCAGAGTTTCAAAGGGCGAATCGTCCGGGCCGGCCGGTTCGATGCGCGCCGGATCGAAAAAAACTCCGATGGTCGTGTAGGCCGGCGCCAGCTCGATCACTCCCGGAATGGCCGCGCGCTCGAGGGAGCGCAAAGCGGCCAGAACGGCATTGAGCGAGGTCTCCGCACGAAACTCATCTTCGACGCGAACGATCAGCGCGGAATCTCCGAGAGGCTCGATGCGCATGACGCCGCCAATCGATCGCGCCTACTTCCCCACTTCGCGGCGCGAATCTTCCGCGGAAACCGCGACGGCCACGTCCTTCACCGATTCCTTGATCTTTTCGACCGTGGGATGGACCTCCTGAAGCATGTCGTGCTCGGCCTTCGACAGCTCCTCGATCCGCTTCGTCACGTCATGCAACTCGCGCAACATGGTTTCCTGCCGCTCCGAAAGTCGGTGCATCCACCAAAAACAGACCACCCAACAACCGGTCCCAACCCAGGCCAGAGTCAGCGCGACTGACTGCACATCGAAATTCATATTTTGTTTAGCTCCGCTCGACCGGCGAAAATTTGAAATCTCCTGTCATCCGGTGAAGAGGAAGAGAATTAATCGCCGCACTTTCGGCGAAAGCCAACATGAACTGCCTGCCGCCCCTGCTCATCAATCTCGCGGGAATGCTCGTCATCTATTGCCTCATGACGCTCGCGCTCGTTCGGCTGTACTGGCACGGTCGCGGCATCGTGCCCGTGCTCGCGACGATCATCATCGCTGGATTTTTTTGGAGCGGGCCGACGTTCCTCACCCCGAACGTGAAAATCGCCGGCGTCGTTTCCTACTCACTCTGGCTGGGTAACCTGCTCGTTTCGGGATTCGCTGTCGTGCTTCTGTGCCAGGCGGTGAGATCGATTCCGCGCCAGTTGGAAGATTCGGCGCGACTCGATGGGAGCGGTTGGTTTGGAACCGTCTGCCACGTTGTGCTGCCATTCGTTAGGCTTGAGCTTGGACTAATGGCTCTTCTGACTTTGCTCGGCACGTCGGTCCTTTGCTGGGGCGCCTTGAGCATGCCCGGCGGTCCGTACGCGTTCTGCCCCCCTTGGTTCAACTGGTTGTCGGCCACAAACCTGATGGGCGAATCGACTCCAAGCCTTGCCAAATTCTTCGGTGAGATGATCGCAGGAAGCCTCGTGACGACTCTCCCAGTGATCCTGATCTTCTTTCTCGCGAAGCGTTATCTGCAGCACCCTCCGGTGACCGAAGTGGACGCGTAAGCTAGCCGGACGGTGCGAGTGATTTGCGCAATTCCCCCCGCGTGCTCGGGAGCCGGCCGAAAAGATTAGCCAGGGCCAGGGCCGGATCGCTCTTGAGCGTTTTCGTATCGTGCACGCCCGCTATGCGAGCCAGCTCGGTTTCGAAATGCAGCACCGCGCGCAGGTTCGGATCCTTCTCGTTCAAATAAGTGAAGGCGCGCCGCAGCAGCGCGAACAGCTCCGGCTCGTGATGGTCGGACTCCGTGCAGATCTCGATCAATTCGACGAAATAGGAGGCCGTCTGCGTGCGCCGGAAATTTGCGCGGATGCCGCCGAACGGATTCCTGAGCGAAACTTCCGTCAGGGTATGGAGATCGGACTTTCGGCTGCGCGCGATCTGGATTTCCGCTTCGAAAAAGAGATCGAGCTTGCCCGCGAAGGGACTCTTCGCCCGCCGGGCCCCGCGAGCCACGGTTTGGATGCAGCCTAACGACTCCGTGCACCAGGAGATGATGAGGCTGGTGTCGCTGAGCTTGCGTTTGCGCAGGAGGATGGCCGTCGTGCTTTCCACGGGGAATACAATGGTGGACCGAGCGCTCCGACGCTCGGTATTATTCTTGAAATCGCGGTCAAATCACAATCGAGCGACGGAGCCCTCGATCCACCTAATTCCACTTCTTCGTTTTAGGCCAGAGCGCCGACAACGTCGTGTTTAGCTCGCGGCACAGGAAGATGTCGAAGTGCTCGTCGCGTCGCGAGTAGGGATGGTCGGTTCGCCCAACCGGCTCGACACTCGCGAAATGTTCGCGATCGCCCGCGCCATCGCTTCCGAGGACGATGACGCTTTCACCGGTGTATTCGCGCGGGCCCCAATACCAGTAGTTTTGATGATTGCTGATCGCCTTCGGCAGCCCGTATTTTTTTCCGAAGAAATCGATCGCACCTGCCTGCCCGTAACTGTTGGCAAAGATCGCCGTCACCGCGCGTTGTTCCGGCGGTAGCTCGTTATAGATCCGCCCGACTTCGCGCGCCATTTCCTCCCAGCCAAACTCGTCCGCGAAATATTGCGGCAAAGGACCGGTCGGCTGGTTCTCCGCCTTGGGCGGTTCCAGGCCAATGGCTTTTTGATAACGAACGGCCGCTTCGGGCGTTAACACGGGCGACACGGTCGGCGCCAGGAGACATGCCGCGGCTACGATCAAACCAGCGTAAGCGACTCGACTCCATCGACCCCGGTCGCGCGTCATGCTTTCAAAGCCAATTCCACCCGCGGCGAAGAGAATCGGATAGGCGGCCGAAAGGTAATAATTCTTTCCTTTCAAGACGATGAATGCGACCAGGAGCAAGAGATAAATCCACCCGAGAATGCGATAACGCCCGCCCCTCGGATTCAAGAAAAGCCAGCCCAGGCCACCGAGCCAGAGCGGGAACAAAATCGGATTCATCAGCATCGCCTGATCGACCACAAACGCGATTGGTCCCCGCACCACATCCCGTCCGGTTCCACGGATGTTGTGCATCAACTGCAGAAAGGGGAAATCGTGACGGACCAGCCAAAGCAAGTTGGGCAGAAAAATCAGGAGGGAGCAGAGTGCGCCGATCCAAATCCAGGCGTTCGAGAGAAAGCGCCGCTGCGGCGTCAGGAGCAACGCGACAAGAACTGCGAGGGCGAAGAAGCCGGTGGTGTATTTGTTTTCCAGCCCGATGCCGACGAGCAGGCCAAAGCCGAGCCAGTAATGCGGCTCGCTCCGGTTGATGGCGCGCACGATGCACCAGGCGCAGGCGACCCAGATGAGCGGTTCGAACGCGTTCATCGTGAGCCAATGATGGAGCAACAGGTAGAGCGGCGCGGCGATGACCGCGAGCGCGGCCATGGCCTGGGCAAACGCGCCTCCACCCATTTCGCGAGCTAACTTTCCGGTCAACCAGACGGTGGCCGCGCCGGCGAGCGCCGGCAGCAGGCGCAAACCGAGCAGCGATTCGCCGAAGAGATGCCGCGCGATCCAGACGACGAAGGCGATCAACGGAGGCTGATCGACGTAACCGGCGGCGAGATGTTCCGAGCAGGCGAGGTAATACAATTCATCGCGAAAAATTCCGTAACGTCCGGCGGTGAGGAGATGAAAAGCAAACTTCACCGCGGCCAGAACCAGGACGATGGCCGAGCCGGAAAAAAACGAAGGGGCCGCCGGACCGGCTCGCGTAAGATGTATTGCCCTTTCCATCATGGGTGAAATGCGTCCGCGAAAAGGCGATTAGCCGTTAGTCGCCGCTCTTTCGAATCGAGACGATTGCCGGCGTTTTCCCAGGACGATAGATGGACGCGCCATAACAAACTGCCGCAGTGCCTTCGCGCGCGTAACGCACCTTTTTCAAATTCGCATCCCAGCGCTCGAGGTAGCTGCAGTTCGCAGTTTTCTTGCTGCCGGGGATGGGAACGTAGCGAACATAACTCATGGCCAGAAAAGCCGGCTCGCCCGGCAATGGAACAGGCGCCGCCCAGTTCGGCGACAGCCGGACAAAGCGCCGATTGGTGAGGTCGAGCGCGTAATCCGTATCGCCATCCGTGCTGCCCAGATGCACTCCGAAGAAGGCCAGACGGAGCGGCGGTTCGAACAGAAACCGGTCGTCCTTTCCCTTTAACTGAAGCTGCTCGACCGCACCTTCAAAGCCCGGAAGTTTGGGAAACTCGACCTCCTTTTTCGATTTCAAATCACGGAGAACATAATGCTTTCCATGTTCCGGCCCGTTCACCGAATCGTTCTCGTCTCCCTTCACTTCGCGCAGGATGAGCTCCACCGAGCCATCGGGCGCGCGAAAGTGAGGACTCCGCTGGCCGAAAGGGGTCGAACTCTCGTCGTCGCCTGAACCTTCCATTTCGGGCCAGGCGAAGTAGGGCGAGCTCTTCGCGTTGGAATACCAATCGGGCGCGGCCTCCAGCCGTTTCAGCGCAGCCCCTTTTGGCTCGACGCTCCAATACTCAAATTTCCCCTCGCTGATCTCACGCGTAAACACGATCGTTTCCCCGTCCGGTGCGAAAATCGGATCGAGGTCCTGGCCGGACTCTTCCTTGGTCAGTTGCCGGAGGAGCGATCCATCCTCGCGATAAAGAAAAAGGTGCGAGTGGCTGTCGCCTGCTGCTTGGAGATAACGAATCGCGACGACGATCTCGGAAGCTGCGTGAGCTCGCACGCTCGCGAGGAGAAGCGCGACCGCGACGAATAGTATTCCAGGCGTTCGCCTCATCTCGCCGGTTTGCCGGAAGCGAGCGCGCTTGTCAATCACGCGCGGTTGAGCGCTGAGCGGCTATGACGCTTAGCGCAAATCAGCGGTTGCCGATATGGATCGCGCGCTTCTCGACCGAGAGGGCCGCTTCTTTCACGGCTTCACTGAGAGTCGGATGCGCGTGGACGGTGCGGCCCAGGTCTTCCGAGCTGCCACCGAATTCCATCACTGCCACTATTTCGGCGATCAACTCCGAGGCTGCGTGCGACAAAATATGGGCGCCCAGAATGCGGTCGGTCTCGGCGTCCGCCACAAATTTCACCACGCCTTCGTAATCTTCGTTCGCCACCGCCCGGCCGTTCGCGCGGAACGGGAACTTGCCGATCTTCACCTTCATTCCCTTTTCCTTCGCGAAATCTTCCGTCACGCCGACGCCGGCCAGCTCGGGATTAGTGTAAATGATTCCGGGGATGACGTCGTAATTCACGTGCCCGGATTTTCCCGCGATCATCTCGACGCAGGCGATGCCTTCTTCCTCCGCCTTGTGCGCCAGCATGGGACCGGCGATGACATCGCCGATCGCGTAAATGCCTTCGACGTTCGTGCGGAAATGCTCATCGACTTTTACGCGGCCTCGATCGTCCAGCGCGACGCCGAGTTTGTCTCCGAAAACGCCTTTGGCAAAAGCGCGGCGTCCGACCGAAACGAGAACTTTGTCGGCCTCGAATTTCAGTTCTTCGCCGCCTTTGGTGGCGGTGGCAACTGCGCGCCCGTTTTCCACTTTCACGGAACCGACTTTGGTTTCGAGATGGAAGGCCATGCCCTGCGCGGTAAGCGAACGCTGAAGCAGATTCGCCAGCTCGAGATCGAACCCGAGCGCGATGCGCGGGAGAAATTCCAGCACGATCACTTCGGAACCAAGCCGGCTCCAGACCGAGCCCAGCTCCAGCCCGATCGCGCCACCGCCGATGACGAGCAGTTTTCCCGGCGGCTTATCAAACGTGAGCGCTTCGGTGCTGCTGACGATGACGTCGCCATCGAATTTCATATTCGCCAGTTCGACCGGCACGCTGCCGGTTGCGATGACGATGTTCGTCGCGTCGATTTCCTGAGCGTCGCCTTCGCTGGGCTTGACCGCAATGCGACCCGGGGCCGTGACGGTACCGAGCCCTTGGAAGGTCGTGATCTTGTTTCCCTTCATCAGCGCTTTCACGCCGCCGTTCATCGTTTTCACGACCTTGTCTTTGCGCGCGAGCATCGTCGCGAGGTCGAGCCCGACGTTTTCCAAAATGATCCCGTGCTTGGCCGCTTCTTTTTTCGCGAAGACGAAATGGTCGCTCGAGCTAAGGAGCGCCTTGCTCGGGATGCAACCGATATTGAGACAGGTGCCGCCGAGTTCCGGATCTTTCTCGATGATGGCCGTTTTCAGGCCGAGCTGCGCCGCGCGAATCGCCGCGACATAACCGCCGGGGCCCGAGCCGATGATGACGACATCGAATTTATCCATTTTATAGGTCGTATAGGTCTCATGTGACCTATAAACTGTCTACCCCGTGCCCCAGAACTTTATCCCGCCGCACGGCGGTTATGAAGACCTGCTTCGTTTCAGAAAGCGAGGATTGTGTACGACGCTACCGTGCGGTTCTGCGGGCGTTTTCTCGAAAAACGGGACCGGACCGTCGACCAAATGGTGCAGGCCGCGCGATCGGGGAAACAAAACATTCTCGAAGGGAGCAAAGCCTCCGGAACGTCGAAGGAAGCTGAAATAAAACTGGTTAACGTGGCTCGCGCCAGCCTGGAGGAATTGCTGGAAGATTACCGCGATTTCCTGCGAGTGCGGAAGCTAGCGCTCTGGGATAAAAACAGCCGGGAAGCGCGGTTCGTGCGTCGCCTGGGCAGCCGCGAGAATAAGTCCTATGAGTCGTATAGGACCTATATCGATACGCGCCCCGCTCCCATAGTCGCGAACATCCTTATCTGCCTGATCCACCAAACGAACTACCTGCTCGACCAACAAATTCGCCAATTGGAAAAAGCTTTCCTCGAAGAAGGTGGCCTCCGCGAACGCATGACTCGTGCACGCCTCTCCGCCAGATCCAAGGCTCGCTAAAAATCCAACGGCAGCTTATTCGGGTCCTCGATGCACTGCTTCACCGTGATGAGGAAAGTGACTGCTTCTTTCCCATCCACGGCGCGATGATCGTAGCTGAGCGCGAGATACATCATCGGGCGAATCACGATCTCGTCCTTCATCGCGATTGGCCGTTTCTGGATCGTGTGCATCCCGAGGATTCCGCTTTGCGGCGGATTCAAGATTGGCGTGCTGAGAAGCGAGCCGTAAATACCACCGTTTGAAACCGTGAAGGTGCCCCCTTGTAGATCTTCGATCTTAATTTTGCCTTCGCGCGCTTTCGTCGCGTAATCCGCGATGTCGCGTTCGATTTCCGCGAAGCTTTTCTTGTCTGCATCGCGTATTACCGGGACCACCAGCCCTCGCTCCGTGCCCACCGCGACGCCGATGTCGAAGTAATGGTTCTGGATAAAATCGTCGCCCTCGATCCGGCTGTTAATCGATGGCACCGCTTTCAATGCTTCGACGGTCGCTTTGATGAAGAAGGACATGAAGCCGAGCTTCAGCGAGTTCTTCTTGGTGAAGGCATCCTGTGACTTCGCGCGGAGATCCTGCACCTCCGTCATGTCGCATTCGTTAAAGGTAGTGAGGATGGCGGCGGTGTGCTGCGCCATGACCAACTGCGCCGCGATCTTCCGCCGCAATGGCGACATTTTCTTGCGGGTGAAACGTTCGTTGCCAGTTGACGCGGCCGGTTTTTCTTCCGTGGAAACCTCCGCAGCTTTGTCGGGCGCAGGAGTTGGCGTCGGCTCCGGAGCGGCGTCGCCCTGCTTTTGCGCAGCGGCGAGAGCATCGCCTTTCGTCAAACGGCCGCCTTTGCCGCTGCCGGAAATTTTTTCTGGATCGAGTTTCTCCTCGGCCACAACTCGCCTCACCGCGGGCGACATCACGTCGGGCGATTTTTTCACAGCGGTCGGAACCGGTTTGGTGTCGCCCTTGGGAGTGTCCGATTTCTCCGCCGGTTTCGCGGCGGCGGCGGAGCCTTCTTGAATCACCGCCACGACTTCGCCGATCTTGACCTCCGCACCTTCCGCGACCCGAGTCTCGAGCACGCCATCCTTTTCGGCCGAGATTTCGGTCGAGACTTTGTCGGTCTCCAGGGTGAAGAGCACATCGCCCGCCTTGACCTGATCGCCGTTCTTCTTGTGCCAGACGGAAACAATGCCGCTGGTGATCGATTCGCCGACGGCGGGAACTTTTACTTCGGTGCTCATGAAGGCGTTACATTATGCGCATTCGATGGCCGCGGTCGAACGGCAATCAGAGGCTAAAGGCATCGGCGATTAATTGGGCCTGCTCTCGCTTGTGCATCGCGAGCGAGCCGACGGCGGGGCTCGCGCTGGCGTTGCGACCTGCGTAGGTGATTTCGCGGCGAAAGAGCGCCCAGAGCCGCGGCTCCATATAACTCCACGCGCCCATGTTCTGCGATTCTTCCTGGCACCAGATCAATTTCGCCTTCTTGGGAAAGGCTTGGACTGCCTCGCGCAATTTGTTTTCGGCCAGCGGATAGAGTTGCTCCACGCGAATGATGGCCGCGTTCGTGATCTTCTCGGTCTCACGGTGATTCAAGAGGTCGTAGTAAACTTTCCCTGAGCAGAGGATCACGCGTTTCATGCTCGCGGCTGGTCCCACTTCGGGCGAGCCCAGGATTTCCGAGAATCCGCCACTGGTAAAATCTTCGGCGCGCGATGACGCGTGCTCGGAACGGAGCAGACTCTTCGGCGTCATGATGACGAGCGGTTTCACGAACTCGCGTTTCATCTGGCGGCGCAAAACGTGAAAGTACTGCGCGGAGGTTGTGACGTTGCAGACCTGGATGTTGTTCTCGGCGCAGGCCTGCAAAAAACGTTCGAGCCGCGCGCTCGAATGCTCCGGGCCCTGGCCTTCATAACCATGAGGCAGGAGCAACACGATGCCGCTCGGCCGCTGCCATTTCGATTCCGCTGGGACGATGAATTGATCGATGATGACCTGCGCGCCATTCGCGAAATCTCCAAACTGCGCTTCCCACAGACAGAGCATGTTCGGGTAATCGAGCGAATACCCGTAATCGAATCCGAGCACGGCGGCTTCCGAGAGCAGGCTGTTGTAAATGCAGATGCGCGATTGTTCGGGCGCGAGGTGCAGGAGCGGGACGTAAGGCTTGCCCGAGTTCGCGTCGTAAATCACCGAATGGCGCGTGCTGAAGGTGCCGCGCCGGCTGTCCTGCCCGGAAAGGCGGACCGGAATTCCTTCGAGCAGCAACGATCCGAAGGCGAGCGCTTCCGCGTAATGCCACTCGTACGGACCGCCTGCTTCAAAAACTTCCCGGCGCCGATCCAGGACCGTGCGCTTCACTTTCGGGATGACGTTGAAATCTTCCGGCACGCGCGTGAGTCCGTCGACAATCAGGCTCAGCATCTCGGCGCTGATCGCAGTCGGTTTGCCCTCATCCGTATACTGCGGCTGGAAGACCGCGGTTGATTCCTTGAAGCGCTCCTGGCCTTCCGCCTTTTCTTCTTCGTCCGATTTCACTTCCTGCAGGACCAATTCAAGGCGCATCTCGAACTCCACTTCCAGGCTCGCGGCCTCGTCGTCGCTTAAAGTGCCGGCGTCGATCAACTCCTTCTTGTAAAGCTTGGCCACGGAGGGCCGCTCCTGGATTTTCGCGTAGAGATCGGGCTGCGTGAAGGATGGTTCGTCGCCTTCGTTGTGACCGAAGCGCCGGTAACAATAGAGATCGATCACGGCGTCGCGCCCGAATTCCTGACGGAAATCGAGCGACATTTGCGTGACAAACAAAACCGCGAGCGGGTCGTCGCCATTCACATGGAAGATTGGCACCTCGATCATTTTCGCGACGTCCGTGGCGTACATCGAGGAGCGCGCATCTTCCGGCAGAGTCGTGAAACCGATCTGGTTGTTCACGACCACGTGGACAGTGCCGCCCGTGCCGTACCCGGGGAGCTGCGACATGTTGAGTGTCTCCGCCACGACGCCCTGGCCGGCGAAAGCAGCATCGCCGTGAATGAGCAAGGGCAAAACTTTGCGCCGCAATTCCGTGTCGCCGCGAATGCGCTGCCGCGCGCGCGCCGATCCTTCCACTACGGGGTTCACCGCTTCGAGATGGCTCGGATTCGCGGCCAGGCGAATCTCCACCTCGGCGCCGTCCTCGAGTTTCCGCACCGTCCGATACCCGAGGTGATATTTCACATCGCCATCGCCGGCCACGAGGTTCGGAACGTAGTTCGTCGAGAATTCCGTGAAGATGACCTCAAGTGATTTCTTGAGAAAATTCGCCAGGACATTGAGCCGCCCTCGGTGCGCCATGCCCATGCAAATCTCCTCGATGCCATGGCCCGGGCAGCGCTGGAGGATCGTGTCGAGAATCACCATGAGCGACTCGGCGCCCTGAAGCGAAAAGCGCTTCTGCCCGACGTAGCGCGTGTGCAAAAAGGTTTCGAACGTCTCCGCTTCGAGGAGCGTCCGCAGCATTCCGACCTGTGCTTCCCGTGAAGTCTCGCGCTTGGCCGGACGCGACTCGAGGCGATGCAGGACCCAATTCCGCACTCGCGGATTTTGAATGTGCTGGAACTCGGCGCCGATCGTATCCGCGTAAATGCCTTCGAGCGCGGCGATCATTTCGCGCAGTGTCATCTTGCGATTATCCAAAAAGAACTTGGACGAAACCTGGAGGTCGAGGTCCTTCTCGCTAAAGCCCAGCTCGCGCAGACTGAGCAGGGGATTTTCGGGCCGCTTCTTCGCGAGCGGATCGAGCCGCGCGATGGTGTGTCCAAGCGTGCGATAGGCGTAGACCAGCCCATCGATCCGGGTTTGGAGCGGGCTCTCCCTCACTTCCGGCCCCGGTGCCGCGGCCGTCGCCGCGCCATTGAGCAGATGGAGCTCACCGAGCTCGAAACCCTCGAAAAACGCCGTCCAACTGGAATCGAGCGACGCCGGATCTTCCTGCCAGCGCCGGTAATTTTCCTCGAGCAGGTCGAGGTTCACACGAGTGGCAAAAGATGGGCGCATGGAGGTTTTAATCTGCAAGGCATCCGCGGGCACGGCAAGTTGACAGTGCCAGCACCGTTCCGTTACTTGCAGCGGCTTAGGATGACCGCGGAAGAAATTTACGAATCAGTGACGAGCGGCGGCTCGAGCGATTTCGCTCAAGAGGAAGACTTCATGAACACTTCGGTAGGGACGCCGCGCTGCGGCGTCCATTTCTCTTTGCGCAGCGAATTCCCGAGTCGGACGGCGCAACGCGCCGTCCCTGCCATTTTGATCGCTGCCCTCACGCTGGTCGCGATGCCTTCTCTTTTCGGGCAAACCGATCCGGCGTCGGAGCCCGCGGTACTGGCCGTGGCCAAAGTTTTACCGGCCGTCGTCAACATCAATACGGAGCGCGTGGTCCGGCGCCGGGTGCGCGATCCGTTTGAAGATTTCGCGGCGCAATACTTCGGGAATTATCAGAGCCGGCCGCGCGAGATTCGGCAGACGCTTCAGAGCCTCGGCTCCGGCTTCATCGTCGATCCCGCGGGCTACATCGTCACCAACGAACACGTCGTCCAACGCGCCGCCGATTTGAAGATCGAAGTGACGATGAACGATGGGAAAACTTATAACGCCCATTACATCACGGGCGATCCCAAGAAGGACCTGGCCTTCATCAAAATCGACGCGAAAGCCGATTTCCCGTTCATCAACCTCGAAAACGTCTCGCCGAATTTGCTCGGCCAGACCGTGCTCGTGCTGGGCAACGCCCTCGGCTACGGCAGCTCGATCAGTCGCGGAATTTTGAGCGGGATGAAACGCGAAATCACGATCGACGAAATCGAATACAAGGATCTGCTCCAGACCGACGCGGCGATTAATCCTGGGAACAGCGGCGGGCCTCTCATTGACTTAAGCGGACGCCTGGTCGGCGTGAGTTCGGCGAAGATGGCGTTCACTCCACAGGGGGTTCCGACACAGGGCCTCGGCTTCGCCATTCCAGCGGAGACAGTTCGCGCGAGCGTGGTTCAGTTTAAACAAACCGCGCAGAATCAGCCGGCACCGAAAAGCAAACCAACCGAAAGCGAGGAAGCAGACGCGTCGCGGGCCCAACACCTTTTCGGAATGCAATTGCAAAACCTCACGCCCGATCTGACTGACGCGCTCGGATACGCTCCGGGACGGGGCGTCCTGGTGAGCGCGGTCGAGCCCGAAAGCCCGGCCGATCGCGCGGGAATCGAGCGCGGCCTGGTCGTATATCGTGTCGGCCGCTACAATGTTTCAACGGTCAAGCAGCTGGAAGGTTTGCTCGCGCGCATCGGCTCCGGCGACAGCGTCACCTTCACGATCGGGATCGTGCGCGCGAACGGGCGAGGCGAGCAACTCGAGACTGTTCCATTGACCGCGCGCTAGGGACTGCGACTGGAGTAACGTGAAAAATCTCAACGCGCCTCTGTTTCGGTTGTCTGACAGCATTACCGCTTCATGATCAAAGTCGAAAACCTCACGAAACGCTACGCCGGCCAGACTGCGATTCAGGATCTGAATTTCGAGGTGGGCAAGGGCGAGATCATGGGATTTCTCGGGCCTAATGGCGCGGGCAAGAGCACGACCATGCGCATCCTGTCGAGCTTCATGCCGCCCACTTCCGGACGCGCTTGGATCGCAGGCTTCGACATTTTCGAACAGTCGCTCCAGGCCCGCTCGCATCTCGGTTACATGCCGGAAAACGTCCCGCTCTATAATGATATGCGGGTGACCGAATACCTCGATTATCGCGCGGCCTTGAAAGGCGTGCCCCATCGCCGGGTCGCGGAACGCGTGGGCGACGTGAAAGAACTCTGCGGCCTCAAGGAGGTGGAGAAAAAAATCATCGGCGCGCTTTCCAAAGGGTACCGACAGCGCGTCGGCCTCGCGGATGCGCTCGTCCACGAACCCGATCTGCTCATTCTCGACGAGCCGACCAGCGGCCTCGATCCCAATCAGATTCGACAGGTGCGCGACCTGATCAAGAACCTCGGCAAGCAGCACACCATCCTCCTTTCCACCCACATCCTGCCGGAAGTGGAGATGACCTGCAGTCGCGTCATCATCATCAACAAAGGACGAATCGAAGCCTGCGATACACCGGAGAATTTGCTCGGTCAGATCCGGACCGCGAGCGGAGTTCGGCTCGAGGCCAAGGTGGGCAGCGATGACGCCGCGGAGGAACTAAAGAAGATCGCCGGCGTCCGCGACGTGACCGCGTCCACCGACGGCGAATGGCAGGTTTTCGCCTTGCGGGTGGAAGCGCATACCGATGTGCGCGAGGAAATTTTCCGCCTCGCTTCAGAGCGGCGTTGGATCGTGCGCGAGTTATCGCAGCGGAAAGCCACGCTGGAAGATGTGTTCGTCGAGATCACCCACCCGGATGCGGTATGAACTGCAATGATCGCGCAAAACAATCTCAACCGACAATTGCGTGTCATCCCGAGCTGCGGAGACGGCGAGGGACCTCTCAGTCGCAGCCGCCGCTTTCGCGAAACATTGAGTGCTGCTCGCAGCGGACGCGTGATCTTTTCGGAACATCGAATTTCCAATTGCGAGGTCCCTCGGCGCGCTGCGCCAGCCTCGGGATGACTCGCGTAACCGCATGAGAAAGTTCTACACCCTGCTCTCCCGCGAAATTCGGAGCTACTTCTACTCCCCGATCGCATACATCGTGCTCGTCTTTTTCCTTTTCCTCAGCGGGATGGGATTCGCGGCGCCGGGCATCGGCGTGATCTCTTTCATGAACCAGCAGGCGGTTTCCTATTCCGTTCAGGAGGCGTTCTTCAACTCGATCTTCTTCTGGTTCGCGTTCGTCCTCATTTTTCCGCTTATCACCATGCGCTTGTTCGCCGAGGAATTTAAGCTGGGGACGATCGAACCGCTCATGACCGCGCCGGTGCGCGACTGGCAGGTCGTGCTGTCGAAATTTTTCGGGGCGCTCTTCTTCTACGGAATTCTCTGGATCCCCACGCTGCTTTACTTCGCGGTCTTCCAGGCGGTCACGCACCAATCCGCCGCCAATTCGACCGGCGCCTATCTCGGCGCTTATCTGATGCTGTTGCTTCTCGGGATGTTCTACACGTCGATCGGTTGCCTGGCCTCGGTGGTGACCAAGAATCAGATCGTGGCCGCGGTGATTTCTTTTTGCGCGATCACGCTCCACTTTTTTTCGGGGCTAATCGCTTACGTGCTCCGCGAAGTGAGTTCTTCGACCCGGCAGGTGCTCGGCTATTTCTCGGCCCTCGAGCAGATGGGAACGCTGTCCCGCGGCGAGATCGATACGCGTCCGATGGTGCTCTACCTCAGCATGACCATGCTGATGCTGGCGTTTACTTACCACGCGTTCCAATCGCGCAAGTGGAGGCTCTAGGATTTCCGAATCACCGATGAACACGGACGCCGCTCCCATCGAAACTCCTGCCAAGCCGCGGAAGATCCACCGCGTTCGCATCGGCCTGAATATCCTGATTCAGATCACGATCCTTTTCCTCCTGGCGGTGATGGTGAATTACCTCGGGTTCGAGCATTACCGGCGCTGGGACCTTTCGCGCGACCAGAAGTTTGCCCTTTCGGACAAATCGAAACGTTTCCTCCAAAGCATGAAAGGCAAGGCGCGCATTACGGTTTTCTTCCTGCCGGATAACCCGATCGGCGCCGATGTGACGGGAATGCTGACGGAATTTCAATACGCGGCGAAAGGGAAACTCGACGTGGAGCACATCAACCTGGGTCGCAACCCCGCCCGCGCCAAAGAGCTCTTCACCAAATACAAAGTCGTGACGGGCGAAGACCTTCTGATCATCGATTACGACGGCCGCAACAAAACCGTGAAGACCTCCGAAATGGCCGAGGTCGATCCGGGGCAGCCGATGTTCGGCGAACCGCCGAAGGTTCTCGCGTTCAAAGGCGAACAGGCGGTCACGAGCGCCTTAATGGAATTGGTCGAAGGGAAAAAGAACGTTCTCGGTTACGTGGTTGGACATAAGGAACCGACGATCGCGGAAGCGCCTCCGCCCAATCCGATGGCACCGCCGGTGGAAACGAAGGTCAGCCCAATCCGGGTCCTCAAAACGTTCATCGAGAACGAAAACGTCAAGTTCCAGGAATTGAATCTTTTCGAGGTGGGCGCGATCCCGGCGGAGCTCAAGACGATCATGATCGCCGGCCCCCAATACGATTTTTCGGAGCGCGAAATGAAACTGCTCCGCGATTTTTGGGACAAACAGGGGCGCATCCTGCTCCTGCTCGATCCCGCGGCGAAAACGCCTAACCTCAACGCCTTTCTGTTTGAGCTCGGAGTGAAGGTTAATGATGACCGGCTTCTGGCCTTCGCCAAAACGGGCATCCAGGAGGTCGCGTTGCTGCGCGATGTCTACGGCGTGTTCCTCGGGGACAGCCCGATCACCAGGCGGCTCGCGGACGCGCGGGGAATTTTTCCGGGCGGGACCAGCTCTCTCACGCTCGAGGCGGATCGCGTGCGGGCAGCGAACATTCGCCTGCAACCGCTGGTGCGGGCCGAGAAAGGTTACTGGGCCGAGGCCGATTACAACTCCGAGGACCAGGCCAAATACCAGGCCGATGCCTCGCGCAACGGAGACGCGTCGCACCTCATGGCGGTCTCCATCGAGAAAGGCGGCAGCGCCGATGAGCGCGTCCAGGCCAATTCCTCGCGCCTGGTCCTGGCGACCAACTCCATGTTCATCGAAGACATCGCCATTCGACAGGATCAGCAGCCGCTCGATTTTATTTCCGGCTGCGTGAATTGGCTCCTCAATCGCGAGCAATTGATCGGCATCGCGCCGAAAGTGCCGCAGACGCTCACCTTCAGTCTCGACGAAAATGCGTTGAGCAAGCTGCGGTGGCTGATTCTCCTGATCATGCCGCTCATTCCCGCCGTGGTGGGAGTCGCGGTCTGGTGGCAGCGCCGCGCCTAACGAGACCATGAAGACCAGGACGACGCTCCTTTTGTTTGCCGCCCTGGTGGGGTTGGGCCTCTATATCAAGTTTTACGAAAGCAAAGGCCCGAACACGGTCGAGGCAAAGCGGCTGGCGGGGAACGTGGTGAACTTCGAGCGCGCGAAACTTGAAGGCATTGTCATTCAAAATGGGGACGACAAGATCGAGCTGCGCCGGCACGACCGGAAATGGCGGCTCGAAGCCCCGTTCAAGGATCAGGCCGACGCCACCGCCATCGAGCGCTTCCTCTCCGACCTCGATGGCTGGCAGAAATTCGACACCATCCCCGCGGAGGTGATCGCGAAGGACAAAAGCCGGCTCGATGAATTCGGACTGAGCAAGGCGAAGCTCCGCGTGAAATTGATCGGACCGGACGCGCCGCCCGAGATTATTTTCGGGGGCGACGCCGCGCTCGAAGGCCGGATGTATGTGCGCGTCGCAAACTCGGACGACGTCTTCATCGCAGCGCAATCCGTTCGGAACGATATTTCGATCAAGCCCGAAGACTTTCGGGACAAGAAGCTGACAGAACTCGCCACGGGACAGATCATGCGCGCGCTCCTGAAGACAGCGGCTGGTGAAATGGAATTGGCGAAACGAGGTGAGCATTGGGAAATCGTAAAACCGCTGCGCGCCCGCGGCGACGACCAGAAAATTGCAGACCTGCTCGCCCAGATCACGACCGCCCGCATCGAACAATTCGTGGCGGAGGACCGGGGCGATTTGCGTCCTTACGGGCTGGCCGAGCCGCGCGGTTCCATCACGCTTTTTTCCGACGGCGATACTCAGGGACAGATGCTGCAGATCGGCGGAGTGCCGGAGAAAGCGAAGGAGCAGGTCTATGTCCGGTTCACCGCGCGCAACGCTGTTTATACGCTGCCAAAAAAAATTGAGGAAATCCTGGGACTAAAACCGACCGATTTACGCGACAAGCATCTCGTCCGGCTGGATACCGACATTCTCGACCGGATCACGATTGAGGCCGCCGGAAAAGGGAAAACGGTGCTGGCTCGCAAAGAAGAAACGTGGGCCATCGCGAGCCGAAATAATCAGGCGGCCAACGCGGGTGAAGTGAAACGGCTGCTCGATCAACTCCAGGCCGAGCAGGTCACGAAATTCGTCGAGGATGTTGCGTCGGATCTGCCGAAGTACGGACTCGATAAACCGCAGCTGCAAATCACCTTCAGTTCGTTCGCCTCGGAGAACACGGCCGAGACGGTTGCTGGCGAACATCCGTTCGCGACGATCGCGTTTGGAAAAGTCGATGGAGAGAATGTCTACGCGCGCCTGGGGGACGAACCATTTATCGTTGCCGTCCGGCGCGCGTTTCTCGACCAGATTTTCGCCGATCCAATTCAGTGGCAGGAACTCGCAATCTTCCGCTTCAAGCCGGATGAAGTGCACAAATTGACGGTGCAAACGGATCGTGAATCGGCGTTAGTCCGCAACGCCAACAAAGAATGGACCTGGGTAAAGGGCAGCGATCCAATCGACCAGGTGAACGTGCAATCGTTGTTGAACACGCTCACCGTTTTGCGCGCCGTGCGCTGGGCCGGCGCGACGTTGCCCGCTCATGCTTTCGACAAGCCGCAGCTTACCATTTCCTTTACGACCTCGCCCGACGACAAGGCGGTGCACAAACTCACAGTCGGTGGTCCTGCCGGCGGCGGGATGTGGTTCGCCCGCACCGATGAGCGCGAAGGCACTTTCGTGATGAGCAATCCGGATTTCAACGCGTTGCGTTTGCCGCTGGTGGCTTTGCCGCCGCCGATTACGCCGATCCCGAGTCCAGCGCCGAATGCGACCGGAACGCCCGCGCCGACTATCGCCACGCCGCCTGCAACTTCGCCGTCGCCGAAACGCTAACGCCTCTACCTTTTCTCGGCGGTGTAGATCGTAGCGATCCCGCCGGTCAACGGCGACGCTGCCGCACCTGCAAACCCGCTTTCCTCAATCAGGCGGACCATTGCCTCGCCGCTCGGAAATTTTTCGATCGAGCCGCCGAGATAATCGTAGGCCTGCTTCTCCCCAGTCACGAGAGCCGCCAGGCTCGGCAGGCAGCGATGCAGATAGAAGCGATAAGCCGGCCGGAGCGGGCCGGCGGGCAACGAAAAATCAAGAACGAGTAAGTGTCCGCGCGCCCGGAGGACGCGGCTCATTTCCCGCAAGGCCAGACTCCAATCGGGCATGTTGCGCAAGCCAAACGCCACGGTGACGCAATCAAATGAGGCCGCTTCAAAAGGAAGATGCATCGCATCGGCCAGGACGGTTTCGCGCACGCCTTTCTGTTTTGCGATGCTCAACATTTCCGGCGAGAAATCTGCCGCGGTGACCATGGCCTCCGGTAACCGGCCTTGCAATGCGAGCGCGAGATCGCCGCTGCCCGTCGCGAGGTCGAGAATCTGCGTCGGTCTCCACCGCTCCACTATTTTCGCCGCGCGACTGCGCCACAGGAAGTCAGCGCCGCCACTCAGCAGGTGATTCGCCAGGTCGTAGCGCCGCGCAATCCGGCCGAACATCGCGCGAACGGCGTCCGGATCGCGCGAGTCGGGGCGCGGAGAATTCACTCCAGCGGCTGCTCGACGCGTTCCTCTTCGCGCGGAACGAGTTTGTTTTGCGTGATGATCCGCGCGCAGGTGTTCCAGCGCAGCAACGCATCGTCATTACCGGGCGGACGGATTGCCTCAGCTTTCTCGAACCAACTCATGGCGTCACGAAACCCATCGAAGGCATAAAAGCGAGAGCCCGGCGTTCCTTGCGCGAGCTTCGCCTTCGCGCGGCGTTCGGCGACGATGCCGGCATAATAAGCCCGTTCGTAGTCGCCCTTTACCCGCGCCAGAAACTCCTTCGACTGGGTGTCACTAACGCCATAGCCTTTGCCGAAGCGATCGCTCACCGCGAGGAGCAGCGTGATCAGCGCCTGCTGGTTCTCCGCGTCGGCTTTCAAGACATCGAGACAGATGCTTTCGGCCTCGGCCGGTTCGTTGAGCAGCCGGTAACGCTCGGCCTTTTCCAGCGCGGCCGGGATCGCTTCTGCGGAAAGTGATTTCAATTCGAACATGGAAATCGCTAACGGTTCTTTTTCAGCTTCCTCCAAATCCAGCCGAGCGGATCATAAAACTGGTCCACCACGCGCTCCTTCAGCGGGATGATCGCGTTGTCGGTAATGTGAATCTCTTCCGGGCAAACCTTCGTGCAACATTTCGTTATGTTGCAGTAGCCGATTCCCTGCGCCGCCTTCAATTCCGGGATGCGATCTTCGGTGTCGAGCGGATGCATCTCCAGCGCCGCAACGTAAATGAGATAGCGCGGCCCGATGAATTCATCGTGCTTCCGGTGATCGCGCAGGACGTGACAGACATCCTGGCAAAGAAAGCATTCGATGCATTTCCGGAATTCCTGCACGCGATCGATGTCTTCCTGCTGCACCCGCCATGTCCCGTCGGCGGCGTCGGGCGGGCGCGGCTTGAAGCGCTTGATCTTTTTCTTCACCCGAAAATTCCAGGAGACGTCCGTGATTAAATCCTTCACCAGCGGGAAGGCCTTGATCGGCTCGATCGTGATCGGTTTATCGAGCGCGAGGTCGCTCATGCGCGTCATGCACATAAGCTTCGGCATGCCGTTCACTTCGGCGGAACAGGAACCGCACTTGCCCGCCTTGCAGTTCCAGCGACAAGCGAGATCGTTGGCCTGAGTGGCCTGAATGTCGTGGACTGCATCGAGCACGACCATGCCTTCGGAAACGTCGGTCGTGTAATCTTCGAACGCGCCGGCCTTTGCGTCGCCCCGCCAGATTTTAAAGGTGGCGGCACTCATCTTAAGTGATGAAATTCAGTTAAGCCTCCGAAGCTGTCATCCCGAGCCGCGCAGACGGCGAGGGAGCCCACAGTCGCAGGAACATTCACACAGGAGGCCGCTTCGCGCCGCTCGAAGCAAAAACCGTCGGACAAATCCGCCTTGGTTTGTGTGATCGACGACCGACTGGGGGTTCCCTCGCCGTCTGCGCGGCTCGGGATGACAGGCAAGTAACTACGCGTCTTCACTTCATTTCCTCGATCACTTGCTTGAGATAATCCGGCATCTCGGGGAGTGGATCCAACCGGATCTGCATGGAGCCGTCCGCCGCCTTGGAAATCATCGTGTTCACTTTCGCGAACCGATCATCCTTGTCGGGGTAATCGTCGCGAAATTGCGCGCCGCGGCTTTCCTTGCGTTCGAGCGCTGCCAGCGTGATCGCCTCCGAGACGGTAAGCAGCGTCTTCAAATCAAGCGCGGTGTGCCAGCCGGGATTGAATTCGCGATGGCCGACCACGCCCGCGCGGTCCGCCCGTTCCCAAAATCCTTTCAACTTTTCCAAGGCTGTTCGCATTTCCGATTCAGTTCGCACAATGCCGACGAGGTCCTGCATCGCATCCTGGAGATCGCGCTGGACCGAGTACGGATTCTCGCCGTTCGATCTTTCGAACGGCGCGACCGCTTCCTGCTCGACCCGGCTGATCTGTCCCTGATCGATTTCGCCTAACGAATTCTCCTGGGCGAATTTCGCCGCATACTCACCGGCGCGTTTTCCGAAAACCACAATGTCGGAAAGCGAGTTGCCCCCGAGCCGGTTGGCGCCATTGATTCCGGCGGCGCATTCACCAGCGGCGAACAACCCGGGGACGCGCGACATCTGGGTATCGGGATGAACGTGAATGCCGCCCATCGCATAATGCGTGGTCGGTCCCACTTCCATCGGTTGCTCGGTGATGTCGATGTCGGCCAGTTGTTTGAACTGGTGATACATGCTCGGCAGTTTCCTTTTGATGTGCTCGGCTGAGTTCGAAATTTTTTCCCTGATCCAGGCGATGTCGAGATAGACACCGCCGTGCGGCGATCCCCTGCCCTCCTTGATCTCGCGCACGATGCAGCGCGCGACATGATCCCGGGTCAATAACTCCGGAGGCCGGCGCGCGTTCTTGTCTCCCTGACAATAGCGCCAGCCTTCCTCCGGGTTGTCGGCCGTCTGCGCGCGGTAGTTCTCCGGGATCTGCTCGAACATGAAACGCTTACCCTCTTTGTTCGTGAGGATCCCACCTTCGCCGCGCACCCCTTCCGTGACCAGGATTCCAACCACACTGGGCGGCCAGATCATGCCGGTGGGATGGAACTGCACGAACTCCATGTCGATCAATTCCGCGCCCGCATCGTAAGCGAGAGAAAGGCCGTCGCCGGTCGATTCCCAACTGTTGCTCGTGATTTTGTAAGCGCGGCCCAGCCCGCCGGTCGCGAGCACGATCGCTTTGGCGCGAAAGATTTTGAAACGGCCGCGCTCGCGTTCATAGCCAAAGGCGCCCACGACGCGATCGCCCTCTTTCAGCAGCGCGAGAATCGTGTGCTCCATGTAAACTTCGATGCCTTGATGGATGCCGTGATCCTGGAGCGTCCGTATCATCTCCAGCCCGGTGCGATCGCCGACGTGAGCGAGACGTGGATATTTGTGGCCGCCGAAATTTCTTTGCAGAATGCGCCCGTCCTTCGTGCGATCGAAGACGGCTCCCCACGCTTCCAACTCGCGCACTCGATCGGGCGCCTCCTTGGCGTGCAGCTCCGCCATGCGCCATTGATTGACATATTGGCCACCGCGCATCGTATCGGCGAAGTGGACTTTCCAGTTATCGCGATCGTCCACGTTCCCGAGCGCGGCCGCGATCCCGCCCTCGGCCATGACCGTGTGCGCTTTTCCGAGGAGAGATTTGCACACGAGCCCGACGGAAACTCCCGCAGTCGACGCCTCGATCGCCGCGCGCAAACCGGCGCCGCCCGCGCCGATGACGAGCACGTCGTGTTGAAAGGTTTGGTATTCGGCCATCAGGCTGCGGTTACAGAAGCCTCAGGTCGTGCCAGATTCCCATCGAGCAAAGGCGCACGTAGAGATCGGAGAACCCGACCCAGAAAAGACTTACCCACGCCCAAACCATGTGGCGGCGATTGAAGCAGCTCACGCAGCGATAGGCATTGTAGCAGGAAGGCGAGCGCGAGAGTTGATCGCGAAATCCGCCGATCAAATGGCGCAAGGCGTGGCAGCCAAAGGTGAAGGCGCCAAGGAAAACGACATTGAGTGCGAGGACTATGGTCCCGACTCCGATCCCGAACGACGTTTTTCCGGCCGCATCAGCGAACCACAATGCTTTCCAGACATCCGTGCTGAGCACGAAAATGAAAATGATCGCCAGATAGAGAAAGTAGCGGTGCACGTTCTGCATGATCAGTGGGAACGAACGTTCGCCGAGATAAGTCTTCCGCGGCTCGCCCACGGTGCAGGCGGGCGGGTCGGCCCAGAACGCCTTGTAATAGGCGCCGCGATAATAATAACAGGTCAGCCGCAATCCACCGGGCGCCCAAAGAATCAGGAGGGCGGGAGAAAACAAGAGCCAGCCGGGCCACCAGGAAGGTTTCGGTCCGAACCAACTGTGCGGCGAAGCGCCGAAAATCTCGGGCGAATAAAAGGGCGAGAGATAAGCGCCGAAGAAGTAATGATTTCCTTGGAACGCCGCCCAGGTTGAGTAAACGATAAAAGTCGAGAGACCAAGAAAGACCAGGAGCGGCTGCATCCACCAGGTGTCGGGCCGCATGGTTTGGCCGAACGTCCGCGGCGACAACGTGGTTTGTGCTTGGGCCATGTGGAAAAGAGTTCGCGGACGGCCTGAGGGCAGGCCGTCTCCAACAATCAGAGTCGCCGCTTAAATAGCGAGGCACTTTGCCGTTATCAAGAAAGTTCCACTGGAGCCGGCGATCTGGAGCCGGCACGCCCTCGTGCCGGAGGCGAAGGACATATTTCGCTTTTCTCAACGGCCTGGGGGCAGGCCGTCTCCAGGCAGGCCCGTCTCCAAGGACAGCATCAACGTAGCGGCGCCGTCGTTGGCATGCCTTCCGGCAAGGGCGTCGGCAGCGGTTCGAAACCCGCGAACATCATGTCGGCTTCGGGAACGGTCTTGAGCGGCACGCAATCGCAGAGCGCGAAAAACCTATTCCACAGGGCGAGCACACGAGGGTTCTTGTGCGCCTCTTCAATGGCCTGATGCGATTTCCACTCCGAGACCTCGATGATCGTACCGTCTTTCGCCCGCATGATGACGGGAACACGATCGGTCACCAGGCCCTCCTTGAGCAAAGTGGGCACGCGATTGCGCACGATTTCCAAGAGCTCAATTTCGCGCCCCGGTTTGGGGCGGTATGCAACGATAACGATGACGCCGGCCATAGAAAACGGAGTGTATCCATTCCCGCGCGGCGACTCGACAAAAAGTTTTGTGGCGTTGTAATCTGTCAGCCCGAACCAACGGGAGGAGTTTCATGGCCACCAAAGATCCAAGAATCGACGCTTACATCGCTAAAGCGCCGGCGTTCGCCAAACCGATCCTGAAGCATTTGCGCAAAGTGGTGCACGCCGGTTGCCCGGACGTGGTTGAGACGATCAAGTGGTCGATGCCTCATTTCGATCACAAAGGCATCCTCGCCGGAATGGCGGCATTCAAACAGCACTGCGCGTTTGGCTTTTGGAAGGGATCGCTCGTCCTCGAAGACGGCCGAGCCGCGGAAAAAACGGGCATCGGTACTTTCGGCTGCATCAAGTCGGTGGCGGATTTGCCCAGTGAGAAGACTCTGGTTGGCTACGTCAAAAAGGCGGCCGCTCTTAATGAAGCCGGAATCAAAGCGCCCGGCCGGACCCAGCCCAAGAAGCGAGAGCCCCTGGCGGTTCCCTCCGATTTCGCTGCTGCGTTGAAGAAAAATGCGAAGGCCCGCAAGACCTTCGAGGCGTTCGCCCCGAGCAAGCAGCGGGACTACCTGGAATGGGTCACCGAAGCCAAGCGAGAGGCGACGCGCCGCGAACGGTTGGCGACCTCGATAGAGTGGCTCGCGGAGGGCAAAGCGCGCCATTGGAAATACGCGCCCGGGAAGAAATAGCACACGGACGAATCCAATTCCCCGCAGGCGTGCGATTCACTCGGGTATGGTCGCTCGTGCAACGCCGGACAAATATTGGAACTTGGTCGCGGCGGAGCTCACCGCGGAGGGATGGCGTTGCGATTTTGCGCGCGTCGATACCGGAGCGAGCACGGTGTTCATCCTGGAAGGACATCGAGACGGAATTCATCACATCATCGTCTCGGACGAATTAGTGCCGGCATTGCTGGAATTACCATTTCCAACGAGGCGGTGAGTCCTTCAGTTAGCCGCGCCACTTCTTTCGCGAGCGCTCCGGGAACAGCAAAGATACATCGTCGGTGTCCCTCTTCAGCGCGTTCGACACCAGCCGGCGGCGAAGTGCTCACGAGAGGAGTCGAACCTCCACGGGTTTCCCCATACGGTCCTGAGCCGTACGCGTCTGCCATTCCGCCACGTGAGCCGATCGGCGGTTGCTAAGGTGCGCGCCCGGCGTGCTGGCGCAAGCGCAATCCCACTAGGAACGCCGCTTCTTGCGCGCTCGCTCTTCCAGCTGATTCGCCTGCCGCGCTTTGCCTAACGAGCGCAAAAGATCGGCGTAGTTTGACGCGACAATTTCGTAGTCTTCCGGCGGCTTTTCCGCTGCGTCCTCCCAGGTCTTGATCGAGGCGCGATAAAGTTCCGAGGCCCGCGCGTAATCGCCATTGGAATGGTAAACCACGGCCAGATTGCACTTCGACTGCGCGATGTCCGGATGGGTGGGCGGATGCGCCTTCTCACGAATGGCCAGGGCGCGCAGATGCGTTCTCTCCGCCTCGGCGAAACGGCGCTCGTTCGTATAAAAGACAGCGAGGTTATTCAACACCGAAGCCACATCGGGGTGATCAGGACCAAGCTGTTTTTCGTAAATCTCCAGCGCGTGGAGGTAGTAAGGCTCCGCGGCTTTCTGCCGGCCGGTCTTGCGATAAATCAACGCGACGTTGTTCAACATCGTGCCGAGATCCGAATAGGGAATGCCCTCTAGTTTGGAACCGGTCTTGAAAGCCGTCTCGTAGTAGGCCAGGGCCGCATCGGTTTCGCCGAGATTATCGCAGAGAAAGCCGAGCCGCCGGGCCGAGCGAAAAAGCGCCCGCTCATCGACCGGATCGGCTTTTTCGATCAGCTCGTGGGCCTTGATCAGGTAAGGTTTCGCCGCAACCCGGTCGCCGGCCTGGTCGTGGAGTTGCCCGAGCTTTTCCAAGCTGAGCGCGTAACCGCTCTCGCCGGGTTGGAAGGCGCGCTGGGCTAATTCGAGCGCGGTCTCGGCAATCCGGATCGCCTCAGGGATACGATTGCTGGCGCGGAGCATGTCCAGCTTGTCGTTGAGGATGCCCCACAACTTTTGCTGGCCCTTCATCGCGCATCACCAACCCTCGCTCAACTGGCTGACCAAGCTGATCGCCAATTGTTCGGCCGCCAGGGGCAAGGCCTGTCTCTCGTCGGTGCTGACATCTGAGCCCACGAAGAAACTGGTGCCCCCAGCCGCCTGGCCTGATGCCTTAACCGTATGCCCATCACGGGCGACCAGCGTGTAGTTGACTCGAACGCCCAAATTGAACTCGACCGTCGCAAGCACGTTCCCCCGAACAGAACGCGCGGGAGAGCGGCTCACCGACACGATTTCCCCTTTCAAAATGGCGTCAGCATTCTCGGCATTCGCGATCCGAAAAGTTCCGTCCTGTTGGAATTGCTTGATCACGGTGCCGGTAACCAGAGCCTCAATTCGCGGCACCAGCGTTTGGTTGCGAAACGTCGGCACGGCGATGGTATGGATATCGCGCAGTTGAGCGGGCGTGGCTGGCCCGAGGTGGTAACCAGCGCATCCGCTCAAAAGAGCCGCGAACAGAAAGGTAGAGAAAGCTTTTTTCACGACTACGGCGTGGGCGCCGCGTCGGGTGTCGGCGAGGAGGTCGGCAAGGGATCCGTCGTGGAGGGTGGCGGGGCGGTCGTCGTGTCAGGCAAAAGGGAAGCGGGCGGCGGCAGGGAGATGTCGCTGTCCGGCGCGGGCAGCGGCGCGTCGTTGGGCGAGGATGATTTTCTGTCAGACCTGGAGTGAGGACCCTCTGCCGTCTTCTTGTTTTTCTTGGCCGTGGCCGCCGTGACCTCGGGAAGCTGAATCTTATCGCCGAATTTCTGGCGCAGTTCGGCCACTCTTTTTTTAGCTCGTTCGCCCTCGACTGAGCCCGGCTGCTGCCGGATGACATCGTTATAGTAGATCGCGGCCGCGCGATAAAACTTCTGTTTGTCGTAGAACTTGGCGATCTGGAAAGCGGTGCTGGTCTGCTTGTGCTCGAGCATCTTCACGTTCTCACGGGCCTGCGCTGCCTTCTCGCTACTGGGGTGCCGGTAGAGAAAGTCTTCAAAACCGGTTTTACCCTTGTTGGTCGCGGCGGGATCGTAGGTGCCAGTGTTCGCGGCTTTGGCCCAGATGTAGCCGATCTGATATTGCGCGTCGGCCGCGAGCGGATCGTTCGGGAATTTTTCCACCACAGCCTGGTAGGCCGCGATGGCCAGCTCGTTCGAACCTTGTTTTTCGCGCGCCCGTCCGATGTCGAACTGCGCCCGCGCGGTGTATTTCCCGTAGGGCGCCACCCGCACGATGGCCGTGAAAATGTCCAGGGCGCGCTCCATCGAAGGCTTGATCGGAATGCCGAGGATTTTCACTTTTTGACCTTGGAGATACATTTCCCCGATGCGGAAAAGAGCCTCCATTGATTCGTCGAAATGCTCGCTCTTGGAGAATTTTTCGGCCAGGACGGCATAGCTTTGAGCGGCCTTGAGGTAATCCTTGATCTGCTCCTGCAATTGCGCCATGCGATAGAGCGCGCCCGATGCAAGAACGTCCCTGGGATGCCGCCGCACCAGGATGCTGTAGGTCTTGATCGCCCGCTTGATATTTCCGCTTTTTTCCGCTTCCTGCGCCCTGGCCAGAAGCTGTTGCGCATTGCCGCCGATTTCCTCTTCACCCGGCTCCATGTACTTGGCCTTCTCGCCGGGTTTAAAGATTACGGAGGCGCTGGCTACGTGGGCCAGACCGAGGCAAAGCAGGGCGGGTAAAAAAAGGATGCGAAAGGCAGATTTCATCGCGTTGCGCAGGGTAGCTACCTTGAAGGCCCAGTCAAGCTGGCCCGGGTAAACAATTGGCCGGCCAGCCCCGGCCGTCGTCGCCTGCAAGCCGCTTTGCACGAGGGCGGAAGCGATTACTTTTAGTCCCACTTGAATCTTACGGCACAGCAAAAAATCCGCCTCGGCGCCTGCGCGTGGAGTTTCGAGGAATGGCGAGGGAGCTTTTATCCGGCCGATTTGCCCCAGGCGCGCTGGCTGGAATTCTATTCCCATTACTTTCCCGCGATCGAAGTGGATTCCACTTTCTACAGTGCTCCGTCGGAAGCGACTGTCCGCCGCTGGGCGGAACACACTCCCGCCACCTTTCGTTTTGCCTGCAAACTGCCGCGCGACATCACCCACGATTGCCGGTTGCGCGATTGCAACGCCCAGCTCACCGCCTTTCTCCAGGCGCTGGAACCGCTGGCGCAGAAACTTCAGGTTATCCTGATTCAATTGCCGCCCTCTTTTTCGCCCAAGGATGGCCAGCCCGCGTTACGCGCATTTCTCGACCAACTGCCGCGCGATTTCCGTTTCGCCATCGAGTTCCGCCATGCCGGCTGGCATCGCCCGCAAATCATCCGGCTCCTCGAAAAGCATCGGGTCTGCTGGGTTTGGGCGGACACGAGTCCGCTGAACGAGCGTAATCTCGCGCCTTTCGAATTCCTGCCGCGCACGACCGATTTTCTCTACGTCCGGCTTCTCGGTGATTATACCACCAAATACGACCACGCCGGCGAGCGCGTGCACCGTTACGGAAAACTGCTCTGGAAACGGGAGGCCGCGCTCGAAAGCTGGGCGATTCGGATCGAACGGCATCTCGCCGATACCCGCAACGTCTGGACCTTCGTGAACAATCACTTCGAGGGCTTCGCGCCGGAGACCTGCCAGCGGCTCGCGGACCGGCTGGGCTTCGAGTTGCCACTTCCCTCCCCCGCTGAAATTGCCTCGGCTGATCCCGGCCAGCTCGATTTTTTCAGGAATGCTCCTTAGCGTTTCTCCTCCTGCTCTTGCTCATGATCTTGATCTTGATCTTGATCTTGATCGTGAGCAGGAGATTAACGAATCTCCGCCGCCCCGAAATAGGGCTGTAATTTTTCCGGGATCCGAACCGAGCCGTCGGGCTGCTGGCAGCTTTCGATCAGCGCCGCGAACAATCGCGGCAGCGCCACACCCGAACCGTTCAGCGTGTGGCAAAATCGGTTTTTCCCTTCGGCGTCTTTGAAACGCAGATTCATCCGGCGCGCCTGGTATTCCTCGAAGTTCGAGCAGCTCGAGACTTCCAGGTAAGAATTCTGTCCCGGGGACCAGACCTCGATGTCGTACGTCTTGGCCGAGCCGAAAGTTAAATCGCCGGTGCACAATTCGATCACGCGATAATGGAGACCGAGCAGCTGTAACACCCGCTCCGCGTCCGCCGTGAGCGATTCGTGCTCGGTGTAGGAACTTTCCGGCGCAGTAATCTTGACCAGCTCCACTTTGTCGAACTGGTGCACGCGAATGATCCCCCGCGTTTCGCGGCCGGCTGAGCCCGCTTCACGGCGGAAGCAGGGTGTGTAGGCGACATATTTTTTCGGCAAGTCCGCCGCGGCCAGAATTTCTTCGCGATGAAAATTTGTCACCGGCACCTCGGCTGTCGGCGCGAGGAAGAGTTGATTCTCTTCGAGTCCGTACATGTCCTCCTCGAATTTCGGAAGTTGCGACGTGCCGATCATGCAATCGCGCAGGACGAGAAACGGCGGGCTCATCTCGAGATAACCGTGCTCGCGCGTGTGCAGATCGAGCATGAAATTGATCAGCGCCCGCTCCAGTTTTGCGCCCGCGCCGGTGAAGCAGATGAATCCGCTGCCGCTCAATTTCGTCGCCCGATCCGGATCGAAAAGTTTCAACTTCGTCCCGAGCGCGACATGATCGAGGACCGGCCCTTTTAAGTCCGGCTTCTCGCCCCAGCTTCGCACGGCCGGGTTCTCGCTCGCATCTTTGCCGATCGTCGCGGCCGGGTGCGGCAGGTTGGGAAGCGCGAGCAGTATTTGTTTCTGTTGCTCGTCCGCTGCGGTTGTCTGCTCGTTCAGCAGGGCAATCTGATCGCCGATCCCGCGCACCCGCGTCTCGATTTCTTCCGTCGCTTCGCCGCGCGCCCGTTTCCCGCCGATCTCTTTGCTCAACCTCTTTCGGTCGGCATTGAGTTGCTGCAAAGCTGTCTCCGCCTGGCGGCGCTCTGCATCCACGCGCAACACCTCATCGATCTTCGCCACATCGTCCGCGTTCCCGCGGGTGGCGATCCGGGTCTTCACCATGTCGGGCTGTTCGCGAATGAGCCGGATGTCGAGCATGGCAAAGAAACAGACAGGATTAACAGGATTAACAAGATTAAAGCCTCTGCAATCCCGTAAATCCTGTTAATCCTGTCTCATTCAACCCTCTGTTTGAACGTCACAAGCATGATGCGGTCTGATATTGCGCTGTGGATAAGTTCAATCTCCTGAGTGTCGCGCTCGGTCTGGCTTGTCTCGCCGGCGTCAACCTCTACCTCACGGTTTTCGTCACCGGCCTCGCCGTCAACCAGCACTGGATCGTCCTCTCGCCGACTTATCATTCGCTCGAAGTGCTCGGCCATCCCTGGATCGTCACCATCGCGGGCGTCCTCTATTTCCTCGAATTTTTTGCCGACAAAATCCCGTGGGTCGACACCGCGTGGGACGCCGTCCACACGATCATCCGGCCGATCGGCGGCGCGCTAATTGGGCTTCAAGTGCTGGGCCATTCCAGTCCCGTGGTGAACGCGCTCATCCTCCTCATGGCCGGAACGACCAGCCTGGTTACGCATACGGCGAAGGCCTCGACCCGTTTGGTCGCGAACAGTTCCCCCGAACCGTTCTCCAACATCGGACTCAGCGTAGCCGAAGATGTCACGGTTTTCGGTGGCCTGGCGCTCATTCATTACAACCCGATCCTGGCCATCTCCCTTTTCGCGCTCGCCATTGCCGCGTTTCTTTACTTCGCACCGAAAGTCCTCCGCTCAATCAGAGCCAAGCTCTGGCTCGCCTTGACGAAACTGAACGGCCCCGCCGATCTGCGTCGTTCCAGTGCGCTTCCCATCGCGCTCCCCGCCCGCCTCGGGCCGATCTTCAGCAAGCAAAATGTCCTCGGCGAAACCATCGCGTGGGCGGTCCCTTGTCTCAGCGGGCGCGGCCACCGCATCCCCGCGAATCTTTTCGGCGCGCTCGTCGCGACCAATGAAGAGCCGCAGAAGATTGTTTTTGTGGCGCGAAAAAGTTTTCGGCCCTTTTGCCGAACGATTGAGCTCCAGGAAATGACCATCTCGCACGAGTCGCAATTTCTCTCGGAAAATCTTGTCATCCTGCCGACCGAGGGTAGTGGACCGAGATACTCGTTCATGTTCACGCGTTCGCGGGGCCCGTTGGTGGAGCAGATCGCGGAATACCTGCGCCAGCGCCCGGCCTTGCCGCCGTCCGTCGAGGCCCTGGCGCCTGAGCCGGTGGCGAATGTGTAGTTTGTTTACGCGCTAAAGGGCTGTCATCCAGCCGCGCAGAGGGCGGCGAGGAACGTCAGGAAAGCTCCAAATTCCAAGCTCCAAGCACCAGAGAAACACCTAGCTCCAAACTTCAAAAGACACCCGCCCGCTGTTTTGGCGTTTGGTGATTGGAGCTTCTCTGGAGCTTGGTGCTTGGAGCTTTCTTTTCTCGTCAAACGCCCCTTGCTTCTCCACAATCCGTCTTCCCCCGATGCTGCTTGCCGATCGTTACGCCGAGATCCGCGCGTCTGCGCGTGTCCATGAACGCGCGCTCTTTCCCGCGCGCCACGAGCCCGCCGAATTGGAGTTGCAGGCGCGCTGGTTCGCAGGCGATTTCGGACGACATTTTCGCTCCGTAACTGGCGATGCTGTCGAGATCATCCAGTTCGGGACCTGGAATCGCGAGGCCGGCCCAGATTTTTCCGACGCCGTCGTTCGCCTTGGCGCCAGCGATCCCATCCGTGGCACGATCGAGTTCGACCTCGCAGATCGAAGCTGGGAGACCCACGGTCACGCCACTAATCCCGCTTTCGACGACGCCGTCCTCCATGTTTTCGTCCAGCAAAGCGACCGCGCCTTTTTCACCCGCACCCAATCAAATCGGAACGTGCCGCAAGTGCGAGTCGATCCCGATACTTTGGCGGAATCCTTCTCCGCAAATGTTCCGCTGGCGCGTCCCGGCCGTTGCCAGGCGCCGCTGAAGGATCTGGCGGAGGAACGTCTGCGCCACATACTCACGGCGGCCTCGCAGTTTCGCCTGCAACGCAAAGCGGCACGGATCAAGACCATCGTGGAAAGTCACGGGCGCGATCAGACTCTCTTTCAAGAAATCGCTGCCGCTCTTGGCTACAAACAGAACAAGCTCGCCTTCACTCTCCTCGCCCAGCGCCTGCCGCTTGGGTTCCTGCGCAAACAAAGTGACGACACGGAAGCGATTCTTTTCGGCGCGGCCGGTTTTCTCGAAGCCCCAGACCTCGGCGTCTATGCGCCAGGCACACGTGATTATCTGAGAAAACTCTGGGACCGCTGGTGGCCGCACCGCGATGAGATGCAGCGTCTCGTTTTGCCGCCGAGACTGTGGCGGCTAAGCGGGAGTCGCCCACTGAATCACCCCCAACGCCGGCTCGGCGCGCTGGCAACGCTGGTTCCCGCGTGGCCTTCGCTGATCCGCTCGCTCACCACCAGGAAACCCGAGCGCATTCGGGAATTCTTCCTCGGGCTCGCCCACCCGTTTTGGAACGTCCACTACACTCTCACTGCCGGCGCAACGCCGACGGAAATGGCCCTCGTCGGCGAATCCCGGATAACTGAAATCCTGGCCAATGTTCTCCTGCCCCTGTTTCTGGCCGAAGGCGTCGACATCTGGGCTGCTTATGAGAAACTGCCCGCGCGCCTCTCGAATCGCCGTCTCGAAACCGGCGCCACCCGGCTCTTTGGCGCTGATCCACGCCGCCCTCACTTTACGAAAACCGTCGCCTATCAGCAGGGATTGCTGCAGATTTACGAAGACTTTTGTTTACAGGACAATTCTGATTGCGCCCAATGCCCGTTTCCCGAACAGATGCTGAAATGGAAATGAATCCTTCCTCGCGACCGCGCCTCGCCGCCTTCACCCTGATTGAGCTCCTCGTCGTCATTGCCATTATCGCGGTGCTGGCGGCCTTCTTGTTCCCCGCCTTCCAAGGCATGACGAACAGGGCGAAGACAACGCAGGCCAAAAGCGACCTGATGCAAATCGTCACCGCGGTGAATGCGTATTACACCGAATACGGGAAGTATCCGATTCCTACTACCGTCACTACGGATACAGCGCTGTCCCGGACGGACGATCTCTTCTATACGCTGCGCGCCGTGAATCCAGGCTCCGGAGCAAACTCCGGCGATGTAGCTAACCCGCGAAAAATTGTCTTTCTCTCGCCAGCGGACGCCAAAGACACCGCGCGCCCACGCTCCGGAATAGCTGCTGCGGATGTGACTGTGAACGGAGTGACGATTACCAAAGGAGAATTCATTGACCCATGGGGGACACCTTACAAGGTCGCGATCGACGGTGATTACGACAATCAAATCAATCCCAACCCTTATGGGGCTACCGGCGGTGCGGGTTCAGACCCAATCCGCGCAGGAGTCATTGCGTGGTCGCTCGGCAAGAATGGTCAGCTCGGTGGCGGAAGTGCTCTCAACTCCGCTTTCGATAAGGAAGGCGGCACGGCCAATATTTATACAGGCTCGGGAGACGTGATTTCCTGGCAGTAACTTTGCCGCTTGCAAATCGGCAATCGGAAATCGACAATCGAAAATTCATCCGCGGGTGTAGTTCAATGGTAGAACGCCAGCTTCCCAAGCTGGACACGAGGGTTCGATTCCCTTCACCCGCTCCCTCCCTATGAAAATGGCACGCTGACAGGCGTCATGTCATAACATAATAGGCCGAAAGTCATAACAAATACGCCCAAATGCGCCAATGTGCAGGCACGTGCGCCAACGATGGCCCGGCCTGAAGAAGCACCCGCGCTCGCGACTTGGTTTACGGCTGAGTGATTGCTGTTTCCCTTCACTTGATTGCAATTGATTTCGTCAAGGCCAGAACGGTCTAACCGCCAGGAGAGTGTGTCTCGATGAACCATCATCATCATTCATTCATCCAAATTCCCTTAGGAAAGTCGATGAATGACAAGTTTGCCGGAGCGCGCGCGGGAGTGCGTTGACGCTTCGTGGCTCGTTGTTCGAGAAACAGCGAATCTCGGAGCCGACGCTACTTTGGGGCGGCGCTTACGGGCAAGTCGGGTTGTTGAGGCGGCCCTGGTTTCATCGCCTCCACCATCTGCCGTAGATTTGCCAAATCAGTCCCGGGGACCTCGTCGACGATGCCGAGCCAATACGCCTCCGAAGGCGAGAGGACAAAGTCTTCCGACTGCAGCAGACGGCAAACCGACACTGTCAGATACCACAACGGTTGGATCTTAGGCTCTGACTTGGGCTTCAGCCAATCGACATGCGCTTTTCGGTCTTCTGGTTTCTGCTTAACCAACTCCGTGTACTCCGCTCGCTCATCGTCTTTCAGGAAAAGAGAGCCATACGATCCCAGCCATCGAGCGAGATCACGTTTTTGCGTTCCGAAATGGAAGTCATGCAAGATATTGAAATCGTCCCTCACCTCGTCGAGACCCCCGCGGCTCAAATTCCAATTCGCCTCCGTCGCATGGGTGCGCACTTTGTGACTTAATACGGCCTTCAACAGCTCGGCCTCGAAACGAGCGTCAGACATCGAACTGGTGTCCTTGAAACGCCGCAAGTGCCGCCCCACGGAGGCTGTCAGTTCCCCGATAACCTTTTGGCGCGTTTGAGCGCGTCGCAGCATGCGCGAATTCTCGGGATCGAGCTTCTTCGCCAACGCCTTTATCAAAGGCTGAACACCTGCGGCCACAGGAGGTTGCGTCTGTGCGCGGTACTCGTTGAATTCCTTATTGAACTGCGTCAGCCGCAGCACCAGGCGTGGAAAGGCGTGTCGCGCAAGTCGAACAGAGAAAAACTCGTTGGTTTGCTGGAGATTCGATGCCAACGAAGCCGCTCCTTCATACGTAAGCGCCGTCCCTGCCGGGGTCCGCGACCCGTGATATACGATTTGGGCATGGTTGTACGCGATCGCATAGTCGCCGAGAGCGAGAAGATCAGCGGCAGCGCTTGCAGCGCGCCCTGTGACAACAGTGATCAGGCGACAGCATTGCCCATCGGGGTTCGGCGCCGTTGCCAGTTGCCGAATTGTCTCTGCGGCGCTAATTCCGCCACCCTGGCTGTCGATATATAGAGTGATTGGATCCGGACTGGAAAGCCGGAGGCGATTCAGTTCGGGAGTGATTCGGTCGACTAGATCCTGGGTGATCTCGGAAGCGACGTAGATCGCCCTATCACAATTTTCTCGATAGTCTGGGTCGGGGGCCGGCACCGATTTTAGCCACCGTGTGCTCCGGCGACTTTCCGAACGGCAACCATCTCGTCCTTGCTTTTGACTCGCCAGACCTCGTCTTCTTTGGGGCGGATGGACTCGAAGAATCTAGACGTGTCGCCCTCGAACTCCGATACGATAACGTTGATTACCTTATCGACCTTTTCCGACTCGCGACATTCGTCCGCTGGGGCGGGTTCGGTTACGTCGGGTTTTGCCATATCCGAATGTAGACTCTGGTTAAACGGCGTTCAACTCGGCCGGTCAAGCCCAAAAAGGCCCACTACGGTTGCCGTTGAAACTCTTATCAGCAACTCCCGCGCCTCTGGCCTCGTTCCGAGTCTCGCTTGGTCTGGCGTGGTTTGAGCAGCCGAAGCGGTTGGAGTTTTCACTATTGAGTGCGGGGTCCGAATAATTCGGCAATTTCGATATGCTTTCGGCACCCGCGGCACTGACCGCACGCCAAGGGGCCCGTATGACATGAATGCGTCCAGGCGAGCAGGGAAAAGGGCACTCGTGAACGCTCGACTAGTTCGGCGGTTGTAAGGTCTTTCGCCGGTGCCGAGACCCGAATGCCTCCTTCCTGAGCAGCGACCAACTCATCCACCAACCGCAAGAACTCTGGCGAATTGTCAGCATGCAGAGTGTCCGACTTGACCGTCCCGATCATCACATCGGACAATCCGGATTTTACCGCGAACATCGCCGCGACAGTGATCAAGAATTGATTCCGAAACGGCCACCATTCCGGCGAAGGCGCCCCTTGTACGTTGTCCCTTTTCGCCATGATCCCCGTTCCAAGGCCTGCGAAGTCAGCCTGTACGCACTCATGCCGAATTCCCAACATCGCAGAAACTTGACCCGCGACGCGCAGTTCCGTCGCCGCCGCCGCCTGGCCGTAGTCGATCGTGATTGCGTGGCTGGGTCGCGTTAAATATGCGACCGCGACCGATTCAATCCCGCCAGACAGGAGGAGTGCGGCCGCGGTCACCGGGAAGCCTCCCAAAGCACTGCGGAGACAAAATCATGGAAAACCTCACAGCCTGTCCCAGTCAACATGGTTAAATTCTGACGTTCGCGCGAGGTGACGAAAACGGTGACTGGTTTGTCGAGAGAGCGTGCCAAACCGATTTCAAATAGAGTTCCCGCATCATACCCATCGAGAAGCGCGAACATTCCGTCGGCAGCCCGAATAGCCTCGACGTCCTGTTTGGCGACAACATTCGGTTCTCCAATACCGATGCGATGAAACGGTGAGAACACTTCCAATCCTTGATCAGTCAAATGCGCTAATGCCTCTTCGACCATCCACAGTTGCTGGAGGTTAAAAAACGGACCCGCCAGATAGATGGATCGAGGTTTCTCGGGCGTCGCGATCGCGCCTGAATGACATCCTTCGGGGATGAGTTTCGGAACCGGCAGAGCCGGCCCTTGCGAATAGTAGGCGACCGCAAGCGACGCTAACTCCGCCGCGCGGTCCGCCGATTCGTCTTCTATCAACCAACGATATGCGAACTCAGCGGAGAAAATGTCACCAGAGCCGATCAAGAAAGAAGAGCGGATGCGATATGCCGGAAATTCATGGATGCCTGACGCACTGAAGACAATGCAGCCGCGGATGCCGCGCTTCACGACAACAACGTCGGCGGCTTGGTCACCGCAGAGGGTCTCTGCACCTAGTTTGACATCGTCACATCCACTCAGACCGCGAATTTCGGCTTCGTTTGCGACGATCGCCAAACGGCGACAATCCGAACCGTTTTGACGAAAGTGCTGCGGCCGCAGCGGAGATTGAGGGTCATAAACAACGCTTTCAGCGCTTACGATCGCGTTGCCCTGCATCATTCCATAACACAATGTCAGTTCTGATTGGACGTTGAGCGACTCTATTGATGAGCGTGAGCCATGGAACATTGGCGGGGCCAAAGAGTGGCGGTAATGGAACTCGGGGGTTGTCGCGACAGGCGACCTGCGCAAAGAAAATCCAAGCGCGGAAGCGATCAGTTCAAGATTTTTCGTCCAATCATCGCTGATGAACGAATGAAGAATTACGTCCGCGTCACGACCAGCGATGGCGCCGGCTGCTCTTACTCCGGAACCAAACAATTCAAACCAGGTCGGCCACTGGCACCGTTCGACGTACGCGCCGCCGACGATCGTTATTTGCCGGCGTGATCTACTATCACCCGACACGCTCCTCCTTCAATCGACACCACGGCAGCGGTATATTTATGGCCTTCCTGCATACAGCCGATGAGTTGCAGGAGGTGTGGAGATCCAATTGTGCCAACCTCTTCGCCATTTTTCCGCGTCGCTACTACTATTGGCGTGTCCTGCTGTGAATCCAATTTCAGCACAAGAACATCGCCGATTTTCAGTGCAGCGATCGCCTCAAGCCGAGGAGAAAGCAGGACCGTTTCGAAGTTAATCGTGTAGCAGCCGGTGAAGGTCCGAGGGCCGCCTCCAATATTCCTGTCGCCTCCTCCTCCGGAGCCGCCTCCTCCGCCTTCCATTAGCTGAAATCCTCCGGGGGCATCAAGTGCCTTAACCGAAGTCTCGGGGTTGCGCAACTAAGCTGCCGCGCGATATGCGTTCAGACCAGTATGGCCGGAATCCTTCATGGTCCTCCAGATAAGGACATCGAGCTCTTGAGCGGGAACTCCAATGCGCCGAGCGAGCTCGAGGAAAAGTGCCTCCATCGCAAAATAATGGCGGCCAATGTCATGCCTGCTATTGAAGAGCCCCATGATTACGCCGGCGCGGAAAATGTGAATATCTATCACTGCGACCGCTGCGGTGCGCAGATGATTTCGCGTGATCCACGATGCTGTTTTCGGACCAATCCCAGGAAATGTCATTAGCCAGCTGCGCATTTCCTTAGCCGCAACTGGAATGGCGACCGCAGTGTCCAGTTTTCGTAGTGCCGTCGCAATAAATGCAGATTTTTGCCGCGGGAATCTGTAGCGCGTGAGTCGACCGCCAATTCTGAGATCCGCCAACAGGGCGAAAATCTCCGACTCGTTGACGCTGCTCCCAGGCTCCAAAAGACCAGATGCCTCCAGTAGTTGGAAAGCGGCCTTGTTTACCTCAGACGTAATCCCGTGTCCTCCCAGCAGGCATCCCACAATCTCATCGCGCAATTCAGTGCCCCAAGAATAATCAGAAAAACGAGGAGAGTGCCGACAATACCACGCCCGAGCCGCCCAAAACGCAGGAGTGAAGAGAGCGTCGGCGCGACCCCACCTGACGCCCCCCACTATTGATGTTTCTGGATCAGGAAGGAGAAGCCGCTCGATTTTGTCCCCATCAATATCGAACACAACTTGGACGGCGGCCGGATTACGAGACAGCGACAAAAGTTCCTGCATGTTTCTAAAAGAAGCATAACATAGCGCTTTAGGAAACAACGTTGTCAAAGAAAACATTCTCAAATCCCAGACCGCAGCGCCTGATTAACGCCCTGATTTTTGAGTATCAGAAGACCGAAGGACGGCGCGTTGCCGATCGCGAACTCGCTAGATACCTCCAAGTTCGACCTGGAACTCTGTCAAAATGGCGAAACGGACAAACGAAGCTGGACCAGGTTGAATGGCTGCTCCGGCTGCTGGACAAACTGCCAGGCGAACGCTGGTGCGCCGAAATTGATGCCGTGCTGAAGAAGACGAAAAAGCGCCGCTAAGACCGGATGTTGGGCTGGGACAGTTTTAGCCGATGAGACGCAAACTGTAGTTGGACAAGGCACTTCAAGATCCCCCTATTCCCACGCGGCCTAAATAGAGCTCGTTACATGGGGCACGCGCCGCGTACGCGGGCAGCCCTAATTGTCAGAAAATGGCTGAAATAGGCTGTTTTTGGCTGTTTTTTTGAACCTGATGGAATACGGAGTGCTAATATTTGTCTGGACTAAGAGACAAAAAGGCGTCTAAAAAGCCGCTTGAAGATTTGCCCGTAATGGGCCATAAAGAGTCGGCGCTGGATGTTGGGCTTACTTGTCCCGACCGCGGGCCGTAAGGCCATCCAGCGCTGCTTTTTTTTCTCCCGCAACCAGCATGGGTCGCATGACCTTGATGCTGTTCACCCAGCGATTATTCGGGAGCTGATAATGGTAAAAGGTGTCTTTCAGCATATACCAAAAGGGCCCGATATCAGGGTGTGAGGAGAACCGGAGTCCAATGATCGTAGTGACGAAATCAGCTAATTGCAGACCGATATTCTGCGCCTGCGAAATCGCAAAAAATGGTGTTTGGATTATCGAGTTGAAGCTGAGTCCGGCAGAACTGCGTTGGAAAAAATTCGTGATGGCGTGAGCATTTTTTTGGTTAATGCCATAGTCACGATCATCGAAAACCAGTTTTGCTAGGCGTTCTTGGTATTCGATCTTCATGAACATGTCTATGCGCTCAAACAAAAAACGAAAACTCACGTCCATTGCGCTCATGTCTTCGCAGCGGAATTTTTGCAGGTTCTTTTCGAAGCAAATACAGCCAAACACGGCCAGCCGCTTTGCGTGAATGTAACGCAATAGATCGGTCGCGAACGTCAGGTTGGCGGATGATCCGTGCCGCTTCGCCAGGCGAAAGACGTAGTTTTTGAGCAAATCCTTTCCCTTGATTTCACAGTCGCGCGCGAAGTGGCTGCCGAAGTGTTTTAGTTTCAATTGGAACACGTCGGTGGCTACTCGGTGCAGTTCCTTTTCCGGAATTGCGATTCCGCATAGCGCCCCAAAGGATGCACCCTCTACCGAGAGGGAATCGCGGAAGGTTTCGTCGAAGAAGATGAGCATGTCCTGGGGCAGGTGCCTCCCGCGCAAAAACTGTACGCGGAGTTGGCGGAAGCCGCAATGCCGCCCTTGGGACGACTGATGGGCGCTCACCGAGACGAGTCAGTTGACACTTCGAAGGTTGCCTCTGAAGGATCGCCCTCGATACAATCTCCGGCCATGACAGCCGCGCCAAATTTCCCAGGGCTGAAGGGCTACACGGTCCTTCTTATGAACTACCGGTTCACGAGAACCGGCCCGAAACCGCGAAGGATCTCTCATACCAATGGCCGGTCGAGACAATGCAGGTATTGAGCCTCCCGGGTCTCGCGGTCAACGGCACCTCCGGCATCGTCTGGAGGCGCGATGTGCCGAGCCACTTGCTACGAAAAAAGGACCAGACCAAAGCCTGGTCGAATGACGACTGGGCCTTCATCTACGTGACGAAGAGGGAGCGCGAGGAGCGAGACGAACGCCAACGTCTGATTTACTCGGGCGTGATTGAAAAATGGCTTGTGGTCGAGGTCTTCGCTGAATGGCACGGCGCGATCCGCGAGGCCGTCGGCAACGCACTGTCCCATGTGGTTACCCAACCGTTATTGGAACGTCTGCGCAAAATCAAAGACGACCGAGCGGAGGGCGGTTGATAGTTGGCCAAGCTCACCTGCTTACTTTGGCGGCATGCAGCGATTTTCGCCGGCGCTTCCCTCCGACATCGACGACATCCGAGATGATGATACCACGGATTCCATCAACGAGACCATGCCGTATGTTTGCCATATCCGCCTGAGAAAGGCCGAACGTGTCGCAAATTAACCAATCCGCCCCGCCAGCGAGGAGAAAATCAAGCTCCGATTTCTGACCTTTTTCAATGTAGTCTTCAGCAGTGCGCCGAAGCACATCATTGATCCAACTGCAGTCTGGCCGGTCCACCTTAGCGACCACGCCGCTAACTCTACTCTCTGCTGCAACCAGCCTTCGTGAGGCGCCCCTCACGTATTCAACAAGAGCATCTTCCTGCACGACGGTGCGGACGGGCTTTCCCGCCGCGTGGGCAACAGTGACTTGCCCGATGCTTTTCCTAATTCTCTCTACGTTCTCAAGAATTTTGTTGCGCAGAGTTGCCTGAGACGTTTGGCGCTTAGGGTTAGGTTTTGCGCCTACTGCTATCCTTCCCGTCGCACTACCGGCAAGGGCACTGAATTGATTTTCAACATCCCAAAGCTTTTCCAAAGAGGGTTTCGATTTGGTGAGCATTTTCAAGATCCCGAACTCGCTATTTTTTTCCGAAAAAACCAGTTAGACGTTTGTGGAACTTCGCAACGGGAATGTTCAATAAATCTGAAGTTTTGGAGGTGCCAAAAAGGTATGAATAATAATTAACCGATACGTCCGTCGTTTCCAACCATACTCTTTTTGCACCGATCCGCCTCGCAAGTGTTGAAACGTAATACAGTAGAGCAGTTCCGACGCCAGAGATCGGCGGTTTCGGTAGCAGCAAAGCTGGATGCACCGCCAGAAAGTCGATCGTGAGGTTGTTGCTCCACGTTCGTCTAAATTGACAAAATCCTAAGCTTTCCTTGAGATTTGCCCAAGAAGCATGAATGGTGAGCATCCCGAGGGCGTCAATTGTCGAATCATTTTTGATACTTTGAATGAGTGCCTTCTCCGAATCGACCGCGCGGTCTCGGTCTTCGTAAAAGCGCCACTTACTAAGAGCGCTTTCCAAATATTCAACGGAGTCCTGCTGAGAAATTGTACTGGAAGTCGAGAGATGCTCGCGCCACTCCTCAGCCATCTCTGCTCTCGGTTGAGTGAAATCACATGTCGCGTTTCGGACCCCAGCCTCCGCTCGCAAAAGTAGGCGCACCATTAAACGCTATCTATCCAGACTGCTCACCCCGCACGCGGAAAAAGGGGCATTCGCCGTCGATTCCTCGATCAATGTATTCACTCCCATTTGTCCTTCGCTTTCGCTTCCTCGACGGTCTGCCATTGCATATTACTCGGATCATCGGCGCCGCCCCGCTTCAACGGAACGATGTGATCAACGACGTAGCCCGGTCGCCCATGTGGGTACCCTGTTTGACGCATGAAGGCTCGCTTCGCTGCCTGGCTTCTTTCGTGATGACTGTAGGCCGCAGCGACTTTGGCGGTCGTTCCGTCTGACGTTGACGCGGACGGCGCGATTGCGTCGATGACAGCGCCGTAGAGGGCGCGCCGCTCGCGGGCTGTCAGCCGCAGGCGGTAAGGTCGCGGATATCGAATTTGAGCGGAGCGCGGGAGGAAGTAGCTGCTTTGAGTGCGCGCGTACGATGATGGCGAACGGGTCGTTGTTCGTGTAACGCGTGCTGGCGGATCGGGTCTCCAAGGGATATTCGGCGGCGGTCCATCGACTGCCGCGAAGGCGGGATCGTTTTTGAAATGGCCGGCGATGTATTGGCCGCTCAGGATCTTGGCGGGGACCCAATTCGGGTCTCGCGCCGGATCGGGAGCGGCGATGAACGGGTATGAAGTCGGCGCCGGATTCGTGGCTCCAATGGTGGAGTTACTGCTTGAGCTCGACGGAACGGAGTAATTGTAACTGGATGCGCCTGTGCCGGGCAGGGCTCGATCGTGAGCGTGCACGAACGTGCCGTCTTTCTTTGTGTAGCTCCTGACATGGACTGACCCGCGAGCCAGTATATCTGGCGCGGCCGCGAGAAATGAGAGGAGGACCGCTATTTTGAAAACCGAGGGGACGTTCATAATAGGAGGACTGGATTCGTTTTATTCAAAGTTCGGGCAAGTATGAAGGAAAAAGTGCAAACAATCGGAAGTAAAAGGCGCTCAAATGTGCTAAGATTGACGGATCGGTCGCTATAGGTTCGGATGAGTACGTGCACGCCTCGCGACTGCAAACGTATTAAAACGACTGGGCGAGGCACTGAGCGAGACCGAATCGGTCGTACAAGAAATGCGGCCCGAGCACGATCCGCTGGCCTCGCACATTTTTGTGTCCCGCCGCCAATACCGGCGAATGCCGGACACGAAGAGTGGCAAGCGGACGAGCACAGCCGCACGATTGAGTTGGCAGACCGCATGTGGGCTCGGTTTCCGCGGCAGCCTGGCAGAATGGGAGCGATTAATCGGTGCAGCGCCTAGACGTTGATCTCCGCTTGGTCGCGTCACACTCTGTTGGCAGATCTCGTAAAGGCGTAGCTTTGCGTGCCAGCTCCAAGGAGCATATCATCGGAGGGCCACACCGTGACACGGATGGCGCTACCCACGAGCGCGCGTCATCCCGCTTGCGTTACCTCTCACCAGCCTTGCGAGGCTCGATTTCGTAGCTACTAAAGGAGGGCGCCAAATTCAACGGCGCAGCCTTCCTCGCGAAAATTCGGGGGAATAACTTAGCAGTTGCCTGTCTCAGTCCAATTTTCGGATATCGCTGTGCAGTTGTTCAGTCAGCGGGCTCCAACCTCATGGGTGCACCGTCATGTGATTACTGATGCCGGTGACAGAACTGTTGACTGTGTCGGTCGCAATGATCGTTCTATTACCGTGGCCATAGAGTGTCGCATTGAAGGTGCGCGTTCCATTTATTAACGTGCTGTTCGCAGGCAGGCTTGCAAGAGGAGCACTACTAAAATGCACGGTTCCAGTGTAACCAGTTACCGTGTTATTAAACTGATCCAGCGCCGCCACCGTGAAGCTAAAAGCCATACCCGTCTTCACAGAGGGAGGCGTAATCACACTAAAATGGGTCGCTGCCGCAGGCGTCACGCTTACCGTCTCATTCGGATCGTTACACGAACCCGCAACTGGGCCGTTATTTGTGTCGCCGCTGTAGGTTGCCACCCACCGATAAGTGCCAGACACAGTCGGAGTAAACGAATTCGACGTGTAGCTGCCGTTACCGGTCACGTTTTTCGTCGAGGTGAAGATGGCGCCGCCGCCACAGGTTGCGTCATTCGGCCCGAATAACTGGAAGGTTACCGATCCAGTGGGGACCGAGCCGTTAGAAAGTGTCGCCGTATCCGAAATGCTGCTGCCGGCGGGCACCGTCGCTGAGGCTTGGGTGGCGATTGACGTGCTCGCCTTCGTGAGCACCAGGTATTTCGAGTCACTTTGGATGCCATTGGTAAAGACGGTCACCAAAGCCGGGCCGAGCGGAAGGCCAGTCACGGGGGTTGATGTAAAGGCTGTGTCCGACCAGCCAGCGACCGGATCTACCGGGAGGAAGGCGACCTGACTATTATCGATGCTGCGCAGTTGCACGATCGGGTAATTGCTTGATGAGTCGTTGTAGTTCCCACTGGAAGCCTGCGAGATGCCTTGGAAACGCGTGCCGGTGAGCGTAAGTCGACTGCCAGATTGGAGTGTCGGAGGCACTGTCGCAATCTGCGGCTGCCAGTTGGGTTGGAAGAAATTCAGGCCAAGGTCATACAATTCTGTGCTCGAGGGAAAAGCGCCATTGGGGTCTTGCCCGCCCGCAACCAGTACTTTACCAGTAGGTAGTAATGTCGCCGTATGAAAACCCCGCGCAGTAATTAGGCTAGCAGTCGCGCTCCAGATGCCGTTCGCTGGGTCATACAGTTCCGCACTGGAGAGATTTCCGCCGCTGGCATGTCCACCGACCACCAGCACCTTGCCATCGGGCAGCAACGTCGCTCTGTGAAAGTCGCGGGCACTGCTCAGGCTGGCGGTCGCGCTCCAAGTGCCGTACGCAGGGTCATACAGTTCCGAACCGGAAAGATAGGCGCTTCCGCCATAGCCACCTGCCACGAGAACCTTGCCGCTGGGCAGCAACGTTGCTGTGTGAAGGCCGCGCGGCGTACCCAAGCTTCCGGCGGATGTCCAGGTTCCCGAGACCGGGTCGTACTGTTGGGCCGAAGCGGACCACTGAACCCCGAATGGGCTATTCCGTCCGCCAGCGACGAGGACCTTGCCATTTGGGAGCAGCGTGGCGGTGTGCCTGTAACGTGGGCTGCCCAGACTGGTGGTGGGAGCCCAACTACCTATCGCGGGGTCGTAAACTTCAGCCCCAACCCCTCCACCCACGACAAGTACTTTCCCGTCGGGTAGCAATGTTGTTGTATGCTGAGAACGCGCAGTATTGAGGCTACCTGTAATCGTCCACGTGCCGCTCCCAGCATCGTACAGCTCTGCGCTCGCAAGTGGGTTGCCGGCGCTGTTTTCTCCGCCTAGCACCAGGACGTTGCCGCTCGGCAGCAATACGGCGGTGTGTTCTTGACGCGCGACGTTCAAGTTGCCTGTAGCGCTCCAGCTTCCGGTTATTGGATTATACAACTCGGCGGTCGCAGATGTATAGTTGGTGCCATTGCTGCTTATTCCACCGGCGACGAGGATCTTGCCGTTGGCTAGCAACGTTGCGGTCGGCTGATACCGTCCGGCACCAAGACTACCGCCGGTCATCGTCCAACTTCCATTCGCCGAATCGTACAGTTCCGCGCTCTTGAGGTAGATGTAATTTCCGTCAGAATCAACATTGACTCCTCCCGCAACAAGCACCTGGCCGTTGGGCAACAATGTCGTCATTTGAGCCCACCTTTGAGCGGCGAGGCTGCCGGTTGCCGTCCACGTCCCGCTAGCCGGATCGTATAGCTCCGCGCTTCCGGGAGTGGGGCCAGCGTTACGGCCTCCTACGAAAAGCGCCTTGCCATTGGGCAGCAACGTCGCCGTGGCGTAATCGCCGACACCCCATTGATCCAACCCGCCGGTCGCCGTCCATGTCCCCGTGACGGGATCATACAGTTCCGCACTAGCGTAGCTTCCTCCGGCAACAAGTACCTTCCCATTGGCCAACAAGGTGGCTGTGTGACGGTTGCGATTGTCGATCAAACTGCCGGTGTCTGTCCAGATTCCGCTAACCGGATCATACAGTTCTGCGATCCCGTTATATCCAGCGACGAGGACGGCACCGTTAGGCAAGACTGCGCTGCTTGGCAGCAACGTCGCGCTGTGAAGACCGCGATTGTGGTTGAGGCTGCCGGTTGCCGTCCAATTTCCGGTCGCGGGATCGTAAAGTTGCGCTGTGGCGATGATGCCATACCAATCTTCACCTCCGGTTACGAGCACCTTGCCGTTAGGCAACAGTGTCGCGGTATGATACTGGCGGGGGGCAAGACTTCCGGTCACAGCCCATGTTCCGGTCGCTGGATCGTAGAGTTCCGCGCTCGCTTCATAGCTGAGGATGCTGTTATAAAGGGCATTGTTACCCCCGGCGACAAGCACCTTGCCGTTGGGTAACAGCGTCGCAGTGTGAAACTGGCGTGGGACTGCCATGCTGCCAGTAGCGCTCCAAGTTCCGCTGACCGGATCATAGAGCTCCGCGTTGGCGCCGGGTCCTCCCACCACAAGCATCTTACCACTGGATAGCAACGTCGAAGTGCCCCAGGCATGTCCCGTTCCCAGGCTGCCGGTATTACTCCAAGTGGAGGGGGCTCCGGCGACAGCGGTTTGCGCGAGCAAAAGCGCAGCGGCGGCAGTGGAGAGAAGGATAAAGGCGGAGCGGCGCATAGCGGCAACGGGCTGAAATGTTTTCATACGAGGTTCGTTTGTTTCTCAGTTGAGCGGCGATTGAATTCCAAGCACCGCGCGGAACCACAAAGCGACTTCATAGAAACGCTCCTAGCGTCTCATTTCGGCCGAATCGGAGCTCCAGTTGGATATGGAGATCGCGTTAAGCGGTGTCCCAGCGAAGGTCCAGCTCCACGGAATTTTCAGCCCGGCCGGAAATGCGTTGAAACGTCGGATGACGTAATCGGCTTTGTTGATATGCAGAAGCCGAACGGATGTCGAGGCTTTAAGCGCGGTATCGTTTGCTCTCATTAGACGAAGATTCATTGCCTTCACCTTTACTAGCGGAACGACCAGGCGAAGTTCCGAATTAGTTTTGCTAGCATGAGCGGGCGGGAAGTGGTCGCGCTGACGAAGTCTGGGGAACTCAAAGGCGGCATCTTGCCCGCTGGCGCCTAGGCCGTGATAGATCGCTGCCCGGACGCGGAGCACCTCGGGGTTCGCGCGATTGAACGGATCGATCTCTTCGAGCTCAGCGTTCGCATCCTCGAACATCCCGAGTTCCGCGTAACCGGTTGCCGCGTCGTAATGCTGACTATCAGGAGGTTCGAGTGGCAAGTGGCGGTTTTAAGTTGGGAAGGCACCTGTCATTTTCGTAGGACAGTGCGGTGTTCGACAACTTATTACAAAACTTAGGCGGCGGCGGAGCGATTCGAGTTAACGCGTCGGGGCGCAAGGAGGATAGTGTCGCCCTTCCCTTTGTCTTGCAAGCAACAAGCTTCGAAGCGTATCAATCCTGCCATGACGTCGGCCAAAGGCGGCCTAAAGCCCGACCATAAGGTGCAGAAGGGAAAACAAAACTGTGGAGCCGACGAGGTGAGCGGCCGCAAACGCAAGAACGACATCCTCTACACGTGTTGGAACGACGGCGCTGGTAATTATCCCGAGAGCGTCGACGACTGTAGCGGATACTTCATCTGTTGGAAGTGCGGCGCACTGAATTATCCTCCCCGGTGAGGCCCCCCGGCGAAGGCGACTAACGCTACCGGCGAATTCACTGACTGTAAGCTTGTCAACTGGCAGCCCACGAGCGTATCAACATTTGTGGCGGAAACGGAATCGGACACAAACTCCGCCGACTTGAAATATTGGGCGTTTTTGAGTTATAGCCATCGCGATAAGTCCTGGGGCGACTGGCTGCATCGGTCATTAGAAACGTATCGGGTCCCGAAAAGACTAGTCGGTAGAGAATCGCGAGATGGGACGGTGCCGGTGCGCGTCTTTCCCATCTTTCGAGACCGCGAGGAGTTGCCAGTGTCGGCGGATCTGGGGATGAACATCGTCGACGCGCTTAGAAGGTCGCGCTACCTCATCGTAATCTGCTCCCCCAGCGCGGCGAGATCACGCTGGGTAAACGAGGAAATTAAGATCTTCAAGGCGCTCGGCGGGGAAAGCCGCATCCTCGCCCTAATCGTCGAAGGTGAGCCAAACGCGAGCGACGGGAAACCGGGGTTTGCGCCCGATGCCGAATGCTTCCCGGAAGCCTTGCGCTACCAGTGGGAAGCGGGCATAGCGACCGCTACGCGCGCTGAACCGATTGCCGCGGATGCAAGGCCCCACGGGGACGGAAAAGCCAATGCACGGCTGAAGCTTCTCGCCGGACTGCTGGGTGTCGATTATGACGCGTTGCGTCAACGAGATCAGGCAAGGCGGGTTCGGCGGTTGCGGGCCATGGTCGGAGCGGCCTCGATATTGATAGCGCTTTTTGCGCTGTTGGGTATCGCGCTTTATTTCCAGCGCGATGCGGCGCGCGAGCAGGAGAATATCGCCCGGCAAAATGCAAAAGAGGCGCGCGACGAAAAACACCGCGCTGAGCACGCCTTGGAGGAGACTCGCAGGACGCTGAGCCAGTCCGATTATCTCCAAGCATGCCGCCTGCTCAGCGAGGAGAATTTATCCCTCGCCATCGCCTATCTCTGTCGAAGCCTGCGCACGAATCCGCGCAATGCGTCCGCCAGCACGGCCCTGCTAGCACTCCTGACGTATAATAACCATCCGACACTCATCTGGTCGCGAACTAATGCCGCCGTTCCACGAGTTGTCCGCGCCGAGGCGACCCGCTTCGCAGTTGGGCTTGCGGACGGCAGTGTCTCCCTTTTCTCGCTGCCGCAAGGTTCCCCGATCGGTGCTCGACTCTCGGCGCCCGATCAGGCGGAGAGGGATTCTATTTGGAAGGACTTTGGCATCAACGACGTCGCATTCAGCCCCGATGGTAAGAGGTTGGCCACCGCTGATCAGGATAACCGAGTGCGGATGTGGGATCTGTTGGAGGGAAAAATGTTGTTTCAACAGGAACACGCCACGCTCTCAGCAAAGTATGTCCCTTCGATCTACTCGGTGCGCTTTGATCCGAGCGGGAAATTACTAGCGACCGCCGCGACCGATGGTTGCGGCCTGATATTGGATGTCGTTCGCGGCGAGTTGCCGCAGGCTTGGCAGGAACGCCTCGCGGGCGATTTTATGGGGCCGAATGGCTCGGTAGAATTCGCGCCGGACGGCTCAATGATCGCAGCCGCCACCAAGCGCGGATTGAGCGTGTGGCAGGCTGAGACAGCCAAGCCGCTCATGGAATACGTGGCGGATGTCCGTCAGGCGACCTTCAGTCACGACGGTGCAAGGGTGATCGCAGCGTGCGGGGACGGCACGGCTCGCGTGTTCGATCCGAAGTCTGGCAAGTCAACCGTAGAGCCTCTGAGGCACTTCAGTCCGGTCGTGAATGCCCGCTTTGCTCCCGGTGATGGAAGGATTCTCTGCACTTGCGAAGACGGCTCCGCATGGCTCTGGGACGCGGCAACTGGCGAGCATTCGAGCGGTCGACTCGGACATACGCATCCGATTTCAGCCGCGGAGTTCAGCGACTCTGGCCGCCTAGTCCTGACCGCGTCCGCTGATGGGACAGCGCGATTGTGGGACGCGCTCCACACCGATGCGACGTTTCTGCCGATGCCGCATTCTGTTCCACTGACGTGCGCCGCTTTCGCCGGGCGTAACAGCCTCGTCTTGACGACCTCTACCGACGCGCGGATACGACTATGGGAAATCGGCTGCAACTCGATGTTGCCGGTGCTCCTGTCACATAGGAGTGGGCTTATTACTGCCAGCGTGAGTCCAGATGCGACTCTGGTGATGACCGTCACAGAGGACCAGCAAGTCGCGATTTGGGATTCCACGACTGGTCAACGACGGCGCACGATCAGCTTGCCGGCGGCCGCGCGCGCGGTTGCGTTTTCCGCTGATGGCCATCGCGTGCGCGTGGTGCAGGAGGACGGAGAGTTCGCGGAATGGGCCACATCCGGCCAGGATGAAGAGAGGAAGAGCCGCCGGTTGTCCGGAAACGTCCGCGCAGCCATCTTTTCCGCGGATAGGAAATCGTTCATGGCGGCAAGCGAGGAAGGAACTTTTGCCCGGTATGATGCCGACACCGGCGGGTCGCTGCGGACATATTCGAGTATCGGCCCTGTAACAAGCCTCGCGATCAGCTCGGACAACACTCAGGCCGCATTGACGTTCGACGGGGAAGCCGACGCCGTCCGGATCGATCTGAACACTGGGAAAAAGCTCTCTGCTCTACCGAGAGGGGAAAAAGCGTCATTTTTCGCTTTTAGCCAAGATGGACGATTGCTTGCGGGTGTGGTGGGAAACGAAATTCTGGTTTGGGACACCGAGACAGGACAGCTGAAGACGCGGCTGGCAGGCAGTGCCCGTTTCGCCCGCGTGTGCTTTGCTCCTGACGGCGCAACGCTGTTCACCACGCAGGAAGTCGTCGACAACGTCGGGAACGGTCAGCTTTGGGACGTCGCGACCGGGCAACCACATCGGGCGCTGTTCCGCCACCGAGCACCTATCTCACATGTTGAATTTTTTAGCGATGGGACACGCTTTCTCACGACCTCAAAAGATGGATTCGCCCGGTTGTGGAGCTACCTACCGATGAAGGAAGAATGCCCCCCTTTTGTGATGCAGTTAGCTACGGTCTTAAGCGGCTATGAGCTCAATGACAAGGGAATGCTTGATTCTGTCCCCGAGCCGTCATTACAAACATTCGCAGAAATCGCAAAACTCATTGACATCTCACCAGAGTCCGACTTCGCGGCTTGGGGACGCTGGTTCGTGCAGGAGCGCGGCCAACGGCCTGTGGGCCCGCACGCGAAGTTCACCCTCGGGAATTATTTCGACGTGCTTCTCGACGCCGGCACAGGTGCCGATCTCGAGGACGCGGCGATGGCGGCCCTAGGCATTGAGGCGCTGGAGAAGCGGCTCCGCGAACGCTGAGTAAATTCGGGGAGGCAACTCAGTCCCCTTTTGACTCCATTTTTTTCACCATGAACGCCGCTTGCTCATGTCCTTGCGCCGCGGCTTTCTTCCACCATTTGCTTGCCTCGGAATTGCTCTGCTTCACTCCGTGTCCGAGCTGATAGGCGCTGCCCACTTCATATTGGGCCTCCGCATCGCCCTGGTTCGCCGCCGCCATGAACCATTTGAAAGCCTCAACGGGATTTACAGCTACTGTGCGGCCCCGGCTGTAGGCGCGGCCGAGGAGGAATTGGGCGTCAACGTTACCCGTCTCAGCGAGCTTGCGAAACCATTTTATCGGCTCGGCGCCAGCGGCGTAATCTAAACCTTGATCATATTTGAAGCTCGTAGTTTTCAATCCGGTTTCGACGACAGCCCGGTAGAGCTTTGCAGAAGCAACGAGGTTGCCTTCGGTCCTAGTTTTTTCTGCTTCCTGATATTTGGCCTTTCGGTCCGCCATTTCTGCGGGACTGATATCCATATATTTGTCGAGCGGCGCGCCCTGCGGCAAGCAGTGGAGCGGGAACGAAAAGAGAGGGACGAGATAGCGAAGTAGGGTGCGCATGATGTAACCCTTACTAAAGAGCTTCGCGGATACCAAGAAAAGTTAGCAGTCGAAGGTGGGACCAGTCGGACGCGTTTCCGACGAGGTCAACGGCCGCAAAAAGTCTTCCCCTTTGGACGTGTTTCAATGACCCTGCTGGAGACTACCTAGAGAGTTCAAAAGTCCTTCGTGAAGCCTAATGTAGGCCCGGTTAATTTCATCCCGGATGGAAAGAAGATCGTCATACGCCTGTTGCCAAACCTAACTGATATTTGGACTGTCTTGCATGGCCGGCCCGAGAAAAAGGTAACCACCATCCGAAGTGACGATGATTTTTCTTATGTTTCGTTTAGTCATGATGGCATAAAGGTTCTCACCGGGGCATATCCCGGAGTCATCGCAATATGGGACGCATCGACTGGGGCGCGAATGGGTAAAGTAGGAGCCCGACGGCGCCGAAATCGGAAAATTCTGTCGCGACCTCAATGAGGCGCGCTGCGGGCGCGGTACCTTGACTGGCATTTGATCGCGATTTTGTTGGCGTCGAGCATACTTGAGGCGGATGAAATCATTTGGCCATGAAGAGCCCGGTTTCGAAGCGGCTCATAAGCGGTCGATTTACAACCGTGAAACGCTTCTTACCAGCGACGTGGTTGGCTGTTTTCAGTGTCAGCAGATCTTCGCTCCGGCGGAAATCGAAGATTGGATAGATGAACGAAACGGCGTCGGAATGACGGCGCTTTGCCCACGGTGCGGGATTGATTCAGTCCTCGGATCGCGATCTGGATACCCGATTACAGCAGAGTTTCTCCAGAAAATGAACGAGCGTTGGTTCGGCAGTGCCAAAAAGAAATTGGGCAACTGAGGTCGAAGCGAGAAATCATATGGAAAACCACTGATCGGCGTCTTTCCATTGGTCTAGGTCACACAGAGAAAACCCTTCGGCCGCGTCCGCCCGGGCGGCGTCCTTCAAATCCGGAGCGTGCCAATCATAGATACCGCCGCCATTCTCTCCTCGCTGGCTAAAGGAGTAGCCGCATGCGTGGCAACTACCGCTACCCCTGCGCCGGTAGACGCCGCGTCTGTCGCCACAGCGTTCGCATGCTTCGACTGAAAAACTAGAGCAAGTGCCATCAGAATAATATTCATCCCACCAGACGCACCGTCCCTTATCCGACTTGTGAGCCCGAACATACCAGTTGGCACCGCAGTGCGGACAGTCGAACTTCAGTGAATGGTCCCGGCTCGGGCCGTCGTGCTTGCGATAAAATTGCATCGGAATCTCGACTCTCACTGGTTTGTCCCACGTATTACACGCTGGGCAACCATAAGGACAAACCTCCACATGATAGTCACCGGGGCTGCTTTTGTTCATTTTTTACTTAACCAAAGCTGTCGCGTGATAAAAAAACTGCGATCTACAAGACCGCCTTTCCTTGGCTCGCCAAGATTCCTTACATAGTGCGCATCGCCGCCTCTTATATCAAAGATAGACCGAGGTGTTAAGACTTTTTTCTGGTCAGCTACGTCGCTTTCATGAATACGATGGGCTGACAAATTTCGGGCCATGAAACCGGAAGTGACACCCCAAAACAGAACACGTCGTTATGCCGTTTTCCTCAGCTATCGGCATGCTGACAACAAGGAACCCGGTCGCCAGTGGGCGACATGGTTGCATCAGATGTTGGAGAACTACGAAATTCCCTCTGACCTAATCGGCACCACCAACAATATCGGGGAAGTGATTCCCGCCAGTCTCTATCCCGTATTTCGGGACGAGGAGGAATTGCCCGCCGACGCCGATCTCACGCGCAACATTCGGCAGGCGCTTGAAAACAGCGGATTGCTGGTCGTCATCTGTTCGCCGCGCGCCGTGCAGTCGCGCTTTGTCGCCGAAGAGATACGCTACTTCAAAGAACTCGGCAAAGCCGATCGCACTCTCGCTCTGATGATCGACGGAGAACCGAATGCCGCGGACGATTCAGCCAAGCAGGATGCCGGATTCACGGCGGAAATGGAATGCCTGCCACTACCGCTTCGATGCGGTGTTGCAGCGATCGATCGGAGCATCGATTGGAACCTCAGAACCGAACCGATCGCGGCCGATGCGCGGCCCGGAGGTTACCCGGTTCAGGGGTGGACGAACGGCGCCGCCTACCGCGAGCAACTTGTACGGGACGGCGTAACGAAGAAATCGAAACTTGAGAGCGCAGTACAATCTTACGAACAGCGACTGGAACTGGCGAAACTGAAGGTGGTCGCGGGCGCTCTCGGTTTGCCTCTCGGAGTGATTACTCAGCGGGATAAGGCGATGCAGCTGGCGCGAGCGCGCCAGCGTGCCCGCACCCTGCGGCGTTGGCTAGGGGCGGTAGCTCTTCTTGCTATGCTTGCCGTTGGTGCCGGAATCTTGGCTTTGAAAAAGCAGAGGGAGGCTCAGGAACAGTCCGAGCAACGGCGGCAATTATTAGTGGAAGCCGCGCGCTCTGATCAGTTAGTGGCCGAGGAAAGGCTCGGACATGGAGAATTGCGAAGCGCCCTCGCGAGCCTTGCCCGTTCACTCGCCTATGACGGCACTACCACGCTGGCGGCCGAAAAGGCGATTGCGGCGTTAAACACGGTGAGCTTCGAGACACCTGTTGCTTTCTTCGAACTTCAGAATCTTGTGAACAGCGCCCGATTTAGCCCGGATGGCAGCCGTGTCCTCACCGCTTCCGACGATAGAACAGCGCGGGTGTGGGACGCCAAAACCGGCAAGCTGCTCGTCGATTTAGAGGGCCACCAAGACGCGGTAACAACCGCGCAGTTTAGCCCTGATGGAAGTCGTATTGTTACCGGTTCGAAAGACAAAACAGCGCGGATTTGGGATGCCCAGAATGGTAAGCTTTTAAGTACAATCTTAGAAAAAGGAGCGCTACACAGCGCCCAATTTAGCCCCGACGGCCAGCGTATCGTCACCGCTTCTCGGGACTGGGAGGCGCGAGTGTGGGAAGCTCGCAGCGGCGAGCTCCTCGCCACCTTACAAGAACATAATGTTTGGTTAAAGACAGCGCAATTCAGCCCCGACGGCCAGCGGATCGTTTCCACTTCACAAGACTATGCCGTGCGCCTGTGGGACGCCAATACGGGCAGCCGCCTAGCCGTACTCGGCCACCAAGAAAAAGTAACTGGTATTGGGTTTAGCCCTGATGGACAGCGGATTGTTACTGCTTCCCAAGACAAGACCGCCCGACAGTGGGACGTGCAAACCGGAAAACTTCTCGGCACGCTCCAAGGACATGAAGGCGGGGTGAACACTGCTCAGTTTAGCTCGGACGGAGAACGCATTGTTAGTGCCTCGGATGACGAAACCGCACGAGTCTGGGACGCTCGGACCGGAAAACTGCTCATGGTTCTCTCGGGAAAACACAAGTCAGTGTTGAGTGCACAGTTCAGCTCGGATGGCCAACGAATCGTTACCGTTTCCGAAGACAAAACTGCCACGATTTGGGACGCCCGCAGTGGCGACTTCGTGGCCGATTTCGAAGGATTCCCGTACGGGGTTAGAAGCGCCCAGTTCAGCCCTGACGGGCAGTGGATCGTCACCGCGTCCTATGACAATATCGCGCAGGTTTCACAAGTGCCAAACAGAATGCTGCGAATCAAACTGTTCGGACACGAGCTTTCGTTAAATTGCGCGCATTTCAGCGCAGATGGATACCGAATCGTTACGGCTTCTGACGACGGAACTGCGCGGGTTTGGGATACCAAAGAGGGCGGACTCGTAACGGTCCTCCACGGACACCAGGGAAAGGTGAATACTGCACGCTTCAGCTCGGATGGTCAGTACGTCGTCACCGCTTCCGACGACAACACCGCACGAGTTTGGGACGCCCAAACCGGTAAACTCGTGACCACTCTATTGGAGGACAAAATATCGGTGAAGAGCGCGGAGTTCAGCCCGGACGGTCTCCGAGTTGTTACTTCGTCCTGGTGCGAGGGCCCATGGTTCGAAAACATGGATACCTATCCAGGCATCAAAAACTCGGTGTGGGACATCCAGAGCGGCAAGCTGGTCACGACCCTTCAGCCTGTTCAAGGAAAGCAGGCTTGGGACCAGGTTCTACAAGAGAGACCGCAATTCAGTCCTGACGGTAGGCGCATTGTGACCGCTTCTGCCGACAAAATGGGGCGGGTGTGGGATGCGGGAAATGGAACGCTGATGATCAGTCTTCAAGGACATCAAGAAAGGGTCAATAGCGCGCAATTTAGTCCAGATGGACAGAGGATCGTTACCGCCTCGGACGACGGAACCGCGCGTGTCTGGGAAACCCAAACCGGCACGCTACTCGCCACTCTTTTGGGACATCAGGACGCGGTAACTAGCGCGCAATTTAGCCCGGATGGATACCGAATCGTTACTGCTTCCCAAGACAAGACCGCCCGAGTGTGGGAGACCCTGAATGGCCATCTCATAGCCACTCTTTCTGGACATCAAGATAGGGTTAATAGCGCGCGTTTCAGCCCAGACGGACAACGAATTTTTACGGCTTCCGAAGATGCTACGGGACGAATATGGGAAGCTCAGACCGGCAGGCTCATAGCCACTTTGCGACAGAGGGTAAATACCGCGGAATTCAGTCCCGATGGGCAGCGCATCCTAAGCGCCTGCCGCGGTGAGTCAGAAGCACAGGTGTGGACCGTCCTTCCGTGGAGTAGGGATGCACCACCGCCATGGTTCCAAGATTTCCTGCACTATATGGCGCATCAAAAACTCAATTCGAACGGCGATCTTGAAGCCGTCTCGCTGACTGACTGGCTCACTCTTCGCGACCGACTTCGGAACATCGTTCGCCAAACCGGGACTGGTCGAGACACCCTCTACCGCCAGGTCCTCCGGCACTTTCTCACCGAATAAGCCTAAGTTTGATTAGTTATCGGCCTGCTATCACACGCAAGGTTAATCGGCGACCGTGCGCATCCGCTTTCAAATTCATCGCTTCTGATATTGCGCAGGCTCTTCAATTAAATTCTTCTCAAGTGAAAGTCACTTCGTTACTCTTTGCACGACACCTGCCAAGTCGGTCTCAAGCCCGACGTAGAAGTTCAGCCGGGGAGGGAAAACCCATTTCCGAAGAGGTTAGTGGCCGCAAAAACTCTTCCCTTTGGACGTGTTTCAATGACGGCGCTGGAAACTACCTAGACAGCGTCGACTGTTTCGAGGGAATCGTTTGTTGGAGGTGCGCGTCGCTCTAAATTATGTGATCAAGCAGTGAGCGTTTGATCGCCCCTGTCTTTAACGCACACAAACCTAGGGGCCAGATATTTACCGTTGCTCCGGGATCGCTCCGCACTTCCAACAGATGAACCAATCCCAGTCTGGATCTACATAGTTTAGCGCCCCGCAATTAAAACAGGTGTAAACTACGTTCTTCTTGCGCCCCGCTACCTCGGCGCTGTCCGTTGTTTTTGTTCCCATCCCTCCTGTTCCTTCGGGAGTCATGGTGCTCTATATGACACTGCGTGCGTCTTTGCAAGAAATGGTGCCGCGCGCCCTAATTGATTCGTTCCGGTATTTCTAGCGCCTTCAAGAGGGCAAAGTTAGGCTACCCGCGTCTTAAGTCTTGCAACAGATCACCCTCCAAGCGTATCCAGACGATTGACCTAGTGCTGCACGGCCGTAGACGGACGGGAACGTAAGCGCGCAAGGTCGCCGAGTGTGAAGGGGATGGAGCATACGAGAGCGTCAGACGGTGCAATAAACACGATGACTCAGGGACATCGTGATTTTTGGTGCTTCATTTCATACCGTCATGCCGATAATCAAATTCCGGGCCGACAATGGGCTACATGGCTTCATCATTCGATTGAGACGTACGAAGTCCCGCCCGACTTGATTGGGACTGCCAACATTCGAGGAGATATCATTCCCGAGCGAATCTTCCCGGTCTTCCGCGACGAGGAAGAGTTACCGGTGGATGCGGACCTGGCAACCCCTATCTATCATGCACTGGAAAGGAGTAAGCTGCTCGTTGTGATCTGCTCTCCAGCTGCGGTCAAGTCTCTCTACGTAGCGAACGAGATTCGCTATTTCAAGCAACTAGGCAGAGCAGATCGAGTGCTGGCAGTGATCATTTCAGGGGAACCAAATGCAAGCCGAGACGAGTTAAAGCAAGCGAGCGGACTAGCGCCGGATGAAGAGTGCTTCCCGGAGCCGCTTCGGCACGCCATTGATCCAAAAGGAAACCTTTTGCCTGATGTCTGTGAGCCGATCGCCGCGGATTTCAGGTTGCCAGGTCGTGAGGGCGAAGGTTGGACTACGCCAGAGGCTTATCGTCAATCGCTTCAACAACAAGATGGTTACGCACCAAATTCGATTGAGCAGCAAGTTATGGCGTACGGAAAACGCAACGAACTAATGAAGCTAAAAGTTATCGCTGGTATACTTGGCGTTTCGTTAGGTGACCTAACTCAGCGTGACAAGGCCTTTCAGCTCGCGAAAGCCCGAGAACGCGAGGCGGAACTGACCAAATGGAATTCAAAGCTTCAACTCGCGAACGATGCTCAGAGCGCCTTGCTATTGCGCGCCTGTCGTCTTGACCACAACGCCGCAGCAGACCGTTTCGAAGGAGATTTCTGGCGGATAGGGCTTCTCCACTTAGAGCGTGCGCTGACTTTTCATCCCGGTCACACTCCCAGCCTCGCCTTGTTGGCGTTTGCCATCCGTTACGGTACCGGTGACCGGCAGGTACTCCCGGCCTGGTATGCTCATCCTCATGACCGGCCAAACCCAATTTGGGCGGTAGCGCGGGCGCAAAACGCGGAGGTCGTGCTCGTAGCGGATTCCGGGGGGCGGCTACACTTTCTCGATCCAAACACCGGAGAGCAGCTCAGAGAGCCCTTTCGAAACCCTTACTGTTTTCGTGGCGTGGTCGCAGACGCCTCGGGCTGGACGGCTATCGACGACGCGGGGATCGCGTGGCACTGGCGTAATTTGAACTCGCCACCAGAAAGGCAGAGCCGGAGCATTCCCACTAGCCTCACGTTGGTGCAGCACGAGGTTCGTGACTGGGAGGGGAAATTAATCGCGCCTCTAGATGCCAAAGCGTCCTGCGAACATGTAGGTCCCGGCTTTTGCGTTATTGGGGACACGAAAGGCGGCGTTGCTATGTGGAGTAAGGCAGACGTGGCACCTCTTGAGCCCTTTCGTGGGGTGTTTGAAGATACGATGAAGTGCCCCGATCAGGACGGCGACATTGATAAGTTGCCGTGCTCCGGTTTGTGGAGCATCAGCGAGCGTGGAGACGCAGGTTACTGTGCCGTCGAAACTTCCACTAACCTGGCGGCTTCAACTGTGGTCGCGAACAAATCACCCACCAAAGTGTGGGCGTTCTCAAAAGATGGAACCGTTTTCGGGATCCCGTTGGTGATCAGTGAAACAATGCAGGGATACCATTGTGAAGTAAGACATCCTGCCCAGTGGGATCAGGCATGGCTGTTATCTGCCCCTAACTCCGCGGTGGGGGACGAGCCTGACGTGATCTCCGCACTGACAGGCCTCCGATGGAGTCCTACGGGCGAGCTCCTTAAGGTTTCGTTGCGGGAACGCCTAGCGCTCCGAGACAAATTGTTTCACTCGATTTCTTTTTGGGCAGAACTGGCGAAGCCGTGGCTTTGATGAGCAAGGAACATCAACGATGCGAAGGACGGTATGCGGCTTATCCTCGGGTCTTTTGTTGTTAAAAAATTTTGTGACATTGTTTCTAAAACGCGCATTACTCCAGGGCCCCCCCCCCGGGGGTCGATTTTCACGCATAAGCGAACCTAGCTTGGAAAAGAATGCTTTTGCTCGGGCTGGCCGCTTCACAAATCCTCCACTTACTGTGCCTTAGGTGGGGCGGCCCAGTTTCCAGCCCTTCACTAAACTAATGTTTTCGGAACTCCCTTCGTAAGGGGAGTATGACAAGAAAACACTTCGTAGCCCTTGCCGATGCACTCAAACACAACGCCCCACATCCCGAGAGCCAGACCTACCAGGCGGAGCTTACCTTATTCTCCCGAATTGTCGGGGATGTCGCGCGAGCCTGCGCTGGTGCTAACTGTCGCTTCGATCGCGGCCGGTTCGAGCGGGCAAGCGGATTGACAGCGGCGCAGCGGCCTTCCTCGTGAAGGTCACCATCTACGCCCGCGTCTCGACAGACGCACAAAGTCACGACAGCCAACTCCAGGAGGTCCGGCGCTATTGTGAGCGCCGAGGCTGGGTTGCCGTCTCGGAAGTGATCGATACCGCCTCAGGGGTAAAGACGAGCCGTAGCGGGCTCGACAGGCTCATGGCGGCGGTGCGTCGGGGCAAGGTCGACGTGGTCGTTGTCTTCAAGCTGGACCGGCTCGGCCGCTCCCTCGCGCATTTGGCCCAGCTCATCGCGGAATTTCAGACTCATGGCGTCGCGCTGGTCTGCACCAGTCAGGGGATCGACACGACGAATCAAAACCCGGCGGCACAGCTCCAACTTAACATTCTGTGCGCGGTCGCTGAGTTCGAACGGGCGATTATTAAGGAACGCGTCTGCGCTGGGATCGCGGCTGCGCGGTCGAGGGGAGTGACGCTGGGCAGGCCATCCACACTCAAGCGTCACGAGAAAGCCGTTGCCGAGTTGCTGCGGGATGGGTTGGGCGTCTGCGCAATCTCCAGGAAGCTGAGAATCCCGTTATCCTCTACTCACAAAGTGATCGAAACGCTAAGGCAGCGTCACCTGCGCCTAGCCGCTGGAAAATGAGACTCGTCATAAAGTATCGTTCCATCAGGGGCGGTTAAGCCAATCGGCAGCATCTTGAACACAAGTATTTTAACGTGTCCAAGAGATGTTGCGACCACCCGGAGTGACCCTTGGTCGATCGTGTAGGAGCAGACGCTTGGACCATCTTTCGTGTTTAGTTCCAAGCGATCAGGGGAAAATATTTTCATCACTGCCAATTCATCAGCCGATCGAAATAGCCTAATCGTTGGCGGAGAGGCCAGCGTCAATGATGCAGAAATTAACAAGACGATATAAGCAAGTGGCCTCCTTGGATTTCCGAATGATGCCTTGATCACATATTTCCTTTCATTGGGCGAGTAGTGAGACTCACTTTAGTGCGAGTGTCTATTGCCTTTCTTTGCATTGCAAGGGCCGCACAGTGGCTGAAAATTGGATTTCTCGCGCATGGGCTCGATCGACCAGGGAATAATATGGTCTATGTGCGCCGTCTTGACGGTAAGCGGCGTGCCGCAGTGTGCGCAATGTGAACCGTGCGTGACCAGTATTTCGTTTCGCCAGCCTTGCGGGCAGTAGCGACTAAAAAGTTGCAGTTCCTCATGCGGACGACGTGATAGCGAGATGCGTGGACGCCCACGTTGCTCAAGAATCGCGCGCCTCTCTTCCTTTGTCAGTGGCGTCCTGCACAGTTCTATAACCTGAACAAGGATCGGGTGCATCGGAGATATCAGCGAGACGTATAGCGGAATGATGTAATCCTTGAATGCAGCAAAATCCTCGATGAATGGGAACTCCGTGCCGACACTTATCGCACGATCAATCCTGTCGTAGATGAATGGCTCGGGCGTCGCGTCGCGCACTGGCTGCTCTAAGAGGCTCACCATGAGCGCCTGCTCATAGTATAGCCTCGTTGTGTTAATCCAGAGGTGAAAATACGCGAGATTGCCGCGTCGATCCCCGCGCTCAAGCAAGCGGTTGCTGTAGTAGCCAAAGCAATAGCAAAAGTGATCTCTGTGTAAGAGAGCACTTTGTTCTTTATCCCAGACGTTGAAGAGGTAGAGGTTGCCCCTGTCACCGTGATTACGAACGCTACGGCTGCTAGTTAGCCGTTGCCCGACCGAATCTCGTAAAATATCTACGACTTCGCTAAACACCTCACGTAGCAGAGGTGTGAGTTCAGACTTACTGTATGTCATTGCACGGCACGCGGCTGCTACAGCGATAGAGCATCATTGGTCGGGAGCAACGTAAAGGCTTTGAGCGAGATTGAGTCCAGTGTGATGCCAACGTCGTGATAGCGGGGGCGTAATGTGTTACGCAACTCGACCTCAAGCTCCCGACGCTTTCTCCGTGCCTCATCGTATGTAAGGTTCTCGAAGAGCGCGAATATCGCCGCCTCTGTGGACGGGTAAAGCGTCGCTTCAGCGTGCTCCCTGTCTCCTGCGTAGGCAACAACGCGAGCCGCGTCCTTCTCAAGGACTCGTGTTACCACCGTGAAGTTGATAAACGCACGTTTCCCGTCGCTAAAGCGCACTATCGGAGCGTCTGCGTCTGTCGGCGTCGGGTGGACGGGCGAGTTTAATGACGCTCTATGTGTCGTTTTGACTGGGCGGCCTTGAGACTGAATCCAACTAACCACAAAACTCGCGAGTACGGAGGAAACAATTCCAACGAGGACGATGCCGAGTATGTGGCCCTTGAGAAAGGAAACGGTGGTGGCAATGAGTTTCCGAGCATACGCTGCAAGATCTACGAATTGCGAACGCCTTGGACGTTTGCTTGACCTTGCTTGCCGCCTCGTTAGCTCTTTCGTCACTTCACAACAATCTTTCCCGAGAATGCTCTCGATGCACCGATAACGATCTCACCCTGTTCTCCGATAAAAACGTCGCATATGACCTCTTCGAATGTGGGGTGTGCACCCGAGAAAACGGTAGCGGTAGGCCCTCTCTTGCGGTGGCAATGCTTGGGAACTACGAGCTTGACCTCGCCGGCGCCGCTTCTCTGCCATGTAACATCTGTGAAACACTGCTCGAACGGCAGAGAGTCCCTGTGCTGAGCGTTCGCTCCGCCGAGAGCTATGAGTCCCGCGACGATGACGAGCCACGGGGCGTTGGCGATCGACGCAGCAACCCCCCCCTAAGATTCCAAGGACCGTAACGATTAACGCTTTCATGGATCTCGCGGAGGTCGAAGATCACCTTTCCCAGACGCGTTAGGAGTTCGTTGTGCTGCGAGCTCCGTGCTTTGGCCTCGTATCTTATAAATATTCGTTTTGACCGGTTGCGATGCGGCAAAGGCCGATAGAGCGTACCCGATGGAGAAAACCGAAATAGCGAAGCTAACAAGTATCTGTATGTCCGTTGCTACCTTAGTCTGCGGGGTTGTAGGACTACAATCCCCGTAACCAACGGTGCAGGATGTGACAACGCTGTAGTGAAATGCATCAACGACAGAAAGGCGGAAGCGCTCGAAGTCGATCTCACGGTGGTCATACTTCCACACCCAAGGATCGATCATATTTGAATATGGTCTTACTCGTCTGTCGTGAATCCCGACAGCCTCTGGAAGCGCGTTGATGATCAGGTGAATGTTGCTCCAACAGATAATGTTCGCGAAGAAGAGACCTATAACCCCAGAAAAGTTCCGGTGAAGTCTGCGAAATTGAAACAAGGCAAGCGCTATTGGCACAAAAGGTAGCGCAAGCACGCCCAGCAGGACGACGACAAAGAAAGGCATAAGCGCCGACGGAAGGCCGTTCAGGTGGGTTGCTGCCACGAAGCTCAACACAGAGAGTGGGCAGCACACAAGAGCCGCCAAAATGGGCGGGATTCGCCGGAACGGATACAGCAGCCAAGAGAGGATCTTCAGTAGAGCGGGCCTTAGCGTTGGCAGGTTCTTTATCATGGGAGATCAATCCTAACAAGGCGTCCTTGAGTTTCGCTCCGCGCTTACGGTGTTGCAGCCTAAATGAGATGCATACAGTCCCATCCTTCGTAGTAGAGCCTCGGTCGAACCAGGCAACGAAAACCGGTCACAAGTATCCAGTCTTCGAAGCGGCGTGGCAGAGGGGGGCATGTCTCGGAACCTAAAATAACGCCGTCCGGCCGGGCAAGCTAAAAACGTCCGGCGTCGCGCCATCGTGAAGAAATAATCGTAAACTTCGCCCAGCAGATCTCGTAGTTAAGAGTGAGGTGACGAATCCGAAACAGTTCCGTTTCAGTCGCTGTGAATCCGGGGTGTTGGGGGCCAATGGCTTTCCTCACCTGGCAGCATTGTGCGGACACGATCGAAGTGACGCGCGGGTCGCAGAGGTCCTTTCTCGTTTGTTTCTGAGGGCGCTCGCCAAGCACCGCTCTCGCACGCCGTCCGTGGGGGTCTCCGAGTAACACCCGCGCCCCCCGGTTCCCCTTCCAGTGCTATGCGCATTCTGATCGTCGACGACCACGCCCTAGTTCGGGCAGGAATGCGCGCCTTGATCGAGCGAATCCCGGGAGCAGAAGTTGTAGGCGAAGCGAGCAATGGTCGCGAAGCTATCGCGGCGGTGAGCGCAGAATTGCCAGATCTCGTTCTGATGGATGTGTCCATGGCTGAACTTGGCGGCCTCGAAGCTTTGCCTCAAATCATTAAGTTCCCCCGCGTAAAAGTCGTCATGGTTTCGGGATATGCGAAGGAGGAATACGTGAGCCGCGCCTTGCGGGCCGGAGCCGCCGGCTTCGTTCATAAAGATGCGACGTTAGCTGAGTTTCAGTTGATGATCCGGTCATTATCCGAGGGAAGAATTTACCTCAGCCCTCTAATTTCCCGCCTTGTAATCGACCGCTGCTTTCGTGGAGCGGAGGACGGGACACTCCCTGCAACCCTGGAATCACTCACGGTTCGCCAACGCGCCGTCTTGCGACTCATCGCCGAGGGGAAGAAGACCAAGGAGGTCGCTTCCGAGTTAGGGATTAGCGTGAGAAGCGTCGAAGTTCATCGCCTGGAGGTAATGCGGAGGTTGCGGATTCATGACGTGCCAGGTTTGGTGCGTTACGCGGTTCGCAACGGCCTTGTGGACCCCTGAGGGCTGTCAGCCGTTCTGTGCGTCAGTAAATGAGGGTCGCCGGTGCAGAGTTCTCAGGGACCAACGACTTACTTGGAAAGTCGCGGCGTAGCTTCTCATTGAAGGCCGCGATTTCCATCGACAGTGTTGCGTTGCCCGTGCGGCGATTGCAGAACTTGATCGTGCCGCCCCAGACGTATAACTGGCGGCCCTTGATAAACTTGTGCCACCGGACCTGCTCCCGCCACGCCTCATCGCCCGATTCCATCTCCGCCTCCTTTATGCCGTCGCGGAGGCGCCTCGCCTCTTTCTTTGTAACACCCAGCTCCATGAATAAATCGAAGGTAACAGCCCGCGGCGATATTGGGAGCCAGGTCTCGTCGTTGAGATGCCAAAACTTTTTGCCGTCGTAGCGATAGTTGGAGAGAACAGTGTCATTCATTGTATTTGGGGAGGTGGAGGACCTCAGTGGGGGTGGTTTTTACGCGATTGATCCGGGTCGGCCGACTTATAAACGGGTTCGAAGGTCTGCAAGAATTCGAGATTGACGATACACCTTTGCCCGTCTTCCCGATTGCCGAGCTGATAGGTATCGCGTCCCACGGCAACCACGTCTTTGAGGGTCGCGGCGAGCTGGCGAAGCCCTTGCCGGTCGTCGGGCTGCAAGGTTTCCTCTGATTCGGAGATTCGGGTCAAGAATCTGTCGGTCTGGTGGGCGGACTGGTTGACGAAATCCTCGGCACGCTGCTGCAAGGTCGCTACCACCGTTGCATCCACTGAGAGGGTCGCCAGCGTCCGATTTGCGGCCCAGTGCTCCCGCCGTGCCCGTTTCATGACTGTGGACTCGGAAAGGCCGTGGAGCGCCGCCAAGGCCCTGAGAGAGCCCTTCCCGATGAGGTAGTCCGATTTGATGGCTGACCATTGAAGTAGGGTTGGGCGGGAAGTCGTGGCGTGGGTCAAGGCCGGGGAGGGGGGATGACGGGGTGACGGGGTATTGTCTTGTTCCTGGGGTAACATGTTATTCTTTGTTCTTTATTTTTCTATTCTGAAGTTAGTAATTGACCGTCACACCGTCACTAGAGTGCCCAGAATGCTGGCCAACCACCTCCACCCCGGCCTCTTCAGCCTCACAGAGCGCGCGATTGGTCTCCGCGTTGTAGCCCTCGGGATCCCCCAGTCTGAGCGGCCCCTCTGGCGGCGATACGATCCAATCCCGACTGTCACTAGAGCGAGCCTTTCGCACTCGGTGTGGATGGGTTTTTGCAAGTTGGGCTAGGTAAGTGCCGGTGGCGGTATGCCAGTGCAGAAGGGCCTTAACCTGGTATTGAAAGGTTGTGCACAAGAGGAACTTCTCGATCTCTTCGGCGGTTCCTTTCCAAGCCTCGGTCGGATCACACCGGCCGAAACTGGTCGTTACGCCCGCCTCGTTCATCGTATTACGGGAAATAGGGATCTCCCCCTGAAAGTAGGTGGCATCAATTATCCGCAGTAATCTCAACGGTGCTGACAGCTCGGCTAACGCTTCAAGCAATGCCGGATGTTGTATCGCTGGCATCCCGCATCGGTTATGCCCCATTTCCCCGGGAACCTGCCATTCATCAAGGAAGGCTGAAAAAGCTGGTAGCTCACTAATCAACTGAGCCCAAAATGCGGTCCTCTCGTCTAGTGTCCGCGATGGCATGGGTAATTCCGCACGCCTTACTTTCAGCAGCGAAAGTTTATCTTCCATGGACTCATTGATCGGCGGCAGGATCAACAGCTCCTCGGGATCGTCGTTCAAGCTCATGGTTACCCTCCAAAATGGCCTCACGCTGATAGCCTGCTTGCCCTTTGCGTGGAGGGACTGCACCTCGTTCATCGTGAATTCCTTGATCCGGGTGCCGAGCTTTGATCGGTCCTTGAAATTGGTTGAGGGGGTCTCGTCCTCGATCATGAGATGTTCGGCACCGAGGAGTTCACCGTTGAACTGCGTGCCGCCATTCATGTAGCGGTAGGGCTTCGCTGCCCGACCGCCAAGAAGCACTGTGATCAGATTCTGGCAGAGCGATTTCCCGCAATCGCGTGGCCCAGCTAACACCAGGATGGGAGCGGGCCGGAAGGCGTGCTTCCTCAGGCACTCGCAGGCAAACTTCAACCATGCCCATACATAATCGACCTGGTTGATGGCATCGTCCTCCAGGAGGTTTGTAAAGAGCGCGCGGATCGTCCTCCAGTCTCCCGATTTGGGTTCGATGAGTTGTGGGGAGGATGTAACTAAGATTCGGTTGCCAAAGCTATCGATGACCCCAGAACTATAACCGGCAAGGGGGCCCGCGTATGCGACATCATGCTCTGTTTGAATTTGCAGCACTTGCCCTTCGACGCCGGACAGCCGTTCTCCTTCCTTTCGCTTGTGGGCATACCCATTCCCACGAAGCCGCATTCGCAGGGCTGTGTCGTTTATTTCGATCCACTGCGACCGGGCGTTAGCTACCCAGTAACATTTCTTCGCGTGATCGTAGTAGGCTTCAATCGGGGTGGGTGCCTCAGGGTTAGGTATCTCTGTTACGGGCACCGGTCGGAATGTCCCAATTCCCCTGCCCTCGGTGAAGATCATTTCGCCTCCTTGTTCACAACGGACGGGTTGAAATACAATACGTGCTGACGGTTACCGTTGTCCCTCCGACCATCGGGAACTCGGATGCATTGCGCCTTTGACCATGTGTGATAGTCCGCGCCCAACGAGACTGCTCGCCGCATCCATACATTCAAATTCTTTTCCTCCTCTCCGAGACATGGATACCAACCATGAATTGATGCTTCCGGTGAGCTGTTCCCGCTGTGGACCAACATGGCGAGAGGCCGAAGATTGGCTAGATGCGCATGTAGTGAGGCGGAAAAATCCCTCACCTCTCTCCCTTGCTTCCCGGCAGTGCGGATTAACTGTGCCCAAGAAGTCGGGTTTCCATTTTTGTCGAACTCCTTGATGTCGAATTCAACGACCAGATGAGCCCGTGGACCTGTGCCGTCAATCGAACGGGAGGCTCGATGACCATTCTTGGCAAGCCCAAACTTAGTAGTCATCGGCGAGGGAACCATAAGGGCGTTCTGTGCCATTGCCCCTCGCCAATCCTCCCTTGGCTTCGTGCGACACCGGTCAGGGCGTGCCCCGACGCAAAGTAACGGGTTGCCTGGAAACAAGGCGTCGATCAGCTCCTCGGAGTAATTCTCCGCGGAATCGATTTGGAGCGGAGACAGATCTTGAACATCGGCCAACGTAGGTCCTGCCAATGTGATCTCCTCAATCTCCTCAAAGTTCGCTGCGGGCCACTTCGGGGTCCATTCAGAATCTGGTCGCCCGGCAAGCACCGCTGAGTTACGGACGGCGTCTTCGATTTCACCCGCGCGTGCCTCACGGTAAGAGGGCGCTTGGTATAAGATCGATTCGACGTCTTGGCAACTCAGAAAGAGCCGGTGAAGTTTCAACGCCGTGGTGAAAAGCCAACTATGGAAGCCGGTGTGAGGACATGAGTTGGCTATTTCCAGGATACGTTGGACCAAGGCCGATGTTGGCTTGGTGTCCTGGAGCCAAAGATCTTTGGCAACCATGGTTATCGTGCGCCTCCTACTTGGTGACCGGGACCGTGGACCTGTGAGCCTTTCATATTCGGTAGTTGGCCTCCTTCGTGCGTTCGGATGAAATCGTAGACTGCATCGAACGGAATCAGAGTAGTTCCGCGGGTCGCACCGCGCTTTCTCAAGCGAGTCATGCGGAAGGCCCCCAACCCCTCTAGCTCGTAATAGGCAGATCGGCACAAGCCGAAATAGGGGTCGCGGGTACCAGACTTAGGCAGTCGGAAAAATTCCGGCTTGGCTATAACCGAACCTTGCGGTGCGGCAATGGGGGTATCGATCAAGGTGGGCATAGGCGTCAAACGAAAACATGGGGTTTATATTTTCTACGGTCGTGAAGCTTCCGCATAGCGGAACACGAACCGTTTGACGGGGGCAGGAGGCCACTCTCCTTCGCCGTTTATGCTATAGGGCCTTTTCTTACCGAGTAGGGTGTCTCGTCTCCAGGATCGGCACCTAGAGTTTGGGGGCGTAATACCCTCGCCCCAGATTCCGAGGACGTCAAGAGATCATTTCGGCCATGACCAGAAATCACTAACTCCCCAGGGGGGCATCTAGGCACGGTAACACCGCAATCGCTGCTCGCAAGGGAGCGAGGTCGTGATGCGTATAACGACGATTCATCTCCGCTGATGTGTGTCCAGTTAGAGTTTGCCGTATCTCCTGCGGGACACCGGCGTTCGCCAGAGCGGAGTTAAAGCTGTGCCTGAGGCTGTGGAAGCTAAGGGTGTTTATTCGGCGTCCTTTACCATGCGCTTCTCTCGCCACCTCTCCTCTTACGTTGGCCCTACCCATGATCCGCGAGAATGCCATCGACAATCCCGATTTACCTCCACTCCCGGTCCCCTTGAGGGTGGGAAAAACAAAGCTACCATCGACGACTGCGAGATTCAGCAGGTATTCTTGTAATTCGGGATGTATCGGTATCCGCAACTGCTGATCTGTCTTTCGCGCGACGAATGAAATCAAACCCTTTTCACGGTCGACGGAATCCCATCTCAAATTGGCAACATCCTGAAGACGCGCGCCGGTGTAATAGGCAGTCAAGATCGCTCCCCGCCAGTCTCCGTGAGCCGCCCCAACTAGGGCCTTAACTTGTTCATGATTAAACGTCCCTTTCGACCCTTGTCCTTTGACGTTTAGCATCTCGACGCCCTCAGCCGGGTTATGGGTGATCAATCCTTGCCGCCGCGCCGAGGTAAAAGGGATTCGCAAATGTTTCACAACAGAGTTGCAGGTAGTCGGATGCTTGCCAACAGCCAGCTCGGCATCCCGGAACCGCTGGATGTCTCGCGGGGTTACCTGGCTTAGGTTGCGCTTTGCTTTAGTGCCCAGGAATGCAAGAAAACTTTCGATCGTGCGCCTGTATTTTAGGAATGTGCCGGTTGCTTTCGCTGCTTTTTTGCCCTGCAACCAATCGCGCAACCATTCCTCGGTGGAATAGAATTTTAAGGGTTCACCGAGCGCATTCTCAACGATCTCGGAAATTAGTTCCCGGGCCCGCGCCTCGGTCAGATTGCCTCCCGCCCCTAGCTTGGACGCCCGATGTAACGTGGAACAAACCTGTTGGGCCTTTTGCCGATCCCTCTGCTTCGTTGACTTGAAGGCTCGCTTCCCGGTAGGAAGAGTGTACGCGCAATACCAATAGGGCGACTTCCCGCGAGGATCTTTATGGAGGCTGGCCACAAGTCATAATTTAAGTCATAACGTCCAGTGAAGTCCATGGAAATTTGTCAGCGATCCCACACGAGTGAAACCCTTGAGCTACTGAGCCGTTGGTTCGAAACGAGGGTTCGATTCCCTTCACCCGCTCTCCCCGAACCAGGGCAAGCGAGCGCTGACGAATTCGCCAGGGGATAACGATGCAGGCCGAGTTGATCGATTGTCTCCACCTGAAATGAGGGAAAACACCAGAGGATTCGCGATCGGGCTTGGCCTCGTCGTAGCTTTCAAACTCTGGCTGGTCCATACCGAGGAGATTTATGGAAGCGCCACGGAGTTCGACGCGCTGTGGTACCTCAATGCCGCGAAGCATTGGTATTGGGGTTCCGAATACAGCTTCACGGCCTTTGCCCGGCCTCCAGCCTACCCACTCTTTGTTGCTTTCCTCCACCTTTGCCGAATCCCATTGCGTCTGGGCATAGAACTCATGCAAATGGGGGGCTACCTGGCCCTCCTGGCGGGGCTTCTTAAGGCCGGGCTCCCCCGCACCGTCTCTCTGGGAATCTTCGCCGCCATGATCCTCCATCCAGGCAGCTTCGAGCAGAACAACTACACCATGTCCGATAGCTTCTATGCCGCGGTTTTACCCTTGTCCCTGGGAGGGCTCCTTCTCACTCTCCTCACCGGCAAGGTCCGGCACGCCCTCTGGACTGGGATAGCCCTGGCCGTGCTCTGGACGACAAGGGAAGAAAGCTTCCTCATTCCAGTCATGCTGCTGATTGTCTTTGGGGTTGCGTTAGTCCGGCAACGTTACGCCGGCGGTTCGTGGAAAGCCGCCGCAAATTTCTGGTTAAAGCCCGCCGGCGCGTTGCTGGGAATGCTGGCGATCTTACTCGTGCTGGTCGATGCCGCGAACTACCGGACTTTCCACAGCTTCTCCAAGTCGGAACTGACATCCTCAAGCTTTCAGGCAGCCTATAAGGCATTACTTAGGATTAAGCCCAGCCGGAACCAGCGCTTCGTCTCTGTTTCCACGGAGGCATTGGAAATGGCCTACAAGGTCAGTCCTACTTTTGCGCAACTGAAACCGCAGTTCGAAGGCGAGCTGGGGCATAATTGGCAGGTCCCGGCGGTTACCGCGCTCGGTCTCCATGAGATTGGCGCACCGTGGTTTCTTTGGGCCTTGCGCAGTGTCACGGCCACCACGAATAACCTGCACAAGACGGCGAAGTCCGCGGAGCGGTTCTACCGGGATTCGGCCCGCGAAATCAATCGAGCCTGCGCGGAGGGCCGTGTTCCCAGTCGCCTCGTCCTTTCCAGCTTCCTCGATCCGGGCGCTCTCGCCAGCGTAGTTCATCTGCCGGAATCAGTCCCGAGGATCGCGGCCTTGTTCTTCCTTCGTTATCCAAAGACTGCCGGGCGCGACGACGCCATCCTCACCGATTCACAACGCGCCCTTTACGATGAGATGACGGGACGTGTCACGACGACTATCCCCGAGGATAGAGTTTCGAGCGCGTTGGAGCGCCTTATCTCCAGCTACCACCGTTTTCTGGTCGCCGGCATGTCGGCGGCTGGCCTGGTAGCGGCCTTAGTCTTGGCTTGGCGTTTCGGTCGCCTCCAGCTAAGCGATCCGCTCAACGCGGCCCTCATCCTTCTAGCAGCGACAATCTTGCTCAGAGTGATGCTGTTCACTTTCCTCGACGCCACCTGGTGGATCGGTGGTTACGAGCGCTACCTATTTCCCGTCGCTCCGCTCTATTCTTGTTTCCTCATTGTGCTTGTCTATCAAGCCTTTGCCCTCCGTCGGCCCATGGAAAGGTTATCTTGAACACTCTATGGATAACGCTGGCCGCAGTTGCGCTCTTCGCCCTGCTCTTTGTTCTCGAGCGCCTCTCTCCACTGCGAACTAGCTCTCGCTCGCTCCTGGCTAGACTTGTTGTCAACCTTGCCATCTCGGTTGTGGCCTTCCTCGCCGCAGCTGGCTTGGTCCAACCAGCGGTCCAATGGGCCTTGCACTGGTCGAATGGCAAGCCATTCGGGCTTGTTCACCTTGTTACATTACCGGCCTGGCTTGAGTTCATCGTAAGTATTCTCCTGATGGACCTCGGCTTCTACTACTGGCACCTGGCCAACCATCGCATCCCGTTACTCTGGCGCTTTCATAACGTTCATCATACCGACCCGGAACTGGATGTCTCGACGGCCTTCCGGTTTCACTTCGGCGAGATCGCACTTTCCAGTTTCTTTAATGTGATCCAGATCAGTCTGATCGGAATTTCGCCCTGGGCGTTCGTCGCTTATCAGCTCCTCTTCCAATCCGAGGTGTTGTTTCACCATAGCAATCTGCGACTTCCCATCGCTTTCGAGCGCTTCTTGAGCAGGATGTTGGTCACGCCGCGCATGCATGGCATTCACCACTCTCAAGTCCACCGCGAGAACAACTCGAACTTCGGCACTGTCTTTCCCTGGTGGGACCGGTTCCATCGCACGCTCGGGCTGAACATTCCGCAGTCGGCCGTAGTTATAGGTATTCCAGCTTATTCGCTACCTGGCGACAATACCGTGCCAGGTGCGCTCTTGATGCCGTTCCGCAAGCAGCGAGATTATTGGCGCACTCCCGATGGGGTAACAGTCGCGCGCGATAAGTTGGCGGCTGAGTCCAATCCCGCACAATTGGCCGAGTAAGTATGGACGCACTCCAGTTAACCCTACAAGCCATCCCATAATCCAAAAGATTGTCATCCTGAGCGAAGGCGAAGGATCTCTGACTATTTCTCCTCCCCAGCGAAGGAAACCCGAGATGATCAGAGATTCCTCGCTTCGCTCGGACTGACAGCGCTATTTATGAGATGGCTTCTATCTAGACTTAGACCATGAACGACACGAATTCGGCGCAGCTATCCGCCATTTCGACCTTTCGCGCCCTGCATGAGTCCGGGTGTTTCGTCCTCCCCAACCCGTGGGACATGGGATCGGCGGTTTACCTCGAACACCTGGGTTTTAAGGCACTCGCGACCACTTCCGCCGGAGCTGCTTTCAGCAAAGGACTACCCGATTCGGTCCATGCCATTCCGCGCGAGCTGATGCTGGCGCACTTTCGGGAAATCGTTTCCGCAACGTCCTTACCCGTGAACGCCGATTTTCAGAACGGTTACGCCGATGCACCCGATGGAGTTGCCGATAGTGTGAAGCTTTGCATCGCGACTGGGATAGCCGGCCTTTCCATCGAAGACGCCACCGGCGACGAAACCTCTCCGCTCTACGAATTCGATCACGCGATCGATCGAATCAAGGCCGCGCGCGCGGCCATCGATGCCTCGGGAATTCCCGTCGTGCTGACCGGACGTTGTGAAGCATGGCTGGTGGACGCGCCAGATCCGTGTCACGTAGCGATCGAGCGACTCGTGGCTTACTCCGAGGCCGGGGCCGATTGTCTCTATGCCCCGGGCGTGCGCGATCCCGCTGAAATTGCGGCCATTGTGAAAGCGGTCGCGCCGAAACCAGTCAACGTGCTCGTCTCCAGACCTGGCGAAGGTCTGTCAGTTTCTGAGCTAACCGATCTCGGGGTCCGGCGCATTTCCGTCGGCTCAGCCCTGGCCGCTGTGGCGTGGGGCGCCTTCATTCGCGCTGCGCGCACCCTGGCCACCGATGGCTCGTTTGACGCCTTCGCCGAGGCTGCTTCCTATTCCGAGCTCAACGATCTCTTCACCGAGCGAAGCAAACGATAGTGATTAAGATCGGTCCGATGCCTTGTGAGTTTAATTACGCTCACCAGGACTAGCCACAACAATGCCAGCCAGGAGAAAGGTGATCGCGGCAGAGAAGAGGCAGTAACGACAAAAGGCGTGAAGAACAAAGGCCTGGAGGTAAAGAAGCCACAACGTCGTGGCAAACATGACCCAGACCGTAATCGAGAAGAAGGTGCGGGCGCGCCTATAACCAAAGCCCGTGAAGGTAGCAAAGGTGAAGGCGCTAAAGTAACCCAAGATGCCAAAAGCAGCGGTAGGTATGCCAGCTATCCGGGCATAGGCGCTACCCAGGACTTCGAAGCAACCGGCCGAACCACCGCACGTCGCTGTCTCACCGGAAAAAGCCGACGCGGTGAGGTAGGTGGCATCCGCCAATCCAGCCAGCGCGACCAGAGCCGCTACGGTGTAGAGAATGATGCGCCCGCGAGTTGTTGGAGCGGCAGTCACCTTTGCTGCTTTGCGTTTCGCCATAAGCTATTTTGGCGGCGACTTCTCCTTCTCGGCCGCTTCAATGGCGGTGCGAAGCGCGTCCGGGTTAAGAGAAGCAGCCGGCAATCGTGTCCCATTAAGGAAAATAGTAGGCGTGCTATCCACCCCGCGCGACGTGCCCAGCTTTTGATCGGCATCAACCCGCGCCTTTACTTCCGGCCTCTCCATGTCGCTGTTAAAACGGTCGACCTTTAGGCCAAGCGTGCCGGCATAAGCCCTGAACATCGCGCGCACATCGGTGCCTTTGCTCCAGTTCGCCTGCTCCTGATAAAGCAGATCGTGCATTTCCCAGAACTTCCCCTGAAGACCCGCCGCCTCCGCGGCATGGGCCGCCTCGCGCGCATGCGCATGCATGGCCAGCGGAAATTCTCGAAAGATGACCCGGAGCCGGGCGCCAAAATCCTTCTCGAGCTGCTTGAGCGCGCCGGCCACCACGGCGCACGGTGGGCATTCGAAATCGCCGAACTCTTCAAGTGTCACGGGCGCCTTATCCTCCCCCCGCACATGGAGCGCGTCAGCTTTGTCCTGCGCGGCGGTAGCGGGGGAATTCTTCGTTGGCGGAGGAAGCTTGGCCCGGTAGAGCATCAGGCCGGCGCCCAAGGTAAGTAACCCGACCACGATAATGATAATGAAGGGCAGATATTTTTTCATCGACCGGGTAGCGAAACGGCAGAGGCCGGCCTCCGGCTTCTGTTTTCTAAACGCTTGTCTAACATGGCGGCAGGGAAGACAATAATTAAATGATGGCCAGAAATTTTCTCCGATTTTTCGCGGTGATGGCGAGTCTTTCGCTCGCCTTCAGTCCGAAGGCAAGTGCGGGCTCGAAGGCCACTACCGTGCCGGGAACTTATCACGATTGGAACGACATCGATGAGGTGACGATCGTCCAGCCGTTTCGTCTCGACACGTACCAGGACATTGCAGTCGAAGCTTTCGACACCGCGAACGTGCCCATGCCGAACCCGAAGGAAAACACTTACCAGGCCGTGCAGGCGGCGCTTCCCCGGATCAAGCCAGCATTCCTGGAAGGTTTCCAGAAGGACCTGCGCCGCAAGGCGGGAGCAAACGAGGTCGCGAGCCGCCCGGGCCTGAAGCCAAACACGCTTGTGATCCGCGCACGGTTGACCAAGATGGATCCGGGTTCGCAGGCGGCTCGTTATTTCGGCGGGTTTGGTATGGGCGCGGTGAAAGTAATGATCCTCGGTGAGATCATCGATGCCGCCTCCGCGAAAACATTGGTGCGCTTCCGACAGGAAAGGCGCTCCTTCTTCGGTGTATTCGGAGGTGGCTACGGCGAGTTATTCGCCCGGACCGCGCGCCAGATCGGCGGGGATGTGGCTGGTTTACTGAACGCGTTTTAGCGGCCATTCATGAGTAGCGCTGTCATTCTGAGCGGAGCGAAGAATCTCTGATTATTTTCCTGTGACACCGGCTGAAGAAACAGCCAGCGATCGTTCGCTTCGCTCCTGATGACAGGCGTATTGAATTTTTGGGACGGCCGTCGAAGTCACATCTACCGAACGGTAGTCCTCGACATTTAGCCCGTTGTTCTCTAGAAGTGAGCGCGTTTGGGATCAGGAAGAGCGCGCCGGCGCTCAGGGACTAAAAGGAGAAATCGTTATGCTAAGAAAATTCGCGTCCGAATCCGGCCTCTTCCATCCGCGCATTCTCCTGGCTCTCACTCTTTGTTTCGTGGGAGCGCTTCTCGCGGTGCTTAGTTTCGCCCAGCCTGCGGCACCGAAGACGATCATCGCGGCCTCAGCTACGCCACCCACCTTCGGGCATCCGGTCATTAGCGGTATCGGTGGCACCGGTTTCGAACAGGCTCTCCGCATCGATCCCACCAACACGAGTCGCATTTACACCAGCACTCCCGGCACGGCGTCGGCGGATACGAGTTGGATCTGGCATTCACTCGATAGCGGCAAGACTTTCAAATGGGTCGTCGGGGCCGCCGCGTTCGAGGGAAAAGTCACCACCTGCCATGGCGGCGGCGATACCGAGATCGCCGTAGACCAAAATGGACGGCTTTACTTCAACGATCTGACCCTGGCGAATTTCAGCACCGCGCGCTCGGATGATTTCGGGAAGACCTTTACCTGTAGTAACACCGGCGTTCCCGATACCGCCGTCGATCGTCAGTGGTATGCCCTGGACGGCGATCCGTTGAACGGCGGCAGCATCTATTTGGTGAATGACGAGATCGGGCCAGGCGGCGTCGTCTGCGGAAGCAGTGCGGGTAACAACGTGCTCGTGATGTATCGCTCGCCGGTTACTGGTCTGGGAGCTACCGCAGGGGTGACTTTCGGGCCGGCTAACAAAGTGAGCGCCGCCGGTAGCTGCGACGAAGCGATCATGGGTAACAACGAGGTCAGCCCGGTGGCTACTACTTTGGGACAACCCAATGGCGTGGGCGGGTATGCCACGCTACCCACGCCGGTAAAACACATTTTCGTTATTCATGATAACGCTACCTTGAATAAGATTCTGATCGGGCGTTGCTTCCCGGTCGCTTTCGGAGCGCCGGTCGCGAACGTGAGCGATCCGAGTGGCTTGAATTGCACCGATCTTCCCGTGGCCAATCTCGGGCCCGGAGTTAAGACCGGTGCAGACTTCCCAACGATGGCGATCGACAAGGCGGGCAACCTTTATGCCGTCTGGGAACAAGCACCGATCGATGCCAGCGGTAATATTGTCGGCGATACCGTTCTGCGTTACAGCTACTCGACGGACCAGGGTAACACCTGGGCGGCACCTATTGCGATCGATACCTCAGGTTCGCCGGCCGGCACCTTGCACAACAACGTCTTCGCCTGGATGTCTGCAGGTGATGACGGGCGGGTCAATATCGTTTGGTATGGCACGCCGGAAGTAGGTAACCCGAACGATTCCACCTGCGGGGTCAACGCGCCGCTGCCTCCCGCGCAAGGCAAGAACATTAACGGGCCGGACTCGACCACCAACGCACTTTGGAGCTTGTGGATGGTGCAGACGCTCAACGGCCATGCCGCTACTCCTTCCTTCAGCGCACCTATCCTGGCCAGCGAACATTTCGTCCATCGCGGTTCGATCCAGACACTCCTCGGCGGGCAATGCGGTAACCGGGCCCTGGGCGATTTCCTCCAGCTCCGCACCGGCCCGGCCGGTGAAGCGCAGATCGCCTACGCGGACTCGAACAACATCATCGGCGCCGCCGTGTCCCACGCCATGTATGTTCGGCAGAATGGCGGGGACGGACTCTTCAACCCCCTCTCTCCCGTAAGCATACCCGGCCTGAGTCCTTTCAACGCCGTAACCGATCCAGCTGGCGACGGCCTCTACGAAGTAAATGGGATAAGCAGCGCTAACATGCCTCAACTGGATATTTTGAGCTCCGGGATCACCAAGGTAACTTCCGCCCCCTGCTCGGCCGCTGATCCATGTTACCGGATAGCGATGCAATTGAGTAACCTGAGTCTCGCCCCAACCACCGCACAGGATCCTGATCCCGACCTGGTCTGGCTGACGCAATGGTTCGTGCCTTCTACTACCGATCCAAACGGCGGTAAGAACTTCCATGCTTATGCGGAATCAACCAACGGCGGGGCGCTCCAATGCTTTGTCGGGGAGAACGCTGTGCAACTGGTCGGTGGCGGAGGGGTGATCACGTATCCGGGCGCAATTGCGCTGCCCCCCGGCAATTGCCAATCCACGCTCGGCCCCAACGGCTCGATCAACATTTACGTTCCTTTCTCCAGTGTAAGTGAAGCCGCCCCGCTCGATAACCGCTTGCATGAAGTCACGGCCAGCACCATGACGCTGGCCCAGCCCGCGAACAGCACCCCTTCTTTTGGCGGCGTCGGTGGTTCGCTCTTTAACCTCATCGACGTGGCCCAGGGTTATGTCTTCGATCCCACCGGTGTCACGCCTACACCGACACCCACGCCGTCTCCCAGCCCGACGTTGACGCCAACACCCACGGCTACGCCTACGGCGTCGCCCACGGTTACACCTACCGCTACTCCTATTCCTACCGCCACGCCCACGCCCACCGCCTCGCCTACGCCCACCGTCACACCTACGCCGACAGCTACTGCCACAGCTACGCCTACGCCGGCAGCTACGCCTACACCGACAGCTACGCCCAGCCCCACACCTATTCCTACTCCAGCTAATGTTACCTTGCTGAATATCTCCGGACGCGTTCTGGTCCAAACCGGCGACAAGGCGGGGATCGGAGGGTTTATTGTCAAAGGTTCCGGTTTCAAGCGCGTGATTGTTCGCGCCATGGGACCATCCCTCTCTTCAGGCGGCCAGCCGGTGCCCGGGACCTTGCAAAACCCAGTCCTGGAGCTTCACGACAGCAACGGCGGCATCCGGACGAATGACGACTGGCGCACCGATCAAGAGGCCGAGATTCAGCAGAGCGGTCTGGCCCCAACTGATAATCGCGAGTCGGCGATCATAGTCACGGTCCCCCCGGGCAACTATACTGGGATTATCAAAGGCGCCGGCGGAAGCACTGGCATTGGCCTGGTTGAGATCTACGATCTCGGCGGACCAGGCACAGCCGAAATCGAAAGGCAGGCGGTGGAACCAGAAGCGGCCAGCACAGCCGAGCTCGGCAATCTTTCCGTGCGGGCCGACGTGCGAACCGACGACAATGCCTTGATCGATGGCTTGATCCTGCGCGGAAGCAATTCCCAGCGCGTCCTCTTCCGCGCCCTCGGTCCGTCGGTAATGGTGAATGGAGGTGCGATCGCTGAGACGCTCCTTGATCCAACACTCGAGTTGCGGAATGAAAACGGCACGATTCTGCGCAGTAACGACAACTGGCAACAAGCGCCCAACGCGAATGAGATTCAGATGACCGGCCTCGCACCGAATGACGAGCGAGAGTCTGCCATCCTGTTGAGCCTGAGTGCGGGCAACTACACCACGATCACGCGAGGCGCGAATCGCACCGTCGGCATCGGCCTATCCGAGGCTTACAAGCTCGATAACTAACTCGCACAAAGCGAGTCGGCTCCGGAAAGATTGCGCCGCTGAGCCCATGTCTCACCTCACCAGCCGGCTTCGCAGATCTTAGCGTTTCCCTGGATGCACCATTATTAAATTAAGTAAGGCATTGACAATCTATGTCCCGTGTTCGACAAACGCATCATGGCGGCAAAACGCGTGGGCATTATCGGTTTCGATGGCGTCACTGCCCTTGATATCGTCGGACCTCTCGAGGCCTTTGCGGCCGCCACTTGTGCTACTGGGAAGAACACAGGGCCGTGTTATGAAGTAATTACGATTGGCCTGACCGAGGCGGACTTTCTCACGGAATCCGGTCTGGCCTTACGCCCTCACAAGAGTCTTCATACCGCACCAGCTCTGGACACGCTGATCCTTCCGGGAGGAAGCGGTCTGCGGCGACCAGAAATCAATCGGCCAGTGGCGGAGTGGGTAAAGAGGCGGGCCGCGCGGACGCGACGTGTTGTTTGCGTTTGCACTGGGATCTATGGCCTGGCGCCGACTGGGCTGCTCGATCATCGCCGGGTTACGACTCACTGGAGGTTTGCCCGCGACGTAGCGCAGAAGTTTCCAAAGCTGAAGCTCGATGATAACGCCATGTTTCTTCGGGATGGGAAGTTTCATACGTCAGCGGGAATCACCGCGGGGATCGATCTTTCGCTTTCCCTGATTGAGGAAGATTTCGGGCGTGAAGTCGCCTTGGATGTCGCGCGGGAGCTGGTGGTCTATCTCAAGCGCCCGGGCGGCCAGGACCAATATGCCAAGCCCTTGGAGTTCGAGATGGAAGCGAACGACGCGATGAGCGAGCTGGCCGTATGGATGGCCGGGCACCTGGACAAGGATGTCTCGATCAAACGCGTGGCGAAGAAGGCATGCTTGACCCGAGCCGATTTCAATCGGCTCTTTAAGCGAGCCTTTGGCATCACCCCCGGAGCGTTCGTTAAGAACATGAGATTGAATGAAGCGCGGCGCCTCCTTTCTTTGGATAACGACAGCATCGCCGGTGTCGCCCAGTCGGTTGGTTTTCGAAGCGCCCAGTATTTCGTAAAAGCCTTCGAATGGCGCTTTGGCGTCCTGCCGGGTGATTACCGGCAGCGGTTTTCGCTCGCGGTTACCTCCATTCCTCATCCCAAGCGAGAGCGCTATAAGCAGCGCCTTCTCTTTGCCCGCGCGCTCGCTTCCCGACAAACCGAGACGCCTCTCGCCGTTTAAATCGTCAGGGTACGCCCGCGCCTAAAGTTTGTAGCTCGCAGGCGCGTCTGTGTTGGCGGCGAGTAAATCGGGCCGCTCAAACGGCGACGCATCGCGAAGCCGTGAAGCCCCCGCCGAAGGCTATAAAGAAGCCTTAGAAACAATTTTCTTTAATTGACAAAGAAAGACATTGACAGGGTAGGGCCTAGATAGTCTATGGTCACGATTCCAACGTCGGATGCCTAGAACACCTCAAACTCAAAAACATGAAATTATCTCAATTGTTTAATCGCTCTTTCCACCTCGCCGCGGAAAGATTCTGCTTACTCCTTCCCACCTGTCTGGTCGCAGCTGCCACCCTCCTGGCAACACCGGCCCTGGCCCAAATCTCCATTCCAATGGACAAGGAAGCGAGACCAAGCGGCCAAGCCATAACTGGCAAGGGGGCCAACGGACTTCAGGAAGAAATGGTCCCGGTCCTGATCGAAATGTCTGAAGCACCGGCCGCCGAGACCTATGCGCGAGAGCTAAAGGTCGCGCAATCGGAGGCTGCCGCGTTCCGAACCGGTCCCTCGGGCATACCACTCTCGGCGACATCGGACGACAAAGTTCCGCGGGTGCAAATCAGTGCGGCCGCCACTTCGCGCGTGCAAAGCCGAGTCTTCGCCATTGAAGCCGCCCAGCAAGCCTTGCTCCCGTCGATTGCGAACCTTGACGCCCAGGTAATTTACCGAACTCAGCGCGCCTATAATGGCATCGCGGTCTTTGTGAGTCCGGATAAGATTTCGGCGCTGGCTACACTCCCCGGAGTGAAAGCCGTTCATTCGGTCGCGCTGCAATACCCCACCGCTTTCTCGAGTGTCGATTTCCTCGGCACCCGCACTTTTTGGAACAAGGCCTATTCGCAAGGGGTGGGCATTCATGGTGAAAATATCAAGGTAGCCGTGATCGATACGGGCCTGGATTACCTGCATACGAACTTCGGCGGTCCTGGGACAGACGCGGCTTATGCGGCTATCACAGACAAGACGGCTGTTCCAAATCCTTACTTTCCCACAGCCAAGGTTCCCGGTGGATTTGATTTTGCGGGGGACGCGTATACCGGCAGTAATCTCCCTAATCCGGACCCTAACCCGCTCGATACCAACAGCCACGGCACCAAGTGCGCCAGCGTAGTAGGTGGTTTGGGAGTTAACTTTGGTGGCACGACCTACTTCGGCAACTACGATAGCTCGACGCCGATCAGTAGTCTGAAGATTGGTCCCGGGATAGCTCCCCAGGCGAAGCTCTACCCGCTGCGCGTTTTTGGCACCAACGGTGGAACGTTGCTTCTCCCGCAGGCGGTGGACTGGGCCATGGATCCCAACGGGGACGGCGATTTTTCCGACCGAATGGATGTCCTAAGCATATCGCTGGGATCAGACGGTGGTAATACGGATAACTCCAGTTCCATCGCAGTCGCTAACGCATCCGCGGCGGGCATCGTAGTATGCTGCTCTGCCGGAAATGCCGGGGACAGTTACTACATCACCGGATCGTCAGCGAACGCTAACGGCGTTCTCAGCGTCGCGGCAAGCTACAACGATCAAGCCGGGTTCATCGCGAACGCGGCGGTCATCGGTCAAAACGCACAGGGACAGAATGCCGGTAGCATCGCGGGCCAAAAAGGGTTTGCGATCTATTCGAATTCGAGTCCGCACAACAAAGTCAGCGGCAACATTGTTTACGCTGTGCCAGCCGATTCGGGTGGAACTACACCCAATGGAACCACGCCTTTGACCAATGCAGCCCAGGTCAGCGGCAACATCGTACTCATCGATCGCGGCACCTCGACCTTCTCTGAGAAAGCGCAACGGGCCATGGCCGCGGGTGCCATCGGCATCATCATCGCCAATAACCAGCGGACGGATGTGCCTAACAACGATCCGATCACTCAGGATACCACCACGACAACCACACCGTTGAATATCCCGGACGTCATGATCTCGAAAGAAGACGGCGACTACATCAAGAGCCAGGCTAACTTCAATCCTGCCACTGGTGTTCCACTCAACCCGACCGTGGCCACAATCCAGGAAGATAACACTCCAGTGGCACGTCCGAACGCTCCCGCTGACACCCTGCCCTCCTACAGTTCAAGGGGTCCGCGAAGCAACGATAGCTACTTGAAGCCGGACATCACCGGCCCAGCGGAGGTTGTAGGTGTAGCCGAGATCGGGACGAACAAGCCTGCCGGCAGCATCCGCAACCAAGTCAGTCTGCATAACGGCACGTCTTCCTCTACGCCTCACGTGGCCGGAGGCATGGCGTTAATGAAGCAACTCCATCCTACCTGGTCGGTGGAAGAATTGATGGCTCTGGCCATGAATACCTCTCTCCACAACCTCGAAACGAGCACAGCGAGAACGACCGCCTTCGGCGATGGCCGGATCGGCGCCGGGCGCGTAGACTTGAACCTGGCCAGTCAGGCTAACGTCGTTGCCTTTAACGGCACGGACCGTGGGCTAGTCAGCATTTCCTTCGGGAGCGTGGAAGTGCCGGTAGATTCCGCAGTGCACCTCGTGAAAAACCTGATCGTACGAAACAAGGGAACTGTCGCGGTAACCTACAACATCTCTTACGCCGAGAATGGACCGGCGGTGGGCGATGCCTACTATGGGACTACTTCGCCTCTCACCGTTTCGGTGCCGGCCGGTGGGGATATCGTCATTCCGATTCAATTCAACGCAACCGGTAATACCCTGCGACACACGCGCGATGCGAGCGCAGGCAGCGCCCAAACGACCGACTTCGGGAACTTCGCCCGGACCTGGCTCACCGAGAAGGAAGGTTACGTCGTGCTCGTTCCCCAAAACAGCAGCACGGAGCCGACCATCCGGGTGCCGGTCTACACCGCGCCTAAACCAGTGGCGTCCATGCACGCGACGATCAATCGTTTCGTTCCGACGGCAGACAGTGGACAATTCACCATTCCTCTTTCGGGCTCCGGAATCGCGACCGGCGGCACGGTGGCGAGCGGTTCCATTACCTCACTGGTAAAGGCCTTCGAATTGAGCTATGCCAGCCCGTTGGCCGGGGGGGCGAATGCGCCGGAAGGCGATCGTTTCCGGATCAAGTATGTCGGAGTAACAAGCGATTACTCGAGCTACGGCGCGGATCACACGCCGACTACGCTCTCCTTCGCCATCGATAAGTTTGGCGACTCGACCGTCCCGGATTACTACTTCGGCGACGAGAGTTACCTCTACCTGGATACGGATAAGAACGGGACCGACGACTACAGAATAGAAATCTCCACGCTATTCGCCAACCTGCCGCCGCCGTCTCAAAGCGCGAACAACGTCTACTACACCTATGCCTTCAATATGTATAACAACAGTGGTTTCGCGGAGTACCCGGTGAATGGAGTCGCCTCCAATCAACTGGAAGCGAACGTCTTCAATAACAGCGTTCGAATCCTAAGCTTCGATGCCCGGGACGTTGGCTACACCGGCGGGGCGTCGAGCTTCAACTACCACGTGGTTACCTTCAACGATCGTGGTCAAAAAGTGGACGATACCGGTCCGTTAACCTACGACCTGGCGCGGGCGGGTATCGATACACATGCAGCGGGTGTGTTCGAGCCGAGCGGCAACTTCTTCCAGGACGCGGCGGGAAATAGCATCAACGTGAAGTATAATGGCGCCGGCTTCCAGGCCAACGGATCGAAAGGTGTCCTTCTGGTCCACCTGCATAACGGCAAAGGCAATCGAAGCGATGTGGTCATCCTGGCGAAGCCTACCATCTCGGGGTTTACCCCGACCCACGGCAAGGTCGGAACGACGGTATCGATCACAGGCACGAACTTTGGCCCTTCCACGAAGGTGTTCTTCAATGGCGTGCAGGCTACTAATGTCCGGGTCCTCTCGGACGTCACGGTGGAAGCGGTAGTCCCCCCTGCCGCAACCAGTGGACCAATAACGGTCTCTAATGCGGCCGGCTCTTCGGCGAGCACCGCCGCGTTCACGGTCGACTAACCGACACGCTCGGTCACAAGTTGGGATGATGCGCCCCCGGCTGGCAAGAGTTTGCTGGCCGGGGGCGTTGCCGTTTTTGCGACCGCGGCGATACGGCGGCGAGGGAATGGGCTTCAAAGGCGGGGGTTAAATTATGAGTGACTATTGGCCCAGACAATCTATGGTCTCACTCATGCCCAAGCCGAACCCCAAATTACTGCAAGGAACACTCGACATGTTGATCCTGAAAGCTCTGGCTCATGGACCGATGCACGGGTACGGAGTGGCGCGGCGGATTGAGCAGTTGGCGGAAGATGCGCTCACCGTCGAGGAAGGCTCCTTGTATCCGGCGCTGCATCGCATCGAACTGCAGGCTTGGATCAAGAGCGAATGGGACCTCTCGGAAAACAACCAAAGGGCGCGTTACTACACGTTGACCAAGGCGGGACGCAAGCAGCTTGGCGTGGAAGAGGCAAATTGGGATCGTCTTTCCACCGCCATCGGCAGGGTGATGCGAAGCGCATAGGGCGGAAATGAACTGGTTGCGCCTCGGTCAGTCGCGGTGGTCGGGCTTCGTCCACCCGACGCAGGTGGATAGTGACATTGAGGAAGAACTTCGCTTCCACCTTCAGATGAGGACGAAGGAGAACATCGCGCGAGGGATGCCGTCTTCGGAAGCCTCCCAGCGCGCGCAGAGGCGGTTCGGTAATTTCAATGTCATCAAAGACGCTTGTCGCGATGTAAGAGGTGGCGGTTGGCTGGCTGTTCTCGGACAGGACCTGCGTTTGGCCGTCCGGATGCTCTTGAAAGACCGCGCTTTCACTATTGCCGCAGTAGTTGCCCTGGGCCTTAGCATCGGAGCGAATACGGCGATTTATACTATCGCGAGCAGCGTCCTCTTCCGCCCGCTTCCTTATCCGGAGTCCGAACGGATCATGTCCATCGTGAGTCAGGACTGGATGCAACCGGGGCACAACTTCTCGTTGTCCTATCCAGACTTCGTCGACTACCGCGCCCGAAGCAGTGAGTTCTCGGCGATGGGCGCGTTTCATCGCGCTACTTTTGCCGTAACCGGCCTGGATGGCGAGGCTTCCCAGATCGAAGGAGCAGTAGTGACGTCAGACCTTCTTCAAGTTCTGGCCGTTACGCCAGAGCTAGGCCGGGGATTCCTGCCCGCGGAGGATGAGCCGGGCAGCCGCGCAGCTATCATCTCTCACGATTTCTGGCAAAGCCAGTACCGGGGATCTTCCGACGTTATCGGCGCTGCCTTAACTCTTGACGGGTTGGAGTATCGCGTGATCGGAGTTATGCCGCCTGGTTTTGGTTTCCCGCGGCAAAACATCGCTGCCCAAGTCTGGACTACTATCGCGCGGGATCGTGAGCCCTTACCGGATGGCGGGCCTAGCTTCACCACTCACCGTGATGGCCACTTCCTCTCCGTCCTCGGACGTTTGAAACCGGAAAGCAGTTCCTCGCAAGCCGACGCCAATCTCAAGGGCATTGGGGCTGAGTTGGCCAGGAGTTATCCTGAAACAAACGGCCGATTCAATTCAAGTGCCGCCATACCATGGCTCGCCTACATGACGGATTCCGTTCGTCCGCCTTTGCTGATGTTGATCGGCGGCGCTCTCTGCCTCTTATGCGTAGCCTGCGCGAACGTCGCCAACCTTCTTCTCGCGCGAGGAGCTACTCGACAACGTGAGATCGCTATCCGGGCTGCGCTGGGTGCCGGACGCCGGCGTATTCTGCGTCAGCTTTTAACTGAGAGCCTCGTCCTGGCTCTGGTAGGGGGATCAGTGGGCCTGCTCGTTGCCCTGGCCGGGATTCGCTACATCGTTTCAGTTTTGCCGCCTAACTTTCCGCGGCTCACTGAAATCGGCCCCCACCTGAGTATCCTCGCTTTCACAGGAGTCGTCACTGTGGTCACAAGCTGCGTGTTTGGACTCGCGCCGGCCTGGCGCTCCGCGAGGTGCCAGTTAGCGCCGCTCCTGAACGATTGCAGCCGTGGTTCCAGCGAAACACGAAACGGACGGCGCGTCCGGAGTGCGCTGGTAGTAGCGGAGATGGTTCTGGCCTTTGTTCTACTTTCCGGCGCGTGCTTCCTCTTCCGAAGCCTCCGCCAGTTGGAAAATGTTACCCCGGGATTCAACCCGCGTAACCTACTAACCGCAAAAATCTCGCTCCGGGACAACCTCGATACCGAAGCACCAGCGAAGACAGCCGCCTTCTATCAAAAACTGCTCGAACGGGTCAATCAGTTACCCGGCGTGAGCTCGGCGGCCGCTACATCTTCTCTGCCTTTGAGTGGTGCCGACGGGTTGGCGCAATTTTACATTACGGGAAGGGTCATGGACGAATCTAATCTCCCGCGCGCGCAGCCCTGCATTGTTACTCCCCGGTATTTCGAAGCCATGGGGATTCCGCTTAAGGCGGGCCGCGATTTCGATGCGCGGGATCGCCGGGACGCCTCAGCCGTGATTATTATTAACGAGAGCTTGGCGGCCAAACATTTCGGCGGCGAAAATCCCGTTGGGAAACGAATGACAGCTACCATTAGCGATAGCTCGGCCGGATTCGCGGAACGTGAGATCATTGGGGTGGTGGGCGACGTGAAGTCAGATAACCTCGCAGCCGCGAACAAGCCGCAAATGTACCTTCCGCACACCCAATGCGCGGCTTTGGCGATGACTCTGGTCCTTCGGAGCGAAGGTCCCCCCGAAGTCCTGTTCGAGTCGGTCAAGGATGTGATCGCATTCATGGACAAGGATTTGCCCTTCGAACAGCGCCGGATGATGACTCAGTATCTGGTTGCGTCGGTCGCGCAGCCGCGTCTTAACTCCACGGTCTTGTCCGCCTTCGCCCTTGTTGCGGTCATTCTGACTGCCGTCGGCATCTACGGCGTAATGGCTTACTCCATAACTCAACGAAGGCATGAGATCGGCATTCGTATCGCCTTAGGCGCGCAGAAGCTCACTGTTTTTCGGCTTCTCATGCGCAGCGGCCTTGGCTTGGTGGCACTGTCCATTGTCGGCGGCTCTCTTTGCACTTTGATGGCAACGAAGTTCTTGCGCGGTTTCGCGTATGGCTTGGCCGGGAGTGAAGCCCCCACCCTTTTCTTCGTCACCCTGCTGTTGTCCGCTGTCGCGCTGGGCGCCTGCTGGATTCCCGCGCAACGAGCCACGGAGGTCGACCCCCTGGCGCTGCTGGGGCAACGCTAGAGCCGATCTTCGCTTGCCAGCGGTCCGATTGGTTCCATAATGCAAATCGCGCGTCGCCCGGAGACGCGACGCGGGGGTATAGCTCAGTTGGTAGAGCGCGTCGTTCGCAATGACGAGGCCTGGGGTTCGAATCCCCATACCTCCACCAATTTTCGCTTCCGGTCGGTGCCTCTCGGCAATATAATCAGCCGGAAAACCGACAATTTATGGCTGAACAAAACATGGGCCTGAAGCCGGACGTAGCCGCTGAACCTGGCACGGAAAAACCCGCTCCAGATACCTCCGAGGTAGGAGGCCGTGGACGTCAACTTCTCTACAAGTGCTATGCGGACGGCGCGGCCAATTATGTCCAGATTTGGGGCAACGGCTTTTTCATGTGCTGGAAGTGCGGCGCCCTGAATTACAAGTAGTGCGCACGACATGGTCGCGTCTCGCTTTTTCGGCGATTAGGGGCATTGTTTAAATCCGCAGCGCCAACTTAATAGAAAGAAAAAATCTTATGGGACTCATGAATTTCATCAAAAGCGAGCTGATCGAGATCATCGAATGGACGGACGATTCTCGGGACACGCTCAGTTTCCGCTGGCCGGACGACGACAAGGAAATCAAGAACGGCGCGCAATTGATCGTGCGCGAATCGCAGGTGGTGCAGTTCGTCTACCTCGGCCAGTTTGGCGACACGTTCCAACCCGGCAAGCACACACTGACCACGGACAACATTCCGGTCCTGACCACATTGAAAGGCTGGAAGTACGGCTTCGAAACGCCGTTCAAGGCGGACGTTTATTATGTCAGCACGCGGCTTTTCACGGGCAACAAATGGGGAACGTCGAACCCGGTGATGATGCGTGACAACGACTTCGGTATCGTGCGCGCGCGCGCTTTCGGAACCTTCGATTTCCGGATCACGGATCCGAAATTATTCCTGAAGGAAGTGGCCGGGAGCGATCAGCATTTCCGGCTGGATGAATTCGCGGACACCATGCGCTCGCGCATCGTCAGTTTGTTCAGCGAGGCGCTGGCGCAATCAAAGATTCCCGTGCTCGATGTGGCCTCGCGCTACAGCGAAGTGGGTGGAGCGTTGCTGCCGCTGATCAATCCAGTCACCACGGCGAAGTACGGTCTCGAACTGACCAGCTTCATCCTGGAGAACGTGAGCCTGCCGCCAGAAGTGGAGCAGGCGATCGACAAGCGCTCTTCCATGGCGGCTGTCGGAAACCTGAACGATTTCGTGAAATTCCAGATGGGCCAGGGCATGACGCAGCCCGGCGGAAGCAACGCAGGCGGGTTCGCAACGGAGATGGCCGTCGGGATGGCCATGGCGCAGCAGATGATGCAACAACAAGGCGGAGTGCTGGGGCCGCAAGCGACTCCGGCCGCCGCGCCTCAGTCGCCGCAAGCGCCCGGTTCGGCGCCGGCGGCCGCCCCTGCCGCGGCGAAGCCTGAGCTGCTCAGTCCGGGCGATGTGGCGAATGTGCTCGGGGTGAGCGAAGGCGACGTCATTGCCACGATCGAAGCTGGCGATTTGAAAGCGAAAAAAATCGGCTCGACCTGGCGGGTGACCCGCGCGGCGATGGATGAGTTCCTGAAGAGTTAGCGCGAGCCGACATGGCAGAAATCATCGCGCGGAAGAAGAACGCGTGCCCGGCCTGCGGGGGAGCGGCCGAATGGAATCCCGCGAAGCAGGCGCTGGTTTGCCCGTTTTGCAATACGGTCCTTCCGCCTCCGGCGCCGGGAGAATCCGCCGACCCGATCGAGAACGATCTGGCCGCGGCCTTGAGCGCGGTGACGGACGATCAGCGCGGTTGGCAGGCGGAAAAGACTTCCGTAAAATGCCAGAGCTGCCAGGCCATTTCCGTTTTCGATCCGACCCGCGTGGCTCAGCGCTGTGAATTCTGCGGATCGGCCTCGCTCATTCCCTACGATGAAATTAAGGCGCCGATCCGGCCGGAGTGTTTACTCGAATTCAAGCTGCCGGAACCGACCGTGCGCGAGAGCGTGCGCAAGTGGTATGGCAACCGCTGGTTCGCGCCTAACGCGCTGAAAGGCCGCGCGCTCACCGACACCGTTCACGGCCTTTACATTCCCTATTGGACTTTCGACGCGAAGGTCCACGCAAATTGGACCGCGGAGTCGGGCTACCATTATTACGAAACCGAGAGCTACACCGATTCCGACGGCAAGTCACAGACTCGCCAGGTCCAGAGGACGCGCTGGGTTCCGAGCTCCGGTTCGCTCGATCATTTTTTCGATGACGAACTGGTGCCGGCCTCGAAGGGGGTGGAAGAAAAACTGCTGCGAAAAATCGAGCCGTTCCCGACGACGACAGATCTGAAACCGTACGATCCCGCGTTCCTTTCCGGATGGGTGGTCGAGCAATACCAGATCGATCTCGTGGCGGCCGCGCAACACTCGCGCGACATCATGGAGCGCAAGACGCGCGATCTGTGTTCAAAGGAAGTCCCGGGCGATACGCAACGTAATCTCAACGTCGCTTCGTCGTTCTCCGCCCAGACCTTCAAGCACATTCTCGTTCCGATCTGGCTGGTGGCCTACACTTACGGCGCGAAGAGTTTTCAGGTGGTGGTTAATGGTTATACCGGTGCCATCGCCGGGCGGCATCCGCTGAGCTGGATCAAGATCGGCCTGGCGGTGCTCGCAGCGATCATCCTACTGATTATCTTCTTCTCGCTCTACGCGAATTCGAATTAGCGCCACCTGGAGCCGGCGCGCCCTCGCGCCGGAAGCGGAGGGACGTCGCTACGCCATCGCGCCAAAAGCGACGCCGAGGCCGTAGGTCACAACTGCTTCGATCACGCCGACCATCGTCATCTCGAATCCGGAGGCCCACCAGGAACGGATCGTGATGAGCGACTTCACCGCGCCCACGGCAAAATGCGCCGCGATGCTGACGATGAACGAGGCAATCACCGCGTTGATCCCGCTCATAAAAAAAAATGGAATGATCGGGATAAACGCGCCGATCGCAGTCGACACCGCGGCCGAGGTCGCCGACTTCCAGTGATTCGGAAAATGATGCTGGGAAAGACCGAGCTCGTGCTGCGCCATCGCGTGCACCATTTGGTCCGGGTCTTCCGCGAGCTTCTCAGCCATGCGCTGTGATTCTTCCGGAGTGAAACCCTGGAGCTGATAGAAGAGCGACATCTCCTCGATTTCTTCTTCCGGATTCTCTTCGACCTCGACCTTCTCGCGCGCGATCTCGGCTTCGTAAACTTCTGCCTCGCTCTTGGCCGCGAGATAAGCGCCGGCGCCCATCGAGAGTGAGGAAGCGAGCATGCCGGCGAGGCCGGAGATGAGGACGTAATGCTGCTGGTTATTCGTGGCGCCGGCGACACCGGAAACGATACCGAAGACGGCGCCCAGCCCGTCGTTCACACCATAGATCGCGTCCGCCACCCAACTGCCGCCGCGCCCGTGCCAGCGTTCGCGTTTCAAAATCGTGTCGAGCACGCTGCGGGGGCCAGGCGCCGGCGCCATTGTGTTCAAGACACGGGCGTGCGCCTTTTCCTCGAGCGCGGCTTCGCGCAAAAATTTCTGCGCGTCCGGATCGTCGGCCAGAGCGCGCTCGCTCTGCGCGCGGTAACGGGCTTCGTGGCGGTCTTCGGCCGCTTCCATCCGGCGGATGGCTACGTCGAGACCGGCCACGCGATTCCACCAGCGGTTAAGACGCATGCCTAACGAGTCCTTCAGCTCGGGCGGTTCCAGGCCGAGCTCGGTCAACTTCTGGGCCCACCGCGTGGCGTGGCGTTCCTCCGCTTCGGCCATCCGAAGAAGAATGCTTTTCCGCTTCTGGTCGGTCTCGCGCTCGGCCAGATCCCGGTAGACGCGCGACGTTTCTACTTCCGCGCGCCAGTTCTGTTTCAGCGCTTCGATCGATTCGCGGTCGTTAGGCATGGCTGTTCCTTCAGGCGGGATCAGGGCAGTTCGCTGGAAGATTTTTAGCCTGGGATTGCTGCACGGTGATGACGAGCGCGACCGACCCGATGATCAACCCGGCGGCGACAATGGCGCGCGCAGTCAAGGTTTCACCTGCGAAGAAGGCGCCGAGCAGCACGGCCACGACCGGATTCACATAGGCGTAGGTCGCGACCTTTGAGGGATCGCAATGCCGCAGGAGGTAGGCGTAGGCGCTGTATCCGACCACAGCCCCGATGGTAACAAGATACGCGAAAGAGCCAACTGAAAGAAGGCTCATGGCGGCGGGATGCACGCGCGGGAGTTCGCCCATGAGGAGACCGCCCAGGACAAGGAGGGCGCCGCCGCAAAGCATTTGCTGGCCCGCGGCCAGGAAGGGAGATCCGGTCCTCTTCGCCTTGATCGAATAGATTGAGCCAAGCGACCACAGGAAAGATGAGCAAAGCAAAATGAGCATGCCGAGGCCCGGACGGCTGGTGTCGTTAGGCGAAAAACGAAGGGCGGGTCCGACGAGAATGGCAACCCCGATGAGACCGCCCGCGAGGCCGAGCCAGACGATCGGCGCAGGCCTCGGTGCCGTACCCATGGCCCACGCCAGAAGCGCAATATAGATTGGCACGGTCGCAATCATGACGGACGCGAGTCCGGATGGGACATATTGCTCGGCCAGAGTCACGCCCCCGTTTCCTCCGACGAGGAGGCAGGTGCCGACGATCAGGGAAGTCCGCCAGTCAGCGAGAGATCCCCGCGGTGCGCCCTGCCAGCGAGCTATCGCCTGAATGATCAGGCCGGCCAGGAGAAAACGTGTTCCGGCCATAAGCAGCGGCGGCATGGTTTGGATCGCGAAAAGAATCGCGAGATAAGTCGAGCCCCAGACGATATAGAGCGCGGCGAAGGCAGCGAAGAGGGCAAGTTTTGTGGGACGCGCTGGCACCGGCTATCGTGTCATCGGCGCGACGTTCGCGCCAATCGCTTTTCAAACGCTCGTCCTTTCCGCGCATTTCTTGCGTGTCATCCCGAGTCGCGCAGACGACGAGGGACCTCACAGCCGGTCTTAGTTCACGCTTGCCACGCTTCGCTTGATCGAGGGCTAGCGCCTCGTGGACCGCGAGAGCGTTTATCGCGTGACCGAACCTGCGACTGTGGGCTCCCTCGCCGTCTGCGCGGCTCGGGATGACACGCGACTGGGGCGCCCCGGGAAAACGGCCCGGAAAAAAAATCGTCACCGGGAATACAATACTACTTCTCCGCGTGCTCGGCAGGTCAGTCGCGCCGCGGCGCGATGATTCGGTAAAGAAGCAGCAACACCATCCCCCCGATAACAGGACCGACGTAAACCATGATCCCGCCGTCGGGTTTCCAACCCAGCTTCGGTCCCGCATAAGCAGCGAGGTAGGCCCCGGCAATACCGATCGCCATGGTGATAAGGCAGCCGCCGGGATCGCGACCGGGCATGAGCAATTTCGCCACCGCCCCGACCACCAAACCGATGATCGCCGTCCAGATGTAATGACCCATAGGGGTCCGATCTTGCGAGTTGCACTAAACCATCGCAAGACCTTTCCGCCTGCGCGCGCTACAACTGAATAACCTGCGCGGTCTTGATATCGTCACTCGCCCGAATCTTTCCGAGCAACGCATCGTCCGGCGTGGTGTCGAGGTTCAGGACGGTCAGGGCGGTGCCGCCGGCCTGGTTCCGACTCAGCGACATCGTGGCGATATTTACTCCATGGTCCCCCAGCAAAGTCCCAATCCGGCCGACGATGCCCGGGCGGTCCGTGTTTTCCAACACGAGGACGACGCCATGCGGACGCGCTTCCACCGGCCGGCTGTTCACATTGACGATCCGCGGCGTGGCGCCAAAAAATGCGCCGGCGACCGAAACAGTTTTGCCCTCCGCCACCGCAGAAAGCTCCAGCAGATCGGTGTAATCGCCGGCCGCGCTCAAACGGGTCTCTGTGATTTTCATCCCGAGACTTTCCGCAAACGCGGGCGCGTTCACTTCGTTGATCTCGCTCCCGCCGGCGTGTTCCAGAAATCCTTTCAGGACCGAGCGCGTGATGGCCGTCGTGTCGACCTCATTGACTTTACCGCTGTAGTTGATGTTGAGCCGTTCCACTCGCTTCGGGGCGAGCTGCGCGAGGAAGCGCGCCAGCTTTTCTCCGAAACGCAGATGCGGGCCGACGACCGCGAGCGTCTTCGCGTCCAGGTTCGGCATGTTCACTGCGTTGCGGATCGTTCCCTCCAGCAGGGCCGCGCGAATCGATTGGGCAATCTCGATCCCAACACTTTCCTGCGCCTCGGCGGTGGATGCGCCAAGATGCGGCGTGAGGACAAGGTTCGGCGCATCGCGCAAAGGAGAATCCGCCGGCAGCGGCTCGGTTTCAAAAACATCGAGAGCAGCCCCGGCCACTTGCCCGGACTGCAACGCCTCGACCAGGGCGGCTTCATCGACCAACCCGCCGCGGGCGCAGTTGATCACGCGCACGCCGCGCTTTGTTTTCGCCAGCCGCGCCCGGTCGAGCAAATGATGCGTCTCCGGCGTAAGCGGGGTGTGCAACGTGATGAAATCCGCCGCGGCCAGGAGATCGTCGAGCTCGTCGATCAGCTCCACTTGCAAGGTGCGCGCACGCGTCGCGGAAAGATACGGATCGTAGGCGGCGACCCGCATTCCGAACGCGATCGCACGCCGGCTCAACTGGCTTCCGATCCGGCCCATTCCCACGATGCCAAGCGTTTTGTTGAAAAGCTCGACGCCTTCCAGATTTTTCCGCTCCCATTTTCCGCCGCGGAGCATCGCATCCGCCGAGGGGATTTTTCGGGCGACGCAGAGCAGGAGAGAAAAGGCGTGTTCGGCGGTGGAGATCGTGTTTCCGCCCGGCGCGTTCATGACAATTACACCGCGCCGGGTGGCTTCCGCGACATCCACGTTATCGATGCCGACGCCCGCGCGTCCCACGACTCGCAGCTTCGCTCCCGCCTGCAAAACCGCGGCCGTTATCTTCGTCTGGCTGCGCACGACGACGGCGCTGAAATCGGGCACGACTTCCACCAGCGCGCTCTCGCTCAAGCCGGTCCTGGTCACGACTTCCAGCGCCCCATCACGCGTCAACTCATCGATCCCACTCTGCGATATGGAATCGGCGATCAGAATTTTCGGGGCAATCATTTCCGGATATTGTAACCACGCTCGTTAATCCGGCCATTTCTTTGCTCAGGTTGCCGACGCGATTGGTGTTCGCTACTGTGAGGCCGCGCCGCGGCGACGTCCCATGAATGAGCAACTACTTGTCCCGCCGGAAGAGGCATTGTTCGATGGGACATCAACGCACCCGGAGTTCAAGCAAATCGGGGACAACTTTGCCGAGAAAATCTTGAAGCAGCGCGCGGGTCTGCTCCCGGGACATCGCGTCCTCGATATCGGATCGGGCAATGGGCAAAAGGCGCGGCCGCTGGCCGGATACCTGGAGGGAGAAGGCGGTTATGATGGGATCGAAGTCGTCCAGGCAGGAGTGGACTGGTGCCAGCAAGCTTACTCCGCGCATCCGAATTTCCATTTTCACCGGGCGGACGTTCGGAACCAACATTACAACCCCGGGGGAACCATCTCGCCGGAAGATTACAAACTTCCTTTTGCGGACGAGACCTTCGACCTAGTGCTTCTGTCGTCGGTCTTTACCCACATGCTTCCGGAAGGACTGGAGAACTATTTCAGCGAAATCACCCGGATGCTGAAACCGGGCGGCCGTTCGGTCATCACGTACTTTCTTTGGAACGACGAGGCTGCGGAAAAGATTGCCCAGAGCGAAAATCCGGCGCTTTTCTCACACGTGTTCCGGGCAGAAGTCTGCCGGGTCTACGCCGCCGAAAAACCAGAACAAGCGGTCTGTTATTACGAAGATTATATTCGATCGCTCTATCGGCAGCACGGCCACAACGTGGCTGAAGTGACGTATGGTTTCTGGTGCGGGCGCAAGGACATCATGAGGTGCCAGCAGGAGATTATTATTTCGGTGAAGTGACCGAAATCTCGCCCCGAGAAGCGATTTTTCCGTCGAAACATTACGATTCTGTAATCACCAGTCGGCGAAGAGCGGCTAGATACGACCGGCCGCCACCGGACGTTCGAAAAGCAAAGACACCGCGCGGTGTCCAACCTTACCTAACCTAATCATGCAAAAAAACTGCACTTCCGAGTCCGGCCTTATAAATCTGCGAGCGTCCTTCGCCTTCGTTTTGTGTTCCATCGGTATCACCCTGGCGATGTTTAGCTGGGCGTCGACCCCACCGACCAGCACCATCACCGTTCCATCGAGCAGCGGCCAGACGGTTACGGTGAAGTGGACCGGATCGATCCCTCCGCTGGTGAACGCGACGAGCGATTGCACAAACTTAGCGGACACTCCTGCCGTAGATCAGCACTTGCCCACCATTAACGTACCGTCCGGGGTCTACAATAATGTAAAGGCGAAGTTCACCTTTAACATCAGCTGGGACGCGAACGCGGGAAACGACGAGATCCTCACGGTGCTCAAACCGGACGGAAGTGCGGTTGGGACGAGCGATACCGGCAACCCAAGCGAGACAGTGACCGGCGATAACCTCGGTGCCGGGACCTACAAGGTCATCGCCTGCGGTTTCCAGAGCGGACCCGCCCCGCAATCCTATGTCGGCACCTTGACGATCGATACGTCCGCGGGTGGCGGTCCACCGCCCCCTCCCCCCACTCCCACTCCAGCTCCCGCCAGCGCCGGCGTGCCTCGCTATTATAATTATGCACCGCCGAAGGCAATCGGGGAAGCCGCAGGCGAGCCTTCTATCGGCTACAATCTTTTCACTCATCGCGCGATGTACATCGCCGGTCTCCAGACCTTGCGCATTACGTTCCCGGAAGACATTAGCCCGGCGGGCTCAGTCCCCGGCGCCTGTGATGCCAAGTGGGACGACGTCTCTTATCTCGTGACTAAAACCAAGTCACTTGATCCTATTCTTTTCACTGATCAACGCACCGGCCGGACCTTCGTTTCGCAATTGGACAGCGTGGTTCCTCCGGCTGCTCCCGTTCTAATCGGCCTTAATAGCCTGATGGCTTACACGGATGACGACGGCGCGAGCTGGACGCCAGCGCAGGTCAATCCGCCCGATGGCAGCTACGATCACCAGACGGTCGGCGCCGGCCCTTATCCTGCAACGGTGCCACTCGGCAATCCGGTCAACAAAGGCAGCGCGGTCTATTATTGCTCGCAGGCTGGCGTCACTGCGTTCTGTTCCCGCAGTGATGACGGCGGCCTGAACTTTGGCAAATCCACTGCAATCTACAATGCGGTGACCGATGGCTGCGGCGGAATTCACGGTCACGTCAAGGTAGCGCCCGATGGAACCGTCTATGTCCCCAACCGCGGCTGCTCCGGCGTGCAGGCAGTAACCGTTTCCACCGACGCTGGCGTTACCTGGACCGTGCGTAAAGTGCAGGGAAATGGCTTCACCGCCACGGCGCCTCCGGGGATCCTTGATCCTTCGGTAGGTATTGCCGCTGACGGCACATTGTATTTCTCCTACGTCAAAGCGGACGGCCATCCTCACGTGGCCGTGAGCAAGGACAAAGGTGTGACGTGGATTAACGATCGCGATATCGGCACCTCGCAGAACATCGGTAATGCGGTCTTCATGGAAGCGGTCGCGGGCGATCCCAACCGGGCCGCGGTGGGGTTCATTGGCACCACCCAGACCGGCAACCACGAAGCGTCAGACTTTAACGGAACGTGGTATGCCTACCTGGCCCACACTTATGATGGTGGTGTCACTTGGACGACCGTCAACGCCACTCCCAATGCGCCTGTCCAAAAAGAAGCCTGCATCTGGAATGAGGGCGGCAGCAGCCAGTGCCGCAACCTGCTCGACTTCAACGAAATCACAGCAGACGAAAAAGGCCGAGTGCTTTACGCTTATGCCGACGGTTGTGTGGACGACTGCGAGGCGGGCGGTCCTAACTCCTACAGTTCCAAGGCTACCATCGCGCGGCAGTCGGGCGGTAAGGGAATCCTGGCCGCATTCGATCCACTGGAACCCGCAGTTCCGCAGCGCGCCTGTCTCTCCGGGCGGCGCGATGACATGGCTTCCTACCTCCGCTGGGTTGCTCCCGATAATGGCGGCCGCGATATTACCGCGTATCAGATTTACCGAGGCACCGCGGTAGGCAACGAAGTCCTGATCGGTCAGCAGGTTGGAAACAAGACTACCTTCAATGACCGCAGCGTCGACCCGAACGTGCCGCTTTACACTTACAAAATTAAAGCGGTGAATGCCATCGGTGAAGGCAATTTCAGTAACACCATCCAGTTACAGGTCACACCAAGGGCGGAATCCACTGGCTCTTGTAGCCTGCCTGGAAACACAATTCTAACGGATCCAGTCGGGGACGAATCAGATGGTCTTGCTCAGCACGATATCACCTCGATCTCGATAGCCGAGCCGATTACCAACGCCAGCACTGGCGCGGCCGATAACCTGGTCTTCACCATGAAGGTGGTTAACCTGACCACCGTGCCGCCAAACTGGCGCTGGTCGGTTCGGTTCAGCGTGGCAGGTTATAACCCGCCAGCAGCGCCTGTGGTAGGGCCGCAGGAAGACTGGTTCGTCTCGATGATTTCTGCGGATGGCGTCGCGCCGCGATTTACCTATGGAACCACCGGCGTGTTTCAGGGGGCCGCGCGCTTCTTTAGTACGATCGGGGATCTCCATCCCTCCAGTAACTACAATCCGGATGGCACAATTACCCTTGTCTTGCCCAAGGAGCTATTTCGCTCGAAAGCGGTTTGCGCCGGGGCCTGCAACCCTCTCGCGCCCGGGCAGGCCATAAGTATCGCTCTCGGCAGTGTCCGCTTGTCGCCACCCTCGGAAGTACCGGGCAGCGGCGGCACGAACGAGACCATTCCGGACAGTACGGGAGCTTCGTCCTACGCCTTGCGGCCCGCAGCTCTCTGTTTGCCCAACACCGCGCCTATAGCTGCCCTCACTGCAGATGTCCACAGCGGCCCCGTTCCGCTTACGGTGCACTTCAATGGCGGTAGCTCTTACGATGCGGATTCCATCGATACCATCGCCAGCTATACCTTTAACTTCGGCGATGGGACCGACGATGTCGTCCAGGCTTCTCCCGCTATTACCCACACCTTCAATAAGGCGGGCTTCTACTCCGTGAAGATGGTCGTAACGGATTCGCGCGGAAAGGTCAGCTCGAATACCGCCCAGCAGTTGATCGAGGTAACCACAGCCTCGAATCCGAGCGCGGCTCAACTCCTGAATATCTCCGCCCGATTGCGCGTGCAGACGGGCGATAACATACTTATCGGCGGCATTATCATTACTGGGACTGAGCCGAAGAGAGTGGCCTTCCGTGCCCTCGGACCTTCCACTGGAGTGGCTGGCTTCCTGGCTGATCCCATGCTGGAACTGCATAATGCATCGGGCGCGATCCTGGAGAGCAATGACGACTGGGGAAGCTCGCCTGACCAGGAGGAGATAGCGAACAAAGGACTCAAGCTCGGCGATGCCCACGAGTCGATCATCATTCGCAACCTGGATCCCGGTTCCTACACCGCGGTAGTGCGTGGAAAGGGTGACGGGACTGGCATAGCGCTGATCGAAGCCTACGACCTTAATGCTTCGAACAACTCGAAGATGGCTAACCTCAGTTCCCGTGGCTTTGTCGAAACCGGGGATAAAATCCTCATCGGCGGATTCATTGTAGGGAATCGGATAGGAAACAGCAATATCCTCGTGCGCGCGACGGGTCCCTCCCTCGCCGGACTTGTCCCCAATCCGCTGAGCAATCCTTATCTGGAGCTGCGCGATGGCAATGGAGGTATCTTGAGTGCCAACGATAATTGGGAGGATACCCAAAAGACACAGATCCAAGGTACCGGCATTCCGCCGACCGATCCGAGAGAATCGGCCATCCTGGCGTCGCTGCCGCCCGGGAACTACACGGTAATCGTAATGGGCGCGACTGGCGGGGTAGGCAACGCCGTCTACGAAGTCTACAACGTTCCGTAGGTCCTACGTTAACTTGCACCAAGGTAGACTCTCTGGGCGTTTCCGGAACGCCCAGAGAGTCGGTGCATGCCGCCTCACCTGCACACCATTTGTTAGGTCATAGGCTACTCTAACGCATCCGTGGAGCGCTATGCTTGCGGCGTGAAAGTATGCGGTGAGCGGTTAAGGTCGCTCCAGCAAAGTCTCCTCTTTCTCTTTCCAAGGCGATAGAGTTAGATATAAGGGCGAAGCCGCGCCCTGAACGAATGAGCATTACCTTTGAGGAGTTAGACTACCAGCCCACCCCGCTTGGCGATCTTACCTTGCGGCGCAGGCGTATCGTTTCCCTGGAGGACGCCGAAGTATTCGAGATCAAGCTTGGGGACAGCTTCCTTATGTCCAGCTTGTTCACCAAAGTGGAGGTCGCCCTCGCCGAGCTGGCCCTGGCCGAGGTGGACGGCGATAAGCTTGACGTCGTGGTAGGCGGCCTCGGTCTCGGGTTTACGGCTCGGGCGGCCTTGGATAATCCCGCGGTCGCCACGGTCACCGTCATCGAGTTTCTTCCCGCCGTGATCGGCTGGCACGAGCGCGGTCTGGTGCCGCTGGGCGCCCAGTTGACGGCCGATCCGCGCTGCCGGTTCGTCCACGGCGATTTCTTTGCGCTGGCCAATTCTCCTTGCCTCGATCCTGAAACTCCCGGGAGGAAGTTTCACGCGATTCTGCTCGATATCGATCATTCCCCGAAGAATCTCCTGGACGCTGCGCATTGCTGCTTCTATGGCGCCGGTGGAGTTAGCCAGCTGGCGCGCCACCTGCATCCGGGCGGGGTCTTTGCCATGTGGTCCGATGACCCGCCTGACGAAGAATTCATGGAAGCGCTCGACCTGGCCTTTACCGACACCAGAGCCCACATCGTTACGTTCTCGAATCCCCTTTTGGAATGCGAAGCCGCCAGCACGGTCTACGTGGCCCGCCCGCGCACAACGACTTTTTAACCGAACAACCAAACAACTGTTCGAGCATTGCTGTGGCGCGTGGTCTGCTTGTTAAACGAGCACACCGGTTTCTCCTGCGGTGGCATTTAGACCTGCTGTCACCTCGAGTATGAAACGATGTTTGGCTCTCATCCTTGGCTTGGTAATGACTGCTTCCGCCGCACTCGCCGCGGATCCCACGAATCCCATCCTCTTCGTCACGCAGGTTCCGATGCCGGAAGAAGTGAACACACGCACCATCCTCAACAATTACATGTCGTGCGTGTCGCCCTTTGGGAGTCATCTCGGCGGCACGGCTTTCGCGGGCCGGGGCGGCTCGCTTTGGTTACGCTTCCCGGCTAACGCCGCTCCCGCGTTGAACCACCAGTTGGTAGACCTTCTCGCCGTGGCCGATTGGAATGCGATCCCGGGCGGGAAACCAGCGGCGAACACGATCGCAGTCCGGAATCCTTCCGTTTACTGGGACAAGAGCAAAGCAGTCTTTAGCATGGTAGTAGGTGCCCCGACTGGACCTGGCGATAACACCTCCTTCGTCTGGCAGCTCTACGAGATCTCGCTACCTACCCAGGCGCAGTTGAACTCGAACGTGAAACCGGTGGTGACAAAAGTCCCGAACCAACCGCCTTATAACAACGTCATGCCCTGCTATGCACCGGATGGGCAGTTCGTCTTCGCGAGCGATCGCCCTTATAACGGCCAGCCACACCTGACCCAGCGCGAGGAGTACCTCGGCCTTCCCACCGTAAGCGGATTGTGGAAACTGAATGCAGCCTCAAACACTCTCCAGCTTCTCCACCACTCTCCCAGCGGCGCCTTCTCCCCCACGGTGGATAGCGCCGGACGGCTTATTTTTGTGAACTGGGACCACCTTTCCCGCGATATCGAGGCCATGACTGACGAACGTGACAGCGATCCTGCCTACGGCGAGCCGGACCCGAATACCTTCGGTGGCTGGCATGCGACCGGTAACGGCTCGGGCAACTTCTCGGACGAAGGCGCCGGAGCTGCCTTCACCCTGGGCTCCCTTTACGGGCAGGGGCCGCATCTCGATTTCTTTCCGGAACCGCGGAATGCCGACAAGAAGACATTGAAGCTGGAGTGGAACGACTCCGTCAACGGCGTCACCACCAATATTTTCCTGCCTTGGATGATCAACCTGGACGGAACGAGTGGCGAAATTCTTAATCACGTTGGCCGGCATGAAGTGGCTGGAGCCTTGAAGCGCAGCTTTACTACCGACAACAATCTGGTGGACCTGAACCCATCCGTAGCGCCTGGCTATGGCGGGCTCGTTGCGCACAATTTTTTCAGCAACCTCTTTTGGGTCCGGGAAGATCCTCTTCATTCGGGCACCTTTTTCGGCACTGACTCAGCGGACCTTGGCACCCACGGCGCTGGACAGATCGTCAAGCTTTCCAACGCGGGCGCAAACGTGAATCCCGATACCATGCAGGTTAGCTATGTGACCGCGAGTGTCACCGGCGCCACCAAGCCGCAAAACATTCCGATCGTCCGTGTCGGGATGAACGTTACCTCGCCCCCCTCACCTTTGACGCCGCTGACCACGCCCGAGACGCTCTATCGGACACCGGTGCCGCTCGCGGATGGTGCGCTCATCGCCTCGACCGCGACCGGCATCGACCAGACGGATTGGAATCGCGGCACGATCTCGCAGCCCTCCACTCCATTTAACTTCCGCCTTAAGTCGCTCAAGCTTCAAGGTAGCAGTTACGTCCCGGATGTTGCCCTTACCAACGGGCTGACTATCACTACCAGCTACTACATTGCCGGGCAGCCCACGCCAGTCACTTTCACCAACGTCGCTGCTTGGGAACTCGATCCGGCAGAGATAGTGGCACGAACCCCACCGGTCCCGGCGACTTCCGTCATCGACCCGATTGAAGCTGGGGTCTTCAGCGCGAATGGCGTCGATATCCCCACATTCCGAAATTACCTGGTCCAGCAAAATGCCGCTTTAAGTATTAGCCGCAACGTCACCAAGCGCGACCTGCACGACCGGCAGCAGCCTTACAATTTGAAGGTATCGTGGTCTAACATTCAGACCACTGCTCCTTCGCCTAACAACGGAACCATCTACAATGTCGGCTGGATCCAGTTCCTCCAGGCCGATCTGCGCCGTGGCTACCTCCTTGGTGGCGGGACACCTTCGGCAGGCCGGCGCGTTGTCGCTACTCCGCTGCATGACACGATGGCCGAGAACGTTCTCTCTCCGGGCGCCCCGGCTGGTTCGGTTAAGCTAGGTGACGATGGTTCCTTCGCCGCGATCGTCCCCGCGGGCAAAGCGCTGACCTGGCATCTCCTCGATAACGATGCGAACAAGACAAGCCAGGTGAAGGAGCGGTTCTGGGTCACCTTCGGGAAAGGCGAGATCCGCTCATGTGCAAACTGCCATGGCATCAATACCTCCGATCAGAGCGGCACCGTGGCCAGCCCCATCACTCGCCCGACGAATCCGCCGCAAGCTTTGGCAGCCCTGCTGCAAAGCTGGAAAACAACTCATCCTCCCGGCACGATGCAGCACGCCACGGCCGCCGTAATTACACCCAAGAACAGTGGCCTGGCTACCCTTAGTGTCACCCGCGCCGGAGGAAGCGTTGGACCCGTAGCCGTGAACTTTTCCACGACCAATGGCACCGCATTGGCCGGAACGGACTATGTCGCCACGAGCGGCACACTCTCCTGGATGGATGGCGATGTCGCCCCCAAGCTGGTGACGGTCACCCTCCTCAACAATCCAACCGTTGCTGCGAGTAAGTCGCTTACGGTCAACTTAAGTGCCCCTCTGAATGGTTCGCTCGGCTCGCCTTCTACCATGACGCTCACGCTCACCGAGCCAGCTCCCACTCCCACGCCCGCTCCCTCTGCCTCTCCTACGCTAACGCCCTCTCCCAGCGCCACGGCGAGTCCTACACCTACTCCCACGGCCAGTCCTAGCCCTTCTTCTTCACCTACTCCTAAACCGGCGCAGTTCGGCAACATCTCATCCCGGGTTAATGTAGGTACGGGCGCAAATGTTTTGATCGGAGGCTTCATAGTTACGGGAAGCCAACCTAAGACGATAATTGTGCGCGCAATAGGACCGTCTCTTGCGGTTCCCGGTGTCTTGAATGATCCGGTTTTGGAGTTGCATGACTCCCTCGGACAAGTGCTCGCAACGAACGACAACTGGGGTGACAGCGCCAACAGGCAAGCCATTATCGACAGCACGGTCGCGCCCACCCACGACAAGGAAGCCGCCATCCTAACGACGGTTGCTCCCGGCGGCTACACCGCGGTCGTTAGCGGAAACAATGGCGGCATTGGCGTGGCCGTAGTCGAGATTTATGATCTGGATACGAGCGTCGATTCGAAGCTCGCCAACGTATCGACCCGCGCCTCTGTACTAACGGACGACAATGTCCTGATTGGCGGATTCATCGTCCTCGGCCAGCAGTCGGAGAAGGTGATCGTGCGCGCGATGGGACCCAGCCTGGGAGTTGCCGGTGGACTCGCCGATCCGACGCTAGAGCTCCACGATGGCAACGGAACCCAGCTTGCCTTCAACGATAACTGGCGCACCGATCAGCAGACGGAGATCCTCAACAGCACCATCCCGCCCGGCAGCGATGCCGAGTCGGCGATAGTCGCGACGCTGCCACCGGGTCCCTATACGGCTGTTGTCCAAGGGGCCGGGCGAACGACCGGCATCGGGCTGGTAGAAGTCTACCAGCTTCAATAGCTCGTGGGGAGAACTAGAGCTGCCGCTTGTAGATGAAGATCGTGTTTCCGCCTTCGTTGTGAACGGCAACGAGTTCCCATCCGTTTACCCCAAAGAGGTTCATCTTCGCTTTGAGAGCGGGGTTGAACTGTCCGTCGCTCAAGAACTTTGAGCCTTCCTCCACCGCCATATACTCCCATTTTGCTTTCGACGTCGTCGTGCTGGTCTCCTTGGGCGTTGCCGCCGGGCTGGGAGCGGGCCTATTGCGCGGCATTGGCGGCTGTCGGTTGCTGCTCGGCGCCAATGGCGGCGGGCGAGTAGGCTTCGGTTCCTCCGCGAAAGATGGGCTGAGCGCCGCGCTGACTATGCAGACAGTTACAGCTATAGCTATTCTGGACTTATTCATCAGTGATACTTTCTATCCTTATCGTGGAGTGTCTTATTTAGGTCCCTTGTGGGGTACCGCCTCGCGGACCATAATCACCTGATTAAAGTTGATCCACCTGTCGCCGAGATCCTCCATATGCTGGGGCCCGGGCCCGGGCGGCGCATTCTCTTTTGGCGTCGTGACGCGGAACCAGCCGCCGCCGCCAACAGCTGCGATTGTAACCAAATGGGGGAGAGTAATCCCGGGTGCCGCGGTCAGCGCATAGGTGCTGCCAACTTTAAGAAATGTAGGTCCTTCATCTGCATAACTCGAAATGCATAACAAAGTGGAAGCAATCAAGGCTAGGAGCGCGGTTTTCATAAGTAATGTTGTAGTTAAGTGTTAGATCTTGGGCCGTCGCAATGCGTAATAAAAGCTATTTTACCGGGACGGTCACGTCGGTCTGAACCGGTTCGGTTACGTTGCCATCCTCAGTCACACCGATCACACGATAGCTGTACGATTCCCCCGGCTGGACGCTATGATCGACGTAAGTGGTCTCGCGGCCGATCCCGCTCAGTTGCACCCGGTTCGCAGGCGCAGTTTTCAGCGCACGCTCCACAATGTAATTTTTGGCTTCCGCTGTCACGGGCCAGATCAGCTTCACACTTTCACAGGTGGCCGTCGGAGTTAGTTTCGCCGGCCCCTTGTATTCGGGGCTTATCTCGGCGGAACAGAGGAGGTCACCCGAACTCGTCCTTAGGTTGTCCTGGTTGATCGCAACTATGTAATAGGAGTAGACTTGATGAGCAGTTACCTTGGGGTCGCGGAACGTCAGGATACCATCTACCGCGCCTTTTGGATTCTTAGTCCCGATGACCTCGTATCCGTCCTGGTCCTTGTTTGATGAGACCACCGCCGGCTTGGTCAACAAGGCGGGATTCGAACGCAAGATTGCATTGATGGCGGACCCACTTGGTTGGATCCCAAAACGAGCGATACCTTTTGCCGAAGCTCCGGTAGCCGGACTTACCTTCACCGCAGGACTGGGAATCAACCGGCGCCTGATCTCATAGCTCGTGACGTTTTCTTCTTCGAGGTTTGGCCTGAATTGAAGATCGATATTGCCGACGTCATCCTGTTCGACGGAAAGGAATGCTGGCGCACCAGGCGGCATGGTTGCAGGAACACGCACTTTGACTTCGGCACCTTTAATTCCTTCCCTGGGGCCGCCAGCAGGAACGCCCCAGCGATTTACCGCTATGACACGATAGACGTAGCGATGAGCTTGCGAGCGCCCAATATCGTCGGTGAACGTTGTCTTGCCCTTGATCTCGCCCACCAGGGCAAAGCTACTGTCCGGTGGCGTCCCAATGTCATCCATGTACCGGAGAACGTGTTTCCCGATAGTGAGTTGCCGAAGAGCCGCGGGCGGCATCTGGAAAACGTTCGAGAAGAGGTGGGCGCTAACGTTTGTCGTGTTGTTGGGCGCCGGAAGATTCGACTTCTTCGGTCCCGCTGAAGAAGGGCCTGACTTGTCCACTGGCACTGGATTTACCGCGGCAGGTTGTGAAGGCGAAAGTGGGCGCACCTTAGAATTGCTTGAAGTAGAACCAGGAACCATGTTCGTAGCACCCGGCGGCGCCGCGTTAGAGGCAGGATTCCCAAATAAGCCGGTAGCGCTTGCCCGATAAACGCGGTAGCTAACCGGAGCCGTCCCCGCCACGGGATCCCAGCTTATGGTTACCTCCGCGCCGGTGTCTTGTTGACGAATAGCTTTGAAGTAGGCCGGCAACTTCATCGGGCGACGGTCATTCCTGCCGGCAATGGTAAAGCGTCCACCCGAATCCGCCGTTACTCGCGGCGTCCCCGGAGACCCCGTCTTGACCGATATCCTAACATTCGCTGGAGGCGGCGGTGCTGTCTTCACGGGCACAAGGACCGGCGTCGTGAGAGTGCCGATCGATTCCATGTTGTTCTTCGGATATGCGGCGGTGACGAGGTAGCGGTATTTGTGATCGGGCGGCACGTTATGATCCACATATTTCAACCATCCCTGGGGATGACGGGACAGCGCGTAAGCCAGGCGGCCGCGATGCAGCGGCGTGGCAGCGGCTGATCTCGCTGCAGGAAGGTCGAGGTTGTCACCCTTGATACCGGTGGTGGTGAGTAACTCACGTTTTGCATCCTGGGAGTCTTCCGCGGAGTCCCGAATCATCTCAGCGAAATCCAAAGCGCCGGCCTTCTTATCTGGCTTCTTCTGGTGTCGATTGTTGTCCTTCAGCTCGATGTCCTCGCGATAGATCCGGTATTGGACGCCGGGGTCGACCTGGCCGGATTCCAGGAGGGAAGCTTCCCAAGCGAAAGTAACATCGTTACCCTTTAGCTCCGCTTGAGCTGATTTCGGAGCCGCTGGTGTCTGCCAGTCCTCCATCTTGAATTTCAGCACCTCCGATTTCGTTTGCCGCCCAAACATATCGGTCTGGACGAGCTGATAACTCACGTCGCCCACGGGCACCTTGCGATCCTGGACGAAATTGATCGGCTCCAGGTGTCCATCCGCAACCGGGATATCCGCCAGGACCAGTGGCGATTTACTTAACGCCAGGCCTTGGTCACCGCCCGGGCCCAGACGGAATACCTGATAGCTGGGCAAGCCGACTACGTCTGTTTGTTCAGGAGTAAGGCGTTCCCAGCGGAGGCCGACGTTTTCCCCATCGAGTTGTCGCGCCACCAGGCCAGTAGGAAGCAAAGGCGCGTCCGCTCCTACCTTAGGTATGATCACGGTGGCAACATCCTCCGCGCTTTCCTTACCGGCCGCGTCAATTGAGCGCAGGGCGTATTCATACTTAGCGTCCGCCTTGGCCTCTTTATCGTCGAAGGATAAACCGAGATCGCTCGCCATCTCGGAATGAATCAAGGCGCCAGCCAGGACGTTATGCCGAATGGTGCGGAGCTCTTCGATGGGGCTTAGCACAAAAGCATCCGGTGGGATGGGTCCTGTTTGCGGCTTGGAGGGAGCGGAAGTTTTTTGAGCCGGCTTCGGCATTTCCGAAGCGCTGGTGAGCGCCTTCATGTAGTTGGAAACGGCCGGAAGATTGCGGAGCTGTAACTGAGCCACCTTGGCTGGAAGCGCCGGACCGGGAGCGTACCGCATTTGCTGAACCTTGTCGCCGATCGCCTCAAAGACTGGTTTTGACGACGGCGGCCGGGCATGCCGGGTCGCGGAGAAAACCCGGACTGACTCTTCGGTTACTCCAGTCGGTAACTGGCTCGCCTTCTCCAGAGCTGCCTTGTAGTTATCCTGGAATACTTCCAACCGCTGGGACTTATCAGTCTTAGCCGATTTAACCGCAACCTGCCACCGGCTGGCCGCGGCACTACCACCCCGTTTGGCTTTGGCGCCTAAAGGATCCTTGTTCAAACGAGTGCGGCTGCCATTCTCCACGCGATAGACGTTGAAGCCGCCGTCGGGCAGCCAGCCTTGTTGTAACGTCCAGCGTAAGGCAACTCCATTCCCGCCGGGATTGAGTGAAGCAGCGCGCAGGACCGCGGCACCGGCCGGCGCGCCGGCTGGAATCGTACTTCCGGGATTACCCAAAAACAGAAGGAGAGATAGCGCTATCGCTTTCCTTGCCGGCTTGTTCAGGAAGAACTTCATGGCTTCAGGTTTACTCCTACTGAGACAGACTCACAGGCATCGCCGAGGAAGGTATCGATGCAGCCTCGTACCTCGCCATGCACATACAGCGATACCGGGGATGGATGGAAAGTGGCGTCGAGTGTCGCCTCCGCGTTGACACTGAAGACATAGAAATCCACCTCGCCGGACGCATGGACCTTCGCGTAAATCTCGGAAGGAAGGATGGAAGTATCGAAGCTGGCGCCGATCGTGCCATCCATCTCTCCCGAGATGGGACCTAACGAGAGCGACCACTTGAACCCGGAGGCGAAACCTCTTTGCGCCTTAGGCTCAAGGATGATGGCAGCGCCGCCGTCCGAACCAAAAGCGTCCAGCATTCTAACTTGCACCGCATTGGCGGGGAAAGGCCATCCAATGTAGAAATGCTTGTCCTCTGGTGAGATGAGAAAGTCCATCGAGCCATGACCTGAAACCAAGGGCGCGCTGTAACTCGGCAGGTAAACATCGGCCACGGCCGCGGCCCGGAAGGATTGAGTGGAGCTATCGTAAAGGACGGCGACGGAACCATGACGGCTGGGATGCTCCGGAACGTCTCCTCCCAGGCGTCCACTTTCGATAAACTCTTCCGAAACATAGATGTCTCCCTGAAGATCGATCAGGAGAGGATCCGTCACGACAGTCAGGAGAACGTCGAGCCAGACTGATTGCTCAGACGGGTCCCCGCCCGATCCGCTGGCTACGCGCACTCCGGCGGAGAAGAACCAGTTATTCGCGGCCCGATCCAGTTTGATCGAATCAAACTTCACCTTGCCGGTAACCGGATCAGGGGGATCGATCTTGACGTTGTGTCCAATAGCTCCGTTGAATCCGCGGAGATAAAGCCCGGTCGAGGCAATTGGAAGCACGATGCCGAATGGGTGGGTGTTAACAATGCCGCGCGCAAACCAGGCTCCGTCCCCTACCCGAAATTGGAGGCGCGCGGCTGGATCCTTTCCACCCGACGGCGGCGCCGGCGGGTCTGGGTCCGTGTTCTCACCGCCGCTGCCATCACCGGCGTCGCCGGCAAGCTGGAAGCTAACGTCACCTCCCAAATAGGTAGAAGGATCACTGGTCGTATCCCCCTGCACATAGTTAAGGTCGCCCACGATTCGTCCTACCCCAGCGAGCGGGACATCCAGGTGGAACTTCTCGGTCTTGAACTGATCGGTATTGATCTTACCGTCCGGGCCGATCGGAATTCCCTGGAACTGCTCCGAATTAGCCACGGGCAGATCACTGGCGAGATCCATACCGCCCTGCAACCGCAGGTTAGGCTTATCAAAGTCCGAAATGCCGGTGACCTGAAGCTTAAAGGAGCCCACGTCTACCTCCATCGGATGAGAGAACTGCAGCACTCCGTTTGGTGGATCCAAATTGCCCGCTGAGTTCACCGGAACATCCTGGAAGACAAATGCTGCGCCTGCGTCCGTGAGCTTCGCGCCGTCCGGAAAGTCCAGCGTCCCGGCAAGGGTCAGTTTTCCGGAGTCGAGCGTCCCAGCACCAATGCTTAAATGCATGGTATGCACAGTTGTGGTCACGTCTTGAGGATCCACCACCACGGTGGGATCGCGGCCACCGCAGAAGGAGCCGCGGACCGTAAGTGGCGGAGCAGGCGCCGGGAAGATCAGCGTGCCGGTATAACCACCGCCACTAACCAGTTCACTGCGCCGAAACGTTTCGCCGCCCACCACCTTTTGCAGAGAATACTGGCCGCCGTCGTAGCTATCGATCTCGCGATCTCCTGCTTTGGCCACACCGGTGATACCGAAGCCATCCGCGAAAAAGTTGGTCGCCGGAATAGAATCAACCACCGCTGATGGGAAGAACAGGCCTTGCCAGGCTGCACCGCCCGCGCCTGGTTCACTCTTATCCGCGTTAGCGGGGCCTTCCGAGGACAGGTCCAGAAATACTCCTCCTGTTTTGAGATCTGCTTCGAGCACATGTTCCACCGGGCCCTTGACCGGTTTCGCAGGCTTCCCAGGAATCCTTATCGGCGGCGGTTTGGGCGCGTCCTTGGCAAAGTTTAACCGCACGGTAGTAGCAGGCCCTGGCTTTGGCGGTTGCCCGGGGATTCTAATCGGGGGCGGCCCTGGGGTAAGATCGATCCGGCCCAGGGTTTGCGGCTTGAGCAGGTCTATCTGCGGAAGGCTTAGCTTAACGGAACTCGGAGTTGGATACTGATTGAGTTGCTCCGGAAGAATAAGATCCGCCACGGTCAACTTGAAGTCTGTGATAGCTCCATCCTTAACTGACACAACTGCCTGATGAACGGAAAGCCCGAAATCAATGGGCTTAACCAGAAGGATCTCCGGATCGACAAACGTATTCGAGATAGCAGCCTTACTAAAGGAAGGCTGGCCGGAAGCATTGATCTCGATCCCACTGGCCTTTAACGGCAGTGGCTTGTCATCCTGAGTGATGAGGTACGGCAGCGGCGATTGGATAAAGCCGGAAGGGATGCTGACCGTCAGAGTAGAAGGCAGACCGCCGCTGGGAATGTCGAGATCCAAGATCTCTGGTTTGAAATTGAAACCAGCCAGGTCGAAATTATCTCGTTCCGAAACACCCCGGCCACCTGACAGGTGTAGACTTAGCTGTCCGGTATCATGAAGCACGAAGAGCGTGTCCTTGGGATCTTTCGGGTCCTTGGGTAACACAACCACAGCCTTGTTTCGAGCAACCTCGAAGTTCACAAACGCGGCGCGCTTGCCCTTGGCATCACGGTAAGGAAGCTCAGCCCTCATCGGACCAGTGGCTCTTACTTCGCCCGGTGCGGTCTTCGTGATCTTTGCTTCCGACTCAAGGATTAGATCGGTTCCGCATTTGCCGGACTGATCGGTGACGGGTCCACCGGAGACCTGCAAATTTCCTAACGGACCAAGCAGAGCGATGACTCCAGCTGTAGCGAGGTTAGAGTTATCTACCCGTAGGTCGGTAAAGGATACTGAAACTGAATTTGCCTGACCAAGTGACCTTCCCTGCTTGGGTGTCGTCGGAGCTACTTCCAACGTGGCCGTGCCCGAGAAAGGCGGCACTGGAGTTCTATACTTGATCTTAGTCAGGGTGATGGAAACGCCGTCCGCACCGGAACCAACCAGCACTTTCACAGGATCCGGCCCCTGCGTAACACCAGACGGGGTGATCGTTCGGGCCGGCACGGTGAAGGAAGGTTGAATGCTGGCCGGCGGCAGCGAAGGGGCAGGCGAAATCGGCGCACGAGTCCGGTTCGGTGTCGGTGTCGGTGTCGCTGTCGGTGAAACAGGCAAGCGTGTCCGGGCTGGTGTGGGCGTGGGTGAAATGGGTGACCGCGTGCGCACCGGGTTGGGAGTGGCAGTTGGAGTAGGCGTAACGGGGAAGCGGTTCCTTGACGGTGTGGGCGTTGCCGTCGCCATGGGGACGGTGAGGATCTTAAGTCCACCTCCGGGCGACACCTGCGCTGCTGGAGTCGGCGTAGCCGTCGCCACCGGCACACTCAGGATCCTGTTCCGAAGCGGTGTGGCGCTGGCTGCGGGGCTTCGGACCGGAAAGGGCGACGGTGACGGGCGCGTCCGAGGAGCTGTTAGTGGCGAGCTTTGCGGAATGACCGTATTGATGGTCGGGGAAAGGCGGCCGTTGGCTTCAACGGTTAGCTGTCTGCCATCGCGAGTAATATAAGTCCCGGGAGGCGCGGGAGACTGCTTTCCATCCACCGCGGTAATTATCAACTGGCCGTTCTTGATCTCGGCGTGCGTTCCGTTTTGAAGAACAATCGGCGCTGCGGGTGTTTCCGCCTGGCCCAGCAACAAAAGCGGTGCGGCCATCCCACCGAAAGCTGCCAGGAACAAGATAAGTAATCGCCTGTGGCCAGCCAGCCAGCAACTCCCAGCCTTCGCACCAAACACCGCCGTCGTTCCCGTGTTCATCGGCAGGGTAGTGAGCCAGTTCTACATTGCTAACCAGGGAAGCGATAGTTCCATCAGATTGATCAAGGCAGTTGTTTGATCGCGGCCTCGGCAAACTTCCTGGTGAGATCAAGACCCACAGTCGAGGACACTTCCAGAATCAACTTTCCTTTCCGGACGTAAATCTCGCAGGTCGACCCACGCTTCACCGAAAAGGCCTCTTCTCCCAGGCCGGTGACGTCCGTGGGATTCATCTCGCTCACAATCCCCTTCTGCATACCCCACCGTTCCGAAGGGTAGAGACTTACTTTGAGCCACGACCCTCTCATGGTCGTGTAATCGCAGGTCTTCTCCTTTTGCAGTCCAGTGTCTGCCTTGGGAGCGTCCTTTAACTCGCCGATAATCTTCTCGATTTCCGCTTTAGGCACGAGCGCGCAGGGATCGGGTTCCGCGCCAGCCGCGCCGAGTGCCCCAAGTAACCAAACGCTGGTTAATACACACGAAAGCAAGATCCTTGTAACAGTTCGGTGCGATTGAAACTTCATCGTGCGTTACCCCGTCTATTCGATACCGGAATCCATTAAAGCCTGCCTGCGCGAGCGCTGTCGAGCATCTTTCGCTTTCCAGCAGCGAGTCTCAGACTGGGAGAAAGTTTTCTGGCTTTAGACCTGGGGCGCCGGCCGTGGTAGTCGGGTCACGAGAGCGATCGCCGCTCCGAGGAGCAGGCCAATGATGTGTCCGATCATACTGACGCCTGGTAGAAATGAGTAAGCCAGGCCAAGGACAAGCACGAGCAGCAGCGCCGTTCTAATCCAGCGGTTTGGAAACGGCTGCCGAAACGAAAGCACGAGCGCGGCTCCCAGAAGGCCGAACATCCCGCCGGACGCCCCAAGCGAAACGCCCGGTGCCGGCCAGACCTGATGCTTGCCCAGGATGCCAATACCACTTCCCACCGATGCGATAAGGAACAGAAGAAGAACCAGGGAGGTTCCGAGGCGGCGTTCTACAATTGGACCAAGCAGGAGTAACAGTAAGCTATTAAGCAGGAGGTGGCGGAGGTCGTAATGCAGGAAACCGAAGCTAATCAGGCGCCAGTATTCGTTTTGAATCTGACCGCTGTCTGGCAGGGCCCCGAGACTCAGCAGGGCAACATCGTTACCCGGTGCACCTCTCACGAGTTCGAGTAGGAAGGCCGCCGCGATCACGCCAAAGATAGTTGCCGATCCGAGACGCTTGCGCATAGGATTGGAGTTCTAATGTTCGCTGGACCTAACAGCAAGATCGGCGGCTAAGAAGCCTGGCCTTGCGGGCAGCGTTGCGCGAAGGGAAAACTGCGAGTTGCGCTGCGTCCCCGCCTCATGCTTGGATGGAGCATGAACAGACGCCGATTTATGCAGTCCAGTGCGGCGGCAGGATTGGCGGCGGCAGTCGCGCCGCGCGCGCTCTTCGCTCAAGCTCCTACCATTATGAATTCGAAATCAGTCAAACCGGTCGTGATCGCATCCGCCAATGGCAACAAGTTCAAGAACGGCGGCGACATGACCTGCGTGCAGAAGGCTTTTACCATGATGACGGAAGGAGGCGCTGATGTCCTCGACGCGTTAATCGCCGGGGTGAACATCGTGGAGCTGGATCCGCTCGATACCAGCGTGGGCTACGGCGGGTTGCCCAATGCGGATGGCATCGTGCAACTCGATTCGTGTTGCATGCACGGCCCGAAACGGCGCGCAGGTGGCGTGGCCTGCATCGAAGGCGTGCGCACGCCGTCGCTCGTGGCGAGGGCCGTGATGGAGCAGACGGACCATCACCTCATTGTCGGTTCCGGGGCGCAGAATTTTGCTCGCGGTCTCGGGTTCAAAATCGAGGAGGACCTGAACACGGAGGAGTCACGCAAGCTTTGGCTGGAATGGAAACGGCGGATCGATCCTTCGCATTACCTCGACCCGCAGAAACGCGCGGAGGCGAGCAGCCGCGTCATGACGCAGATGGTGGCGGAAGGATTGGTCGACCGGCAGCACATTTACGGGACGATCAATTGCGACGGGATCAATGCGAAGGGCGAGATCTGCGGGGTGACGACCACCAGCGGTTTGGCCTGGAAGATTCCAGGGCGCGTGGGCGATTCGCCTATTCTTGGCGCCGGGCTTTACGTGGATGGAGAAGTGGGCGCCGCGGGGTCGACAGGACGCGGCGAGGCGAATCTCTATAACCTTTGTTCGTTCTTGATCGTCGAGAATATGCGGCGCGGGATGCATCCGAAGGACGCCGGTCTCGACGCCTGCAAACGGATCAAGTCCAACACAATCGAGAAACGACTCCTGAACAGCAAAGGTAACCCCAACTTCAACATCAACTTCTATGCGTTGAACGCGAAGGGCGAGTACGCCGGGGTCTCGATGTACCCCGCGGCGAGCTACGCCGTTTGCACCGAAAAAGGACCCGAGACGCTACCGTGCGAGCCGCTCCTACAGGGCAAAGCGGAGGACTAGGCGCTTTCGCCGCGATCGACATTGCTTTCCCTTGCTCGACCCGCTAGAACGATCGGATCCAACTATGAAAAACAAATTATCCATCATCACGGCCTGCATCGCCGCTCTGGCCCTTTGTACGCCGGGCGCGGCGTTCGCGGCTAAGAAGCCAACCCCGACGCCTGCTCCCGGTCCGAGCGCATCTCCTCCGGCTCGCACCACGACCACCACTGCGACGACCAAGCCGACGGAGACGACGAAAGCGCCACGCGCGATTCCATTCCGCGGAAAGATTTCCGCGGTCGATCAAAAGGCGAAGAGCTTCACGATCGCCGGAAAAGAAAAATCCCGCGTCTTCAAGATCACAACCAAGACGATGCTCACCAAAGCCGGTGCGGCTGCGACGATGAAAGACGTAACGGTGAATGAAGAAGTCCGAGGCTCTTATTGGAAGATGACCGACGGCAGCCTGGAGGCGAAAACGGTTAAGCTTGGCCCCATGACTGATGCGGAGAAGGCAGCAGCCGAGAAGCACGCGAAGAAGAAAAAGGCCCCGAAGACCGACGCTTCCCCGAGCCCATCGCCGGCTCCTTCCGCGACTCCGTAGTGTAGAGGCGGGTGTCCTCACCCGCAGGCTTTTAGAAAAGCGGGTGAGACACCCGCCGCTACATCGTCGCTGCTTTTAGCGCGGCGCGCAGGTCGGCCACGAAATTCGCGTATTCGCGCTCACGCGATTCTTCATCCGGCTGCCGGAGGAGAGATGAGGGATGCACCGTGGCCAGGACTTTCGGGGCAAGCTCGGATTCGAGGACCTGGCCGCGGTCTTTCGTGACGCGAAAGGAAGGGCCAAAGATGGATTGAGCCGCGGTCGCGCCCAGGCAAACGAGCAGCGCTGGCCTAACGACTCGTAGTTCCGCTTCCAGCCACGGACGGCAGGCCGCGATCTCGCGCGAGTTCGGCTTTTGATGAATGCGCCGTTTTCCGCGCGGTTCCCATTTGAAGTGCTTGACCGTATTCGTGACGTAAACTTCCGCGCGATCGATCCCGGCTTCCGCGAGCGCCCGATCGAACAACTTGCCGGCCGGCCCGACAAATGGCACGCCAGCGAGGTCCTCCTGATCGCCCGGTTGTTCACCCAGGAACATGAGCCGCGCATTCTTGGGCCCCTCGCCGAAGACGGTTTGGGTGGCGCGTTTGTAGAGATGACAAGCCGTGCAACTCAGCGCCGCCTTCTTCAACGTGGACAGGCTCGAGGTCGCGGGAACGGGCGCCGGCTGCCAATCGTCCGCATCGTCCTCCCGCACTTTTGCCGCGCTTTTTTTCATCATTGCATCCACTCTGCCCGGCGCCTCCCGCAGCAACGCCGGAATTACCGCCGTTTCCGGCAAGTTCCGCCAATACTTCTTCGGCATCTCGGCCTGCATCGCGTGCACCTTCACGCGTGCCGGATTGAAAATATTTCCGTAATAGGTCAGCCAGAGCGCTTCGATTTTGTCCTCGGACGGCGCCATCGACCGGTCGACGCCTTCCGTGAAAGCTAACTCGCTTCCGTCCCAGTGGGCGCAACGATCGGGCGTCAGGATTGACCACTGCATGGCGGAGAAGCGGTCGACGAAAAAGCGCGCGTTATGCTCGACGATGTGATGCTGCGGCTCGAACCAGGCGACGAACCATTTCGTGTCGTGCTGCACGATTTCACGAAAGCGCACGAACGCCCGCATTTTGTGAATGTCGTGCCGGATCGCCTTGTGCCACTCGAAGGCGCGGCTCACGTCGGGATCGATGACGATCTCGAGCAGCTTCGATTCGCCATGGGTCAGACGCCATACCAGTCGGTAAAGCAACGCCCAGCGGCGCTCGTCGCGATGCAAGGCAACCAGCCGGGCGAGATCGAAAAACTTCTTCGGAACGTGAAACGGCGAGCGCGTTTCAGAGGCGGGCGGAATTTCTGTCTCATCAAAAAGATCGAGCGCAGGTTGATCGTGACCGAGCTCCTGCCAGATCAACGCGTCCGGTTGCAACTCGTGGCGAAGCGCGTTGCGCGCAGCTTTCTGCCAGGCCGCGAAGTTGGGTGAGAACGTGATCCGTTCCACGCTCAGAGCTGGCCATTCACCACTGACGCATCGATCGGAAACAGATCGAGCTGGCGATTCCCGGGCGCAAACCGCGTCACCAAATCCGGGCGATCGAGCGTCAGGGTTTGAGAATTGTAATCCGCCATGATGACAAACGGCAGGACCTTGTTCAGCGATAGGCGCAACCGAGGCAAATCTTCCAGCCGGATTTTGTGCCAACGCCGGACCTTGAGGATGCGCTCGACCGATTTCGTGCCCAAACCCGGAACGCGCAGCAGCGCGGAACGCGACGCCTTGTTCAAATCTATTGGAAACAGGTGACGATTGCGCAAAGCCCACGCGAGCTTGGGATCGATCGCGAGATCTAGATTCGGCGCCTCCGTTGTGGTCAACTCGGCCACGTCGAATTCATAAAAGCGCACCAGCCAATCGGCCTGGTAAAGCCGATGCTCGCGCACGAGCGGCGGTGCGATCGCCGGCAGTTTCCGCGACGCATCCGGAATCGGGCTGTAAGCGGAATAATAAACGCGACGGAGCCGGTGCTGCGAGTAGAGCGACGAGGCCCGCTCGAGAATCGTGGCATCGGAGGCGTCGGTCGCCCCGACGATCATCTGTGTGCTCTGGCCCGCGGGCGCGAACGCTGGCGCCTTGCGGCTTTCGCGGCGTGCCGCTTTCGCCTCGTCGATCCGGTCCTTGATCGCACCCATCGCGACCTGCGTCCGCTCGAAATTTTTCTCCGGCGCCAGCTCGGTGAGAGCCGTCGACGTCGGCAGTTCAATGTTGATGCTGATGCGGTCCGCCCATCGCCCGGCCTCGGCGATCAAAGACGGTGCCGCTTCCGGAATGGTCTTGAGATGAATGTAACCGCGAAACGCGTGGTCGTTGCGCAAGGTGCGCGCAACCGCCACCACTTGCTCCATGGTGTAGTCCGGATTCCGGATAATCCCGGAGCTGAGAAACAGTCCCTCAATGTAGTTGCGTTTGTAGAAATCGAGCGTGAGCCGGACCACTTCGTCCGTCGTGAAACGCGCGCGCGGCACGTCGCTGGAAACGCGGTTGATGCAATAGAGGCAATCGTAAATGCAGTAATTCGTGAGAAGAATTTTCAGGAGCGAAACGCAGCGGCCATCCGGCGTGTAGCTGTGACAAATGCCGGAGCCGGTGGTGGACCCGAGGCCGCCGGAAGCGCGGGAATTCCGCTTCGTCGTGCCGCTGCTGGCGCAGGAGGCATCGTATTTCGCGGCGTCGGCCAGGATCGCGAGCTTGCTGGTTAACTCCATCGCGAATTCTACGCACGGAAAGGCAAATTGGCCGCAGAAATGTTCGACTGAACATGTAGGTGATTTCTTGCAAAGGATTAGGGCTCGTCCCGGTTTTTTTCTTTTGTTAAAAAGCGCAGCGAAATGAATCGCCTCGATTATTGGCTCGTGGCTGGCGGCGGCGCGTTCGGCAGTGTCGCGCGCTACTGGCTCTCCGGGGTCGTGGGCCGGCGTTTCGGCGAAACATTCCCCTATGGCACTCTGCTCGTAAACGTGAGCGGTTGCCTCGCGATCGGGTTCTTCGCTTTCTACACGGGAACTGAAGGCCGGGCTTTGCTGCGGCCGGAATGGCGGCTCGCGTTCATGACCGGCGTCTGCGGCGGTTACACCACGTTTTCCTCCTTCAGCCTGCAAACACTCAACCTCGCCACTGATGGCGACTGGCTGCGTGCGGCGGCGAACGTAATTCTCTCAGTGGTCCTTTGTCTCGGTGCGGTCTGGCTCGGACAACTTTGCGCGGCAGCGATCGGCCGATGAACTGCATGACCATTCTCGAGACCGCGCGCCTGAATTTGCGCCCGTTTTCTGAGGACGATCGGGAAGAACTGGCCGTCCTGATGGCCAATAAAGACTTCATGCGTTTTTCCCTGGGCGCCTTGTCGCGCGAGCAAACGGAAGCATTTCTCGAGAAGGTCCGGGGTCGCGACCGCGAAGGATTACCGACGCAATTCGCCCTCATCCTACGTTCAAACCAGAGACTGATCGGTTTCTGCGGCTTCTTTCCGCAAACCGTGGACGATGAAGAGCAACTCGAGGTCGCGTACCGGCTTGATCCTTCTTACTGGGGACAGGGTCTCGCCACGGAAGCGGCGCGCGCGGTGCGGGACCATGCCTTCGACGATCTGCAACTTTCGCACGTGATTTCGCTAATCCATCCGGACAACATCGCGTCCCGCCGCGTGGCGGAGAAAAATGCAATGACTCCGGAAAAAGAAATAATCTTCCGTGGCTTTCCTACCACCGTTTTCGGAATTAGCCGCGAGCAACGGAACGCCCCCTAATGGAAATTCCGCACGAAGCCACCCTGCTTCGGATCTTCATCGGCGAGAGCGACCGCTATGAGCATCGGCCGCTTTCCGAAGCGATCATTCTCAAGGCGCGCGAGCTGCATCTGGCCGGCGCCACCGCGTTGCGCGGCCCAATCGGTTTCGGAAAATCCAGCCGGATGCACACCTCGAAAATCCTCCGGCTCTCGATGGACCTGCCGATGATCATCGAGATCATCGACAGCGAAGAGAAAATCCAAAGCTTCCTGCCCGTGCTCGACGGCATGATCACGGGAGGACTCGTCACCTTGGAGAAAGTCCGCGCGCTGCATTACCGCGGCGACACGGGCGACGCGTAGTTAGGACTCAGGCGCCGGGTGCCGCTTGATGAACTCCCGCGCGAGAGCGCGATACGCGCGCGCGCCGGTTCCGTTCGTGTCGTATTCGAGAATCGATTTGCCGAAACTGGGCGCTTCGCTCAAACGAACCGTGCGTGGAATAACCGTCTCATAAACGCGCTCGCCAAAATGTTCCCGCACTTCGGCCACGACCTGCGGGCTGAGGTTCGTCCGGCTATCGAACATCGTCATCACGATCCCGCCAATTTCCAGATCGTCGTTCGCGCCGGAATTCCGGATCTGCTCGATTACGCGGTCGATTTTCACCAGACCTTCCAGCGCGAAATATTCGCATTGGATCGGAGTGAGCAGCTCGTCCGCGGCGGCCAGCGCATTCGTCATCAGAATTCCAAGAGAGGGTGGGCAATCGAGCAGGACGAAATCGAAGGTGTTGTCGGAACGGAGCGGCGCCAGCGTCTCCGCCAGCCGGGTGAGATGATTATCCGCCCGCGCGATCTCTACTTCAGCCCCGGCCAGATCGAGATCGGCCGGCACGATGAACATCCGCGGCAGGCGCGTTGGCAGAATTTTTTCCGCGATGGGGACGCCGCCGAGCAGCGCTTCATAGAGACTTTCCCCTTCCAATTCCTGCATGCCGAAAGAACTGGTAGCATTTCCCTGGGGATCGAGATCGATGAGCAGGATGCGCAAGCCTTCCTCAGCGAGAGCACAACCGAGATTGACGGACGTGGTCGTTTTGCCGACGCCGCCTTTCTGGTTTGCGATAGCGATGATTTTCATGAGCGAGGGACGATCTGAGTGCGGAGCTCAAAACTGCGACGGCCATCGGCCTCCTGCCAAAAAAGATCCTCGGGAGCGGGCAGCATTTCGCTCACTTCCAATTCGCCGGCTTTCGTGAGCCAGCGATGAAAAATTTCGAGAAAGAGATAACTCTCGAGGTCGATGTAAACCGGCTTCGTATCCTTGTCGCGGCCTTCCGCGCCACTGCGCCGCAGCGCCGATTCACTGGGGCGAATGTAGACATGACGCGGCCACCCTTTGCTGGCACGGAGGCGCTCCACGGCGACGACCAGATCGCGCGAGACCCCGGTGTAATTTCCCGGCCCCAGCTCCTCGAATGAAACGGTCCACGACCGGCGTTGGACAATGACGCGGCCGCAACGCAGACGCGGCATGTGGGGCGCCCGGCCGAAATGAAAAGGATGAAAGCCGAGCGGGATCACCCACGCGCGCGCAAAGGAACCGAGGTATTCGCGGGAGCCGCGTGTTCGCAAACCGACATCGCCGTTTTTGTCATCGATAAAAACTTCGATGGCGGCGGGAGCGATCATTCTCCACCGGGGATCGCCGCGCTGAGTGGCGACGAAGCTCGTGCGCTCGGGCATGGCGTCGAGCATGCGCACGGCTGTTGCCGCCGTGAAATCGGCCGCGAAAAACCCAAAGTGGAAACTCGGACAACCGTTCGTGGTCTGAGCCAGCGCCCGTCCGAGCGCCGCTTTGTCGGGACAGGCCCAATAAAAACCGTGATGCAAAAGCGCTACCGGCGGATGCAGCTCCGCCAGAATCCAGCGATATTCACCGCGCTGGATCGCGTCCACCGCGCGCGCTTCGAATTGCAGATCAGCCGAAGGATAGGTGAATTCATCGAACTTCTCGTATTGGAAATTCCGGCGAATGAAATGGCAATCTTCAGCGGTCAGCTCCCATTCTTCCGCGTCCGGCCGAGCTTGCATGCGCTCGCGAAAAGCGGCTTTCACTTCCTGGAAAGCCATGTGCGCGAGACCGACCATGGCCGGACCGTTCAGCGGCATTTTCAGCAGGGCGCAGTGCCGCAAAAAAGCGGGCAAGGAGAGCGCCCCGTTCTGCCGCGGGGCCTTTTCAAAAACAGCACGCAAACCTGCGGCCACCCGGCTCGCCACAAACGCGTAGTTATCGCGCCAGAGATCGATCCACGGTTCGGCTTCGCTGACGACCTCGTTGATCAGATCTTCCCCAATCGAGAAATGGCATTCGCGGAAACATTCTTCCCCGATCGGGTTGGCCGCGGAATAAAGAAAGCGGTCGGAACTCTCCCGGGCTGTCCCGACGTTTTGCAATTGCCGGCGCGCGTCATCCATGATTTCCGCGCGCGCGGTTGTGTCGGTAGCCTCGGCGAACTTTCGCGGCAGCGCGGCAATCGGGTGCAGCAATTCGAGCCAACGGGCCCGGACTGGACTTTCTCGCCAGCGCGAAATATCCGAAACGAGCACGTCGAACGCATGGGGATCCAGCGCGGGAACTTCGACTTCCCACCGGACCAAATTTTTCGCTGCGAGCTGTTCGAGTGCCTCGAGGTCCGCGCCTAACGAGTGCGCCGGCGCAGACCCGTCACAGCGAAGCAGGAGTTCAGCCGTGGCCGAGTCTAGCGCGATCGTCTCTCCGGTATCGGCAAAGACAAACTGGCTGCCCTCGATCCGGCCGTTCGGATGTATCCGCGGCGCCAGTTCCGCACGGACCGCCGGGTCGGCATTCAGTGCGGCGGCAACGCCGTGCGCCGTCCAGCGTTCAAGAAACGTTTCACGCGCGGCGATGCCGGAACGCGCAGCCAGCTTCAATCCATGACGTTCTCCTCCGATGATGCCCCACCCTTCCGGTCCAAAAGCGCTGAGCGAATCGTTCTTGGCGCAAACGCGCTGCAAATAGAGAAGCAGGTGTCGCTCGTGCGCGCGGTCTTCCTTCCGGCGGGGAGGGAGAGGCCCACTCTCGTAAGAGGATTGCTTCGCCAAACGCTCGCGGAGGCCCTCGGCCACGAAAACCAGATACGGCGGCAGAAATTCCTTGGCGGAGCCGAGCAGCGCCTCCCGCGCGGGGCCGAGTTCCTTGCGCAAGCATTCATCCAGGTGGGCTTCGGCCGCGGCGAGTTTGGCAGCGCACTCCCAGCATTCCCCGAAGGCGCGCGAAGGCGCATCGGCCGACGGCGGCATGGCGCCGGTGCGGATGGCCTTGCGCCAGGCACGGAAAAGTTCCTCGGAAAGCCCGTGACCGCGCCGATGCAAGAGCTGTTCGACCTCTGTCCTGGCTCGAGCGAATTCAGTCTGCCTAACGAGTAGTTCGCGAGCCGCGGCGGCCGTTCCCGTCGTCGCGAGCCGCGCGACCGGCTCGAAAGGCACCCCGGCCATTCGAATCAAAAAAATGGGGGCAACACGATAGCTTCCAGACACTTCAGCAACAGAACGGAAGCAGCCGGAAGTGACAAGAGAAAGAAGCGACGGCTGGAGCTTCCGCCCAATCGCCAATCACGGCCCCCCGCTACAGAAGTCCCGCCTAATTATTCAGCAACGGCAGACGGATCGTGAAGGTGGTCCCGACCTGCGGTGTGCTGTCCACTTTGATCGAGCCGTTGTGATCTTCGACGACCTTCTTGGTAATGTAGAGGCCGAGGCCGGTGCCGCTCTTACCCTGCTTGGTCGTGAAATAAGGATCGAAAATTTTCGTGAGCTGCGCCGGAGCGATCCCGTACCCGGTATCTTCCACCCGGACGTCGACGTAGAAATCCTTGCGCGTGCAACTGACGGTGACGGAGCCTTTCTTTTCCGCGGAAGCCTGGAGCGCATTGATGATCACGTTCTGAATCGCGCGCATGATCTGGACGGAATCGCCGAGCAGCGTGCAGGGATCGTCATCGATCTCGGTTTGCAATTCGACGTCGTTCTGGACTGCCATGGGACCGACGCCTTTCACGACTTCGCGCACAATCTGAGTAACGGAAATCGGCTTGTGCGGTGAAGCCTCAACACTTCCGTAGCTCTGCCACATCGTGAGCAGTTCCCGGCAGAGCCGCACATTTTGCTCAATAATATTGAGCTCCTTGGCCGAGGTCTGGTTGGACGGGCGATTTCCGCTTTCGGATTGCTCGAGCTTCTTCGCGAGGAGCTGGACGTAACCCCATACGATCGTGAGCGGATTCCCGAGATCGTGCACAAACTCGGCCGAAGCCTGGCCTAACGAGGCCAGCCGCTCTTTTTGCGCGAGCTCTTTCAGAAGACGGTTGTTCAATTCCTTGATCTCAGCCGCGGCACTCACTCCGCTGCGATGAAGCCGGGTGCGCTCCACATTCCGCCGGATGACTTCCCGCATTTCTCGCGCATCGAAAGGCTTGCTGATGTAGTCGTTCGCGCCGAGGCGCAACGCTTCCTTGGCGGTTTCGAGCGCCCCGAATCCAGTGAGCATGATCACGGCAACGTGCGGATCGATCTCGCGGATTTTGCGCAAGCCATCGATGCCGCTGGTGCCGGGCATGCGAATATCGCTGATGACGGCATCCGGCCGCTTTTCCCGGAGAATGCGAAGACCGGTTTCGACGTTCTCCGCGGTGTAGACCTGGTAATTCGGCTTCAGCAACATCCGCAAACTTTCACGCGGACCCATTTCGTCATCGATGACGAGAACCTGGGGAAGGTCGGTGGCGATCGTCATTATGAGGAGAACGGTAGAGCTAAGTGTGTGCCTCTGCTTGGGCTAAATATATGAGAATGAGCCATCCGATGATGATTGCAGGAACGACCTAATGGTGAAACTTTTTCCGGCCCCCCACAAGATGCATCTTGTGAATAACCCGGATATTTGGTGAATAACATCGTCACCTTTGGCTCAAGAAATGTAATGACTGCATTTAATGTAATATTTAGACTGCAATCTCTCCGGGTGTGGTGTATGCCCTCAACGTCAGTTCCCCTAAGATCATGAATAAGAGAAATCGCGTCGTCATTACCGGGATGGGAGTCCTGGCTCCAAACGGCATCGGGCTCGAGGCCTTCTGGAAATCTTTGCTCGCCGGCCGCAGCGGCATTGGCCCCATTACATTTTTTGACGCGAGCGAGCTGAAGAGCCGGATCGCAGGAGAAGTAAAAAACTTCAATCCGCTCGATTACATGGAGCCTGAACTCAAACCCTATCGGATGGCGCGGCACACCCAGTTAGCCTACGCGGCCACGATGATGGCGCTGCGCGACGCCGGGTTGGAAATCACCGAAGCAGATCTGCCCAGCCCGACTCCGGTCGTAGTCGGCGTAAGCACGAGTGCGATGGATATTATCGAAAACTCGATCAGCGAATTCGATCGACGCGGGTTGCGCGGAATCTCTCCATCAGCCGTTGGCGCGCTTACGCCACAGGCGGCGGCCAACGTCATCGCCGATCGCATAGGAGCGAATGCGCATGCGACCACCGTCTCTTCCGCTTGCCCCTCCGGTTTGGACGCCGTGGCTGTGGCAGCGAAAATGATCCAGTCGGGTGATGCGGAACTGGCGCTCGCCGGCGGAGCTGATGCTCCCATCACGAAACACACTTTCGCGGCATTTACGGCCAGCGGCCTTAGTTCGTTCCGCAATAGCGAACCGCAACGAGCCAGTCGCCCTTTCGATCTGGAGCGCGATTCAGGCGTGATTTCCGAAGGCGCCGGGATGTTTGTCCTGGAGAATCTCGAGCGTGCGCAGGCCCGCGGTGCGCAGATCTATCTCGAGATCTCAGGGTACGCGAGACAGCGGGATCATACTCCAGAGTCGCCCGGTTCAGGATTAATCGAGACCATGAAGCTCGCCCTGGCCAATGCAGGGCGCGATATCTCCGAGGTCGATTACATCTCTGCTTACGGACCAGGGCATCCCGTTCTGGACGCGGCCGAAGTCCGTTACATCAAGGAGGTCTTTGGCAAGCGGGCTCACTCCATTCCGATTAGCTCGATCAAAGGGGTGACGGGAAATCCCCTCGCCGCCGGCGGACCGCTTCAAATCGCTGCCTGCGGATTGAGCTTCCGCGATCAGGTGATTTCCCCCACGGCAAATTATGAAACCCCCGACCCCGACTGCGACCTGGATTTTGTGGCGAAGCGCCCGCGGAAACAAAAACTGGATTGTATTTTGATGAACGTTCGCGGTTTAGGAGGAAGCACGAGTTCGATGGTGGTGGAACGTTCGAACCATTGCTAAGGGATTGGTTCGGTGACTGCTATGATTCTTCTGCCGTGAAACCTTCCGCGATCAATCTCATCACCAGGCGATTGCCGAGATGAACCCTCAGAGCCTCCCGCTGTGGTTGGCGCTTTTCCTGCAGTTGGGTCTCGGCCTCGCGGTTTTCCGAGCCAACTCCAGGAACTACGCGAACCAAAGCTTCCTGTCCGTTTCGGTCATCCTGGCCGCCTGGCTTCTCTCGCTCCACTTCGCCTATATTGCCACGCAGGCGGGGGAAGCCGCGTTCTGGATTCGAAACTCATCAGCTTGCGGACCGTTGATCATTAACGGATTCAATGTCCTTAGACTTGCCATTCTCTATCGCGAAAGCGGATGGCGCGAGATTGGAAAACGCTCGGCCGCGCTGGCCATTCCGAGTCTGATCGTCAGTGGGCTCTGCTATACGCCGCTGTTCCTGCGTTACGCCGAAATCCGTCCTGGCCAGATTCCCATGGCGGTCTACGGACCGCTATTTTCCCCTTCTCTCGGATTTTTCGTCGCAGCGGTGATCCTGGTGGCTGGCCTTTACCTGAGAGATGTCCGCCGAAGCAGGGGGATGCAGAAAATCGAATTGCAATTCGTTATTGCCGCGAGCGCCACTTTGTTCGTTTTGGTTGCGTTTACGCCGTTCGTCGAGCGTGGCGTCGCCGTCAGCTTCGCGCCATTCCGAATGGTGGTTTTCAGCCTGATTATTGCGTATGCCATCGCGACCCGAAAGATCATGGAGGTCGGACTTTTCTTTCGGCGGGTCACGGCCTATTCGGTCCTCACTGCCTACTTACTCGCCTTGTACGGAGTGGTCTGGTGGCTTGTTTTTACGGCGCTCACGCCGCTTTTCGGCGATGCGCGATCGATCGCACACGTCGCGGCCGCGATCGTTATCGCCTTCGCGATGGCTCCCGCACGCGGTGTCTCGCGATCGTTGGCCGATAAGCTTTTCCTTGGCTCACGCCAGCTCGATTTCCGTTCGACCATGAATGAAGCGGCCGCGATCCTGAAGTCCGTTACGACTCTACAGGATTTGCTCCAGCGTTTCGCAAAAACAATCGCAGGCGCCGTCGCTACGGAAAACGTCTTCATCCTGCTGCCAGATCATCGGGGCTTTTCGCAGCAATATCCGCTTCCCGAGGAGGGAATGAGCGGTTCGGCCCTGGCCTTGAGCAAAGACGACGCAACCATCACTTTCCTGGAAACGCACCAGGAACCATTGGTCCTGGACGAGCTGCACCGCATGCGACAGACGCCGGAATTAGAGGCGGTCGAGAAACAAATGGCTTCGCTTAAAATCGCGGTAGGGATGGGCATTTTTGCCCGGGAACATCTTGCCGGCGTGATGCTGCTTGGGGCGCGGCGTTCGGGGAGAATTTACGGCAACGTCGAACAGAATGCCCTCCAGGTCCTCTGCGGGCAGCTCGCCATCGCGATTGATAATGCGCAGCTTTTTACCGAGATTCAGAACGCGAAAATCTACAACGAGATTCTCCTCCAGAATCTCACCACGGGTGTGATCGCGGTGGGAGCTGACGGCCGGATTACCGTTTTCAATAACGAAGCGGAACAGATCACGGGCTCGAAAGGTTTGCTCGATCATCCGGTCGAGGATTTGCCTGCCTCACTGGGCGACCTTCTTCGCGAAACGCTGCGGACCGGGGAGCGCCAGGAGGATCGCGAGCTCAATCTCGACTCCGGCGAAGGGGAAACCGTGGTCCGCGCCAGCAGCTCCATCTTCCACGGGCAACACGGCGAAATGCTCGGCGCGCTCGTTGTTCTCACCGATATCACGGCGCTAAAACGACTCGAGCTCCAAATTCGCCGGAGCGACCGGCTGGCGAGTCTCGGCACTCTTTCCGCCGGCATGGCGCACGAGATCAAGAACCCGCTCGTTTCGATCAAGACTTTCGCGCAACTCCTGCCGGAGCGTTATCAGGACTCCGATTTCCGCGAAACTTTCTCGAACCTGATCGGCCACGAGATCGACCGAATCGATACTTTGGTTAATCAGCTCCTGCGATTTGCACGTCCAGCCAAGCCGGTTTTGCAGCCGATGCATGTCCACACCGTGCTGGAAAAATCGTTGCAGCTGGTCGGCCATCGCCTTTACCAGAAAGAAATCAAATTAACTCGTTCCTGGCGCGCCGATGTGGATACAATCCGCGCCGATGCGGACCAGCTCGAACAGGTTTTTCTTAACTTTTTCCTCAACGCCATGGACGCCATGAAGCGCGGCGGCGTGATGGAGGTTTCGACCGAGATTTGCCCCGCGGATGAGTGGGTGGCCGCCGCGCCCGGGACGAACGGCGACGTGCACGAGCTTTTGCGCATTACGATTCGCGACAACGGCGAGGGCATTCGCAGTGAAGATATCCCGCACGTTTTCGATCCATTTTTTACGACCAAGGACTACGGCACCGGCCTCGGATTGTCCGTGGTGCATGGGATCATCCAGGAGCATGCAGGCCAGATTGAAGTGGAAAGCGAGCTCACCAAGGGCACCGCTTTCCATATTTTGCTGCCGCTCGTTCGGTTCAGGCAGGAGGTCGTGGCCGCATGATTTCCTCTCCGATTTGCATCCTCTACTCGCAGGACGCGGATCTCGTCCGGCGGCTCAAGGCGTTTCTGAGCGCGCTCTCCCAAGTGCGTCACGTGAGCCTGGCCGATCGGCTGGACGCGGTGCTGCAGCAGACCAGTCCCGCGATTCTCATCCTGGATCTACGCGGAAAAGAAGCGCGTGATCTGCTTGAACAGATTCAGGCAGCCTGGCCTGACGTTTTAATCGTCGCACTCGGAACGCCACGTTCCGAACCGCTGCGCGATGCCGAGGAATCGGGCATTTACGCGGCCGAGGATTTGCAAATTGACCGGCGCCGCCTCCAGGCTCTGATCACGCGAGGCTTCGAGCACCTGCGCGTGTTGCAGGAAAACCGGGAACTGCGCGAACAATCCATGGTGCCCCAAACCCCGGAGCCGATTCGCCGCGCCGAGGCCAATCCCGATCGCCGCGAGTCTTCCATGCCGTGGCTGCGTTTCCCGCGGGTCTTCCGCCGTTTCGATAACGTCGAAACTTTGCTCGCGAACGTGGTGGAAGGAGTGGCGGACGCCACGGGCGTGGGACGCGTCGGAATTTTTTCCAAGATCAGGCAGGGCGATCGTTACCGGCTGCGAGCGGGCCTGCGCTGCCTCCCAGAAACCGCCGACCTCGAATACGGCGAGCGGGATCCCCTGGTCCGCTGGCTCGAACTGCACGCGCATCTTATTTGCCGCGGAAATCTCACCCAGGCGGTCGATCAGCCGCAACGATCCCTGATGCGTCGGGCGCTCGACACCTTCGGAGCGGAAGTCATCGTGCCGTTGCATGCACGGGGGCGGATCATTGGCTGGCTCTTTTTCGGACACCGCATCACGGGCCAGCGTTTCGATTTCCACGATCTCGAGGGCCTGATGCTCCTGGCCGAGCATGTCTCCACTGTGTTGGAAAACGCGCTTCTCTACGAGGAAGTCGCACTGCAAAAAACTCTGGCCGAGACCCTTTTGAAATCGATCCCGCCGGGCATCATCGCGACAGATGAAGACGCCACCATTCGCTGGTTCAATCCCACGGCCGAACAGATCCTCGGGATCGAGGCGGCCGAGGCCTTGAATCAGCCCGTTGAGGCAGTCGGCGGTCGTCTGGCCGCTTTTCTGCGCGAGACGCTCGATGCGAAAGGGAATCTGCCATCTCAGCAGTGGATCGACCCCAACACCCGCCGATCGCTCTCCGTGGAAACGCGACGGCTCCTCGACCAGAAGACGGCTCTCGGCGCGGTCGCGGTGATCCACGATCTGACCGCGGAGGATAACCTGCGCCAAAAACAAGACCTGGTCGATCGTGCGGCCTTCTGGACGGATCTCGCCGCCAGCATGTCGCATGAGATTCGAAATCCGCTCGTGGCGATAAAGACCTTTGCCCAGCTCCTGCCCGAGCGATTCGACGACGCGGATTTCCGAAAAGATTTTAACGAGATCGTGGTGCAGGAAATCGATCGGCTAGACAAGATCATCACGCAGATCAATAACTTCGCGCACCCATCCGAACTGGTCATGAAGCCGATCGACGTTCGCTTGTCCCTGCGGAAAGCGATTGAGATGGCACGGGAGCGAGTGGCGAAAAACGGCGTGGCGATCGACACGACGCTGCCTAACGACCTCCCGAAAGTGATGGGTGACGAAGCGGCGTTGACCGAAGCCTTCGCGCATCTCGTAGCCAATGCCGCCGAAGCGACGTCGGGCCGAAACAAGCCGATGATCACGCTGGCAGCGAAACCAATTCGCGAGGGCGATCACGCGAGTGGCGTTGTCGTGACCGTCCAGGACAACGGGCGGGGTATTTCCGCAGAATTGAAAGAGAAAGTGTTCTCGCCGTTTTGTACGACAAAAGCACGGGGCATGGGCCTGGGCCTTCCGATTGTGAAACGGACCGTTTTCGATCACAACGGTCGCGTGGACATCGATTCGAATCCGCAGGGCACGTCTGTCAGCGTCATGCTCCCGGCCAGCACGAACGGACACTGAGCCAATTTTGGTTTTCGGATTTCCGATTTTAGTTTTAAGCTCGCGTTCCGCCCGGACTCCCAATCCGCAATCCAAAAATCTAAAATCGATAACGGCATGATCGTAACCACTGCTCAACTTTACAAAGTCGCTTACGGCAAGTACGCCGTGGGCGCTTACAATATTAACAACATGGAGCAGCTCCTCGGGCTCTTCCGCGGCTGCGAACTCAGCAAGGCCCCGTTCATCATTCAGCTCTCGAAAGGAGCACGGAAATATGCGGACAAGCGGATGCTCGAAGCGATGATTCGCACCGCGAAAGATATGTTTCCCGAAGCGATCTTCGCCGTTCATCTCGATCACGGGGACGAGGAAACTTGCTACGACTGCATCGCCTCGGGCTTCTACAGCTCGGTCATGATCGATGCCAGCCATGAGTCATTCGAGGAAAACATCGCGATCACCAAACGGGTCGTGGATCGCGCGCACGAAAAGGGCATCAGCGTGGAAGCGGAGCTCGGACAGCTTGGAGGCGTCGAAGAGGACATCAAAGTGGACGAAGGCCATGCGTCCCTGACCAACCCGAAAGAAGCCGTCGAGTTTGTGAAGCGGACGGGCTGCGACTCACTCGCCGCGGCGATCGGCACGAGCCATGGTGCTTACAAATTCAAAGGGCAGCAAAGTCTGCACTTCGAAGTTATTGAGGAGATCAAGCAACTGATCCCCGGGTTGCCAATCGTCATGCACGGAAGCTCGAGCGTCCCGGTCGCGGAAGTCCAGCGAATCAATGCGGCTGGCGGCAAGCTAGATCCGTCGGCCCGCGGGGTGAATGAGGAGGAATATCTCCCCGCGGCGAAGCTTGGCGTGACCAAGGTCAACATCGATACCGACGGTCGCCTGGTCTGGACTCGCGTGCACCGGGAGTATTTTCGCGATCATCCCGCGGAGTTCGATTTCCGACCGCCGGGAAAAATCTTCGTCGAAGAATACGCCAAGTTCATCGCCCATAAGAACGAGAAGCTTGGCTCGGCCGGTCAGATCGACGCGGTGCGGGCCAGCGTCAGCTCATAGTAGTGCTGTCCCCCTCGCCGGGTGGCGCTCGAATCGGCGATACTGATGCCGATAGTTGGCAGTCGCATTCGACGCGAGCGACGGCCGACGGCCGACCTTGTTTGAGAAAATTGCCCGCCCGCGGAGTTGGCAAGGTTAGTGCTTATACTGGTTATAGTAATTATAACAGAGAGCCACCCATGAAAATCCTCGCCCGCAACGCCGCTGAATTTCTTCTGATCGATGATGACCCCGCCATCACCAAATTTCTCGTCACCTACCTCAAGCAAAAAGGCCACACCTGTGAGTTCCTGACCGAAGGATTTCAGACCGCGGCCTGGCTTGAACACAACAAGTGCGATGTGGTCGTGGTAGACCTGAACATGCCGAAAGTCGACGGCATCTCGCTGATTTCCTTCATTCGGGAGATGAGCCAGAACCTCCCCATTATCGTTTTCACCGGAGTCGGCTACGACGAAGAGCGAATGCACGCCGCCCTGCGCGCCGGTGCCAACGGCTACGTCAGCAAGAACCTTCCGATCGAACAGCTTTATTGCGTGCTCTCGCGGGTCCTGGCGACTTGCCAGCAGCGCGCCCGTCGCGAAGCGTTGGCGAAACCGCATCACGTCCTGGCCGGCGCCGCGTAAGGCGCAAACCAGAAAATTTACGCGGGAGAGGCCTCCTCGAGAAGCCAGCGAAGCGCTTCCGCGGAAATGCATTCGGCTCCGCACGCGCTGGCCGTCTCCTGTTCGAGAAAATCGCTCGTGGCGACCAGAAGCTTGAAGCGCGGCGCGTATTTGCTCGCCAGCCGTTCGATGATGGAATCGGCCGTTTGCCCATCCGCGGAGTAGAAAATTTGGATCTCGCCCGGGTCCGAGCTCACACTTGCGGCCGGACCCCGCCCATCAAAGACCACCGCGACATGGACTCCCGTCCAATCCTGGTAGTCCCGCAACTTCTTCGCCAGTGCGTCGCGCGCGAGCGAAGTGCGGCGTTCATGCAAGGCGCGCAGTTCGGGCCACGCGAAAATTACGCTGTGCCCGTCGACGATAAGGTATTGCGCGCGCAAGGTGCGCCCTCAAAGCAGCCGCCGTTTTAGGTCGAGGCGGGCGGTGCGGCCTGCTTCTTCGCTTTGGCTTTGGGCTTGGGTGGTTCCCGGCGGGCAGGGGCAGCTTTTGCAGCAGCTTTCTTGCGATCCAAATATGCGCCTCGGCGCTTGCGCTTCACTCTCACCCGATGTTGCTGACCCATAACGCGTTCTATAGGACGGAAGGGTTGCCCGTGCAACGCGAAATAAGCTGGGCGCCTCTCGAAATCCTACGGCCAACAGCGAATCGCATTGCCATCGATGCCTCCGGTTGCGTAGAAAAGGGGCGTGCGCGCCGTCGGATTCTTTCCTAATTTTGCGGTGAACACACCCAAAACAATCATCGGCGCCTCGGTTGTTTTGCTCGCGCTTTCGGCGGTGGTTGGCTTTCTCAATACCCAAAAGACCCGCGCCTTGCGCACGGAGGTCGCCCAGAGCGAAACCAGCCGCAAGGATGCGGAACAGCTAAGCGCCAGGCGGGAGAAGAATCTGAAGGAGCGTGAAGCCGCCGTCGCCGCCGCCAACGCCAAGTTTGGCGACACGCGAACGCAAAGCGCCGGCGCGGAATCGGAATTGCACAAAGCGCAGACCGAGAAAAGTGATTTGCAGGCGAAGTTGCGCGCGAACGAAACCGAAATCATTGAGCTTCGAAAGCGCATCGCGGAGGTCGAGAAAAAGCCACCCACCACGGATGCGCCCCCGTCCACCTCCTCGGCCGCGGAATTACAGGCGCAGCTCGACGAAGCGCGAAAACAGCTGGATGCCGCGGAACGTGAGAAGTCCCTTCTTTCGGACAAGATCAAGGCGACCCGGGACCGGACGACGACGACCCAGACCGTCGAAACAGAGAAGAAGAAGCGGCCGTTGGGTGGAGGAAACCCGGGGATTCGCGGGACGGTTCTCGCGGTAAATCAGGCCTATAACTTTGTGGTTCTGAACCTGGGGGGCCGGCAGGGCGTCGAGCCCAACAGCGAAATGCTCGTCCTGCGCGGTGGCTCCCTCATCGGTAAGATTCGGATTTCGTCAGTTGAACCGGCAACCGCCATCGGCGATATCATTTCCAGCAGCCTGGCCCGAGGGGTCCAGGTGCAACCTGGAGATACTGTGGTGTATGCTGGCAATAATTCGTAGTCGGGCTGGTTTCAAAATCGCGCGCCTCGGCGTCCTCGCTTGCTTCACGGCGGCACTCGCCTCGTGCGCGTCGAATGAAACGGCGCAACTGATCAACGATCCTAACGATAAGAAAGAAACCGCCCTGCCTTGGAACGAGCAGCAGAAATGGGAACGAGAGGGCGAGGCCGCGGCATTGACGCAGAGCCGCCGCTAAGAAAGCCCAGCGCCGCTCAGATCCAGAACCCGGGCGGAATCACCGCGTTTTTTGGCACCACCACGATGCCGTCCCGGATGAAATAATTTCCCGCGTCCAGGTCCGGCGGCTTGCCTTCGGGCGTGATGACCACGCCGTCCGCGATCCGGGCATTCTTATCGATGATCGCGCGGTCGATCACGCAATTGCGTCCAATCCCGATCGGCGGCAACCCGCGTTCCGCCCTTGGCGGGTCGGTCTCGTAGTAGTCGGCTCCCATCACGATGCTGTTCCGAATCGTGGCGCCGGTCTGGATGATACTGCGCACCCCGATGACCGAGCGTTCGATGTGCGCGTCCGAAATAATGCAGCCGTCCGCAATGATCGCCTGACGAAGAGTCGCGCCGTTGATCTTGCTGCCGGGCAGGAAACGGGGATGCGTATAGATCGGAGCGGACGCCTCAAAGAAACTGTACTGCGGCAGAAGGTCGGTCAGGTCCAGGTTGGCTTCATAAAACGCGCGGATCGTTCCAATGTCTTCCCAGTAGCCGTTGAACACGTACCCGCTGACCTGCCGTTCCTGGATGGCCTGTGGGATGACGTGTTTCCCGAAGTCCACCAAGTCGCTGTTGAGGCAGTCCACCAGAACATCACGATTGAAAACGTAAATACCCATCGAAGCCTGATATAATTCCGCCTCGGGCGCCTCTCCGGCCGAAGCGAGCAGCTCAGGGCCCATCCGAAACGCATTGAGCACTTCCGGGTCCTTCGGCTTCTCCACGAAATGCGTGATTCGGCGTTCCGCATCGCTCAACATGATTCCGAAATCGGAAGCCTGCTGGCGCGCGACGGGCTTGATCGCGAGCGTGATATCGGCCCCGGATCGAATGTGCTGATGGAGCAGCGCGCGAAAATCCATCCGGTAAAGCTGATCGCCGCTGAGGATGATGTAATAATCGAACGGCCGCTCCAGGAAATAGCGCATGTTCTGACGGACGGCGTCGGCGGTGCCCTGATACCACTGGGAACCTTCCGGGGTCTGCTGCGCGGCGAGGATGTCCACGAAGCTGCGCGAGAAATTATCGAACTTGTAGCTCGCCTGGATATGGCGGTGCAGCGACATGCTGTTGAACTGCGTCAGCACATAGATCGAGCGCAGGCCCGAGTTGAGGCAATTGCTGATCGGGATATCGACCAGGCGGTATTTTCCGCCCAACGGCACGGCCGGCTTCGAACGGTCTTTGGTCAACGGAAACAAACGCGTTCCCGCTCCACCGCCCATAATCACGGCCAGGGTTCGCTGAGTGGTGCCGGGAGGAAGCGCAGGCGTGGAGAGCGTTGAAGAGGGTTCGGGCGAAAACGATTGGCGGTTCTTCGTGGCCACGGGGTCAATTAACGCAGATTTGCCCGCGCGGCCCAGCAACTTTTTCGAGCAAACTCTTCCGTCGAAACCAGTTTCGGTGAGCCCGGCTGGGCTTGACGAGCGCCGTACCTCCCGCAAGTCCGCTACAGCCAGCCGGGTTGCGCCCACCGCCGCTTAATGTCACGCTCATCATCTCTATGTGTGGCATCGTCGGATACGTCGGCCGTTCGGAAGCTGCTCCCATCCTGCTCGATGGCCTGCGCCGCCTGGAATATCGCGGCTACGATTCCGCCGGCGTCGCGATCGTCGACGGCGAGCGGGTCGAGACCCGCAAATGCGCGGGACGAATCGCAGAGCTGGGGAAGCTCATGGCCGAGAAGCCTCCCGCCGGAACGTATGGCATCAGCCACACCCGCTGGGCTACGCACGGAAAGCCGACCGATCAGAACGCGCATCCGCATTTCGATGCTTCGGGCAGGCTGGCCCTCGTTCACAACGGCGTGATCGAGAATTACCAGGCGCTGAAAGACCAGCTCCTGCAAGACGGCGACCGCGATTTCACTTCCGAAACCGACACCGAGGTCCTCGCCCATTTGATCGGCAAACTTTACGACTCATTTGTCGCCGGAGCCAGTGAGCCCGGCTCATCGAACGGCCAGGGCGCCACACAGGTCGGGATCACCGACCCCGGCTCCAACAAAAAAGGACTACTCGTCGAAGCCGTCCGCACGGCGTTGCGGCAGGTCATCGGCACCTACGGAATCGCGCTGGTCCATCGCGACATCCCGGATTTTCTCGTCGGCGCGCGGCGCGGCAGTCCGCTCGTGCTCGGCGTGGGCAAGGAGGAGAATTTTCTCGCGAGCGACGTCAGCGCCATCGTCGCCTACACGCGCGATGCGGTTTACTTGAATGACTTCGACGTCGTTGCGGTCGAGCGCGACAAATTCGAGATCAGCTCAGTCGCGGGGCAGGCCGGCAATTACCAGCTGAGCAAAGTCGAGTTCACCGATGCGGACATCAAGAAAGGCGATTACCCGCACTACATGCTCAAGGAAATCTTTGAGCAGCCTGGCTCGGTCCGTGACGCGATGCGAGGACGACTGAGTCACGAGGAATGCACCGCGAAGCTGGGCGGATTAAACATGACGCCGGCACAATTACGCGACGTCGGCCGCGTGGTCCTGACCGGATGTGGCACGGCGTTGCATGCCGGGATGATCGGCGAATACCTGATCGAGCAGCTCGCGCAGATTCCGACGGAAGTGGAATTCGCCAGCGAGTTCCGCCATCGCAACACGCCCATGACGCGAGACACCCTCGTCTTCGCCATTAGCCAGAGTGGCGAAACGGCGGACACGCTCGGCGCGATGCGCGAGAGCCGGCGGAAAGGTTATCGCACCCTCGGCATCTGCAATAACGTGGCCAGCAGCATCGCCCGCGAAAGCGATGGCGGCGTTTACATGCATGCCGGGCCGGAGATCGGGGTAGCGGCGACGAAATCGTTCACTTCGCAGGTCGCTATTCTGACGACCATCGGCCTGCTCCTTGGCCGGATGCGACATCTGTCGACTTCCGAAGGAACGCGAATCATCGATGCCCTCGAAGCGTTGCCCGAGCAGATCGAGGAAGTGCTCAAGCTCAGCGATCAAATGAAGGCGATCGCGAAGAAATACGCCTCGGTGGGCGGAATGCTTTTCTTTGGCCGCCAGTTCAACTACCCCGTCGCGCTGGAGGCCGCGCTAAAGATGAAGGAGATCACTTATCTCTTCGCCGAGGGCCATCCCAGCGCCGAACTCAAGCACGGGATCATCGCGCTCGTTAGGCCTGATCTTCCCTCAGTCTTCATCGCCCCGGAAGACGCCGTCTTTTCCAAGAACGTCAACAACATCGAGCAGGTTCGCGCGCGCAAAGGCCCCGTCATTGTCGTCACGTCAGGAAAAGGCGCAGATCATTTGGCGAAAATCGCCGATGACATAGTGACTATTCCAACTGTGCCCGATTACGTCAGCCCGATCCTGACCGTTATCCCGCTCCAACTTCTCGCCTACCATCTGGCCGTCGAGCTCGGCCGGGACGTCGACAAACCGCGTAACCTCGCCAAGAGCGTGACGGTGGAGTAACGCCACCAGCGCGAGAGTACCTCACCGGCGATCCCGCTTCCGCTAGCTGCCAGTGGTCTTCGATCCCTGGTCCTTGATCCAGCGCTCGACGCGCTCTTGCAGAAGGTCGAGCGGCATTGCGCCGCCGTTCAGGATTTCGTCGTGGAAAGCTTTGATATCGAACTTGGAGCCGAGCTGGGCCTTCGCTTCGTCGCGCAATTTGCGAATCATGAGTTGTCCCATCTTGTAGGCGAGCGCCTGCCCCGGCCAGGCGATGTAGCGGTCGGTCTCGGTCTGCGCCACAGCGTCGTTCACGTCGTTGGCGTGCATGTATTCGATCACTTTCTCGCGGCTCCATTTCTTGTCGTGAATGCCGGTATCGACCACCAGCCGGACCGCGCGAAACAACTCCGAGTTCAACCGGCCATAATCGGACACAGGATCCTTGTAGAAACCGATCTCCTTCCCGAGCTCCTCCGAATAGAGTGCCCAACCTTCGGCGTAAGCCGAGTAACCGCCGCGCAACCGGAATTTCGGCAGGTCCGGTAGCCTCTGGGCGATGCTGATCTGCATATGATGGCCCGGAACTCCTTCGTGATAGGCGACAGCTTCGTCGAGCACGAGCGTGCGCTTCGTCGGATCGGCCACGGCAACCACCACGCGACCGGGCCGTTTCCCATCCGGGGTGCCGGCGACGTAATGGGTCGCCTCCGCCTTGGCGAAGCCGGGGATCGGTTCCACCGTCACCGGCGATTTCGGCAACAACCCGAAGAGCTCGGGCAGCTTCGGCTGCATCTGGTCGATGTATCTTTTGAAATCATCCACGATCTGCTGTTCGCTTTGCGGCTTCCACTTCGCGTCGTCGTTAATTGCCTTCCGGAAACTCGCGAGATCCTTGTGGCCCTGCGCCTCGGCCAGCTTCGTCATCTCGGCCGTGATGCGTTCCACTTCCTTCAATCCAATCTCATGCACCTCGGCGGGCGTGACGTTCATGGTCGTCATCATCTTCACCGCTTCCGCGTAACGCCGCGGGCCCTCCGGGAGACTCTCGATTGAGAGCTCGTTCCGGCCTTTCGGGCCGTACTCGGTGCGGAGGAATTCGGCGAACTTTTTGTAAGCGGGCAACACCTCGTCATTGGCCGCCTTGGTCATCTCTTCCGTCAGCCGCTTCCGGTCAGGCTCGGAAATTTCCGCCGGAAATTTCTTTGCCGGCAGCACGAATGGGTTGGCCGCAATGATGCCATCGCATTGGTCCGGCAGCTTCTCGAGCACGAGCTTCGGCGGCATCAATCCGTCTTTCAGCCCCTGCCGCAGCACTTCGGTCATTTGGTCGAGCACGCGCGGGACCTGGTGGAGCCGGGAGATGTAATCCTGGTAGTGCGTCACCGAATCGAACGGGACCGAGAGCGGCAGATCCGCGAGCCGGGTGTGAACACCATTCTGCTGGTTCACTGGCATCTCGTAATTCTTCAGGCTGTAGCTGATGTCTTCCCGCTCCAGTTGCCGTTCCAGCAACCGATGGCTTAAGAGATCCACGTCCCCCATCCCCTCAGTTGGAATCGCCTTCAGGCGTTTCAGGAACTCATCCGCTTCCGCGTGCTGGCGCGCGATCTCCGCGAGCGAATACTGGCCGAGCAAAGAGTTGTAGCGATAATCGCCGAAGGAAGTCGCTCGCTCCGGCGAATTCTTCAGCCCCGTCTCATAAAATTCTTCGAAAAGTTTATTTTGCTGAGCCACCCTCTCCGCCACCGGCCCCATTTCAGCGAAGGCAGAGGACGCGAACACGAGAACAAACCCGCCGATAAACCCACACGAAAGATGTCGCATCCCCCAAGGTAGCAGAGTGCATCCCCGACGCATCCACCAAGCCGCAGCCGCCAGATCTTGGAGCCGGGCCGCGGATCATTGGAACCCAGCCGCCGATCATTGGAGCCGGGCCGGGATCATTGGAGCTGAGCCGCGAATCATTGGGGCCGGGCCGCCCCCGGCCCGGTCGCGCGAACCACGGCCTGAGGGCAGGCCGTCTCCACAGCCCCGCCTCCCTCGCTACGCCCTCAGGGCAGGCCGTCTCCAGACGAGCGCGGAATGGGCGAGCACGACGTTGCTGTATTTCGCTTTCCCCGTCACCTCGCGGCCAATCCAATCCGGCGGCTCGAACGCCCCCCGGCTTCTCCTGTTTTCGAACTCCACTTCGGCCACGACCAGCCCCCTGTGCCGCCCGCGATAAACATCGATCTCAATCGTGTGCGTTTTCCACGGGACATCGTATCGCACCTTGGTCAGCCGCCGACCCGCCGTAGCTGGCCAAAGCCTGTCGAACTGCTCTCCGCTCAAACGAACCTCCCGCTCTTCGCGCTCGCCCTTAGTGCCTCGCTTGAAAGTGAGAGCGCAAAGTAAACCTTTCCGGCGAAGCCGAACCTGAACGCCGCCGCGGCCCACAGCGAGATAACCCTGTTCGATTACCTCGTGCGGAAATTTCTTCAGGCTGGGCGGCAACCGCTTCAGCAGAAATTTCCGCTCGATCTCCCGCGTGGATGGCTTCTTCGACGCGTCCATGTTCGAGAAGCTTATCCCAGCGCAGGAAAATATTGCGGAGAATTTCTGTGCCGATCCGCCGGCACTTTGCCTGCCGGCGAGAATGCTTCGGCGTCCGTTCGTCCGTCGCCGCTGATTCTTTCGCTTCTGGACAATGCGCGACCTGGATGACTAGAATCCGCCCAGAATGTTTTACTAGGGGATCCCCGCCTATGAAGCACGTCGCACGTCTGGCGCTCGGTCTACTCGGCGCCTGCATCTTTTCCAGCGAGGCATTTGGTCAGTATCAGGCCACCTGGGTCCTGAGAAAGATCGAAGTCTCGAACCGCCTGAATAGCTTCAGCAAAATCACCCGCGAAAAGTACGACGCCCAGGGCGGGTCCGTCGAGATTACGGTCGATGGTCGCGGGCTCGATCTCTGCCCGGGCGGGAGAGAGATCCTTCGTTTCAACTGGCGTTTCCCGCAGGACATTAGCCGCGTCTCCAGCGTCGCGAGTGTTAACTTCGAGGCCGGCATCGTCACCGTCAATTCGCCGTGCAATGGTGGCATCGCCGGCCTTTCTTCCATTTACATTACCGGCAGCAGCGGCGTGACCGCGGCATTGCCCGAGGACAGAATGCGCAGTGTTGATCTCGATCGTTTTTACCGCGTAAACGATGGCGATACGCGAGCCAACCCCACCAAAACCGGAAGCGGAAGCGTCGGCTTGAATACCAAAGAAGCGTTCAGGCCCGATCGTCCCTTGGCCTACTTCGTGATCTGGATCCATATGAGAACCGGCGGCGAGGTCGCTTATGTCTATGAGTATGACAGAGGAACGGCCCCGCCCGGACCAATCGGTCCAACCGGACCGACCGGACCAACCGGACCGAGCGACACGACAAAGGCCTGCGGCTACTCGTTAGGTTCGGGTATTTACAATCTCTGGATGAGGCTGGGTGGTGAGCGAAGTGTCCTGGGCTGCGCAAAAAAGGAAGAAGCTGAGGCCGGCCGCTCGCCGAATGGCACCACCGGACGCTACGCCCTCTTTAACGATGGGGTAATCATTTGGCATCGTAACGGAAAGCATGCCAGCACCGCGTTCGAAGTCCATGGATGTATAGGCGGACTTTACCAGAGCCTGGGGGGCACTGGTTCGTGGCTCGGCTTTCCGATCAGCAACGAATATTCTGTCTCCGGCGGTCGCCGGAGCGACTTTGAAAACGGCTACGTCTTCTGGAACGCACAAACCAGGCAGTGTCAGGCATTGAAATATTGATTGCGCCGTTCCTCCCGCTCACGCCTGCCGAAGCAAGGCCATTGGCGGTTCTTTGAGAAAGCGTGGTGGGTTTCTCCCCGCATGGGCGAGCCTGCGTGATGAAACTTCTGCCGCACGTTCTCGCACTCGCCCTTATGGGCTACAGCAATTCGTCTTTGTCGGCGGCGACCGTCTCGTACCCTGAAACCAATCCAGCCGTCACCATGGAGCTGCCGAAGGGTTGGACCGTGGCAAGACAGGCTGGCGATGTGCTCATCATTACTCCCGACGTGAAGAACGCCCTGATCATGGTCCGGCGCGCCGAGGTGATGAAAGATGAAAGAGGCGTCAAAGCCGAGCTATTGGCCACCGCCGAAGAAGCGAAGAGGATGTTTAGTCTCCACGATGTCCAAGTGGGGGGTGCGCCTGAGGAAAAGGAGATCGGAGAGCTGAAAAGTCTTTGGAATATGTGCACGGCAAAAGACGACAAGGAGCAGCCCGCTCATCTTCAAGTGATCATTATGGCCCCGCGCGAACACGAATTCTTCGTTATTACCGTGCTTTACAACGACGAGCATCAACTTGAAACCATCGCGGACCGGACGGCCATCCTGATGTCCCTGAAACCGGTGGCTGGCAGCAAATAGCCTCTCCCGCATCCGAGCGAACGCTTCGCCCGCGTGAAGCGCTCGACGAGCTATAGCGGCTTTCTACGAATTAACTCGACAAAGCGGTTGGACGGGCTCAACAACCCATAAACCGATGGACACTTCTCCCGCTTGGATGGATTCGCTCTTCTCGCGGCTGAACGAGACCGCCCGCGTTCTCCTCCCCCTGCTGGTGACAGCGGTGAGCACGGTGGTTTTCGCGGTAAATTTCGAATCGCTTATGTCCAAGAGCCACCTCGGCCGCTTGATCGCGGTGATGGTGGCGGCGGCCCTGGTGCTCTCCGCGGGAAGGGCCATGTACACCCAGGGCGGGAGAAGACCCGTGGTCTTTACCGTCTGCTTTCTTTTCGTTATGGGCGGCGCGGCCGTAATCGGGGCCTGCTTCTGCCGGGACCAATCCCTGCGCCTTCAGCTCGCGGCAATCGCCTTACTGTTGGTCATCGCCGGTGCGATCTACGCCATGCGCAATTTGCGACGACCGATGCAAGGCGGGGCGCTGCTCTAATCTTCGCCCGGTACCGGATTTCTCCGGGGTGCTTTACCTCTTATGCCCCACGACGTTTTCCTTAGTCATTCCACCGACGACAAGCTGGTCGCACTCGCCCTTTGTAATAAGCTGGAAACAGCGGGAGTACGCTGCTGGATCGCGCCCCGCGATGTAAACGCCGGGGCGGAGTGGGGCAAGTCGATCGTCGATGCCATCAGGGAATGTCGCATCATGGTGCTGATCTTTTCCTCGAAGGCGAACGACTCGAGGCACATTCACCGAGAGGTGCAGACCGCCTTTGAGCAGGATCTCACGGTCATTCCGTTTAGGGTCGAAAACACGCAGCCGACTGGGACGATGGAATATTATCTCGGATCAGTCCATTGGCTCGACGCGCTGACGGCGCCGGTGGAGAGCCATATGATGGCAGTGGTGGATCGGGTGAAGGCGTTACTGCCAGCCGCCAAGGCGGAACCTATCGCCGAAGTAGCTCCTCCAATCCCGCATGCAATTCCCCCGGTCGTCACTCACTCGGAACTCCCGCAGTCCCGCCCCGAGGAAGTTAGGCGTTCTTCGCCCAAGGAAATTCCGCGTAACGACGATATTCCGCGTCCGATTTCCCCGATCCCGGCGGGGGGTGCTGCTCTCCTTCAATGGAAAATGATCCTGCTTTTTATGGGGGCGATCCTCGGCGTGAATGTTATTGCGATCCTCGCGCTCAGAATCATTGGCCACAGCCTCGGCGGGGATATCGATTTCCTTATCGGGGATATTGGGGCCGCTGTTTTGCAGATCGGTCTCTTCGCTCTCGCCGGTTCAAAAACCGAGCACAGAAAATGGGTGCACTTATTTGTTCTAGCCATTTTGGCCGGCGCCCTAAACGCCTTTGTTATAATCATTCTGGACCCTTACGTTCGCTCGCACGGTTCTCTACGTCTTGTGTTCATAGGCATGTTCCTAAGCATGGGAACTGGCGGTGGGCTCTCGTATCTTTTTCCCAAACGGAAATCTCCGCCAGAGCTTTCGGTGCCGACAAGCAATCTTCCTTTGCGGCCTGTCGCGCCGCTCTCATTCACAACCGGTCCCGCAGCGGGAATCGCCCCGCCTTCGCCGTCAAGCTCCTCCTCGCGAAAGAAGATAATTCAACGCGTGTTTATGGGCGTCGTCGGTCTCGTCGCCATCGGTTTCGGGGCGAGCCAAATCGCAAGTGGCTTGCATCTATTCTCCAAGAAAGAGTCGCGCTGGCGGAAGGAAGAGTTGGGCGATCGCGTTGTCCTATCCAAATATGACTGCTCTTTGCGGGTTCCTAAACTCTGGACAAGAAAGGACGTTGAGGAAGGAGCGACAATATTTTCTGCTCCGCCCGATAGTAGTAGATATCCCATGAATATTATCGTGAACAGCGAGGCATTCGCGGGATCATTGAAGGAGTATGCGCAAGCGACCGTCAAGTCGGTTCGGGCCATGGATCCGGCCGTGGAAATTGGCGAGATCAAAGACTTCGAGACCGAGGCTGGCGCGACCGGGCAATGGGTGCGTTTCCACCGCGTAGTCCAGGATAAGAAGGTCCTTCATGACCTCCATGTCTATGACGGCCCGCGCGGGAATAAGATTGTCGTAACGATGACCACTACCTGGTCTGGATTTTCAGAAATCGAAGACTGCCCGTGGACCCTCGCGCTGACTGGAGACAAGCGATGACCCGTCGGGAAAGCGAGGGCCCATCTTTGGTGGATTCCCCGCGCGACGTTCCGCCGCCTGTTTACCTGAACACCGGACATAAGGTGGGACGGGGAATGGCAGTTGTTTCATTGCTGATCATAGTGGTTTCGATCGGGATCATCATCGCGGCGGGCGGCCACCAGACCATGGCCTCCGCCATCGCGATCTGTTCCATCATCATGGGAATCATGGTCCTGTTTGGCGGCGTCATGGTCGCCATCGCTAATAAACCCGAGGCGGGAGCAACCGAGCGGCTCCGAAAGTCCATGAGCGAAGACCAATGGGACGCCTATCAGAACCGTAAGGTGACCCGTCGCGGATGGTGGGTCGCGGGGATTTCTCTCCTCGCCGTTGTCGTGACAATGCTCACAGGGTCGTGGGGGGCTCGCGCCTTCGGCGCTATCCTGGGGGGCGGAGGAATGCTGGTGGGTATGATCTTCGTTTTCGCTTACGCGCCTAAAAGAGAGCCAGTGGTTGACAGGCATGAGGGCCTTACTCGCATCCTGGCTTTCACGGGGATGATCTCGATGATGCTGGCCCTTGCGGCAGTTATCGCCAGGCTGTCGTGGCCGATATCCCTGGCGGCTGGAAGCCTGAGTGCCTTTCAGCTATGGGCGATGCTGTGGGGTTCCCGGAGCGGTTTACTCTCAGTCCTGCGAGTGCTTGGCCAACTCGGACTCATTGCCACCGTTTTTTACGCCGCCCTTCGCCACGCCTAGCCTTTGCCTTAGCGGATCGGCCCTTCCCTCCTCCGCCGATCACGGTCTTGACTCGCCGGTTGGGAAACTAAATCCGGACGGCTGGATCAGTAGCGTGCCCCGGCACTGCAGATAACAACCGTCGCGTCTATCCGGTCCCACTGCGTTGTCACGTTGAGCCAGTCGAAACATCTCTCTCTATTTTGTTTTCCGCATTGTGCTCCCGAAACACCTGCAGATTATCGCCGATTAGAGCTGATTGATGGCGAACTGCAAAACCCCCGCAACGTTAGGTCAGGGGTTTAAGAGTCTTCGCGGCCCGCTTCTTTCCGCGCGATTCCTACATCAAACTTGTCCGAGAACGGGTCGCACAGCTAGCGGACAGCACCACGGATCAGACGCTTCACGCCGTTTCCGCTGCGGATAGTGGGGATGTTTTTGTCATAGGTGAGTCAGAGGAGCACGCACAGTTGCACGAGCGGGGCGAAGTGTTCCGCTACAGCTTTTATGCAGTCGCACGCCCGGTCAGTGGCAGGATGCTCTTTCGCTTTATTGTCTCGCAGCTTACGTTCTACGCACCTTCCCCAGCACCACCCAAATGAGACCTAACCAGGCGATGCAGCG
>JBEEHV010000025.1:0-201347 GCA_041167585.1 Verrucomicrobiota bacterium
GCGGAGCTTGGGTGACTTCCCTTCGACTGTGAGATCCCTCGCCGTCTGCGCGGCTCGGGATGACATGCTTTTAATGCGTGATTGGGTAACCTCGCTGAAACGAAGACCAACTTATGCCGTCTTCACCCAGCAGCGCAACACTTCCGCCACGCTCCAGGCCTGCGCGATGCAACCTCCGGCGGTATGCGGCTCGCGGGCATCGAACACTTCGCTGATGGTGCCGATCCCGTTTTCGTTCATGCTTTCGGGAAAACGCTGGAGAAATTTTCGCGCGGCCGATCTGTCATCGGGATGCACTTTCAGCCACGCGTCGATGAATGGCCCAATCAACCAGGCCCAGACGGTGCCCTGGTGATACGCGCCATCCCGCGATCGAAGGTCCCCGCCGTAGATCGGTTTGTAATCCGGATGGTTTGGCGAAAGCGAACGCAGCCCTACCGGCGTGACCAATTCCTTTTCCGCGACATCAACGACTGACTTCCACCGCGCCTGATCCAGCACCGGATGATCGAGCGAGATCGCAAAGATTTGATTCGGCCGGCAGGCGGGGTCATTAGCGCTGCCGCCATCCACATCGACGACATCATAAAGATGTCCGCCTTCCTCGAACCAAAAACGCTGGTTGAATGAATCGCGCGCCCGCTGCGCATGATCCGCGTAGCGCTGCGCTTCGTCAGCGTTTCCTATTTCCCGCAGCCAGCCCTCGAGCAGCTTGAGCGCATTGAACCAGAGCGCATTGATTTCGACGGCTTTTCCGCGCCGCGGAGTCACGACCCAATCTCCCATCTTCGCGTCCATCCAGGTGAGCTGATAACCTTCCTGACCTTGAATGAGGAGACCGTCCGCGGGATCGACGTGAATGTTGAACTTTGTTCCGCGCAAATGGTGCTCGGCGATATCGATCAGGACCGGCAGGAGAAGCCGCAGCGTGATCCGGTCTTCTGATTTTTTCAGGTAACGGCCGAGGGCGTGGAAGAACCAGAGCGTTGCATCCGCGGTGTGATACAGGCCGTCCTTCTGGCGGTCCGGAAACATGTTCGGGATCAAGCCGTCGCGGACGTAGTGCGCGAAGGTGCGCAAAATATACCCCGCCTCGAGAGAGCGCCCGGTGACCAGCGTTAACCCTTCCAGGCTGATCATCGTATCGCGTCCCCAATCGGTGAACCAATGATAACCGGCCACGACCGTGCGCACTTCGTCACCCGCCGCATGCGCGCGCGCTGCTTCCTCCGCGCGGCCGGCCGGCGTAATGACGTATTGGTCGCTCGCGAACACCAATTCCGCGGCGACGCCGTCGTGCGCATTCGCATCGGCCTCCTCGAGCAGACGTGCGCGGCGCTCCCGCTCGGAAGCAAGCACCTCCGATGGACTGAGCACGTCGATGATGTCCCATGGCTCCGTCGATCCGATCAGGGTGGCGGTTTTCTCCCCGGCGAGATCGACTTGGAAAAACCCCGGACTCCAGAGTTCGCCTTCGTGCGCATAACCGCGCGCCTGTTCCGTGCGATAGACGACCTGGTTAATCTTTGCCGGTGCATAGGTGAAAGCGGTCGCGTGACCGCAAAGGCGCATACGCAGCGGTGGCAGTTTCCGCTTCGCCGAAACAATTTCGTAACGGTCGTTCACCGCGGTGAGTTTGTAGGGCTCGGCCAGCGGCAAATCGACCGCTTCTTCGTGATGGCGAAAATGAAAGGCGGGTCGCAACTCGAGCTGCGGCAGTTTCCCACCGCCAATGATCTGGTAACTGACGTGGACCGTGTTTTGCAGATGCGGCATCGAAATCCGTTTCTCGATGACGAGATCGCGCACGTGATAAATCCAGACTGGCATGCCATCTTCGAGACGGAACTCGCGAAGATATTCAGCCCCCTGAAGATCGAGCTGGCCGCCCGCCCGCTCTTCGGCGCCTAACGAGACCACTTCGTTGTCGTCGAAGCGGAGCAATTCCGAAACATGGTTCCACATCACCACGCGTCCCAGCGGGGCCGGCAGCGCCGCGACCAGGATGCCGTGGTATTTCCGCGTGATCGCGCCGCAGACCGTCCCAGAGGCATAACCGCCGAGTCCATTGGTCACGAGCCATTCGCGGTTGAGCAAAATTTCGCGAGATGGATGGGCGTCCTCCCAGCGCATCGAGCGCGTCACCGTCACTTCGGAATTTGTCCGCGGATCCACTTAGCGTTTCTTCGGTTTTTTGCGCGGAGTCGTTTCGGGCACCGGTCGGAAAGCAGTGGCCGATTCCGCCGGCAGCAGCCAATGGTCGTCACTGGTGACCTGGGTCACTCCCGGGCCACCGTAGCGCGGGGAATCGCTCGACCAAAGCGTTTCCCAGCAAAATCCCCACGGCGGCGCGAGCAGCGGCTCGGGCGCAGGCTCGAGTGGAAGTCGCTCGCCCAGGTTCACCACCAGGAGCCGGTCATCGCCCTTCTCGTCAAAATAACGCAGCGCGAAACTCGCGGGTCCCAGGACTGCGCCATCCACTCCGTGCAATTTTTGTTCGTGAAAGCGGGTGTCTTCGTGCCGCAGTTTCATCAGGTCGCGGTGAAGGTCATAAAGCTGGTGATTTTTCTCCCGCTCCGAAAAATCCAGTTTGCAGCGCGCGAAGACTTCCGGGTCGGATGGATCGGGCAGTTGCTTCTGGATTTCGTTCCCCGCGATCGATGGAAATTGCGCCAGGAATTTGAAACGGCCTTCCCGAATGGCTTGCCGCAAATCGCCCGACATGTCGGTGAAGTAGACGAATGGGCTCGAGGCGCCGAACTCCTGACCTTGGAAAAGCATCGGGGTCCATGGTCCCAGCATGAGCAACGCAGTCATCGCTCGATAGCGCCCCGGCGAAGTGAGTGAGCGCACGCGCTCGCCGAAAGTTGAGTTCGAAACCTGATCGTGATTTTCGATGAATCCGACGAACGCTTCGGGTGGAAGGCCGAAGGTCGGCATGCCCCGCGGCGCTTCCTGCCAGAGGTAAGGCTGGCCCTGAAAAAGGTAGCCATATTTCGCGGCGGAGATGAACTCCTGGGGCCGGCCGCGGTAATCGCTGTAATACGCCTCGTGCTTTCCGGTTAACGCGACCATCGCGCTATGATGCATGTCGTCATTCCAGAGGCCGTCGAGACCGTCGCCGCCCTCGTTCCGGGGCCGGACAAGTTTGGTTTCCTGCGGCTCGTTCTCCGCGATCAGAATGATCGAACGATCACCCGCCGCCTGGCGCGCGGCGCGTCCGATTGCGCCGACGATGTAATCACTCGATGAATCGACAATGCTTTGGGTGGCGTCGAAACGGAAACCGTCGAAATGGAATTCATCGATCCAGTAACGGCCGTTGGTGATAAAGAACTCGCGGACCGGTTCCGAGTTCTCGCCATCGAAATTCAGTGAGTCCCCCCAGTCGTTTTCGTGCTGGTCGGTAAAGTAATGTTCCGAAAAGACGCGCAGGTAATTTCCCTCCGGGCCGAGATGGTTGTAGACGACGTCAAGAATTACGCCGAGGCCTAACGAGTGCGCTTGATCGATAAACGCGCGCAAATCGTCTGGTGATCCATAGAGACGGCAGGGCGCGAAAAGATTCACCCCGTCGTAACCCCAGCCAAATTCGCCGGGGAAATCCGCGATCGGCATCATTTCGATCACGGTGACGCCGATCCTGGCCAGCTCCGCCAGTTCCCGCGCAGCCGCGCGCCAGGTGCCTTCGCGGGTGAAAGTGCCGATGTGCATTTCGTAAATGATCTGCCCAGGCATCCGCACGCCCTTCCATTCCTGGTCGGTCCAGGGGAAGCGCGATGGATCGACCACGCACGACGACCGATGCGGACCCTGCGGTTGAAACCGTGAGACCGGATCCGGATGGAACGTCTCCGCCTGGTTGACGCGAAAACGGTAAAACGCGCCTGCGCCCGCTGTGATTGTGCCGGAAAAATACCCGCCGGTTTCCGCTTCGAGGGGATGGAATGTCCGTTCGGCTTCATCTTCCGGGCGGCTTTCCAAAACGACTTCCAGGCTTTTCGCTTTTGGCGCCCAGACGCGGAAGTGGGTCCGGCCTTCGCCCATTAGTTCAGCGCCGATCGGATAGCGGCGTTTGATTTTCAAGTCAGCCATCACACTCCATCGACCAGCGCCAGAGTCGTGGCCGGGCTGGATTTCTCTTTTCGCGTTTGGCGCGAGGAATTACTAAGATGGATCTCTTTCATGCCGGGAATCATCGAACGTTACACGAAATGGCTCCACGCGCAGTGGCCCGCGGGCACGGTGGAGAAGCTTCCCGTCTCTGGGCCGGAAGGAGCCACCACGCTCCCGGGTGTGCGGATCGTAGGCGATCTCACGGGCATTCCGTTGCTGAAGTTTTCGTCGCATACGGGCGCGGAGGCCGTGCGGGCTATCTTGCGCGAGCCGGATTTTCAGAAGGGCGGGCAAGAGCCTCACGGCATCCTGGATCTCGCGATTATCGGGGCGGGGGTCGCGGGAATCTCCGCCGCGATCGAAGCAAAAAGGGCCAGACTCAAATTTGCGGTCTTCGAAGCGACCGAAATTTTTTCGACGGTGGTCAACTTTCCGAAAGCCAAGCCGATCTACACTTATCCGACGGAGATGAAACTCGACGGCGGTTTGCAGTTCACCGCCGAGGTCAAGGAAACGCTCCTGGCGGAGATGGAAGAGCAGCGGCGCACGGCCGGAATCGAGGTGACTCCGGCGCGAATCGAACAAATCGGGCGCAAAGGCGCGGAGCTGCTCTTGTACAAAGACGACTTAACGACGATCCCGGCCCGCCGTGTCATTATCGCGATCGGGCGCAGCGGAAATTTCCGCAAGCTCAGTGTCCCCGGCGAAGAACTGGACAAGGTTTACAATCGTCTTTTCGACCCGCATGAATTTGCCGGTCAGGACGCGCTCGTGGTGGGCGGCGGCGATTCCGCGCTCGAGACAGCGATCGCGCTAACGAGTTGCGGGGCGCGGGTGACTCTAAGTTATCGGAAACCGGAATTGTCGCGCGCGAAACCGGCGAATATCGAAAAGGTCGAGATGCTGGTGCGAAATGCTTCGGCCGATGTGCAGGTCGAGAAGCCGACTTCCGAGCGCGTGAATACCGCGATGACCTCCGGGATGCGGGACCCGAATTCGGCCGGCTCGCTCAAGCTTGCGCTCGGGACCGAGGTCAAGCGAATTGAGCCGAAGCAGGTTCATCTAAAGAACGGGACCGAAGCGACATTGCCTAACGACGTCGTTTTCACGATGCTCGGCCGGGAAGCGCCGCTCGAGTTCTTCCGCCGTTCTGGAATCCGGATCGCGGGCGAGGGGAGATTTGGCGGGTGGATTGCCCTGGGGGTCTTCCTCGCCTTTTGCGTTTTTGTCTATGCCTGGAAATCCGGCGGGTTCGCGGAGACCTGGCTGAATCCGTTTCCGGAGAATATGCCGGCTGCGCTCAGCTCGTTAGGCGGCTGGTTTCACGCACAGTTGGCGGACCGTTCGACGCTCCTCGGCACTCTGGCCGTCTCACTCAAATCGCGCTCCTTTTATTACACCCTCGCTTACAGCCTTTGCATCGTGCTCTTCGGGATAACGCGGATCCGCCGGCGCAACACGCCCTACGTCACCTTGCAGACGATGGTCCTGATGCTGGTGCAGGTAGTCCCGCTTTTTATTCTGCCGGAAATCATCCTGCCGTATCTGGGTTACAACGGCTGGTTCGATCAGGGCTTCGGCAAAACGATGGCCGATCACCTTTTCGAATCCTACATTTCAGTCCAGCAATATGCGGCCCATCAATGGCCGGACTGGGGACATCCGCGCGCTTATTGGCGCGCCTACGGTTTCATCCTGGCGTGGCCGCTCATGGTCTATAACGTCTTCACGGACGCGCCGCTGGCATGGTGGCTTGTGATCGCGTTTTTCCAAACGTTCGTCATCATCCCGGCGATCGTCTGGCGCTGGGGCAAGGGCGCCTACTGCGGCTGGATTTGTTCCTGCGGCGCGCTCGCGGAAACGATGGGCGACAAGCAACGCCACAAAATGCCGCACGGACCGTTTTGGAATCGATTGAACATGGCCGGTCAGGTGATCCTGGCCGTCGCGTTTTTGCTTTTGTTCGTGCGAATCGCAGGCTGGCTCTGGCCGAACTCGATCGCCGCATCGGCTTTTCATTTGTTGCTCGAAGGGAAGAGCAGCGCCGGAAAGCTGGTCACCTACTTCAACTACAAGTGGCTGGTCGACGTGTTCCTTGGCGGCATTATCGGCGTTGGTCTCTACTTCAAATATTCGGGACGGGTCTGGTGCCGCTTTTTTTGCCCGCTCGCGGCGCTCATGCACATCTACGCGCGGTTTTCGCGGTTCCGAATTTTCCCCGAAAAATCAAAATGCATTTCCTGCAACGTTTGCACCTCGGTCTGTCATCAGGGCATCGACGTGATGAACTTCGCGAACAAGGGTTTGCCGATGCAGGACCCGGAATGCGTGCGCTGTTCCGCCTGCGTGCAACAATGTCCGACCGGCGTGCTGGCCTTCGGGCACTACGATGGCGCGCGCCAGATCGTGCTGGATCGAATTCCGGCGTCGCCCGTGCGGATGCGCGAAGGAGCAGGACATTGATCTCTGTGGTAAAACAAGTGAGCCAGACGTCCCGCAATGGAATCACAACTTGAAGTAACGGTGGTCGAACATCCGTTGGCGGCGGCCGGACTTTCCATCCTGCGAATGAAAACGACGACGCCGGATTTGTTTCGCCGCCACATGCACGAGCTGGCGATGGTTCTTTTCGTCGAAGCGTCACGCCAATGGGAAACGAGGGCGTTCGAAATCGAGACGCCGCTCGCGCCGTGCGTCGGAGCGCTCCTGGCGAAACCGGTGGTGCTGGTTCCGATTCTCCGCGCCGGCCTCGGCCTGCTCGATGGAATTCTCCGCATCGCGCCCGACGCGGCCATCGGTCATATCGGACTTTATCGCGACGCCGAGACCTTGCGCCCGGTGAGCTATTACGACCGCGTGCCGGACAACATCTCCGCGGCTCGGGTGATGTTGCTCGATCCGATGCTGGCGACCGGTCACAGCGCATGCGCGGCGGCCTCGATATTAAAAGCGCAGGGCGCGCGATCGATTCAATTTCTCTGCGTGTTGGCCTGCCCTCCCGGCGTGAAACAATTCCAGAGCGAACATCCGGACGTGCCCATCATCACCGCAGCGGTTGATCCCGAATTGAATGAGCTTGGCTACATCGTGCCTGGGTTAGGCGATGCCGGAGATCGTTATTTCGGCACCGGGTAAGCCTTGGAGACGGCCTGCCCTCAGGCCGTTGCGCGAAATGCCGCGGACGGTCCACTCCCGGCGCGAGGGCGCGCCGGCTCCAGGACAGATGCGTTTACGGTTGAGCCGCCGGGGCGCTGGAATCCGGGACGGCGGCAATATCCCGGTCGTCCGGTATTTCTTCCATCCGAACTCGCGCCATCCCTTCGCTGATCATGTCGAGCTGTTCGGCGGCTTCCTTGCAGAGATCAATGCTGGCGCCTCGTTTTGTAATGCCGCGATCCGTGATGCGCACGATCACGCTCTTCCCGTTCGCGAGATGAGTCACGCGCAGCACGGTTCCGAGCGGGAGATGATTGTGAGCGGCGGTCAGTTCGTCTTTTCCGGCGCGGCGTTTCGCCAACGAATCGGCGGGGACAGGGTACCAGACCGCCAGGCCCTCGCGATGGTAAGGCTGTTTCCGCTTTTCTTTTGTCGGCGCGGACGCGGGCTCTGTCTCCGTGGGAGGCTTCGGTTTTTCCGCCTGCACTTCCGTTGAGGGGCGTTTGCAACTCGTGCCGGTTAACGCCGTGGCTAACACGAATACCGCCAGAACAGGGCGGAAAAATTTCAAAAGAAACCGTCCGACGATTGGGTCGATCCGCTGGATGAGATCATTCCTGCGCGGTGTAGGCATATTTGCCTTCGTGAAGGACGTCCTGAATTTTGCGCGCGAGCGTCTGGGGCGTGAAGGGTTTTTGGAGAAGTTCGAACCGCGGATCGAGCTCGCCGTGGTCGCCGATATCGTTGTCCGAATAGCCGGAGACATAGAGCACTTTCATCTCGGAGCGGATGCCGGAAAGTTTCTCGGCCAGTTCATGGCCGTTCATGTGCGGCATGATCACATCGGTAACCAGAAGATGAATGGTGCCTTCGAAATCCCCGGCCACTTTTAACGCCTCCAAACCATCCGCAGCGCAAATAACGTTGTAGCCTTGTTCGGACAGGACGTCGCAAACCAGCTCGCGCACAATCTCTTCGTCCTCGACCACGAGGACCGTTTCGAAGTTCTCCGATTTTTGCACCGGAGCCGCGACGGTCTTGGTGAAATCAACCGGAGCGGTCACCAGGGGGAGATAAATCCGGAACGTGCTGCCTTTACCGGGCTCGCTTTCCACGGAAATTCCGCCGCCGGTCTGCCGCACAATTCCGTAAACGGTCGCGAGCCCCAGCCCGGTGCCTTTTCCAGGACCTTTCGTGGTAAAGAACGGCTCGAAGATGTGGGTCTTCGTTTCCTCATCCATCCCCGCGCCAGTGTCGGTGACTGAAAGCATGACGTAATCGCCCGGCGCCAGAGAGGCGGAAATCTGCGGCGCGGTGGTTTGATCGAGGCGCACATTTTCAGTGCGGATAATCAGTCTGCCGCCGGTGGGCATGGCATCGCGCGCGTTGACGCCGAGGTTGAGGACGACCTGCTCGATCTGGCTCGGGTCGGCCTTCACCCGGCCGATCTCCGCGTTGGGGTGCGATTGCAAATCGAACCGTTCGCCGATCACGCGCCGCAGGAGTTTTTCCATTTCCACCACGAGCGCGTTCAAATCGATCACCTTCGGTTGGAGCAATTGTTTACGGCTAAAAGCGAGCAGTTGCCGGGTAAGCGCGGCAGCTTGTTCGCCGGCTTTGCGGATAAGGTCGGCGTTTTGGCGTGCCAGCGTGTTGCTCGAGACTCGCGTCGAAATGAGTTCCGCGTAGCCGATGATGGCCGTCAGCAGATTATTGAAATCGTGCGCCACGCCGCCGGCCAGGCGTCCGACCGCTTCCATCTTTTGCGAATGCCGCAGCTCCTCTTCACTCTTGCGTAACGCCTGCTCCGTGGCGCGCCGTTCTTCCATCTCCCGAATGAGTTGATCGCGATGCTCGAAAAATTTCCGGGTGGTGCGGGCGAGCTCTCCGAACTCGGAGTGATCGCGCGCGATGCCTTCGATCGGCGTCGGATCGTTTTTCTTAAGGCTGGCCATGATCAACCTCAGCGGCTGGCTCACCCACCGGAAGAGCGAGGTATAAATCAAAAGCAAAAGCACGAGCGAAAACAGGAACAGCAGAAGGATTAGCCGTTCGCTGGAACGGTTTAGCTGCTCGATGGACGGCATCTCGTTGCGGACAACGAGTTCTGCGAGGGGGGCTCCGTTCCAGCTATTCAGACGCCGGGTAAAAACGATCAAGCCGTTCTCTTCATCGCTCCGGCTTTTCGCCGGTCGTCCGCCCTCGGCGACGAGACTGATCTTTGTACTAGAAAACAAAGACATCTCATCCAGCGTCGGCTTATTCCACAAACGGCCCACGAAGAAGAAGCCGTGGCCCGGAGGCTGGCGCGCAAAATCTTTGGAGCCGTGGACTGTGGCGCCGCGCACCTCCACGATGTCTTCCCCGATCTTAACAAAAAAATGGGCGAAAGGCTCTTTCTCGAAGAGTTGCTTGAAAGCCTCCGGCGGGATCGGGAGCGGGGGAGGTTTTGTGTAGGCACTGTCGGTCGAATAGCGCTCGGTTCCATCCGGCGCAAAAATCCAGGCGGCGTGAGCCTTGTATGCCGCCAAAGTGGAGCCGTTTACGCTCTCCTGGAACCACGGCGCATTATTCTTCTCGATCGCCTGCACCATTTGGTCCCAGTTCGTGTCGTAATCCGCCAGGGTCTTCAGCGGCTCGCCGTCCTTCTCCAGAAAGGCGTCGAAAGCGCGGTTGCGCTCATCGACGCGCTCCTGCGTGATGCGCCGGAATTTCGACTTATCATAGACTCGGAAACCCCAGAGGCCCGCCATGAAAGTCGCCACGACGAGCACGATCAGCAGCGTGATCTTGGTTTGAACTTTCATCGTACTCTTACTCTTGAATCGGGCCTCGCATGGGTCTGGGGATGACGAACCCGAATTTCCTCAGACGGCATCCCCCTTTCTTTATTCGCGCCAGCGTTGCTCCCGAATGGCAACTATTTTCAGCTCATCGCCCTCGGACCGCAGGACCCACCAGTTTTTGGTGCGTCCCGAAGCGGCGTGCTTCTTGTTCCGAACGTCATAGGCGATGACGAATTCGACCTGGGTCTCGCCTTCTTTCCCCGAGGCAAAAAACTGGATGGGCTGGCTCAGGGTGTATTTCCGCTGCGGCCATCGCTTGAGATAATTTTGCACGTCTCTCAGGACGAACTGTTCATTGACCCAGCCGTGGTCGAAATACTCGGTGGGATAGGCGAAATATTTGACCTGCGCTGCCAGGTCGTCCGTTTCCGCATCGCGCAGGTAATCTTCGATATACTTTGTCACGCGCTCGGGAGTTAAATCCTGCGCCGGCGCAGGCGACTCCGCAGGAGGAACAGGCGTGGGAGATGCGTCGAGATTCTCTTCCGCGGCCCGCTCCAAGGCGATGCGTTGATCGCCCGGGAGTTCGCGGGCCGCGTCGCTTCTCAGCACGGGCAGATCTGGCAACGGAGCGGTCGCGGCGACGAGCGTGGAAATGTGCAAGGAAGCGGCAGTTTCGTTGTCGAGCCCGCCGGTAACAGCGAATCCCTTGCGGGCCTGATATCGTTTCAGCGCGCCGGATAGTTCGGCGTTTTCCTTGCCGTCAACATTGCCAAAATAAAGGTTCCGTTTGCGCAGCTCCTCCTGGACTTGCCGGATTCTTTCGTCGGCCTGGAGTGGAAGCAGGGCGCCGAGTAACACAACAAACAGACAAACAATCGCTCGCATCGTTCTAACGCATCTAGTTCCCGAATCGTACCTTAACAACTAATTCGTATGGAATTTATAGTTCGGTCGTCTCCCAAAACTTCCGGAATGCCCCTGGCCAACTGCGATCCAGCACTCCTTGCCGCGCTTTCGCGCCCATCTGCTTCCGCAATTGCTCGTCACCAGCCAGAAGCGTGATGCCGCGGGCGAAATCTTTCACATCGTGCGCTTTCGTAACTAGACCGCTGATGCCGTCTTCCACCAGTTCCTTCGGGCCGCCAAGATCAGAAACGATGACCGGCAGGCCGGACGCTTGCGCCTCGATGATGACGTTACCGAAGGTGTCCGTCGTACTTGGGAAAACGAAAACGTCGGCGGAGGCATACGCCTTGGCGAGCGGTTCGCCGGTGAGGTATCCCAGGAAAACGGCGTCCGGCAGTGCCGCGGCCAAGGCCTCGGAATACGGCCCGAGCCCGACGAGATATAGCTTCACCGGAAGGCCCGCGGCGCGAACTTTGTCGTAAGCCGCCGCCAGCACATCGAGATCTTTCTCGCGCGAGATGCGACCGACATAGAGAAGCCTGATTTCCTGGCCGTTTGCTCCGGAGCCCGGCCAGAAAGCGAGATCGCGCCGTTCCGGAGTAAACAAATCGGTATCGAGGCCGCGCGGGAGGATCTTCAATTTCTCCGGCGCAAATCCGCGATCGACCCAGCACCTGCGGTAATGCTCCGAGTTCACGAACACCGTGTCGACCTGTCCGTAAAGCCAATGCATGTAGCTCCAGGCCAGGCTTTCGAGGAAGCGATCTTCCGTCAGGATGCGGACGTATTCGGGAATATCCGTGTGATAGATGCCGCTGGTTTGCAGGTTCAACATTTTCGCCGCGAGCAGCGCAGTCAGGCCCATCGGCCCCGGCGTGCTGATGATGATTTCGGTGAATTGTTCCCGTTGCACGTAATCCAGGATCTGCATGATCGGCGGGAAGCTCAGCCGTTGCAGCTCGTATTCCGGCAATTCGAATTCGCCGATCGGCCGGAAATTCTTGATCGGAATGTCGTCTACCGTCAGCTCGCGCCGCGAGGTCACGACAATCAATTTTTCGCCCGCCGCCACCCCCGCCGCGGTCATTTTACGGATCGTGTTCGCGACGCCATTCACGTCCTCGAGCGTGTCGGTGAACCAGGCGCGCTTGGTGTTTTGCAGCGCGGCGGGGACCGAACCAGTCATCTGCGAAAAGACTTCCCGAAGCCATTTGCGGGAAGGGGCCTGGCTGTGAAAGGCGTAGATGTAGGGCGAGAGCAGGACAATGATGGGAGCGATCCCGCTGATCGCCTGCATGCTCTCGATCACGTTCCCGGTCCTGATCTCCTGCACAAATTTTTCGAAGAGGCGAAAGGCCAGCTGTTCGCAGACCAGGTTCGCCATCAGGAATGTTTTCCGCTCGGGCTCGGTCACGCCCGCCATTTCCCTGGCGAGCTGCGCCTTCACCTTGGGCCGCGCGAAATGTTTCGAGAGCCCTTTCCAGAGCGAGACATTGCCCGGCTTGGCCAGTTCGAAAATTTTCCCCGACATCACGCCTTGTGCGATGAAGGTCGCTTTCTCGCGCAGCGTGAACTCGGTTGGATCGCGCCCTTCCATGAAACGCGAAAACATCGTCTCGAGTAATGGCGCGCTCGGCCCGAGCCGTTCCGTGAAGCGATCCTGAATGAAGGAGGCCACGGTGTTGTAGAAACCGTGCGACAACGCCAGCGGAGTGCCCCCTTCGCCCTGCGCGGTGCACTTTCCCTCGCGCACGTGTGAGAGAAATTCGGCCGCTGTTCGCGTCCGCGGCGTTTCGGTGTACGCGCTGGCGACAAATTTTCCGCCGTGATCGTCTGAACCGCCGGTGAAGACTTTGCGCCAGGGCTCGGGGTGGGTGGGCTGGAGGTCGTGGCGATTGGCGAGCTCTTCGATTTTTTGCGGCGTCAGCCCCGAGAGAAGTTCGCGGCCCAGAACGCTCAGGAGCGCGTCACGCAAACCGTTGATGCCCTCGAAGTGTTTGAAGAGCAGGATTAGCCGTTCGAGATGAGAGCTCTCTAGCTTCCCGTTAATGCTGTAAAGCGGATGCGCGACTGAGTGGGTGATCGCCTCTTTTTGCAAATAGCTTTGCAGATCGAAAATGTTTTCGCGAAGCGCCGCGATCTCGGAATGTTGCGCCTCGGTGATTCCCCAGACCAGTAGGTGAAGTTTGCACGGATCCTTGGGGAAATGAGTGGTAACTTCCTCACTTATAAAAGAATGGGGCAGGTCCGAAATCGCGAGACATCCCTCAATCGTGTCATGATCAGTGATCGTGACGTAATCCATCCCCTTCTTCCGAAACAGCTCATAAAGCTCTCGTGGGTTGGTGCAACTATCCGGAAAATCGAACCGCCGGAAGAGCCATTCCTCGGAGCGCGCGCTAAAGCGGGAATGAACGTGAAGGTCGCAACGGCTCATCAGGAAACGCTAGGGCTCACGGCGTGCGCGCTTTTCCGCGACCCAATCTCGATACGTTGTCGGAGTCCGGTTTTCTCGTAAGCGATCGGTCAACCTGAGGATCTGCTCCCAGATCTCGGGATGCTCAAGATCGGGTGGGTGAATGCTCACGCGGGCCAGCGTCGACCCGGCCAGCTCATGGACCAGCGCGGCATTCCAGGCGCGGCTGACCGCGCGACGCCAGCCGCTGCGCACACTGTAGGCGAGGGTGCGCGCCGGGAAATTATCTCCAGAGCGCAAATCACGCACCCCGGTTAATCGCGTGGTGTATTCCATCTCGGCTTGCACTGCTGCTCGCTCCGCCGCTGGGCCGAGAAGCCAGGCGGGCGCGATAAAACCGCGCGGCGTCAGTCCTGCCCCGGTGAATTCTTCGCGCGCGCGGGTGATCCGTCGCAGTGCTTCCTCGAAATCGAGGTCGTAGAATTCCCCTTCGTCGCTGGTATAAAAACGGGTCAGGATTTTCGCGCGCAACTGTTCTCCGTTTTGGCGGGGCCGCTGATGAAAGTAACCGTGGATCACGATCTCGTGTCCCTGCGCTTCCAGATCCTGGAGCCAGCGGACAAAGCCGCGATCTTCCGCGAACGAGCCGGCGTGGTGATAATTCGGGACCACCAGCAGCGAGCAGACGGGGACGCCATGGTGAGATAGCTCCGCGATAATTTTTTCCGAGGCGGCGCGGGTCGGCGGCGCCACATCGTGCACGGAGACAATCAGCGCATCGCGCTGCGCTTCCGCCGAAAGCGCAAAGATGGATGATAATGATGTCGCAGTGGCGCCGGTCACGCCGGATTTTCCATCTCAACTCGCAAGCAAACAAGCCTAATCGCGCTAATCCTCACCGCGCCATTCGCAGGATCTCCTCAAACTCCGCGCTCGCTACCGGTTGAACCGACAGGCGCGATAAACGCAGCAGGGCCATCTCCTTCAGTCGCGGCTGTTGCTTTATCTCTTCGAGCGTCACCGGCCGGCTCAACGTTTTCTCCGGCACGAGATCCACTGCGCTCCAATCCCCTTCGGTCGCAGTTGGGTCCGGATACGCTTCACGCGCCACCTTCGCGATACCGACTACTTCTTTGCCGACCACGCTGTGATAGAACAAGACCTGATCTCCTTTCCGCATCGCCCGCAGATTATTGCGCGCGGTGTAATTCCGAACTCCCGTCCAGGTCGTCTTTCCGTCCTTGAGGAAATCTGTCCACGAATAGGCGGACGGTTCCTGTTTCACGAGCCAGAATTGTTTCACGTCTGCGCATTAGTAAATCAGCGGCGATTCGACAACAAGCCACAAGGAGCGGCGGTCTCCAGTCCGCCCTCTTATTCGGGCGGTCTCTGATGCCGGCAACAAAGCGGGCCGTTTGGAAAGCGCCCCTCCTTGGCCAGCACGCATCGGCGCCTCTGATTCGACAATGGTGCTCGTTTGTTTCACAGTCGCTTAAATGTCTCGCGGCGCGTTTATCACATTCGAAGGCTCGGAGGGTTGCGGGAAATCGACGCAGGTGAAGCGGCTCGCCCTGCGCTTCGAACAGTCCGGTCTGCGCGTTCTCGTCACCCGCGAACCGGGTGGCACTCCCATCGGTGAAAAGATTCGCGATCTTCTCCAGTTCGCGCCGGAAAGTTCTGCCATGACCCCTGAGACTGAGGTGTTGCTCTTCGAGGCAAGCCGGAGCCAGGTCGTGCGCGAGGTCATCCGGCCCGCACTCGAGCAAGGTTCCATCGTCATCTCCGATCGTTTTTACGATTCGACCACGGTCTATCAGGGCGTGGCGCGGAAACTTGAGCCCGGCATCATCGCCACCCTCAACGATTTTGCCGTCGGCGCCGATCGCCCGGACCTGACGATCGTCCTGGATGTCGATGTCGCCACTGCCCGGGCCCGGATGCAACGGCGCGTGCGTCCTGTGATGACGCAGGATCGAATGGAACAGGAGCCGGACGAGTTCTATGAACGCGTTTGTGAAGGCTACCGCCAACTCGCGGCGCGGGAGCCGAATCGCTTTGTCCTGATCGACGGTTCGCAATCCCCCGACGCGATCGAAACCCAAATCTGGGATGTAATCTCGCATCGTCTGCCGATCTCCGATCTCGAGAAGGAATCGCAAATCGCAAATCGCAATTCGCAAATTTAAACGATGGCTTTCACTCGCGGCGGAGCGTTGGAATATTTAAGCCGCGCTTATGAGCACGGCCGTCTCGCGCATGCCTATTTAATTTCCGGACCGTCCGGGAGCGGGAAGCGTGGACTCACGACCGATCTTTCGAACCTCGTCACGGGCGCGACGGCTCCCGACGTTTTTGCTGCGCAACCGCCCGGCGTTTATCTGGCCGAACCGGAGTCGAAATCGCGCCGCATCGTTATTGCGCAGGTCCGCGCGCTTGAGCACGCCCTCCAGATGCGATCCTCGGACGGGCGCCGCAAAGTTGCCATCGTCGCAGAAGCCGACCGCCTCCAGCCGCAGGCGGCCAACGCGTTCCTCAAGACGCTGGAAGAACCGCCTAACGACTCGCTCTTGCTGCTTTTGAGCTCGCTGCCTGAAGTTCTTCCCGATACGATTCTCTCCCGTTGCATCACGGTGCCGTTGGCCGCGGAGGATAAAGCCGAACCGTCTTCCGAGGAACAGGAGCTCGTGAAGCTGCTCGGCACCGTTGCCACTCCTTCAGCGAAGGGCGTGCAGCATTCGTATCGACTCGCACGCGGATTCCATCGCCTGCTCGGGCAGATGCGCGAAGCAATCCTGGAAGAGAACGCGGCCGCGCTGAAGCGCGAAGAGCTTCGCTACAAGAACACGACGGATGGAGCCTGGCTGGATGAGCGCGAAGATTATTTCAAGGCCCTGACCGAAAGTCAGTACGTGCGGCAGCGGTCCCGGCTGATCGAAACGCTTTTTCTCTGGTGGTCGGATGTGCTCCGGGCCAACACCGGGGTTGCGCGTCGCGAGCTGCCCTCGGCCGTCGACCAGACGCACGCCCTTGGGAAAAGATTATCGACCGCCGAAATCCTGCGCCGGATTCGGCGTCTGGAAGAAATGCGCGATCACCTCGGCCGAAACATCCAGGAAGCGCTCGCGATTGAAGTAGCGTTCTTGAGCGTGTTCACGTTGTAGCCCGGATCGTTGATCCGGTTCTTGTGCGCGATCTCGCCGGGGATCATCGATCCCGGCTACAACAAGGTTTCAAACCGCCCTCGGTTGATGTTAACTTTCAATCTCTATGAGATTCGAAAATCAGGTCGCGGTGGTTACGGGCGCGGGGCGGGGGATCGGGCACGCTATTGCCGTACGCATGGCCAGTGAAGGGGCGCGCGTCGCCTCCGTGAGCCGGACAGAATCCAACTCCAAAAAAACCGCGGAAGAAATCAACGCCGCGCGGGCCAACGCAGCCAAGGCTTATTCCGTCGATGTCGCGGACCACGCCGCCGTGCAAACCGTCGGCGCACAGATTCTGGAGGAGTTCGGCCGGGTGGACATTCTGGTGAACAACGCCGGCGTCACGCGCGATGGACTGAGCATGCGGATGTCCGTGGACGACTGGGACACGGTCTTGAACACAAACTTGAAGGGCGCATTCAATTTCACGCAGGCCTTGATGCGACCGATGATCAAGCAGCGGAGCGGCCGCATCATCAACATCAGCTCGGTCATTGGCCTGATCGGTAACGCGGGACAGGCGAACTACGCCGCGAGCAAAGCGGGATTGATCGGGCTCACGAAATCCCTCGCGCGCGAGCTCGCGAGCCGTGGCATCACCGTGAACGCCATCGCGCCGGGCTTAATCGAAACCGACATGACCGGCGTGCTTTCTGATGAAGTTCGCCAATCGATCCTGCAAAAAATTCCGCTTGGAAAGCTCGGTCAGCCTGATGATATCGCCGCCGCGGTCGCCTGGCTCGCTTCCGCCGAAGCAAAATACATTACGGGCCAGGTCCTGGCCGTCGACGGCGGGATGGTGATGTAGTTTCGATCTCCGCCTCAAAGCAAATACTTGCTGCGTGCTCGGTCCCACGCTTACGCTCGTCGCCGCATGTCTATGTCGTTTCCACGCGTCCTTCTGCGATGCCGCTGCTTCTTCGGCACGCTCGTCGTGATGTTCGTAGCGATGGCTTCAAGCTCCGCGCAAACGACCGAGCGGTCCCCCAAGCCCGTCCTTTCGGAAAGCGTGGAGATGGATCTTTATCGCAGCCGCATTTGGGAATGGGGGCTTGAGTCAGCCTATACCTTTCAAGTAGTGCCCAACCCTTTTCATTCCATTTATGACGGCCGGATCAGAGAGAGAAATCCCCGCGACTATAGTTTCTTCACGAACATGGTCAGCCTTCGTTACCGGTTGACCAAGGCGTGCGGGCCATGGCTCTTGCGTGGGAGCCTGCAAGCCAGCGCCACAGCTCTTACCACCCTGGTGCTAAGTGGGCCGGAAAGTTATTACGCCGGGTTCTCAGTCGGATTGCGTTATGATTTCGTCCAACCCGGCGCCCGTTTGGTGCCGTATATCGAAATGCGCGGAGGCCCCGGCGTCACAGATTCGCGCGGTCTCTTCGAAAGCCAGCAACAGGATTTCACCTTCAACTATCTTTTCAGCGCGGGCTTGCGTTATGACATCAGCCCACAACGGAGTATTACCGTGGGCGCTTTCGACCAGCATCTCTCAAATGCATATCTGGCCGACCAGAATTATGGAGTTGATAGCCTCGGCATAACTCTCGGAGTTTTATCGCGCTTCTAATCCGGCGGCATTTGCGCCCCCGCTCTTCTCGTTTCATGGTGAACGCATGGCGACAGAAAGAGCGACGTTTGGCGCGGGATGTTTTTGGGGAGTGGAAGCCACCTTTCGCGCGACGCGCGGAGTCACGAATGCGACGGTCGGATACGCCGGCGGATCAACAGATAATCCTACCTACGAAGATGTGTGCAGCCATGGCACTGGCCACGCCGAAGTCGTGCAGGTGGAGTTCGATCCGGCCCTGGTGAGCTATGCTCAGCTCCTCGACGTCTTCTGGTCGAATCACAATCCGACCACGCTGAACCGCCAGGGCCCCGACGTGGGCGATCAATATCGGTCCGTGATTTTTTATCACTCGCCCGAGCAAAAGGCTGCCGCGGAAGAATCAAAATCCAGCTTGGATCAAAGCGGCCGTTTCCCACGGCCCATCGTGACCTTCATCCAGCCCGCTCCCACGTTCTATCCCGCGGAAGATTACCATCAGCGTTATCTCGAAAAGCGCGGCCTCTCGCATTGCGCGATTTGATCCCCCTCCGTCCGACATGAAGCGCGAAGTTGTTCGCTCGGGAAATTTCGTGCCCGACGCCGCGGAGTTCATCCTTCAGCACGCGCGCCCGGCGTTGGCGGAACGAGGCCAATTTCGGATCGCACTTTCGGGCGGCAACACTCCGAGACCCGTTTATACCGCGCTCGCCGGAATGGACCTCCCATGGGATCGCGTCTTCTTTACTTTCGGGGACGAACGCTGCGTCCCACCGGACGACGAACAAAGCAACTTTCGCATGGCGCGCGAGACACTTTTCACTCCTGCGTCCGTGCCGGAGGCATCGATCGCGCGGATGCGCGGCGAAATCGATCCGGCGCTGGCGGCGCAGGAATATCAGGACGGCCTCGATCTGCTCGCGGCGCAAAGTGGCGAAATGATTTTCCGCCATGACCTGATTCTCCTGGGGATGGGAGACGACGGGCACACCGCCTCGTTGTTTCCCGGGACAACCGCGCTGGAGGAGCAATCCCGAAAAGTCGTGGCCAATTTCGTTCCGAAATTCCAAAGCTGGCGGATCACCTTCACCTTCCCGCTCATCAGCCAGGCCCGGCACATTTGTTTTTTGGTCAACGCGAACAAAAACGTTTCGCTTTTGGAGAAAGTGCTGGGAGGCGATCTGCAATTCCCCGCGGCCCGGGTGGAAGCGCCTAACGGCGGCCTCACCTGGTTTCTCGGCGAGTCCTAACCGGGCACAATATCAGCTTAGAACCCACCTCCATGCGCAGCATTATCGTCACCGGCTCAGCCGGCCTCATTGGCTCCGAAACCGTCAAACATTTCGCAAAAGACGGATATCGCGTGGTCGGGATCGACAACGACATGCGCAGCCGGTTTTTCGGCGCGGAGGCCTCGACTCAAAAGACGCGCGATCAACTCGTGAAAAGCGTGCCGGACTATCAGCATCACGACCTCGATATTCGCGATGCGAACGGCGTGCTCGCGCTTTTCCGGCAGCATCGCAACGGCATCGCGGCTGTGGTCCACACGGCAGCGCAGCCTTCCCACGATTGGGCCGCGCGCGATCCGCAGACGGATTTCACCGTCAACGCGAACGGCACCCTGAACTTGCTCGAAGCCGCCCGCGAGGTTTGCCCCGAAGCGCCCTTCGTTTTCACTTCGACGAACAAGGTCTACGGCGATACCCCGAATCGCCTCCCGTTACAGGAGCTGCCGTTACGTTGGGAGATCGAGCCGGGGCACGAATACGAGCCCGGCATTTCCGAAACGATGAGCATTGATTACACGAAGCATTCGCTCTTTGGCGCGTCGAAGGCCGCCGCCGATATTCTGGTGCAGGAATACGGGCGTTACTTCGGCATGCCGACCGCCTGCTTTCGCGGCGGTTGCCTGACCGGGCCGGCGCACGCCGGGACGGAGCTGCACGGATTTCTTTCCTATCTCATGATTTGCACTGTGACGGGACGGCCTTATCGCGTTTTCGGTTACGGCGGGAAACAGGTGCGCGATAATATTCACAGTGCGGATCTGGTGGATGCGTTCGCCGCCTTCATTCGCGCACCGCGGGCCGGGGAGGTTTATAACATCGGCGGCAGCCGCCACAGCAATTGTTCGATGCTCGAGGCCATCAATCTTTGCGAGGAAATCAGCGGCCAACGCCTGAGTTGGAAGTACGAGGAGAACAACCGGATCGGGGACCACATTTGGTATGTCAGCGACGTGCGGAAGTTCCAGGGACATTATCCCGAGTGGAAATTCCGTTACGGCCTGCGCGAGATTCTCGAGGAAATCTACGCAGCGGTCCGAGCCTAACCTGGAGCCGGGGGGCCTCGTGCCGGTAACCGCAGTTTACTGAGCTTTTAGCGCCGTCGCTCCAACAGCCGCACTGCGGCTAGTACTCTTCGCCGTCGTCTTTCACCGCAGGCGCGACGTGGTCTTCAACGCTGTAGACGTGGAACATGACGAAGAACCAATAAATCGGAATTAAAAGAAGTCCGAAGCCGGCAGTCGCGGTCGCGGCCAGTGCGCCGAGCAGGATCGCGCCGAACGCCCCGATCACGAAAAGCAGGCCGAGCAATTTGTAGCCCTTGTAGACGTGTCCGAGTCCCGGGACCACGCTGAGCATCACCGCAACCAGGTCGCTGGCCTGGCCTTCGGCGGTGGCTGTGTCGGGCGCGCGCACCCAGTCGCAACGATCGCAGCTCGCCGCATCCTTCGGCAAAACGTGTCCGCAGAGCGGGCAGTTCATGGTGTCCGCCGAGACTGCGGGTTCTAAAGTGGGCGCGTCAGTATATTCCAAAATGATCCTCCGCTTTTTCTGTGCTCCTGCATCGTCCCAACGACTTGGCTTTCCGTCAAGAAGAGTGATGCGGTTGACGAATTGGCGCCAACGAGAAATCATTCATCAACCCTTTTCCTGGGATTGAAACACTGTGACGCCACTTGATCTCACGCAGCATCCGCCCCGAGCGCCGAGGGAAGCCTTGGCTGGACTCATTATGCTGCCCCGAATGATTGACATCGCCCGGGCCAAACTTCCCGGCGGCGATAACGGCGGATATCAAATAGGGCGCGGCATGAGCGGGCGGGTCCTGCGACATTTCGGTCTGACCGCGGATGAATTTGTCGCAACTGTCGCGGCAGCGAAAGACGACGAAGAGGTGCTGGCCCAACTCCCGGTGGTTCCCGGCCAGGCGGACCATTCCAAGGTCTCGCGTTTCCTGGAAGGCCTCACGGTCGCGGACGTCCCTGCGGACATGCGCGCGCAGTTCGAGGAGTATTATGGCAAGAACCAGCCCACCACTCGTTCTGTGCTGGATGTTATTGCCGAGGATGACGCGCGCTCGTTCCCGCGCCGGTAGCACACACGCCGCTGTTCATTCTGCGGCGCGTTGAGTAGAAGTGACGCAATGCCTGACGTCCGCCAGCTCGCCGATTATTGCCGTGATCTTCTCCGCATCAGCGAGATCGCTGACTGGCCGAATGCGCTGAATGGTTTGCAGATCGAAAACTCCGGCGCGCTCACGAAGATCGGCGCGGCCGTGGATGCTTCCCCGCGAACGATCGACGCTGCGCTCGAGCGCGGAATCAATCTTCTCATCGTCCACCACGGTTTGTTTTGGCCGGGTTTGCGACCGATCACCGGTGGCCGGCGGCGAATGCTCGAGCGCGCGTTCCAGCACGACCTTGCGCTCTACAGCGCGCATCTCCCGCTCGATCTCCATTCCGTCCTGGGCAACAACGCGCAGCTCGCGGGCGCCCTCGGTTTTGAAAGCACCGAACCGTTTCTGGAAATGAAAGGTCAATGCGTCGGGCTCAAGGCAAGGGTCGACCTTCCCCGGGCCGAGCTGGCGCGGAAGCTGGAGGACTCGTTAGGCGGACCGGTCAAGCTCTTCGCAGCCGGACTTGAGCAAACGCAAACGGTCGGTCTCATCACGGGAGGCGCGGGCTCCGAGATTTACGCGGTGGCCGATGCAGGCGTAGACACGTTCATCACCGGCGAAGCGCCCCATTGGGCCGCAGTCGCCTCCGAAGAGCTTGGGATCAATCTGCTGCTCGGCGGACACTATGCGACGGAGACTTTCGGCGTGAAGGCTTTGGCCGCTCACCTGTCCGATCGATTCGATCTGCCCTGGGAATTTCTCGATTTCCCCACGGGGTTATGAATCTGCCTTTCGTCGCCGGAATTTAAGTAAATGGATCCATTCGTTTTTCTCGGGTTCGTTGTCGTCCTGCTGCCGATCGTTCTGCTCGTGCTCGGCGTGCGGGAGGTTCACAAACTCAAGAAGGCTGTGCGCGATCTCACCCGTCGCATCAACACGCTCGAGTCGAAGGACACCCAGGTTCCCCATTCTGTCCCGGCTGCGCCAAGAGCGCCGTTTCCAACTCCACCTCACGCCGTCCCACCCCCGATGGCGCTCGTTCCAGAACCTGCGTCGCCGAAAGTCACAGTCAGCGGACCACCGCCATCGCCACCGCCGCCGCCGTTGCCTCAGGTCCAATCACCGCCGGTCGCGCCCGCTCCAAAAGTCACGAAGCCGATCGATTGGGAAGCGATCCTGGGCGTGAAACTTTTCGCCTGGATCGGCGGCTTCATTCTTTTCCTCGGGATCGTGTTTCTGGTGAAGTACTCCTTCGAGAACAACCTCATCACGCCGGCCATGCGCGTGGCCATCGGCACCTTCCTCGGCCTCGCGCTCATCGCGATCGGCTGGCTCACCGCGACGCGGCGCTATCGCGTCTCGGGTCAGAGCCTTTGCGCGACCGGCGTCCTCGTTCTCTACGGAAATATTTTTGCGGCGCATGTTTTCTATCACCTGATCGCGCTCGTGCCGGCCTTTGCTTCGATGGCCATCGTGACCGCTGCGGCCTTTTACCTGGCGGTTCGGATGAACGCGCAAGTGATCGTGGTCCTCGGTTTGGTGGGCGGATTTCTTACTCCGGCTTTGTTGTCGACCGGCGTGGACAATCCTGCGGCTTTGTTTGGTTACGTTGCGGTGCTGAATATCGGCATTGCCGCCGTCGCGTTGCGCAAGCGCTGGGATTATCTCGTCATTCTCGCGGCAGCCGGGACTGCGCTAACCGAGTTCGCCTGGGCTGACCGGTTTTTTGATTACCCGAAAGCGTATATCTCGTTCGCCATTTTTCTCGGGTTCGAAGCGCAATTCCTCGCCTTCTTCGCGTTTCGCCGTCGCACCGAGCCCGCGGAGAATTGGACGGCGCGCGCTGCGGCGACGATGGGGTTCGCCGCACTGGCGTGGGCCTTCGGTCTCCTCGGTTATCCGCAGCTCGGCGCCAGACCCGGTTTCCTTTTCACCTTCGCCTTTCTTGCGGAAGCCGGGTTGCTCCTGCTCCCGAATGTCTTTTTGAAGAAAAGGTTTTCGCTCGCCCAAATCAGCGGCGCTGCGCTCTTTCTCTTCCTTGCTTCCTGGACCAACCATTATCTAACCGACGCGCTGCTTTGGTGGGCCCTGGGAGGTTACGTTGGGTTTGGCCTGTTACACGCAGGCTTCGCGGTCTGGCCGAAAAATGAGGAGCCGGTGACGAAGGGAACCGGGTGGGAAAGTTATCTGCCGCTTCTGCCGCTCGTCCTGATCTGGCTCTGCATCGGAAAAAATCAAACCTCGGCGCCGGTCTGGGTCTGCGTGTTTGTTATCGACCTCATCGCAATCGGCGTGGCGTTCTCCCGCCGTTCGCTTCGCGCCATCACCATCGCATTACTCGCCACCATCTTCGCCGCGGCGCTCTGGATCCAAACGGCGCCGGCGGCGATGGATCTCCGTGGATTTTTGATCGTCGCCGCCGGTTCCGGAACTCTCTTCGTCTCTGCCGCGCTCCTCGCCGCGCGAAAACTCTTTCCCGATTCCGAGAATGCGCGGCGCAACCTCCCGGCGCTCGCCGCTTCGATGCCGTTCCTGCTCCTGCTCATGGCCATCGCGAAGCTGCCCATCGCCAACCCGAATCCTTTCTTCATCACGGCATTTTTCCTGGCCGCGTTGCTGCTCGGGCTCGGCGTTGTCTCGCGCACGAGCTGGATCGCGCTGGTCGGACTCTCCTTCACCTGGGCGGTCCAGCGCGAATGGCAGACGCTGCACTTCAGCAGCGGTTACGGCTCGCTGGCCCTTGGATGGCAGCTCGCGTTTTTCCTGATCTTTTTCGGCTATCCATTTTTCTCGGCCGAAGAACGCAAGCCCTTGCCATGGGCGGTCGGGGCGCTTTCCGGCCCGTTGCATTTCTCGCTCATCTACGAAATCGTCCGCACCACTTTTCCGAATCTGAATAACGGACTCCTCCCTGCCGCCTTCGTCCTGCCCTATGCCGCCGGCACCTTCTTTCTGGCCACGAAGAAACAAGTCGAGCCCTCTTCCGGCGATGAGCGGCTGGCGTGGCAGGGTGGCGTCGCGCTCCTGTTCATCAGCCTCATTTTCCCGATTCAGTTCGAGCGAGAGTGGATCACCGTCGGTTGGGCGCTGGAAGGTTTCGCGCTGCTCTGGCTCTTTCGCACGGTGCCTCATCGGGGGCTCCGTTACGTCGGCGCCGGTCTCCTCGCCGTCGCTTTCATCCGGCTGGCATTGAATCCGGCGGTGCTGGAATACCATCACCGCACCGCGACGCCCATCTTCAATTGGTATCTCTACGGCTACGGCGTTCCGATCCTGTGTCTGGTCGGCGGCGCCTGGCTCTTTCGCGCTCCGCGGCAAACGCCCTTCGAGCAGAAGGCTCCGGCCGTGCTCTACTCGTTAGGCGCAATCCTCGCTTTCCTCCTCCTCAACATCGAGATCGCCGATTATTTTTCCCCCGGGCCCACGCTGACTTTTTCGTTCGAAGGCAATTTTGCGCGCGACATGACCTACTCGATCGCCTGGGCCCTATTCGCGTTCGCGCTTCTTCTCGTCGGGATGAAACAAAAAACACGCTGGGTCCGCTACGCCGGCGTGGCGCTGCTGGCCGTCACGCTCCTCAAGCTGCTGCTGCACGATTTGGTGAACCTCGGCCAGCTCTATCGCATTGGTGCCTTCATCGGCGTCGCCATCATTCTGATCGTGGCCTCGTTCGTCTATCAGCGCTTCCTGGTGCCGAAGGTCGAGAAGACGGGCTAGAGGCGCCTGCTGCGGCGGAGCTGGCCGACAATAGGCGCTTGGCACAAGCGCCTCTCCATTGTTCTGTTGCGCCGTGAACGCGCCGCCGAGCTCGAACCAACGTGTCAGCACGCGCGCGACCGGCATCGTTGGCATCGCGATTTTGTGCAGCCGCGTTCTGGGGCTTTTGCGCGAGGGCATCTTCGCCTCGCTCTTCGGCGCTTCGCGCAACATGGACGCTTTCCTGACCGCCTTCCGCGCGCCCAACATGTTGCGCGACCTGTTTGCTGAAGGCGCTCTCTCCACCGCTTTCGTGACCACTTTTTCCCGGCGCATCGCCACGGATGGCGATGACTCCGCCTGGCGCCTCGCCAGCAAAGTCGCCACGCTCACAGTCATTTTCATGAGCGCCCTCACCGTGGTCGGGATCATCGGCGCGCCCGTCCTCATCCACATTCTCGCGCCTGGTTTTCCCGCCGAGAAAGCCGCGCTCACGATCCAGCTCACTCGCATCATGTTCCCGTTCATTCTCCTCGTGTCGCTCGCCGCGCTCGTCATGGGGATGCTCAACGCGAAACATGTTTTCGGCATGCCCGCGATGGCCTCGAGCTTCTTCAATCTCGGCTCCATCATCGGAGGCGTGACGCTGTGCTATTGGCTCGAGCCGCAGGCCGACTGGCGTCATCCGCATTTCGGCGAGCGCGGGCTCATGGGCCTGGCCATCGCGACACTCATCGGCGGGCTGCTCCAGCTCCTGGTCCAGTTGCCCTCGTTAGGCCGGGTCGGCTTTCGTTTCCGGCCGGACTTTAGATGGAGCGATCCTGGTGTGCGCACGATTCTGCTGCTGATGGGGCCGGCCACCATCGCCGCCAGCGCGGTGCAGGTGAACGTAGCGGTGAACAGCGGCTTCGCTTCCGCCCTCGGAGATGGGCCAATGACCTGGCTCAACATTGCGTTTCGTCTCATGCAGCTGCCCCTGGGAATGTTCGGCGTCGCCATCGCGACCGTCACCCTGCCGCTCGTCTCGCGCAGTGCTGCCCTCGGTAACAAAACGGAGTTTAGCGGCGCGATTGCGCATGCCATTCGGCTGGTCATGCTCCTGACCATCCCGTCCGCAATCGGCCTGATTATTCTCGCGCAGCCGATCATCAGCCTCATCTACGAACATGGGCGTTTCACGGCCGATTCCACCACCCACACCGCCGAAGCGCTCCGGTTTTATGCGATAGGTTTGGTCGGATATTCCGCGGTTAAAGTTCTCGCGCCGGCCTTTTACGCCATCGACAAACGGAACCTGCCGATGCTGGTGAGTCTGGCGTCGATCGGGGTGAACTTTTGCCTGAACTGGTATTTTACCTTTTATCTGAAGCTGGGCCATGGCGGGCTTGCCCTCTCCACCAGTCTGGTGGCGATGACTAATTTTCTCCTTCTTTACTGGCTGATGCGCCGCTATTCCGGCCGCCTCGAAACCGGCGCGATGATCAAGACCCTGGCGAAACTGCTCGTCGCCGGCGCCCTCCTCGCGGGAATCTGTTTACTCGCGCAACATTTCCTCTTCGTTGCCGGCGTGCCGATTTCCGCGTGGAGAAAACTGTTCGGCCTCGCGCTTACGATTGCCGTCGGCGGCGCGGCTTTCTTCGGCGCCGCGTATCTACTGCACGTCGCCGAGCTGCGCGACGTGGTGTTGCTGGTGCGCGGCCGGCTCAGCCGCCTACGCTCGTAGCGCGTCATCTCTTGCATGTCATCCCGAGCCGCGCAGACGGCGAGGGATCCCACAGCCGGTCTCAGCTCACACAGACCAGTTGTTTTCATGTTCGAAGGCGTCCGCTTCGTGGATCGCGGGAGCGAACTCGCGTGGCTCATCCTGCGACTGGGAGGTCCCTCGCCGTCTCCGGGGCTCGGGATGACACGCTTTTATCCTCGCGTCGCTTTTACTCCATTGCTTCCGCCAAATCCTCAATCAGATCATCCGGGTGTTCCAATCCGATGGACAGCCTAAGCAATCCCTGCGGCGTGCGCGGGTCTTCGCCTTTGATTGACGCGCGATGCTCAATCAAACTTTCCACCCCGCCCAAACTCGTCGCGCGAATGAAAATCTCCGTCTTCGCCGCCACCCCGAGCCCAGCCTCCCCGCCGCCCTTGACCTCGAACGAAAGCATCCCGCTGAAATCGCTCATCTGCCGCGCGGCGACATCGTGGCCGGAATGCGCGGCCAGTCCCGGGTAGTGCACTCGCTCTACCCGCGGATGGTCGGCCAGCCAGGTCGCGATTTTGAGCGCGTTTGCCGAATGCACGCGCATCCGGCAAGGCAGCGTCTGCATTCCGCGCAAAATCAGCCAGCAATCGAAGGGTGAGGGGACACCGCCGCCAGTGCCCTGGATTTCGCGGATGCGCTCAAAAAAACCGGCTGCGTTCCTGGCGATAACTGCGCCCCCCAGGACATCGGAATGGCCGCCGAGATATTTCGTGGTCGAATGCATGACGAAATCGACGCCCAGATCGAGTGGCCGTTGCACGACCGGCGCCAGCGTATTGTCACAAAAACAGAGCGCGCCCGCCGCATGAGCGACGTCGGCCACAGCGGCGAGGTCAGTGATTTTCATCAGCGGATTGGAAGGGGTTTCCGTCCAGACAAATTTTGTTTTCGGCCCGAATGCTTTTTTGACTTCGTCGAGCTTGGTCATGTCCACGAAGCTCACTTCCAGTCCCCAGGGGACGTAGACCTCGCGCAGTAATTTGGTCACGCCATGATAAACGTCGGTCGGCGCGACGACATGATCGCCGGGCGCAAGCGCCTGGAAGATTGCGTTCGCCGCCGCTATTCCCGAACCGAACGCGGCAGCGTCCTCGCCACCCTCCAGCGCGGACAGCGCTTCTTCGAGTGCGTGTCTCGTCGGGTTTGCGTTCCGCGAATAAACGTAGCCGTGCGCATAACCGCCGTCCGCCTCGCGCTCGAACGTCGTCGACAAATGGATCGGCGGCGCGACAGCCCCCGTCGCCCCGTCGATGGCGTGTCCCGCGTGCACCGCCAGAGTCTCGATCCGTATTTTGCGTTTGGTCTTCACGGCGTTCCTTTTTTTAACTGTCATCCCGAGCGAAGTCGAGGGACCTCTCACCCTGGCTTTCTCGCTAACGCTCGCGGAATTAGAGATTCTTCGACTCCGCTCAGAATGACAACGGGGCCCGCCTCCGATTCGATTTGACGACCCCCACGTCCCGAGCGGAAATAGCACCTGAACTCCACGCCGGGGCCTTCTACCTTCCGGCTCCTCTTTTATGAGCATCTACAACGACGAAGTTTTCCAAATGGCGTGCGACCAGTTCCAGGTCATCGCCGATTATCTCGAGGTCGACGCCAAAGACCGGGATCGGCTTATGCTCCCGAAGCGCGCCATGGCCGTCACGCTGCCGATCCACATGGATGATGGCAGCGTTCAGACTTTCCAAGGGTATCGCGTCCAACACCATCTCACGCTGGGCCCCACCAAGGGCGGCACCCGTTTTTCGCCGGATCTTTCCATGGGTGAGACTGCCGCGCTCGCCATGTGGATGAGCTGGAAATGCGCGCTTGCGAATTTGCCCTACGGCGGCGCCAAGGGCGGCATCGCGTGCGATCCCACCAAGCTTTCCCGGAACGAGCTCGAAGCCGTCTCGCGCCGTTACATGCAGGAGATGATTCCGTTCGTCGGCCCGCACACCGACATCATGGGCCCCGACATGGGCACGAACGAGCAGGTCATGGCCTGGTTCATGGACACCTACTCCGTTTACCAGGGCTATTGCGTAAACGAAATCGTCACCGGCAAACCGGTCTCCATCGGCGGGACAGAAGGCCGCCGCGAGGCGACCGGTCGCGGCGTCGTTTATCTCATCGAACGCGCGATGGACATGTTGAAAATGGATCCCGAGAAAAGCACTGCGATCGTGCAGGGATTCGGCAACGTCGGCTCGGTGGCGGCATTATCGCTCGCGCTCAAGACCGGCGTGAAAGTTGTCGGCATCAGTGACGCGACCGTCGCCCTCTACAATCCTGACGGGATCGACGTCGCAAAAGCGGAGCAGCACGTGATCAAGAAGGGAAACCTCCGCGCCTTCTCCGAGGCCGACCGCATCGATCCGAACGAAATGCTCGTCATGCCTTGCGACGTGCTCGTGCCCTCGGCGGTCGATCGCGTGATCAACGCCGGCAATGCCGCGAAATTGAAATGCCGGATTCTCGCGGAAGGCGCGAACGGGCCGACCACGCCCGAGGCCGATCTCATTCTCAACGAGCGCTGGGACGAGCTCTTCGTCATCCCCGATATTCTCTGCAACGCCGGGGGCGTCATAGTTTCCTATTTCGAATGGGTCCAGGGATTGCAGGCCTTCATGTGGACGGAAACGGAAGTGACCGACAAACTTTTCCGCATCCTCGAACATTCGTTCTCGCAGGTCATCAAGCGGGCGAAGGCGCACAAGATTTCCCATCGCACGGCGGCGATGGCGATCGGCGTAGAGCGCGTCATGAAAGCGAAGCACGCGCGCGGTCTCTTCCCGTAACCTCTAGCGACAGTTGCTCGCGAAGCTTTCGGAGTCTGCGACCGCCGATTTATCAGCGATGAAGTTTTCCCAGCGCGAAGAACAGCGAGGCGAACGTCTCCTCGACGTCCTGACGGACGAAGAAAACGGATTCCGTCTCATCGTTTCGCGGCTCGGCGCCGAATTGATCAGCGTGGCGCGCCGGAATGCAGACGGCGAGTGGATCGGCTTCCTGAATCGCGACAACGAGCTCGCCCCGCCCGAAAAAGGCTGGGCGAATCACTCGACCGTGATGGGTTACTTCCTGCATCGCATCAAGAACGAGCGAACGTTTTATCGCGGGAAAGAAATGCGGGGCGGAACGCATAGCTTTCTCCGGGGCAAGGTGTGGCATTTGGTTGATCGCGCTGTAGCGGCGGGTGTCTCACCCGCAAAAAACCCACTCACTCCAAACGAGCTGACTTACCGGATCACGCCCGAAGATTTTTCAGCGACCGAATATCCGCTCAAGGTCTCTCTCGATCTGACCTATCGGATTGAAGGGTCGCGCCTGTCAGTCCAGTTCAAATTCAAGAACGACGAACCGGAGCTGACCGCTCACGTCGGTTTCGGTCTGCATCCCGGATTTGCTGCGACCTCGTTCGACTCTTTCCGGTTCGAGATGCCGCCCGGCCTTTATCGCCGGCATTTTTCTCCCACAAATTATCTGAGCGGCGAGACGCAAGATATTCAGTTCGCCGGCGGCGAGATGCCTTTCGCGCGAGAGACCCTGCCGGGCTCTTACATCCTCGAGCTGGTGGATGTTCCGAATCGCAATTTCACTTACACTGATCCGCCCTCCGGCCGAACCGTGGTGACAGATTTGACCGGCGTGCCGTACCTAACATTGTGGTCCGACGGTGGCCCATTTCTCTGCGTCGAACCATGCTGGGGCCTGACCGATCACCTCGAGCAGCGCGCCTTCGAGGACAAGGAAGGCATTCAGCCGGTTCCCGCCGGCCAAGAGCTCGTGGCCAGCTTCACCATCGAACCATCGTCAGCGTAGCCGGAGTGCATGTCATCCCGAGGCTGGCGCAGCGCGCCGAGGGACCCCGCACCTGCAATCCACGTTTCCCCTCAAGAGTGTGACGTCGCTGTCAGTGTGGGATCCCTCGCCGTCTGCGCGGCTCGGGATGACAGCTGCACCGCTACAACTGCGCAAACGCCAGATCTAAAACTTCGAGCAGGAAATCAGCGTCCGCTTTTGTCACGCACATCGGGGGAGAGAACCGGATCGTCTGTCCGTGCAACCCGCCCTTGCCGAGCAGCAATCCCATCTCTTTGCACGCCTCGAGTACCTGCGCGCATTCCGCCTTCGCCGGTTCCTTGGTCGCGCGATCTTTCACCAGCTCGATACCGAGCATCAGGCCTTTGCCGCGCACATCGCCGATGATGTTGTGCTTTTCCTTCAGGCGATTCAGGCCGGCGGAAATCTGGTTGCCGATGTTGAGAGAATTCTCCTGCAGCTTCTCGCGATCGATCACATCCAGAACCGCCATGCCTTGCGCACAGACCACTGGGTTTCCGCCGAACGTATTGAAATGAATCCGCTGCGATAACGCCGCCGCGATCTTCGGCGTCGTTACCACTGCGCCCAGCGGCGCGCCATTGCCGATCCCTTTCGCCATGCAAACGATATCCGGCATGACACCCTGGGTTTCGAATCCCCAGTAATGCGTTCCGGTCCGGCCAAATCCCGACTGCACTTCATCCGCGATGCAGACTCCGCCCGCCGCCCGGATATGTTCGTAAGCGTGCTTCAAATATCCATCCGGAAATACGACACATCCGCCCACGCCCTGGATCGACTCCGCGATAAAGCCGGCGATCTGTCCCGACGTGGCGTACTCGATCAGGTTCTTCACATCCGCCGCGTAATTTTTGCCCGCGTCCGCGTCGTCCCGGCCCCAAATTCCGCGATAAGGATCGGGCGTCATCGCGTGATGCACGCCGAAGCTATGCGGCACGTTGAACTTCCAGGTGTGATGCGCCGTCAATCCCATGCCCGAGGCGTTCCCGCCGTGATACGCATTGCGCAGCGCGATCATGTCGTAATTGCCGGTGTAAGCCCGGGCCATGAGCAGCGCGAGATCGTTCGCTTCCGAACCGGAATTGACGAAGTAACAAACCTTCAGGTCGCCCGGCATTTTCGCCGCCAGTTTTTCTCCGTACTCCGCGATGTTCGGATGCAGATAGATCGTCGTGGAATGTTGCAGGAGATCGTTTTGCCGATGCGCCGCCGCGACCACATCCGGATGGCAATGCCCGACGCTTACCGTGACGATCCCGCCGAGCGCATCGAGATAGCGCCGCCCGGTTTCATCCCACAGGTATTGCATTTTCCCTTCCACAAACATGATCGGCTTTTTGTAGTAGAGAAAAATTCCCGGGTTCAGGAATTCCTTGCGGAGGCGAAGCACTTCTTCGGCAGGCAGGCCGTTGTATGGCTTCGGTTGATGATCAAACGGTGGCAGTTCTGGCGTTTTCATATTGTTTGTCATGTTGAGCGAAGCGAAACATCTCTCACTATTTCTCCGCTTGGTCGAGCGCCCGCGGGGGCCCGAAACGGTCAGAGATCCTTCGCTTCGCTCAGGATGACATTTTTTTGGGTTCGCGCTTTTCAGAAGTCATCTTGCGCAAGACAAGATAAACGACAAACGCGATCGCGAATCCAACGAACCACGCGTAATCGTAAAGCGCGATGAAAAATCGCGGCGTGCTCGCGGCGTTGAGAAGTTTCACGTTCACCAGAAATCCAGGCAGATTCGGCAGGACGGCGACGACCAGGGCGATCATCGCCGCAGGGTTCACTCCGTTGGAATACCGATAACGCCCATCCGCGCGATAGAGGTCTTCCACATCCAGTTCGCGCCGGCGCCAGACAAAATAATCCGCGATCATGATTCCGCCGATCGGTCCGAGCAGCGCGCTGTAACCGACCAGCCAGGTGAAGATATAACCGGACGGATCGGCCACCAGTTTCCACGGCATCATCAGGATCCCGAGCACGCCGGTGATCAAACCCCCGATGCGAAACGAGATTCGGTGCGGGGCGAGGTGCGAGAAATCGTTCGCGGGGCTGACAACATTGGCCGCGATGTTTGTGGCCAGCGTGGCGATGCAAAGCGCGAGCATCGCGATCACGAGCACGGCCGGATTCTTGAAACGCGTCAACACATCGACCGGATCCCAAATCGTCTGTCCGTAAATAATCGTAGTCGCGGATGTGACCGCAACGCCGATGAAGGCATAAAGCGCCATCGTCAGCGGAAGTCCGAGCGCTTGCCCGACGACCTGGTCGCGTTGCGAACGCGCATAGCGAGAGAAGTCGGGAATGTTGAGCGAGAGCGTGGCCCAGAAACCGATCATGCCGGTGAGGGCCGGAACGAAGAAGGCGAAGAATTTGCCGCTCTTCGGCTGGCCGGGATCGAAGGCCGACGGCTGCGAAAGAATCGGACCGAAGCCGCCAGCGTTGCTGTAAGCCCACCAGAGCAGGAGCAAGCCCAGCGCGATCAGCAGCGGCGCCTTGATGTTCAGCAAGATCCGGATCGAATCGATCCCTTTGTAGACAACAAACATGTTGATGCTCCAGAAAAAGAGAAAGCAAAGGAACTGCGGGAGGTTGATGCCGAGCGCGCTCGGAAGATCCGCGGCGGCAAGCGAAGGCCAGAAGACCGCCATGATTTTGTAGATCGCGTTTCCGCCAATCCACGTTTGAATGCCGAACCAGCCGCACGCGACAAAGGCTCGGAGCAGGGCCGGGATATTCGCGCCCCACGTCCCGAACGATGCGCGGCAGAAGACCGGGAAGGGAATTCCATAACGCGTGCCGGCGTGCGCGTTCAGGATCATCGGAACCAGGACGATGAGATTGCCGAGGAAGATGGTCATGATGGCCTGCCACCAATTCATCCCGCCGCCGATGAGCGACGACGCCAGCATGTAAGTCGGGATGCAGGCCGACATGGAAATCCAGAGCGCCGCATAACTCGCCACTCCCCAGGTCCTGCGCTCCGGCGCGACCGGCGCGAGGTCGGCGTTGTAGAGCCGGCTATCTTTCGTTTCGATCGTGCTCGTGCTCGTGCTCATGCTCGTGATCGTAATCGAATTCTTTGGTTAACCGGAAGATCGAGCACGAGCAGGAGCACGAGCACGATTACGAGGAGAGCGTCGCACCGAAATGCGTTGGTTCCCGTTTCAGGAACTGCCCGCGCCCGATCGTGCCGACGAATTTCCCATCGCGCACCGCGACCTCGCCCCGCACCGTCACCACGCTCGGGCGTCCCTCAATTTTCCATCCTTCAAACGCGCTGTAATCCACATTCATCATCTGCGTTTTCGCGGAAATGGTTCCGCGATAATCCGGATCGTAAATCACGAGATCGGCATCAGCGCCGATCTGGATCGCGCCTTTGCGCGGAAACAAACCGAAGATCTTCGCCGTGTTCGTGCTGGCCACGTTCACGAACGCGTGCAAATCGAGCCGGCCCGTTTTCACCCCGTGCGTGAAGAGCAAATTTACCCGGTCTTCCAGCGACGGAATACCGTTCGGGATTTTGGTGAAATCATCGCGGCCCATCAGCTTTTGCTTTTCGAAATCGAACGGCGCGTGATCCGTCGCGACCGTATTCACGAGGCCGCTCCGCAAACCGTTCCAAAGAATTTCCTGGTTCCGTTTGTCGCGCAGGGGAGGGGACATGACGAATTTCGCGCCCTCGAAATCCGGGCGCTCTGCATCGGTCTTATCGAGCACCAGGTATTGAATCAGCGTCTCGATCGAAACGTTCACGCCGCGATAACGTCCTGCGATCGCTTCGCGCAACGCTTCATCGCAACTCAGGTGCACGATATAAACATGCGCGCCGGTCAGCTCCGCGAATGTCATCAAATGATGGACGCCCTCTGCTTCCACGCGCGGCGGCCGGCTTTCGTGATGTTGTTCCGGTCCCGTCAATCCAGCCGCCAGCAACTCCTTCTGTCGCTCGGCGACGAGCGTTTCATTCTCGCAATGCGCCGTCACGATGACGCCAAGCTCTTTCGCGAGCTTCAAAGTCTGGTAAAGCTCCCCGTCGTCGATTCCAAATGCGCCTTTGTAAGCGAGAAAGATTTTGAAGGATGAAACGCCGGCCTTCACGATCTCGCGGAGTTGCGCCGCGTTCTCCGCGTCGAACTTCGTCACGCCCATGTGATAGGTGTAGTCGCACGCCGATTTGCCGGTGCTCTGCTCGTTCCAAAGCGCGAACCCTTCCGCGGCGCTCATGTCACGCGCCGGGCAAACCATTTCAATGATCGTCGTCGTCCCGCCGACAAGCGCCGCCTTGCTGGCCGTCTCATAAGTGTCCTTCGAGAACGTCCCCATGAACGGAAGATAAATGTGCGTATGCGGATCGATGAACCCCGGGAAAACATATTTGCCCGAGGCGTCGATGACCTCCGCCCCCGGGGGCGCGGGAATGTCGCGGTCGATTCGCGTGATCGTTTCGCCTTCGCAGAGGATGTCCGCGACGTAGCGATCCGTGCCAGTGACGATCTCGCCGTGCTTTATCAGCAAACCCATAAGATAGCTCCAGGCACCAAGCTGCAAACGCTGGCTGCGTTACTTTCGCCAAACATCACTCAACGGCCCCGCGTCCCCAAACCACCGCGTCGTCACCACCTTCTGCTGGGTGTAAAACTGCACGCCTTCTTTTCCCTGGATGTGCAGGTCGCCGTAGAACGATTCATCCCAGCCCGTGAACGGGAACATCGCCATCGTCGCGGGGACGCCCACATTGATTCCCACCATGCCGGCTTTGACCCGGTTCTTGAATTCGCGCGCGGCTCTGCCCGAGTTCGTGAAAATGGCGGTGCCGTTGCCGTAGGAAGATTTGTTGGCCAGCTCGATCGCCTGGTTCAGATCTTCCATGCGCATCACGTTGAGCACGGGTCCGAACACTTCTTCGCGCGCTATCGTCATCTCGTTCTGGACTTCATCGACCACCGTCGCGCCCATGTAAAAACCGTTCGGCGCGTCCGCCACTTTCACGCCGCGGCCGTCGGCAATGATTTTTGCCCCTTCGCTTTCGCCGCTGGCGACCAATCTCATCACATTGTCGCGATGTTGCGCGGTGATCACGGGACCCATGTCGGGCTGCACCTCGGCATCGGTGGGTCCGACTTTGATCGCGCGCGCGGCTGCAATGAGTGAGGGCAGAATATTATCCGCCGCTTTGCCTACCGTGAGCGCGGTCGAGCCTGCCATGCAGCGCTCGCCCGCGCAGCCGAACGCCGCGGTCGAAAGCGCGTCGACCGTCCGGTTCACATCGGCATCCGGCATGATGACGATGTAATTTTTCGCCCCGCCATTCGCCTGCACCCGCTTGCCGTGGCGCGTCCCGGTTTCAAAAATGTATTTCGCAACGGGCGACGAACCGACAAACGAGATCGCCTTCACTTTCGGATGCGTGAGCAACGCATCCACGCTTTCCCGGCCGCCGTGCACGAGATTGAGCACGCCCTTGGGCAGGCCGGCTTTTTCCAGCAGCTCCACCAGGAGCACGACCGTGAGCGGAACTTTCTCGCTCGGCTTCAGGACGAAAGTATTTCCACAAGCAATCGCGAGCGGAAACATCCACATCGGCACCATGGCCGGGAAATTGAACGGCGTGATCCCGACGCAAACGCCCAGCGGCTGGTTCATCGTTTCGCAATCGACACCGCGCGCGAGGTTCTCGAGCGTATCGCCGAAAAGCAGTGTCGGAACGCCGCAGGCGTACTCGATATTTTCGAGCCCGCGATAAGTGCTGCCGCGCGCTTCTGCGAGTGTCTTGCCGTGCTCGCGCGTCACGCTTTGGCAGATGCGGTCGAAGTTTTCTTCCACAAGTTGGCGGTAACGGAAAAAGACACGGGCCCGTTCCACCGCCGGCGTATCGCGCCAGGCCGGGAATGCCGCCGCCGCCGCTTCCACCGCATCGTTGACCATCTCCGCGCCCCCCATCGGCACTTCCGCGATCACCTCGCCGCGGGAAGGATTGAAGACGGGTGAAGTAGCGAGGCCGGAAAGGTTTCGCCATTCGCCGCCGATGAAGGTGGGACAGGGAGTCAATGTCGTTGTCATGGTAGCAAGCTCCGACCTTCCGGGGAAATTCCAAGCGATGATAAAGCTCCAGCGAAGCTCCAAGCATCAAACATCAAAGCGTGGTGCGGCGTCATTGGCGGAACATGTTAGCGGCTGGAAGGCTTCTCAGAAACGCGCTCTGCGACAATGTCACCAAGACGGTATCCCGCTCGCGCGGTGTTGTTCTTGCGCGTGTTTGGAGGTTGAGGTTTGGAGCTTCTCTGGAGCTTGGAGCTTGGTGCTTGGAGCTTCATTAGCCTCTGGCTAATGCATCCGACTGCTTCACAAACTCATCGCCGCTCCATTCGCTGTCTGCTGCCACCATCTTCTTCGGCGCTTCGGCCGCCGCTGCTTTCTCCGCGGCTGCCACCTTTTCCTTCGCCTTGCGCTCGCCTTGCATGCGCACCAGCTCCGCGTGCGTCGTGAAATAATCGAGGCTCTTGCCTTTGAAATCGGCCAGCGTCTCGAACTTGTGTTTCTCCATGAACGCGAGCAGCTCGTCGCACATCCGTTTCACCATGTCGTAACCGTGCTTCATCACGCCGGTGCAAACCTGCGCCGTGTCCGCGCCGAGCAGGATGAACTGGGCGGCATCGCCACCGCTCTCAATCCCGCCGATTCCCGACAGACTGCGCCCGGGAAATTCGCTCCGGATCATCGTGGCGATTTCCATCACCATGCGCAGCGCGATCGGCCGCACCGCTTTGCAGGAGTATCCGCCCGGGGTCGTGAATCCTTCCACCGTCGGCTCGGGCCGAAGCGTGTCGAGATTCACTCCCATTACGCTGCGGATCGTGTTGATCGCGGCCACGCCCTGGCAACCGCCCCGGAACGCGGCCCGGCTCGGTTCCGCGATCCGCGTCACGTTCGGCGTCATTTTCGCCCAGACCGGTTTCTTCGCCGCTGCCATGACCCAGCCGCAGACCTCCTCCACGATCTCCGGGTTCTCACCCATGGCCGCGCCCATTTTCCGCTCGGGCAATCCGTGCGGGCAGGAAAAGTTCAGCTCGAACGAATCGACGCCGGCGTCCTGGCAACGCTCCACGATCTCGCTCCAGGCATCGCGATTGTATTCCTCCATGATGGACGCGATCAGGATTCCGTCCGGGTGCATGTCCTTGCACTTCTTGAATTCGTCGAGCCAGATCTCGAATTTGCGATCGCTGATCAGCTCGATGTTTTCCCAGCCGATCACGTCCTTGGGATCGTTCCCGTAAAACTTCGCGTAACGCGGCGCCACGTTGATCACCTTGGAAGAATCGAGGCTGACCGTTTTCGCGATGACCGCGCCCCAGCCTTCGCGGAACGCGCGCGAGATGACGTTCAGGTTGGTCCCCGGGGGCCCCGATCCGATGATAAATGGGTTCGGCAATTTCAGACCATCGACAGTGTTGGCGAGTGTTGGCATAGGTTTTCTCCAATAGGTGGAGGTCAGATTACAACGACAGCCGCTAAAAATTGCGAGATCGAATTTTCGCAATCGACAGGATTTCTGCCACTGATAAGTGATCACTCGCTTTGCGTCTCGGTCTCGAATAGAATCGTGCCCGGGTGACGATCGGAAGCGCTACATCGAGCAACACAGGTCGGGGTCGCGCGCTTTTGATCTTTGCCGTTGCGTCGCTCATCGCAGTTGCTTTAGGCGCTGCTATCCTCGCGGCGACCGGCCTTCCGCCCGGGACGTGGATCCGCAATCCTATCGCCTGGCTGGTCGGACTGGGGCTTGCGACGGGCTTGATGTTCCTCCGCGGTTCACTCCCACTCGCGAGAGTGATCCTGGTCCTGGCGTTCGTCGGTGTCGCAGGCACGTTTTTGGCGAAGGCCCAGAGCGAAGTTCACCGATGGATTGATCTGGGTCCGCTGCACATCAACGTCGCCGGACTGTTTTTGCCTCCGGCCGTGGTCGCGCTGGCTTTCTGTGGAATCTGGAGCCGCATCGGATTCGCGTTCGTTGTCGCAATGGCGGGATTGCTCGTGTTGCAGCCCGATGCATCGCAGGCCACGAGCTTCCTTGTCGCTGTGATCATCCTTCTGGCTGGCTCGGCCGCCTCGAGCGCGCGTCGACTCGCTACGATCGCCGCAGCCCTCCTCGTTGCCGCGATCTCATGGTTCCGCCCGGACCCGCTCCACCCGGTTGCCGAAGTGGAAGGCATTTTCAAACTCGCGTTCGCTATTTCGCCTCTGCTTGCCGCCGCCGCGGCGCTTGCTCTGACGGCCGCGTCGTTGGCGCCACTTTGCATCCGCGACGGCGTCGGCACGGCGCACCGCATCGCCGCGCTGGCGCTGAGCGGCTACTTCATCTGCGCTGGGGTGTGCCCGCTTTTCGGCGCCTTCCCGGTGCCACTCGTCGGCCTCGGCATGAGTTTTCCTCTGGGCTACTGGCTCGGCATGGCGTTGCTATGCGGGAAGGGGCCACGCGACGCAGAAGGTTTCGTGACCCACGTATAGCCGCTGCCCAGCTCGCGTTCGCCGTCGCGTTTTGGTGATGTAGAGGCGGGTGTCCCCACCCGCAGAGACTTCGAAAAACTAAAGTGAGCGTCGGAATTTCTGCGGGTGAGACACCCGCCTCTACAGCGGCTCCTAGCTCCCAGCCGCCGCGCGTTCCAGCTCGGCGACATCCATCTTCTCCATCTGCCAGACCTTGGCCGTGACTCGCTGCACGCGCGCGGGATCTTCGTCGCTCAGCCAATCCCAAATCTGCTTCGGCATGATCTGCCACGGCATCCCGAACTTATCCTTCAGCCAACCACACTGGATCTGCTCACCCCCATCCGCCGACAGCTTCTCCCAGAAATGATCGATCTCCTCCTGCGACTCGCAGTTCACCACCAGCGAAACCGCATTGGTAAATGGCATGTCGGGTCCGCCATTGAGCGCCACGAACTGCTGCCCCTGCAGCTCGAACGCGATCGTCATCACCATGTCCGCCGGCCGGGGCCCATTCTCCGGGTAATGCGTCGTCGCAATGATCTTCCCGTCCTTAAAGACCGAGAGATAAAATTCAACGGCTTCTTCCGCCTGCGTATCGAACCAAAGAAACGGCGTTATTTTTTGCATCGTGCAATCATGACCCTCAGAGGCGAATCCGGCAACCTTCGCCGGCGAAGGACACTACTTTGGCGGCCGGCGGAAACGCGCGCGCCGAATAACGCTATGAAGCGGCGGAGCGCTCGATCCACCTGATCGCTTTGTCGGCGAGTTTGTCGAACGCGGTCACGGCCATGGCGAGGTGTTCTTCTTTGGTGTCTTCGATCTTGTTGTGGGAAATGCCGTGCAGGCTTTGGACGAACATCATGATGGTCGGGATCCCGGTGCGGGCGACTTCGGCAGCGTCGTGGAGGGGGCCGGAGGGGAGGCGATAGGGTTTGGGGCCGGTCTCGGTGATGGCTTCGTCGCAGAGGGCGATGAGATCGGCGTTGAAGAGGATCGGTTCGATCTGCCAGAGGCGTTCCCAGGAAACAGTGACGTTGCCTTCTCTAGCGAAACGTTCGCTGGCTTCGCGCGCTTCGGCGAGCATTCGGGCGAGAGCGCCGGCGTCGAGATGGCGCTGGTCGAGCGTGATCCGACATTCTTCGACGACGCTGGTGACGATGCCCGGTTTGGTCGTGCAGGAGCCGATGGTGCAGACGCCGGTCCGAGGCGGCAAGGCTTCTGCGGGTGAGACACCCGCCGCTACAGCGTTGCTGCTGCGTTCGGCGATGCGATAAATTTCCGGGCTCATTTTGGCGGCGGCGAGGAAGGCGTCTTTGCGACGATTCATCGGGGTGCTGCCGGAATGCGCGGCCTGACCGTGAAAGGTGATCGCGTGGCGTTCGACGCCGAAAGTTCCGAGCACGGTTCCGAGTGGGAGATCGAGATCGAGGAGCACGGGGCCTTGTTCGATGTGCAGTTCGAGATACGCGGCGGCGTTCTTCAATTCTTTCCCGCACTCTTTCACTCTTTCGAAATCGATTCCGTGCTCGGCGAGCGCGGCGGGGAGGGTGATGCCCTCTTTGTCTCTCAGTGCGCGCGCTTCGTTCATGTCGAGGTGACCCGAGCAGGCCGATGAACCGAATAAACTTTTGCCGAAGCGGGCGCCTTCCTCATCGGCCCAATCGACCAGGCGCACGGTGACCGGCGGGCGACCGTTATATTGGGCATTGATGCGTCGGAGAATCTCGACTCCCGCGATTGTGTTGAGGCAGCCATCGAGCCAGCCGCCGTTCGGCACCGAATCGATATGGCCGCCGATGAGCAGCGCCTTCTCGGATTCGCCCCGCAACGTCGCCCAAAGGTTTCCGGCTTCATCGCGTTTTACGTCGGGACAGAATGCTTCGAGTTTTTCGGTGAGCCAGGCGCGCGCGTTGCGCCATGTTTCAGTGAACGCGACGCGTTGTGCGCCGTACTCGTCGCCGGTGAGTTCACGAAGTTCCTTCAACTCCGCTACGGTTCGTTGTGGGTCGAGCAGCGCGTCCGTCATGCGCTGAGAATAGGCAACATCGAGGACGCGATGAAAGCTCCAAACATCAAGCTCCAAGCTCCAGGGAAGCTCCAAATTCCAAGCACCAACTCGCCGCCGCTCTTTCCTTGAACAATCATCCGCACGGACACTGCTGGCGAAATCACCAAGCACCGACAATCAAATTAGCGCCGAGCCGGTCCTTGGAGCTCCGATGTTTGGAATTTCTCTGGAGCTTGGAGCTTGGGATTTGGAGCTTCCGCCTGCTCGCGCAGGCGGGGTTTCGTTTCACCTACGTAAATCCGGTGCTCGAAGCGTTTCGCGCGTTCGTGCGACTTTGCTTCGACTACGTGGACGCGAAAACCGGCACGGGCCAGCGCTTCACCGAAAGCTTCTTCATCGGTGGCCGACCAGAAGGCGACGCGGCCGCCCGGCTGCAAGGCCTGCGCGATTCGTTCGAAACCGCGTCGATTGTAGAGGCGCGAATTTCGCGCCTGCACAAATGAGGTCGGGCCGTTATCGACGTCGAGGAGGATGGCGTCGTAGCGCTCGGACTTTGCGCGCCGAATCACGGCCATGACATCCTCTGTCAGCACTTTCACCCGGCGATCGTTCAGCAGTTTGCCGTTCAGTTTCATCAGGAAACGGCGGTTCCAATCGACGACTTCGGGCAAAAGTTCCGCCACATGGATCTCCGCTTTTTTTCCGATCATGGAGAGAACCGCCTTCAAGGAGAAACCGAGTCCGAGCCCGCCGATCAGGATGCGCGGATGCGGATGCCGGCGCAGATTTTCGCAGCCTAATTTCGCGAGCAGGATTTCCGACGCCGTCGAGGTGCTGCTCATGAGCTGACGGCCGTTGAGCTTCATGAAATAATCGCCGTCGTGCTCGTGGAGCGTGAAACGTCCGCCATCGGGGGCCGTCGTTTCGGCGAGGGTGTAAAACGGTTTCATCGGGCAAGAGCGGCGCGCATTTGCGCGAAACGGCTCTTCGCGCTCGCCTCGGCCACGGGCGTGTTGAGCAATTTGACCAGGTCGATTCTCTCGAGGAACTCGGGGTCGAGCTCCTTGAGGAATGAACTGGGCGCGCAGGAAGCCACGCTTCCGTATTTCGTGCGGGTCCGGCAATAAGTCAGGGTCAACGTGCGCATGGCGCGGGTGATGCCGACATAAAGGAGCCGGCGTTCCTCGTCGATGCTGCCCTCGGCGCACGAGCGTTCGTGGGGCAGGAGACCTTCTTCGAGGCCGATGAGATAGACGTGTTTAAACTCGAGGCCCTTGGCTGCGTGCATGGTGATCAGGGTCACGCCGCTTTTCTTTTCCAGCTCTTCCTCTTCTTCTTCCTCGCGTTCCTGGTCGAGAATGATTTCGTCGAGAAATCCGCGGAGGCCTTTGGTGGAGCGTGAGAGAAACTGCGCGAGATCGCGCAGAATATCCTGCACGTTCGATTCCCGCTCGGCCGCTTCTTCCCCGGTCTTGCAATTGCGCCGGAGCTCAGCCGCGTACCCGATTTCGCCAATCAGTTTGGCGATGAGCGCCGCGGGATTGCTCAACGGTTCGGAGAGTTTGGTTTCGTAATCGCCGACCATTTCGACAAACGCACGAATGCTCGCGGAAGTTCTCGCGCTCATCTCCGAGAGAAACTCCGGCCTGCCGAGTGCGCGCCAGAGGCTGCATTTGTGCTGCACGCTCCATTCCAGCGCGCGTTCCACCGTTGCGGCGCTCAGTCCGCGCGCCGGCGTGTTGATGATGCGGAGCAGACTCGAGTCGTCGTCCGGGCTCACGAGCAGGCTCATGTAGGCGAGCAGATCCTTGACCTCGCGCCGGTCGAAGAAACTCTTTCCGCCCACGATGCGATAGGGAATGTGGAGGCGGCGCAGGTTCTCCTCGAGCAGGCGGGATTGTGCGTTCATCCGGAACAGGACCGCGAAATTTTCCCACGCGTCGCCGTCGGTGAAATTCAGGCGCTGCATTTCCTCGGCAACGAATTGCGCTTCCTCGCGGTCGTTAGGCGCCTCGATCACGCGCACTTTCTCGCCGCCTTCCTGCGCGCTCCAGAGTTTCTTCGGGCGCCGCCGCGGATTGTTTCGGATGAGTGAGCTGGCCGTGCCGAGAATCGCGTTGGTGCTCCGATAGTTTTGCTCGAGCGTGACGACGGTCGGGTTCGGGAAATGATGCTCGAACTCGAGGATGTTCGAGACTTCGGCGCCGCGCCAACCGTAGATTGATTGATCGTCGTCGCCGACCACCGCCACGTTTCGTTTCTCATCCGCCAGTAACGTGACCAGTTCCAACTGGAGCCGGTTCGTGTCCTGGAACTCGTCGACCATGAGATAGCGGAACTTGTCCCGCCAGCGATCGCGCACCTCGGGATGCTCGCTCAGCAATTGCACGGCGAGCAAAAGCAGATCGTCGAAGTCGACGGCGTTGAGCGTCTTCAACTCCATCTGGTAGCGGAGGAAAACAGCGCCGAGCAGCGTCTCGTCATTGCCCGGCGGCTTCCAACTGTTGTTCTTCGCTTTGCTGATGAGGTTCTTGGCCAGATTCGGATCGAGCTTTTCGTCGCGGGCCGACGTGCGGGTAATGATTTTTCGGATCAGACCGAGCTGGTCGCCTTCGTCATAAATGCTGAAGTTATTTTTGTAACCGAGGCGATCGATGTTCGTGCGGAGGATGCGAAGGCAGAGCGCGTGAAATGTGGACATCGTGACCTTGGCGGCTGCGTCCGCGTCGAGGATTCGCCCGAGCCGCTCGCGCATTTCGGTCGCCGCCTTGTTAGTGAACGTGACGGCCAGAATGTGTCCCGGGTCCGCGCCCTGCATGATGAGGTAGGCGACGCGCGCGGTGATCACGCGGGTTTTGCCGGTGCCTGCGCCGGCGAGAATCAGGAGCGGTCCTTCCGTGGATTTCACGGCCCGCTGCTGCGCGTCGTTGAGGTCGAAAAGTCGGAAGGCGGCCATCGGAGCCGCGTAGCTTCGGGGCAAACGGGCAACGCGGCCAGCCGATTTCATTTTCGGCCTCAAAAATTGCGGCGTTGCTCGATCCAGGAGCAGCCTAACGACTCAAGACCCCGAGGGCTTTGCCGGCCTCCGAGAAATTTACGAATCAAGCCCTAGGGCAGATCGTAAACTTCGACGGTGGCCACGCCCGTGGTTCCGCGAGCGCCGCGGACAACCGCGGTGTAGTTACCGGCGTTGAGAGTGGTGATGAGGGCGCTTTCCACCGCATTGTTGAGGGGAAGGCCGAGTCCCTGAATCTGCACCGCCTGAAATGCATTTTGCTGCCAGTTGTCGTTTGCGCCGATGAGATTTCCCTGGCTGTCACGGACCTCGAGCGCTGGATCCGCCAGCGTGCCCGCAACTCCAAAAGCGGCCAGCGAAGGACCGAGGGCGCGCACCACTACGTTGGCCGGATTGTTATTCAAGATGAAGCCGGCGATCATCACATTGTCGCCCGTCTGCACGCTGCCGCGGGTGGCGATGTTCGCGAGGCGCGATGGTGCCGGCTGCCGGTCGAGATCGTAAACCTCCACGAGCGCGACACCAGTGTCCGTGCCCTTGCCGCGAACAATCGCCGTGTAGGATCCGGGAGCGAGCGATGCGACCAGCGCGCTTTCGCGAGGATCGTTTGGCGGAATCGTGGTTTGCTGAATTTTGGTAGCCTGGTTCGAATCGTCCTGCCAGTTGTCGTCGAAGGCGAGTTGGTTGCCGTTCACGTCACGCAAATCCAGAGTGGGATCGGACAGCGCGCCCGCTACTCCGGTCGATGGCCCCAACGCGCGGATGATGACCTGTTTCGTCGCACTGCCCTGGATGATCAGGCCGCCGATCAGGGCGTTGTCACCCGTGCCGACAGTTCCGCGCGTCGCCAAATTCACCGGCACTCCCGCGACAAGAGTGGCCGGGCCGAGAATAGCCTGGACCGCGGCTTTCGCGTCGGTGAAACCGTAGCCTTCAGTCGGGACGAAGCTGCGGCCGAGTTGATTAGCAAAGGCGCCAAAGAGAGTCTGACCCGCATCGATCACCGCTGAGATATCGGCGCCAGCCAGAAGATCAGCCGAATTTCCGCCGGCGTGGATCGCAACAAGATCGCGGTCGACCCCGAACGAAATCGTCTTCCCCGGCGTAAAAGTATTTCCGAAATCGAGCGTGAGCACGCGCAGGTCCGGCGAAAAACTGGCCGAGACGGAGACGCCTCCGGAATTTGCGCCCACCGTAAACGGGAATCCGAGGTCTGTTTTTTGATCGAAGACGAGCGACGTAGTGGTCAGGTCAATGGTGAATTGGTGGAGCGCTTCTCCCGGCTGACCATTGAAAGTGAGCGTGAAAAAAGTGGGGCTGGTCGCGCTCTCGTTGCTATCATCTCCGGCGGCGGTCAGTTGCACCGAGGCCGTCCCTCTGGAAGCGGTGGCCTTCGAGGAAAATGGATCAACGTCGTGGGCGTTGGCCGTCTGCTGCAGGATCAAGCGCACCTGGGCCGGAGAGAGCGACGCAGGACCGCCCGCGGCTTCGAGCATGAGTGCCGCGAACGCAGCCGCATTGGGCGCCGCCGCACTCGTGCCAAAGAAATTCGGGAAACCATCGTTGTCGTAATCCGCTCCGGCGTCGCTCGGAAAGAAGGAGGTATCGACTCCATCCGCGGCGGCAAACTCCGGCTTCAATCTGATTTCCGGCGAAGTGAGTCGCTGGCCTTGCGCGTTGAAATAAATCGGCACGTTCCCGCCTTTGGCGCTGAAGCTTTCCAGCGCGGGCTCGTAAGGGCCCGGGGGCGGATTGCTCTTGCCGGGGTTGTAACCAGCAACGGTATCCGGCGCGGTGTTGTAAACGTAAGCGCCGACCGCGTTCGCATCCGCAGCCGCCGGATGTCCAAAGACCGTGATCACGTTGTCGGTAAAGTAGGGACCCGTAATGTCGCCGTCTCCGAAGCTGATCAAGCGCAGGTGCTTCGCGGCCGTCCCGGAACGCAGGCTGATCACAATCTGGTAGTTCGTATTCGCGGCCAGGTCCACGATCTCGATCGGCTGGCCGGTGCTCAAACTATTGTCCGTGCCGCTCCGCGAGCTGAGGTAATTACCGCTCTGGTCGAAGACGAGGAGGTTGTAGTCCGTGGTCGGGCCGCCGAATGGGTCGTCCCACTGGAAGACGATTTCGGCGAGGTCCGTTCCCGTCGTGATCGGCATGGCGATCACCGGGTTGGCGGAAGTGCCAAGGTTTTGAAATCCTCCGCCGTAGAGTGAAGTCGAGACCGAAGTGAATTTGAGATTGCCGCGATAAGGCACGGAAGCGGCGGAGCTGATAATGTTCGCGTCAGCGGTATAGCCGCGGTTCTGGTTGTTCCCGGCAGCCGAGAAGTAGGCTACTTTTTTACCCGGCAAGGAAGTGCTGGTCGCGACGTCCTTGACCGCCTGCGCGATGATGCCATCGCAGAAAAACGGCTCATCGGGAAAGCCAATGTCATCCACGATGATGTCGCACTGGGTAGAGGCAAAAGCGCGGAGATTGCGAATGCTTGCCGCCATCGTGACCTGAGTGGCTCCCGAAGCCGAGAAGCAGATTTTCGCCGCGGGCGCGATGTCGTGTACGATCTCCGCCATGGCCCGGCCTTCATCGACGGAAGTGGAACTGGGGTCGTCCTGGATGACAACGACCGGCTGCGTGTAGCCGTCAGGATTCCCCGGGCCCGGCAGATCGCCCGACGCCACGCCGATGCTCGCTCGCGGCACGCCCGTCGCCGCGTCGAAAGAATCCGAAACGATACCGACACTGATGCCGCGCCCCAGGATTCCCTGCGCAGTCAGCCGGCCTGGCGTGTTCACGTCGAGGGCATGCTCGACCACGCTGCTCTCAGCGGTGACGACGCCGCGATAGCGAACAGGCCTGTGCGCGAGCATGACGCTCTGCACGCCAGGGAGTTGGGCGACGCGAATGGCCTGCGCCACCGGCAACCGCGCCGAGATAACCCCGCCGCGCCATTGACTCTCCACCGCAAGAATCTCCAACCCCAGCTCGGCCAGCCTAGCGCTCATCGCGACCGGCTGCATTTCTCCATTAAGATAGACATTGACCAGCACGCGCCCGGACGCGTCGGACATTATTGAATTGTTTGAGCTGATCGCATTTCGGAGCTGGCTTTGGTCCTGTTGTGAGAGCTCGACCAATTGCTTCAGGCCGAGGCCGAGATTTTCCGGCACCGAGACTGCTGGGCCCTGGGCGTGCACGACCACTGCCAGCAGGAGCGTGCAGATGAGAATGGTTAGCCGTTTCATGCAGAGTGGAATTGGGGCCGAGTGGGAAGGAATTGTCGCATACATCGGAAAAAGGCCAACAGGCGCGACCAATAAAGCTGGTTTCATGCTTCGTTCTTGTTAAGACCTCAACGGATGGAGCGGTCCTCGTGAGCAAGCACATTTTCGTCAGCCATTCCCACGAGGATTCGGCCGCCGCTGATTTGATCGTGAAGGCGATCGAGGAGCGCGGCGTAACGTGCTGGGTCGCTCCCCGGGACGTGCCGCCAGGCGGTTCCTACGCCGAGGCACTCCTCGAAGCGATCGAGGGCGCGAGCTGCTTCGTTCTGATTTACAGCGCGCACTCGAACGTCTCGTCGCACGTGTTGCGTGAGGTGGAGCGGGCCTTGAGATTCGGCATCAATATCGTGCCGGTGCGGTTCGATGATTCGAGCCCGTCGAAGAGCCTGGACTACCTTCTCGCGACGGTGCATTGGCTTTCGGTTGCTCCCGAATCCGGGGGGCGATCCGTTGGACAAGCGGCCGAGCAGATCGCCGCCCTGGTGGGCAAAACTCACGTGGCGCGTCCACGGCCGGAGCCGGATAGGGCTTCGCCGCCGCCCGTGCCGACGCCTGCAGTTGCGGAAAAAAGCAACGCCTTACCCTGGATTGTAGCCGCGATTTTGCTGGCGCTGGTCACCGGCTTGATCGGATTCCTTTTCTCCAGAAACCAGCCGAAAACCGAAACGTCGCCGCCGCCGCCGGTAGCGGCCACCACGCCGGTCGCGACGCTCTCTTCCGCCACGCCGCCACAAGTCGCGTCGACGCAGATCGCGACTCCTGCGTCCACGCCGAGACCGGAACCGACCCAACAGCAGCAAACGCCGACCCCGGTTCCTCCAACTCCAGCGATTGAAGCAACAGCGCCGCCTACCGCTCCGACGTCTGCTGCGCCGAGCGTTTCCCGGCAGGCCGTCCGCGGTGTAGTGCAGGATCCGGATGGAATTGCGAACGTCCGACAACAACCTTCACTACAGGCGAAAATTATCGGCGTTGTGAAAGACGGGGAGAAGGTGGAAATCGTCGGGATGGAGGGGGACTGGGTGCATATCGTCCTGGGCCCGGACAAGAGCGGCTACATTCACAAAAGCCGTGTGAAGATTGGCCGCTAAAAACTCGCAGCGAAGGTCGAGAAACCGCGGCGCGGATTCGCAATTAGCGAAAAAACACACGCATTCGCCGACTTCACACCGAATTAACGGGACTATGATAAAACACAAACTTTTAATCGCAGCCGTCGTTCTCGCGGGCGCTCTTGTTCCCGCGGCGGCCAATGCGGGAATCACAATTGAGCTCGGAGATCGTCCCTACTATCACGGCGCGACCTACTACGATAGCGACTGGGAAATGATCTGGATGCCTGGGCATTACGGCCACGGCCATCATTGGATCCACGGTCATTATGTCCGGGGACAGCATCGCAGTAATTGGAAAAAGCATCACAACCACCACAGTGATGATCAATTCAACGATCGCCGGGATGATCGTTACAACGACCGTCGCGATGATCGGCGATACGAAGAGGAACGTCGGTAGAGCCTGGCAAGCGGCGGGAGCAAACCGCCGTCCGGCGATCTAATCGCAACCAACATTCAACGAGCAGGACCGGGACACACGTCCCGGTCCTTGCTTTTTCGCGAAGGGCTAGCACGCCACAAGGTTCAGCGCACGATCAGTTGGAAAATCAAACCGGCGGCCGCGTTGCCGAGCACGACGCGCTCGCCCGCGCAGGAATAAGGGAATGCCCTTCAGGAGCGCGACCGGGGACGCGGCCCGCGGTCAACTTCAATTATACGGCGACCAAAAAGCGTCGTCGGTGACGTCTGAGAGACTATTTTTCGTTGTGGTCGGCACCTTAGGCAAGCTATCGACCGCCTGAGCTCCGTAGCTGGTCCCGAGGATATCCTGACCGGTAAGGTAGAGATTTGTTCCCGCCTTGAGATATTTGGTCCAATCCCCCACGGCGACCGTCGCACCGCTGGATTTGTTATTTTCGATCGCATACTGGTCGACCGCAGAGTCGATCAGGCGCAGATCATTGATTATGCGACTGGCTTGAGAACGCTTGCGGGCGCGGAGAAAACCGGGTACTGCAATTGCCGCCAGAAGCGCAATGATGGCGACGACGATCATAATTTCGACGAGCGTAAAGCCGCCGCGTTTGCTGGAAGATGCTTGGATCATAGGTTCTGGAAATTATAGCAGTCGGTGTGCCATTATATCGATCGCCGATATATTGTTTTTTCCGCGTGAAGACTGAATTGCAACAGGAGGATTACGAGGCGCTCGCCGCGTTCCGCTACGCCATGCGGAAATTCTTGCGCGTCAGTATAGCAGTCCTTGCTGAAGCCGGATTGACTCCCGAGCAATATGAAGCGCTCCTTGCCCTAAGAGCTTCCGAGCGTGCGAACGGCCTGAACATCACGGCGCTGAGCGAACGGCTCCAGGTCAGGCACCACACTGCCGTCACCCTTGTCGGTAAGCTGGTCGGGCGAAAACTTCTTGCCCGAATCTCCAACGAGTCCGACCGGCGGCACGTTAACCTTCGGCTTACGGCCGCGGGCGCTTCGATCCTGAAGCGCATGGCCGCCATCCATCGCCGCGAGCTGAGAAACCGAAGCGCGGAAATGATTGATGCGCTCCTGCGCCTCCAGGGACGCTGAGGGATTCTCGCGGGTTGTTTATCTTCCTCTGCTACGAGTTCACGGGATGGCGGCGCTTTCGCGCGGTGCGCGCATTCGGGTTGGTCATCATTGGCGCCCCGTGTTCTAATCCTTTTCTAAACGGGCCTATAGCTCAGCGGTTAGAGCAGGGGACTCATAATCCCTTGGTCCCAGGTTCGAATCCTGGTGGGCCCAGCCCCAAAAGCTTTCGGGGCTACCGTTTTCGATTCTCGATTTCGGATTTTCGATTAAAAAGGCGGCGTGTCGCGTCTCGTCATCGCTTTCGTTGAGCTGGTTGTCTTTTCGATGCTCGCTCTGGCCACGCGGTGCGCCAATTATCAGGACGTTTTCGTACGCGGCGATGTTTATTTCACCGACGCCGATTGCTACTCACGGATGACGCGAGCGCGAATGTGCCTGGAACATCCCGGGCTCATTCTCCGGCATCATTCGTTCGAGAATTTTCCGGCGGGCACTACACCTCACACGACCTCGCCGTTTGACTATCTCATCGTCGCGCTGGCGGACGTGCTCAGGCCTTTCACGTCGCGAGCGCTCGATCTGGCCGGCGCGATCGTTTCGCCACTGCTCGGTTTGCTCGCGGGCTGGTTTTTGTGGTGGTGGTCGCGGCGGAGCAAACTGCGCTATCGCTGGGCGCTTTTGCTGATCTATGCGACGAGCCCAATCCTGGCGCATGGAACGGCACTTGGCCGCCCGGATCACCAGTCGTTGTTGATCGCGCTGTTGCTCGTCGCGATTTGCTCGGAATGGACATTGCAAACGGAACCATCGCGCAACTGGGGCGCAGTGAATGGCGTCGCCTGGGGTCTCGCGCTCTGGGTTTCACTTTATGAACCGCTCGTTCTGCTCGTTGTCGTGCTGCTCTGTCACGCGGTTATCGCGCGGGAGAATTTTACGGCGCGCAACCGCCGGCTCGGATGGATTTTGCTCGGGGTAATCCTGGTTCTCGGACTGGTGATCGAACAACGGTTCCCGAGCTGGCCGCAATTTGGATCGACTCCAATTCTGGCAAATTGGGCGGCCACAATTGGCGAACTAACGCCGGTCCGTCTGGACGACCCGATCTGGCTCAGATGGGCGGGCCTGCTTCTCGTACCGTTGCCCGCTCTTCTCTGGCTCGCACTCCGAAAAAGTTTTTCGCTGCCGGTTTTCCTGGCGGCGCTGTTGGTGACTACGTTCGCCCTCACGGTCTGGCAGGCGCGGTGGGCTTATTTCTTTATCGCGCTCTTTGCCGTGTCGCTTCCTGCGCTGCTCCAGATACTCAAGAGCCGGATCATCGCGTGGACCGCGATCGTGATCTCCCTATGGCCGATCATGTCGGACTGGGATGCCAGACTCTGGCCTAACGAGTCTGAAAATGCGCGCCAGGTTGAGCGTCGCCTCGAAGCCATGCAGTGGCGGGCCGCCGCGACCGTGCTCGCGGGCCAGACCGAGGCGCCGTTCCTCGCGCCATGGTGGATGTCGCCTGCGGTGGCGTATTGGTCGGGACAACCCGGCGTGGCCGGTTCCTCCCATGAGTCCATCGATGGAATAGAACGGAGCGCGCGTTTTTTCCTCGCGCCGGACGCGGCAACGGCGCGGGACATTCTGCGCGCGAGCAAAGTGCATTTCGTGCTGGCTTACGATGCAGACCGCACCCTGACGAATTCCGCCGCGCTCCTGGGCGTTAGAGCGCCGTCGGATTCCCTGGGTCTCGTGCTCGACCGGACCCCGAGCCAGGCGCCGCCGTTTCTTCGCCTCGAATACCAGAATGGGTCCGCCAAAGTCTTTCGTGTCCAGTTTTCTGCGGAAAAAGATGACTTTCCCTCGGGAAGTCGTTGACAGAGCCATCTCGTATTACCATAATGCCGCGTGCTGAAGAAATTCATTCCGCAGAAGCCCCTGTCGTCGATCGGAGAAGGATCGTTAAGCGCGGGCACTGATGAGAACAACGGGCTCGCTCAGCGCGAACAACCCCGAACATCACCACCAACAATCGATCCACAAAAATATATGGCTGAACATTCTGGCAAAGACATTCTCTCGAGCGACGTCGAGATCGAAGGCTCCATTAAATTTCAAAAGGAACTCCTCATCGACGGCAAGGTGAAGGGCGAAATCAATTCTGATGGTATCCTGACCATCGGGGAGAACGCCAACATCAACGGAGAGATCAAAACCAAATCGATCACCGTCTACGGCAAGGTCGTTGGGAATATTACTGTGGCCGAGCGTTGCGAGCTGAAATCACGCTGCACGCTCCAGGGCGATTTGAAAGCGGCGCGTCTCGTCATCGAAGAAGGCGCAACTTTCATCGGCAAATCCGAAGTGACCAGTGCCGGCGCGGGCAAGGGTGCGAATGCATCCGCGGCCAGACCGGAAATCGTTCGGAACGAAGAGCCAGCGACGCCTCCAGCGAAGTCGGCTTTCGGCGCGCGCGTTTAAGAATCTACCGGCACAACGCGAGCAGTGTCCAAGCCGTCGCCTGCTAAAGTCAGTGTGGAATGTCCACATTGCGGCTTCAAGCAGATGGAATATGCGGCGGCGAAAAGCACGATGTGCCGCCAGTGCGCGGGGCACTTCGCGCCTTCGGTCCCGAAGGTGGAAGTACGTCTTCGGCCCAGGGACGAACCGGTCGAGGCGGCGCCCGATCCATCGCTCTTCCGCAAACTGGAAGGCCTGTGGACGAAGCATCACAACTCGGAAATCGAGTGTTTCGATTGCAAAGCAAAGCAGGAGGTCAGCTCCGCCGCTACGTCCACCTTTTGCCCGAAATGCAGTACGCACATCGACCTGCGCGATTACAAAATTACCACGAGTTTCAGCCGCTCGATCAAGACGCAGGGCGGGATCCATGTCACCGCGAAAGGCGATCTGGCCAGTAGCACCGTGACCTGCCGCTCCGCGCTGATCGAAGGAAAAATGCGCGGCAACATGGTCTGCCTGGGCACGACTACGATTAATTTTATCGGTAAGATTCCGGGCCGGCTCACCGCCGAACACGTCTTGGTCGAGCGCAAAGCTGAAGTGCAATTCTTTCGGCGGGTCCGGGTCCGGAACATCGAGATTCGTGGGCACATGACGGGCGAGATCGTCGCCGAAGGCGCGGTCGTCATTCATCGGAACGCCACGCTGGATGGAGACGTAACCGCAAAATCCATTTCCGTGGAGAAGGGCGGCGTATTTACCGGCCAGCTCATCATCGGAAGCGCGCGGCTCACCCAGGCGGAGCTGCTGCCAGAGCCAAAGCCCGAGCCGGTCGCGGCAGCCGCCAAGGCGGTCGCGCCGGAAGTCGTTCCGCATCCTCTGCCCGCGACCTAGCTCGGGGCGCAATGCAAAAAAAGCTGCTTCCACGCAGTCCGTACGACCGCCTCGGCGGTTACGTGCATTTGCCGCGCCTGATCGACAAGGCAAAGCTCCATCGCAAAGGCTTGCTTGACGGCTACAATTACAAAACGGTCGGGTTCGACAAACATCTCCTGGCCTTTTTGAAATTGAACCCGGACGCGTTTGAAGAAGCGGCCAATCGGCTCGACGACGACGCGGCGATTCTCGATTGGATTTCGAAGAACGGCACCGCGCATTCGACCGAGGCAATCGAGCATTGGAACGAAGCGATGATTTCGCGGCGGCCCGATACCGCGGCGAAAAAAGCGCGGTTCACCCATTTCCTAAAAGAGTCCGGCGGCGGCGGCCGGAAAGATATTCGGACCTACTTCGACCTCATCGAATTCGATGAGGGACGGCTGAAGTAGTCCTTGGTAGGGACGCCGCGCTGCGGCGTCCGTTCGCACTTTTGGCAGGGGACGCGGCGCCACTCGGACAGCGCAGCGCGCTGTCCCTACCTGAACTTCGCGAAAATCTCGTTTGCTTCTTCCAGCGTTTCCTTGCTCCCGATGTCGTACCACGTGCCCTTGATCTGGTAGGTTTTCACCCTCTTCCGCGGATGCAGCCACTGGATGAACCTGCCCGGCTGATCCGGATTATTACCCGCGGCAATGTAGGTCGTGAAAAGCCCCACCACTTCCTGCGAAAAATAATAAAGAGCGATTCCAGTCAGGGTGCTTTTTGGTTTCTCGGGCTTCTCTTCGAATTCAGTCAGGACGCCATCGGCATCGGTGCTGATGCTGCTGTATTTTTTGATCGCTTCCAGGTCTCCCACGTCGTAAGTCGCCAGCGTCGCTTCCGATCCTTTCGCCGCCTGCACGAAATCTTTCAGCGATTCACTGAAAAGATTATCGCCACCGACCACGATGAGATCGCTGCTTCCCAAATTTTCCCGCGCCACCACCAGGGTGATATCGCCAATGGCGCCGAGTTTGTCTGAGTCGTCGGTCGAACCGTCGTCGATAATTTTGAGCGCGAGTCCCGGGTGGCGTTGCTGATAATTTTCCGCCCAGGCTTGGAAGTCCTTCACAAACTTGCTGTTGGTGACGACGTAAACGCTCTCGATCTCCGGCACACCTGCGAGATGATCGAGCACCCATTCGATCATCGGTTTGCCCGCGACGTCGAGGAGCGGTTTCGCTTTCGTAAGCGTGAGCGGATAAAGGCGGGTCGCGTAACCGGCGGCGAGAATCAAGACATTCATGGTTGGACGGTGGCGGGAAAGGTAAACGGAAAGGCCTTTGCGGCCAGTCTGATTATTGCCGGAGCGCGCGATCCAGCTAAACGACTCCGATCGCGGCGCGATGGAGCCGTTCCTGAAGACCGGCGATCCGAGAGGGATCGGTGATCTTCCCGCGCGTCGCGCGATCGGCGACGTAAAAGGTATCGATGGCCGCACCTTTCTCCGTGCTGATGCGCGAGAGCGCGATCGAAATGCGCTCCTCTCCGAAAGCGGTGAGCAGCTGGTAAAGTAAGCCGAGCCGGTCCGGCGTCTGAATCTGGACGAGCGAGTAGGTGGGATGCGCCTTGTTCTCGACCGCGACGCGCGTCGGAAAATCCATCTCGCCGCGGGTGTGCCGCTTCACGATCTTGCGCCGGGCCTGGTCCAGCAGCGGCGCAAAATCAAAGTGCTCGTTCGCCAGGGCCTGGCGCAAGGTGGATTCGACCAGCGCGTGATCGCGCTTGTCCGTCACCGCGCGAAACCGCGTGTCGCACACGCGAAAAATATCCAGGACCACGTTATCTCCGCGCGTGTAAATATCGGCGCTGAGAATATTGATGGGCACCACCGCGAACGAACCCGCGATTTTCGCCAGCAGCTCCTGGCCGTCCCACGCGCAAAAAGATGCGATGCTGTGACCCTGCGCGGCAAAAGCCTGCCACGCGATCGCGGGAGCGAGCGGTGGCTCGTCGGTCCAGTACAGCTTCTCCAAAAACTGCCGGAAAAGTTTGAGATGCGAGACCAGCTCCTGCTCGGCGAAGGCGCGGAAATAATTGTCCGGCATGAATTCGAAATGCGCTTCCACTTCCTCCGCGTAATCCGCCCCGAGGCTTTCCGTCACGCTCAGCTGCAAACGTTCGCGCTCGATTTTGCTCTGCTCATAAAACGCTTCCTGGTCCGACAGGTAGCGCGAGGTCGCGTGATATAGTTGCCAGACCAGGGACTCCTTCCAGTCCGACCACGCATCCGCGCTCGTGCCCTGGCCGTCGGCGAGGGTGAGGAGCATGAGCGCGTCGAGGTTTTCCTGATCCTTCACCACGCGAGCAAACTCCACCGCTGTTTCCGGATCATCCAGGTTCCGCTGTTGCGCCATGTTCGAGAGCGTGAGGTGATGATCGACCAGGAGAATCAAGGAGCGGCGTTGCGCGGTCGAAAGCTGGAGACGGATCGCGGCGCCTTGGGCGAAAAGTGCGCTCGCTTCCGAATGGGGGCGCGCGCCCACGGCACGGCCGGTATCGTGCAGGAGGAGCGCGAGATAGAGCACCAGTGGGTCCTCCATTTTCTCAAACACCTCGCGGTACATCCGGAACTTCGGCTCTTGCGTCTGGGTCACCTGGTCCAGCTTGTCGATGCAGACCAGCGTGTGTTCGTCCGCGGTGTAGCGATGGAAAAACTCATGCTGCACCAGACAGGTCAGTTGCCCGAATTCCGGAACGTAACGGCCGAGAAAATCAACCCGGTGCATCATCCGGAGAATGCCGCCTACTTTGCCTTTGCGAGAAAGAATGGCCCGGAAGGTTTCGCGCGGGCCCTTCCCGTTGCGGAAGGCTCGCGTCACCAATCCCAGGTTTCGCGTGAAGAGATCGGCCAGGTCGGGGCTCAAATCCAAATCGCGTTCCTGCGCGAGGAGGAACACGCGCATCATCGCTTCAGGCGTTCGCGCGAAAATATCCGGCCGGTGCGCGAAGAGCTGTCCGTGCCGAACTACGAACTGATCGACCTGCTCCTCGCGCGTTTTCGGTCGCGGCAGAAAACTGAAGAGCGATCGCGTGGTCGCGGACGATTGCCCGCTCGCGAACTGCTCCGTGATTCGCTCCGTCACGCGGAAAATGTTTCGCGTGTGCTCGTAGTAATCCTTCATCAACGCCTCGTTCCGCAGCGTGCCGCGCTTTTGCGGATAACCGAGCCGCTGTGCGATCTGGTCCTGAACGGTGAAGTGGAGCGTGTCCGTCGCGCGGCCGGTCGCGTAATGAAGATCGGTCCGAAGGCGCAGAAGAAATTCATAAGCTGCCTCGATCCGGCGCCGGTCCGCTTCGCTCAGCCAATCCTTGCCGACCAGATGCGTCGTGGTCAACGCGCCTTCCTTGAAATAAGTCATCCAAAGGAGGTTCTGATAATCGCGCAGCCCTCCGCACCCGCTTTTCAAATGCGGCTCCTGCACGTAGACGCTGTCGCCAAATTTGGCGTGGCGCGCCGCCTGGTCCTGCATGCGCAGCTCGACGTATTCCTTCTCGCGACCCTTTACGCAGTTTACCAGGAATTGCTTGCGGAAGAGATGTTCCAGATGCGGATCGCCCGCGAGCTGCCGCGATTCCAGCATCGCGGTTTTCGTGAGCATGTCCGTGTTCGCGAGGCTGATCGCCTCTGAAATCGAACGCGTGGAGTGGCCCACTTTGAATCCGATATCCCAGAGGAGATAGAGCGTCTGTTCGATGACCTGCGCCGCATAGGGCGAGATGCTCGATCCGTTTGTGTCGTGGAGAAACATGACGTCCACGTCGCTAAAGGGATTGAGCTCTTTGCGACCGTAACCGCCGAGCGCGACGACGGTGAGTGGGGTAGGGGACGCGCCTTTTTGCTGCGCGAAACTCGAAGCCGACACAAAAATGTGGCGTAACAAGACATCGATCAGTTCCACGCGAACCCCACAAATCTCCCGCCCACCTCCACCCGATTGGTGACTCAGCCGCAGCCGGTGCTCCTCGATCTTGAGGAACTTCTTGTAAAGCGCGAGCGTTTCCGTGGGCTGCTTCGTGCCCGCCGCGGCCAGTTCGCGATTCGCATGCGCGAGAACTTTTTCGAGATGGCGGGAGACCAGCATTTTGGATTTTAGATTTCCGATTTTGGATTGGGACTCAGCAGAAAGTTTCCGCTCAATCCAAAATCCACAATCTAAAATCCAAAATGGTCAGAGCTCGATCGCGAAACGCTTCATTTTATTGTAAAGCGTTGGCCGCTGAATGCCCAAAACCTGCGCGGCTTTTTTCTTGTTCCCGTGACATTGCGCAAGCGCCTGGATGATCGCGTTCCGTTCCAAGTCGTCGAGATTTTGCACGCCGGTCGTCCCGCCATTGTTGTTGCCTTGCGTCTGCTGAAGCGCCGCCGGGAGTTGCACTTCGGCGGGCAGCTCCTTCACGGTGATCTTGCCTTGGCGCGCCAGGACGACGGCGTATTCCATGGCGTTTTGCAGTTCGCGCACGTTCCCGGGCCAGGAGTAATCGAGCAATTTCTGAAACGCTTCCGGACCGATCTGCGGCTCCGGTTTACTCAGCTCCTGCGCGAACCGTTTTAGGAACGTCGCCACCAAAGGCGGGATATCTTCCTTCCGTTCCCGCAACGGCGGGATCTCGATTTGGAAAGTGTTGAGCCGGTAATAAAGATCTGCCCGGAGCCGGTTTTCGGAGAGCGCGCGCGAGATCGGACGGTTCGTCGCCGCGACTACGCGGAAGTCGGACTTCAGCGTTTGGGTGCTGCCGAGCGGGCGGTACTCACGTTCCTGGAGCACGCGCAGGAAGCGCGTTTGCAGCTCTGGCGGCATCTCGGAAATCTCGTCGAGGAAAAGCGTGCTCCCGCTGGCGGCTGCGATCATGCCCGCAAAATCGTTCATCGCCCCGGTGAACGCTCCTTTCACGTAGCCGAATAACTCCGACTCGATCATGGCCTGTGGAAACGCGGCGCAGTTCAATTTCACCATCGGCTTGCCCGCGCGGCGGCTCCGGCTGTGGATTACGTTCGCGATCACCTCCTTGCCCACGCCGCTCTCGCCCGTGATCAGCACGTTCGCTTCGGATGGCGCCATCGCCTCGATCAACTCGTTGATCTCCTGCATCGCCTTGCTTTTGATCACCGGCGCGAGGCGCGTCTCGGCGATCTCGAGGCGCTTCTGCAACTGCTGCGTTTTTTGCCGCAGCTGCTCGGTCTCGCGCAGGAGCGATTGTTTTTCGAGCGCCTTCTCGATCAGGCTGAGCAATTCTTCCGGCGCATACGGCTTGCTGATGAAATGGTAAGCGCCGCGCTTGATCGATTCGATCGCGTTGCTCAGCGAATCGTGCGCGGTCAAAATGATCACCTGCGTCTCCGGATGCTCGCGCTTGATCTGTTCGAGCATTTGCAGGCCTTCCGCGTCGGGCAGTTGCAGATCGAGCAGGACCACCGCCGGCGGATTATTTTTCAACAGCCGCAAGCCATAGGATGCCGTCGCCGCGGTCTCGGGTTGGTAACCGTGACGGCCGAGCAAAGCTTCGAGCGTGAGCAGAATTGTCCGCTCATCGTCGATGATCAGGATGCGTCTATTCTCTGCGGTCATGGTCTTGTGGCACTCGGGCGTTTATCATGGGGGGCGGAGGCCAAACAGGAAGAGCAATCGACGTGCGCAGGCACGATTTCATTCAACGCTTGCGGCGGAGTGTGTGCGAGCGAAGCGCTATTTCTCCGGCGCGCCCAAGGGAAGCACAACCGTCGTGATGAGAGAAGATGCCGCGTGATCATAGCGCGCATTTAATTGGCCTTGGTGGGCTTCGATGATAGCGCGGGACCGATGAAGTCCAAGACCATAATGGCCATGCCCTACTGTATGCATGGGCTCGCGGCCCCAGTTCTCGGTCGAGATTTCGAAACTCTGTTTCGGCTCGCGGATGGTTAGAGTGAACTGATTCTGTTCAGTCTGCGCTTCCACCGAAATGGCACCTTCCGCGCGGCCATGCCGGAACGCGTTCGCGAATAATTCCGTCAGGGCCGGCTGCAACCATTGCGGGTCGATCTCGAGGCTGGCGTCGCCCAGCTGCGCGTTCCATTCGACCGACGCGCTTTCATTCGGATAATCGGAGGCCAGTTTTTCGCGCAGATCTTCCATGAAATCGGCCGCGCTGTATGGCATCAGGGTCAATCGCGGTGCGCTGAGTGAGGAAGTGACCCGTTGCAGACTTGCTCCCACTTCGGAAACCATTGTCCGCAGGCGTTTGATTTCTTCTTTCAATTCCGGGTCTTCCGCGATCTCGGCGAGGTAGGCCGATTGCAGTTCAGCCGCGTTCAGATGATTGCGCAGATCGTGTCCGAGTTGCCGGACAAACTTCACCACGTCCGGCATCGGAACCTGGAGGTCCGGAGTTGAGTTTGGCTCGGAAGGCGCGGACATGATGAACGAAGAGCCCAACCCTAGCGCAACGAGCGTCGAGTGCCAGAGGTGTCCTGCTTGCGGTTCGAGTGCCAGGTGGATCGAGCGCTCCGCCGCTCTATGAGAGGCGCCGCCAAAATATTTGAGCGGAACGATCCAACCATCGCGCGACGGAGCGCGCGATCGACTACCTGTTTGCCTCTAGATGCCGAAGAATGTGAAACACATCTTCCGGTTCGGCCCCGAGCGCCTGCGCGATTTCCTCCGCGCTCGCTCCAGGCTTGGCGCTCAGTTTCTCTTCCACCTTCTTCTGCAACTCGAGCACACGCGTCGCCGCTTTCTTCCCCGCTTCGACCCCCGGCTGATGATACGCGTTGATGTTCACAAGCGAGGCATAGAACCCTACCGCCCGCTCGTACAAGGCGATGAGCGCTCCCACGTTGAACGCGTTCACTTCCGGGATCGTGATCGTGATCGATTCCCGGCCGCTCTCGTAAAGGGCCGTGCGCGTCCCCCGCAAAAATCCCTGGAGATAATCCCCGCTGGTCACGCCTTCCTCCACCTCGAAGCGCTTCGAGCCGCGGTCCTTCCGCACCTCGATGAAGGTGACGAAAAAATTCAAAACGCCGTCGCGCAATTGCTGCACATACGCGTGCTGATCGGTCGAGCCCTTGTTCCCGTAAACCGCGATGCCCTGGTGGACCACGTTCCCGTCGAGATCCTTTTCCTTGCCTAACGACTCCATCACCAGTTGCTGCAAATATTTGCTGAACAACATCAGCCGATCCTTGTAGGGCAGGATCACCATGTCCTTTTCGCCGCGGCCGTTGCCCGCGTAAAACCACATCAGGGCCAGGAGCATGGCTGCATTCTGCTTCGCGTCCGTCGCGCGGGTTTTCGCATCCATCGCCGCGGCCCCCGCCAGAAAAATGTCGATGTCGAAACCCTCCAGCGCCGCCGGGACCAGCCCGACCGCACTCATGATCGACGTCCGGCCGCCGACCCAATCGTGCATGGGGAACCGAGTGAGCCATCCGTTTTTCTCCGCGTATTTGTCGAGCTCGCTCCCGACGCCTGTGACCGCGACCGCGTGTTTAGCGAAGTCCAAACCCGACTGCTCATACCGCCGCGCGGCCTCCAGCATTCCATTGCGCGTCTCTTTCGTGCCGCCCGATTTCGAGATCACGACCGCGAGCGTATGCGCGATGTGATCGCCGAGTTTGTCGAAGACGCGATCGAACCCGTCCGGGTCGGTGTTATCGAGGAAATAAATATCGAGTGGATCAGTCGCGCGACCGAGCGAGTCGGCGATGAATTGCGGCCCGAGGGCCGAGCCGCCGATGCCGATCAGGAGGACGTGCTTGAAGCGCTCGCCTTTTTGCGGCGCGATTTTGCCGCTGTGCACGTCTGAGGCGAATTGCTTGATCCGCGCGTTGGTCTCGTCGATGTCCGCGCGCAATTCGGGGGTGGGCGCTAGTTTGGAATCGCGGAGCCAGTAATGGCCGACCATTCGCCCTTCGTCCGGGTTTGCGATCGCGCCGCCTTCCAGTTCGCGCATGGCGGCGAACGCGTTTTCCACCCGCGACTGCATCTTCCCGAAATATTCATCATCCGCGAAACGCATCCGGCTGATGTCGATCGAGAAATCGAGATCGGGATACTGCAGAAAATAATTCTGAAACCGCGCCCAAAGAGATGAGGAAGCCATGCCGGTGATTTAATCAAAGCCGCTCGCGGATAGAAACACGATTGTTGGTAGGGACATCGCGCTGCGATGTCCATTCGTTCCGCCACCACCTCCGCGGCCGGCGCAGCGCGCGGACCATCAAGCCACCCAAAAAAAATCTGCCGATACGCCTTCTTTTTGTATTGCCACCCAGCGCTGATTTGGATGAAGTCGCGGAAGTTTCCGGCAGTCCTCTCTCGAATGAAGAAAAACGATCGGCGAAGCGGCGGACCTGTTTCCAAGATAGTCATGGCTGCGCTCGTTCTCGCGAGCACCGCCGGATTCGTCAGCGGCCTGTCGCGGAACGTTTTCAACGATGACGCCGGCGGATTGCCCGGCTGGGTTTACGTTCGCGAATTGTTTTCAGCTAGTTTGCCGGGTCAGCTAATGGCCGCGGTGACCGCCGCCAATCATCCCGCGGCGCCGCGCAGCGTCACCCGGAGCGTGAGCACAGTGAGTTATCTGTCGCCCTCCATTTGGCTGGAGAAATACGGCAGCCGTCCTGTAATGGAGCCGGTCGTGATCGACGTCGAGCCCGCGAACAACACGGTCGGCGTAAATGCCAACGGCACGGCGACCTTCGATCCGAATCTGTTCAACGTCGCGACGAGCACCACCGTCCCGGTTAGTCCCAAAACTTCAGGTCAGGTTACAGCCGCGTTGAACACTGCATACTTTTGGCAGGGCGCTGCTGGTACGCAATGGAATGTGAACGCTAATTGGAGCCCAAGCACTGCGTTTCCAAACGGACAAGGTGACAGCGCGCTTAATATTCAAACAGTCAACGCATCGGTTACTCAAAGCACACCGGGCGGCGTCACCGTCGGCACGATCGGACACGACGCCGTCAACGTCAACACTTCTTGGGCCATCGCCACCACGACTCCGATCACGCTTGATCAAGATGCGGGGGGGCCGCTCTCGGCTACGATCAGAAATACCAACGCAAGCGCGACCACCGGCAACTCTTTATCCATCACGGGCCTCGGGGGGCTTATTCTGGCGGACAATCTTAGCGTGACCAATAGCGGTGGCAGCACAAATACCAACGGATCGATCCAGCTCAGTACAATTATCAGTGGGACCGGTAATATCACGTTTACCAATGCTTCAAACAACGTCAGTGCCGGTCAGATTGCGGTGAACGCGGCAAACACCTTTACGGGAAGCAGCACTATTGCCACTGGTGCCGTCACCTTCAATAACAACACTTCTTTCGGGGTTGCTGCCAACACGATTAATTTGGGGATGACAGGCGGAGGTTCGGCCTCATTGGTTTCTTCGGCCTCTGTTACACTTGCCAATCCCATCGTCACCGCGACCGGCAGCGGAGGTACGTTGGTGCTTGGTGGTAAGAATGCCACACAAACGACCTACAGCGGCACGGTTACTCTTAACGACAGCGTGACATTGACCAGCGCTACAACGGTGGCAAGTGGCGCCGCACGCACGACGGCCTTCACCAACACCATTTCAGGCACGGGCGGGGTGACCGTGACTGGTACGTCAAATGCCATTGGATTCGTGTCCCTCTCAGGCGCCAATACCTACCAAGGCGGGACTAATGTTAATTCCGGAACGCTGTTAGTGAGTAACGCGTCCGGATCTTCCGCGACGGGCAGCGGTGCGGTGATGGTCAATAACAGCGGTACACTCGGCGGTACCGGATTCATTAATGCAGGTGCCAACGATGTTACCATTAATGGCGGTGGAAACATTACCGGAGGAACAAACGGAGTGATTGCATCGACCGGCTCCATCGGATCGCTCACCCTCACGGCGACGAATGTGGTCTTCAACGGCGCGAGTGCCGGCAGCCTGGCTACTTACATCGTTGATCTTACTGCTGCGACCAGCGATCGATTGATCATTAACGGAAATCTAAACCTGAGCACCACGTTTGATCAGCTCATTTTCCAAGGCGTCACAGGAGCCGCTTCCTACACCATCGCAACCTACACCGGGACACGTACCGGGATCTTTGACGTCGTCACTCCGCCCGCTGGCTACGCTGTCAGTTATGCTATTCCCGGCGAAATCGATTTGGTTGCGGTTCCCGAACCGAGCACTTGGATCGGCGGAGCACTCGCGTTGGCTGCGATCGTGTTTACGCAACGCCGTCGGCTTCGCGGCTTGATCGCGCGGAACTGATTTGTTTTCTGTAGCGGCGGTTTGCAACCGCCGAGCCGTTGGCTCTCGGCGGTTACAAAGCGCCGCTACAGAAGATTGCTAGCTTACTTCGAGGCTACGGTGGAGCGCTGGAGCAGGTCGTCGAACTTCGTGGTGAAGTCGCTTACTTTCGCCAGATAAAGTTGCCGGTCGGGCTTGGGGGCGTCGAGCAGGCTCCGAAGTTGTTTGCTGGCGGCGAAAAAATCGTCGACGGAATTACCGACCGAACCGGCCAGCGCGCTGGTTTTGATCTCTTCCGCGTGTGCCGTCCGGTATTGCGTGAACGCAGTGAACGCTGCATCCAAAGCGACGAAACGCTGCCGGTAGCGCGCAGCATCGATCGGCGGCGCGTCGAGATGAGTCGGCATCATGTCGCCCAGAGTTTCCGCGGCCATGAGAAAACTGCGCAGATGCCATTCGTAATTTTTCCCATGGTCCTTTTCCAATTGCGCGAGAACCCGCCGATCTACGTCCTCCTTCACCGCGCGAAATCCGCGCCGGAAAGCAATTTGCGCAGCGAAGACCTGGTCAAAGAGTGGCATCATCTGGACGTGCAACTCCTGGCCGCGCTTCGCAGCGTCGGTTTTGTAGGCCTTTTGGGCGTAATATTCCGACGCTGATTTCACCAGGGGCGCGAGCGCCATAGTCGTATCCGCGAGCTTTTGCATCCCCGCGTCTATGGGCAGCGGCGGCCACATCCCCGGCCCTTTCTTGCTCGCGTCCTGGATGTCCGGAAGGATGTTGGGCGCGAAGTCGGAGACACCGTTGTCGATCAACTTTTCTTTCCCAGTAGGGCCCGTTTTCACATCCACCCACGAGGCGTAGCTATCGTAAGATTTTTTGATACCGTGCGCAGCCTTAAGTGCCTGGCCGTAAAGCTCCGTTTTGGTTACGAGCGATTGAAACTTATCGTCCGGCAGATCCGCGATCGTTTGCCCTCGAGCAACCTCTCGCGCCGCGAGAAGTAGAGCAGCCGCCACGACGACCCGTGACCGCAGGCCGGGCCTCGACTTCATCGGAATCGAGCCTGCCGGGAGTTCCAGGCCAAGTCACGCTTATTTGCATGGGTGGAGCGACAGGCTCTGTCCCCGTCCAATCCTGCTCTTGATCATGATCCTGCTCCTGATCTTTCAGGGGAGGCGACGCGACAGCCCAGGATTATGATCATGATCAGGAGCATGAGCATGAAAATGCAGACTGAGCGCGAGCACGAGCACGAGAAGCAGCACGAAGAAAGGGGATCAGCTCAATACTTCTGCTTCCTAAATCATAATTCCTCCTTAAATTCTCCCCCTTATGCCGTACAAAAATCTGACACCGCCGGCGGGCGATAAAATTTCGACTTCCCAGGGAAAATTAACCGTGGGGGATCATCCGGTTATTCCATTTATTCGCGGCGACGGGACCGGCCCGGATATCTGGGCGGCCAGCGTGCGCGTTTTCGATGCCGCGGTGGAGAAAGTGTACGGCGGCCAGAAGAAAATCTCGTGGTTTGAAGTTTTCGCCGGGCAGGCGGCAAAGGATAAATTTGATGAATGGCTGCCGGAAGACACGGTCGAGGCGTTCCGCGAATATCTCGTCGGGATCAAAGGACCGCTGACCACGCCAGTCGGCGGTGGGATCAGCTCGCTCAACGTAGCGCTGCGGCAAATGCTCGACCTGTTCGTCTGTCTGCGCCCTGTCCAATATTTCACAGGCGTGCCTTCGCCGGTGAAGCGGCCGGAGAAGGTGGACATGGTGATCTTTCGCGAGAACACCGAAGACATTTATGCCGGGATCGAATACGCCGCGGGCAGCGACGGATCCAAAAAAATCCTCGAGTTCATCCAGAAGGAGTTCCCGAAGGCGTTCGAGAAGATTCGTTTCGGCACCAAGGAGAAGGCGTCGGAGTTTTGGAAAATGGTTGGCGCCCCAGAAGGGGATGACGTTCTGGTCGGGGTGGGCATCAAGCCCGTCAGCCGCGCCGGCAGCGTGCGTCTGATTCACAGCGCGATCAGTTACGCGATCAAGTTCCAGCGCAAGAGCGTGACCATGGTGCACAAGGGGAACATCATGAAATTCACCGAGGGCGCGTTTCGCGATTGGGGCTATGAGATCGCGAAACAATATTTCGGCGCGGAAGAAATCGATGGTGGCCCGTGGTGCAAGATCCCCATGGGCAAACCGGGCGCCGGCCTCGTGATCAAGGACGCCATCGCGGACATCACGCTCCAACAGGTGCTGACGCGTCCCGAAGATTTCGACGTGATCGCGACCTTGAATCTCAACGGCGATTACCTGAGCGACGCGCTAGCCGCGCAGGTCGGCGGCATCGGCATCGCGCCAGGCGGCAACATCAATTACATCACCGGCCACGCCGTTTTCGAGGCGACTCACGGCACGGCGCCGAAGTATGCGAACCTTGACAAGGTCAATCCGGGCTCAGTGATTCTCTCGGGCGAAATGATGTTCCGTTACATGGGCTGGAACGACGTAGCGGACCTGATCGTGAAAGGCCTGAACGGCGCGATCGCTAGCAAACGTGTCACCTACGATTTCGCGCGCCTGATGGATGGAGCGACCGAGATCAAGTGCTCCGAGTTCGGCGACAACGTTATCGCGCACATGTAATCAGTCTGGAGCCGGCGCGCCCTCGCGCCGGACCGGGACCAGCTCAGGAATAGGAAAAGCCCCGGACCTCAGGTCCTTCGGCAACGTCCGCTCTACGGCACGTTGTAACTCTCGACTGTAGCGATCCCGACGGCGTTGTTCTTGCCGCGAACAATCACCGTGTAGGTCGACGGTGGCCGCAGGAAAAAGAGGGCGCTCTCGCGAGTGTCTTTGGGCGCGAGATGGGCCGCCTCGACTTCTCCCGCCTGCGAGTCGCTTTGCCAGTCGTCGTTCGCATTAATCAGCGTGCCCTCTTGGTTGTGCAATTCCAGGTACGGGTCCTCGAGCACGCCGGTTATACCGAAGTCGGTAAGACTGGGACCGAGAGCACGAACCACAATTTTAGTGTCCAGTCTGTTGTCAGGCCCAGTGATGAGGCCACCTATCATCACATTGTCGTCTGTTCCCACCGGGCCGCGCGCGCTCAGGTTTGCCAGCTTGGAATTGGAACCTACAGCACGATCAAAAACTTCTACCAGCGCAACGCCCGTGCTGTTATCAACCCCGCGCACAACCGCGGTGTAGTTACCAGGAGCCAGGCTCTGGAGAATCGCGGACTCCTTGGAATCGGACGGCGCGAAGCCGCTGTTCTGGATCTCGGTCTTTTGCGGCGACTCCGTCCAATTGTCGTTAGTGGTCAGGATGTTGTTGGCCCCGTCGTGCAGTTCCAGGACAGGATCGGCCAGCCGTCCCGGGACGGGCGCGCCCCCGGAACTGAGGGACGGCCCCTTTGCCATGATCAGCACCGTTTTCGCCTCATTCCCGGCGATAATGAAACCGCCGATCAAGACATCATCGCCCGTTTGCACTTGCGCTCTGGTCGAGATGTTTAGGAGTTGCGCCTTGGGAGTCGGGGTGGGCGTGGGATTAGGTGTAGCAGTAGGTGTGGGCGTCGGGGCAGGAGTAGGTGTAGGCGTTGCGGTAGGAGTCGCGGTAGGAGTTGGCGTTGGGGTAGGGGCAACTGTCGGAGTCGGGGTGGCAGTAGGAGTCGCGGTAGGTGTGGCGGTCGGCGTTGGCGTCGCACTCGGGGTAGGAGTTGGAGTCGGCGTCCCGTTCGGATCGGATGGCAACGGCCAGGCGTACGCGCCGCGGCCGCGCGTCCAAACGGACAGCGTGGTAAAGCCGCGATCGTATTGCAGATCCCAAACCATGGTATGCGGCAACCCGTTCTCGAACCGCGACCAGGCCGGACTTACGGCTGTGATGTCGTCCGTGTAGTAAAGTCCCCAGTCCGTCCCCGCAAAGACCTGCTTCGGAAACTTCGGGTTGGCCAGGATGGCATCCACCGGGATGTCGGGAAGATTTCCGGTCTTATCTAGCCAGGTGAACGAAGCGCAATCAGTTGTGCAGATCACCTGGAAAACGTGGCCCGGGGTCACCGGCGTGTTGGCATTGAAGCCACCCACCGCCGCATAACCAATCGGCGCCGTCGTCGTCTTGGGGTCGAAGGCAACGTCGAGGATCGGCCGGTTAGGCAACACGGTGTTGCCGCCGGTTACGTTCACCCAGGTTGATTGGTTCGAGCCCGTCCCGAGGCCACGGCCGATCTGCACATTGCCGTCGTTGGTTCCTACAATGACGGTGGACTGGAGGGATTGCTCGAAGGCGAGCTGGTTAATGAAGGAGCGGTTACCTAACGACTGCTTGGTCAGGTTCGCCGGGCTGTTCACGTACCAAACCGGGGTTGCGGCGGCGCCGGTGATCGTTTCCCACACCCGGACGGTGCCGACAACCAGATGGCCGCAGCCGGTGGTCGGGCCCGCGACCTCGCAATCGTTGCCCGGAGTAGTCGGATCGCCCTTGAAAATTTCGTAGGGCAAAACGAACGACTGAGTGTCACTGAGCCAACCACCGGTCCGATCGCTCCAGCTCGCGCCGGGCGCGGTGCAGTTACTCGTGCAACGATGCAGGTGGCCGCTGTTGTTGCCCTGCCAGAAACGAAGGCTCGTTCCGGTGCCGACAGGATCGATCCGGGCAAAGAAGCCATCGCCGCCTTTGCCTGTTTGCCACGGAGCCGGCCCAGTCGGGGTGCCGGAAAAAGTCACCGACATGGCGCCATTATCCTGCGCGCCACCGTTCGCCTGGGGCGAGGCGGAGTTCGCGAAGTTGCCGCTGATGTCGCCGGAGTAAAACTCGATCGTGTTCAGCCCCGTATCCATGTTGAACCAGGTCGGATCGAGCACCAAACTGGCCTGATCGGCATTGGTAGTTCCATGAACGCCGCCATCATTCCCGGCCAGCAGGACACTGGAAGAACCGGGCACAAAGGCGAGCGCGTGCTGATCCACGTGCACGCCATTGTTCTTAGTACTGTAACCGCAGGTGGTGTCGTTCCAAACGGGATTCCCATTGGCCCAGAACCAGACTTCGTAGGTGTCGAAAAAGACGCGGTCGGGGTTATTCGGGTCAACCGCGATACCCTGGTCGTACCAGTTCTGGTTATAGTCGCCGGGCGCAGTGTCGCAATCGAGAAGGGAATCTCCGGGCGAGCCTGACAGCTGAGTCCAAGTGGCGCCGCCATCAGTCGTGCGATACGCACCGAGCTGGCAACCGTTCGCGTTCGCGCAGCCGGTGTTGCTGTTCTTCGTAATCGCCTGGACCTGGGCGTAAACATAATTCGAGTTGCTTGGAGCTACAGCCAGATCGATCCGGCCCAGCTGATTGCCGGTCGCGGAATCCACATAAGCGGTGCCGCTTCCCGCCTTGAGCCCGGCCCAGCCATTGCTCTCCGTGGAAATCAAAGTGAAGTCCGAGGGGCACCCATTCGCCGGCACCGTTCCTTTGTAGATACCGTTCGCGCCGTTCTGGTTGAGGTTGTACTGCACGGTGGTGGCGAAACCGCGCACACCGACGGCGGCGATAATGCGCGTGCTGCTCCCAGTGTCGGTCAGGATAAGGCCGGTGATGTCCTGCCGCATGGTATTGAAGCTGTTCGTCGTGCAAGGCCCGGTCCAATTCGCGCCCGCGTCATAGGAGAAGTAGAGACCGGTTTTCGTGCCGGCTACGATGTTGCTGCTGTTACGTGGATCGACTCGCACTTTACCCACTGCCTGGTATTGCGGGAACTGACCCGCGGGCTGGGGCAGGCTCGGCCCGAACACGCTCGCGCCCTGAAGAGTCCAGGTCGCACCGGCGTCCGTCGATTTCAGAATGCCCTGGCTGCCCATCGAGAAGGAGCCGTAGTTGAGATCGCCTGTGCCCGCGTAAATCGTATTGTGATTGCTGGGATCGAGAGTAATCGAATCGATGCTGATCGTGGTGAGCAGCGGATCGTCGGTCGTTACGCTCCACGAGGTGGAGCTACTGCAACAGTTAGTGGTCTTCCACACGCCGCCTCCTACCGTGGCGAGATAGGCGACATTGGTGGTAACGGGATCGATCACGATATCGTTTACGCGACCTTCGGTGACGCCGTAATTGTAACAGCCGGAACAGCCGGCCAGGCGTTGGGGCTGCGGGCCGAGCGACACGAAACTGTTGGGGTTAAGTGCTAGCGGAGAAATGCCCTGACTCAAGGTCATGATCTCCTGTCCGGCAGGAACGCCACGCGGGACGAGTGCATCGTGCGCTGCGGCCTTTCGGACCCAGGCGGGGTTGAAGATGCCGGTCGGGTAGGTCACCCGGTTATTCCAGTCGATTTCCAAACGATCGAGATCATCCGCTTCGCCGCCGAGGACAGGCATGGAACGCTCCCGGGTCTGCTCGTCCACCTTCGCCTCGGTAAGATCGGGGCCTGACGGATGCTTTTCCGGATTCAATGGCAGCCCGGTGAAACCAAGCGTGGCCAGGAGAGCGGCGGCTGAGCAAAGAACAAACGCAAGGAAGATGCGCGGGTTAAAGACGCCGGATTCGGATGATGATTTTTTATCCAAAATAAAAGCGCGCGAAGTGACGAATAGTAACTTCGCTGCGGTTTCTCAATCCGCCATTAGAACTTCGATGACCCGAGGACGAAGGAGCGGCGGTGGCCGGGACCGCCGCCGTTAACACCTCCCCGACGATCTATTGGCCTTCGATGCCGGGCGCAATGCGTCCGATGATTGCGCGAGACTAACGTCCCATCCCAAACTAGTGAATGTTATAGACTTCGATCAACCCTATCCCTGAATTGCCGTTCTTGTCGGCCATGATCGCGGTGTATGTCCCAGGCGCCACGTCGACCAAAATCGCCGCTTCCGCGCTGTTCCCCGGTGGAATTCCGGTTGCCTCGATCTCGGCTTGCTGGGTGTCTTTCCAGTTATCGTTGGTCCGCAGGGTGGTTCCGTTGCTGTCATGCAACTCGAGCGTCGGGTTGGGCAGCGGGTTCGGCACCAAGCCGGTGAGTGATGGTCCCATGCCGCGAATCAGGATTCCTGTCGGCGCGGCTGTAGGAGGCCCGGCAATGAAGCCGGCAAACATGCGGTTGTCGGCCGTTTGCACAAACCCGCGCGTGCTAATGTTAGCCAGCTTGGAATTCGCGAAAGGATCCAGATCGAATGCTTCGACCAAGGCAATACCGGTGGTATTACCCTTGCCGCGCAACACGACCGTGTAGGTTCCGGGGTTCAAGGTCCTAACCAAGGCTGACTCACGCTCGTCTCCCGGCGCCGCTCCCGTGTTCTGGATGGCTGCCTGCTGCGATTGCCCGGTCTGATCGTCGACCTTCCAGTCATCGTTGGTCGCGATGATCTTGTTGGAGTCATGCAGTTCAATGGTCGGATTCGCCATCGCTCCCGGCACTGTCTGACCGTTCACTTTCGCGGAAGGACCTATCCCTCGGAGAAGAATCTGTCGTGGGTCCGGGCCCGAAACAATAAAGCCGGCGATCAATATGTTATCGTCCGTTTGAACCAAGCCGCGCGTCGAGATATTGCGCAAGGCCGCGTTTACTTCAATGGGCGCTATCGCTGTATTCGTGCTGATTAATCCGCGCGAATCCGTTACGTCCAAGCGGGCCCGGTATTCGCCCGGAGCAGTGTAGGTGTGCGTGATCGTCGGACTAGACTGCGTAACTGGATTGCTACCGTCCCCGAAATCAAAGGTATAGGACGCGATGGTATCGCCCGCGTCGGGGTCAGTCCCCGAGCCGGTGAAGGTAACAGTCAAAGGCGCGGGGCCGTGGTCTGGATTAGCCAGGAGCGCGGCGGTGGGCGCGGCGTTCGGCGGCAGGCAAACCGCCCACTTCTGACCACCGCCGGTGTTCGGCGCGCGATCCATCGGGGCGGTGAAGTATAAGCCGGAGCCAAGTGCACCTTCACCCGCAAAGACAATTCCATACGGAAGAGTTACCGCGGCAGTGCCCGCGGGATCGGGGATGGGGATCGTAGGATTACCCACAGCGCTCAGGGGCACGTCAACAGTGACGGTGCCATTCGGGCCGGGGTTATAGGTGCCTGTGCTGCTATGGGTCGTCCCACTCACAAAGGCATCGGCGGCTCTATCCCATTCTCCATAGGTGTAGGTAGTGCCGGCTGGATCGGGCTGAACTACTCTGGTGGCGTAACTCTTCCCATTACTGGACGTCCAGGCCACGAAGTAGATGGTAGAGGTTGTTCCCGGCGAAGGAGTATTAGACAAATTAGCCAGTGTCATCTTCGTCGTGAGCGCTGTTTTCGCCGGGTTGAGGCTAAAGGAGACAGCGGTGATGTCCCCTTGGTCCGCCGATCCTATTCCGCCAGCCGGATTGTGGGCATCTCCGGCGGCGTCGGTCACCACATTCACTCCGCTGCAAGAGTAAGGCAGCACGGGCGGTGTCACTGCGCCGAGTGGCAGATCGATTTCGTTGCTTTGCGCTCCGAAGCCCGCGGAGTTGATCGCTTTCACATAGTAGAAGTAATGGGGCACCGCGGGATCGGCCGTCGCATCGAGGAAGGTAGTCTTACCTACGGTTTGACCAATCGGAGTAAGACTCTCGCCGCCGGCGGTCGTGCCGCGAAAGATTTGGTATTTGATAATATTCGCTCCTCCGTTATCCGGCTCTTTCCAGGACAAGTGCGAACCTTGTGGATCTCGAGTTCCGGATAAACACGATGGCTTGGGTACTTGAGCTACCGTCGTGTCGGTGTTGACGTCGTTACTGGCGAACAAGCTCTTACCTCCGGTTTGCCGCGCGACCCGCATGAAAGCAACAAAGTCGTTGGGCGCTGTGCCAGCGATGCAACCCGGAGTAACACAGCCGTCGCTGTAGCCGTACAAGACGCGGCCTTTGTCATCCACGGTGATTTCGTTGAAGTCGAGTAGATTGCGGTCCTGTCTACCACCACCCGCCTGCCAGACGCCGGTCATGCTTTGGACTGGGTCGTTCGGCGTAGCGTTGACCGTTACCCACGTCTTGCCGCCATCATAAGTCGTGGAGATAAAGATAAACCATCGGCCGGTGAAGCTATCGTCCTGATAAGGTCCAGGAACATCAGTACCGACAAATCCGATCGCTGCGCGCCCCGAGCTGCCTCCTACCGCTTCGATCTCGACGGCATTCTTGATCCCATGGGATGCGCCGAGATCGAAATCGTTGGTCCAGGTCTTGCCGCCATCCTTGCTTACCATAACGTGGGCATGGCCTTCAGGAAGTTTGCCCGCCGCAACCGGCTCATTGTTCACATAGGCAAAGTAAGCGGTGCCATCTGCGTCGAGAGCGATAGAAGGATCGGCACCTTGTTGTTGAGGAATAGTGCCGGGGACTTTGAACTCCGTCCACGTCGCGCCACCGTCGGTGCTCGTGGCCCCGCCTTGTTTGTCGCCACAATGAGTCACGGGTAACCAAACTCTACCATCCGGTGCCACATGAAGGTGGCCATGGAGGCCGCCGCAATCCGTGCCGCCCGGTGCCCCGCTGCCTTGACCATTGTAAGCCAGGACCCCCGGCCCATAGCTGGCGCCCAAGTCATCGCTCCGCTGGCAGGAAGCAGGACCGACAATGTCTTGTGAACAATAATACACCGCCTGTCCCTGGTTCACTGGCGTTCCGAGTGCGCTCAAGAGCGCGGGATAGGGCCCTGACCCGATGGTCTCGTGGTCCGCCCCTCCGTTCGGAGGCGAAACGCCACCCTCGGTCCATGAGTCGCCGTCATTGTCGCTATAGCCATAGACGGCATTTGCGCCGGCGGTTGAATTGGAAACAAAAGTGCGGCCGGTTTTCTGATCGGTCCACAAGATCGGGTCGAGACCGAGATTGGCGCTCGCGGTGGACTTGTCTTCCCACAGCGCTTCGCAGCATGCCGGCTTGGCCGGGGTCAACTTCTCCGGTGGCGTCAGGCGCCAGACCGGGCCGGCATTCATCGTCATGATGCGGCCCGTCTTCGGATTGAAGCCGATATTAAATTCTCCGCTGCTCTCCTCCGCGCTCGTACCAGAGGGCGCGTAAAAGTTCTGGTAGCGCGGCACGCCCGGCGTCGTCGCATCGGCGCTGCCGAAGCTGCCGCTCGGACTGCCCACCCCCTCCACCAATTCGATTTTTACCTGAAGGGTTTCGCCTGTCGGCTGAAAAGGCACGATTTGAATCGTGTGCTTCGTCACGCCATCGGCCAGAGGAAAAATCGTGGCCACTTCCGGGTCATTGCCACTGGCCGATTGATGATTCGCCTGTTGAGTGCCGTCAACCGAACTGCAATCGTTGGGACTGCAATCGCCCCGCGGAACATCATAGATGTAGAGATCGTAGTCCGATTTTCCCGCGCCCGAATCAGTCCATTTTGCCGTGACCTTGACTCCGCCAAACGGATGAGCGGCGGCATAACCCGCAGGCAGACTCACGGTGAGAGCGAACGTGTCGCACGGAAACGCCGCGCCGTCACAACGCGGGCCGACGTCCAGTTGACCTAATCCCACTGGCGATTGATTCGACTGGAAAAACGGACCAGCAGTGTAGTTCAGCGTGGGTGTGGCCGTGGAAATCGTTCCACTTGGCGGTGTCGCCGCCCAGCTGTATATCGCGAGCAGCACGCCCGTCGAACAAAGAAGGAAGGCAAAAAGGATGCGCGGGTTGAAGGCGCCCGATTCGGAAGAAGAATTCTTTCGCATAGTTTTTTTGTGTCGGTTCACGGCGAGGACGATCAACTGCAGCGACTAATTGTTGAGCTTGTACGCTTCGGCCAAGCCAATGCCTACCGTGCGGTTCACCCCACGCATGATCGTGGTGTAATTCCCCGCCCCAAGCGGCAGCAGAATAGCCGACTCCAGATTGTCTGGAGGGGCCAGCCCGGTCATCTGGATTTCGAGGGCGTTGGGAGCCTCCGGCCAGTTATCGTTGGTTTGCATGGTGGTTCCGTTGCCGTCGTGTAATTCCAGGACGGGATCCCCCATCGATCCTGGCACCGGAGCGCCGTTCACTCTGACCGAAGGCCCAAGAGCCCGGAAGAGAACACGCTTGGTGTTACCGCCCCGCAGGATCAGACCATCGATCAGAACGTTGTCGTCCGTGCGCACATCAGCGCGCACCGAAAGGTTGCCAAGCTCTCCGGGCTCGGTCGAACTGAGGTCATACAGTTCTACTAACCCAATACCCGGAGTGCCATCGACATTGCGGATGATCGCGGTGTAAGTCCCCGCAGGCAGTCTTTTGACAATAGCCGACTCGCGCGGATCGGATGGCGCCAAACCGGTCTGGATGATTTCGTCCTTTTGATCGGATTGCCAGTTGTCGTTGACGATAACTCCTCCATTGCTGTCGTGGAGTTCGAGGTAAGGATCCTGCAAGGTCCCTGGAATAGGTGACCCATTGATCTTCAACGATGGTCCTATGGCCCGAGCCATCACCCGTTTTGTGCCTGAGCCGGTGATGATGAACCCGCCAATGCCGACCTTATCGGCATTTTGTGCGAACACCCGGCCCGCAATGTTTACCAACTGCAAGTTAGCCGGAGTCGGTTGAGGCGTTGGAGTTGGGCTCGGAGTCGGCGTCGCAGTTGGTGTAGCTGTTGGAGTAGCCGTAGGGGTAGCGGTGGGCGTCGCTGTTGGCGTAGCCGTGGGAGTAGGCGTCGTAATAGGCGTAGCTGTTGGTGTTGCCGTAGGCGTGGCCGTTGGGGTAGCGGTCGGAGTAGCCGTTGGCGTTGCCGTAGGCGTGGCCGTTGGGGTTGCGCTAGGCGTGGCCGTCGGTGTTGCGGTAGGAGTCGCCGTCGGTGTAGCCGTAGGAGTCGCCGTTGGTGTAGCAGTAGGACTTGCCGTGGGGGTGGCGGTTGGCGTCGCAGTAGGAGAAGCCGTCGGTGTAGCTGTTGGCGTCGCCGTTGGTGTAGCTGTTGGCGTCGCCGTTGGCGTTGGCGTTGGGGTAGGCGGTCCTATCTGCACGACGGTGATAGTTTGCTGCGCCAGGTTTTCGCTCTCTTCCCCGCGCGAATCAGTCACCACCAGCCGAGCCGCGTAAGTTCCGGCGCTGGCATAAGTGTGACTAATGATCGGCGATCCCTGGGTGACATCAGCACTGCCGTCGCCAAACCGGAAGGTATAACTCGCGATCGTATCGCTGAAATCGGGGTCGGACGACCCGGAGCCGTCGAAGGTCACGTTGAGCGGCGCAGGGCCCGAGGTAGGGTTGGCTTTCAGGTCCGCAATCGGAGGTCGGTTCCCCGCCACCGTGATCACGACTTGAGCCACATTGGTGCTGACCTGGCCAAACGAATCTGACACAGTTAACCGCACCGGGTATTCGCCCTCTGCGTTGTAGGTGTGCGAGAAGATGCCGGTCGCGTTGGTCTGAGGCGGGCTTCCGTCCCCATAGTTAATGGTGTAGGAATTGATCGTGCCGCAAGCTCCTGCCGGCTCGTGCGAGCTGGTCCCGTTAAAGTTCACGGTAAGCGGTGGAGCGCCGGAGGTGGGAGTAGCAGTCAGTCCCGCGATTGGAGGCGTGTTCTGGCAGGAAACATTCCCGCTGCGGGTGTAGCTTCCGCCGCCCGTGGTCTGGACCGTTTCAAGGAAACCGGCGCCGGCGCCGACGAAGAAGAAGGTGTTACCTGTCACACCGGTGAGCTTTGCGCCGGGTGCATGTGCGTCCCAGGTAAAAGGGCTGCCCGTTCCGGGCGTTCCAGGAGCGCCAAAGGTCAGCGGGGTCGATACATCCAGCTTGATCTGGATTGTTCCATTTGCGGCATAGGTGGCCGAGATTTTCGGACAGGTGGATGGAGGCGTCCCACCCTGGGTGCACTCTGCGCTATCGAGTGTGCCGCAGCCCGCGGTGCAGGGATCCCTTCTCCCATAACTAACTCCCGGGTTCGCCGGGGTGTTGGGGCTGAAGGTATCCATTTCCACGTACACCGTTTGGTTATTCCCATTGGTGTCCTTGACGGTGAATAGGATCTGCCATTCGCTATTTGGAGGTAGCACGGCCGAACCGGTATTACCGGGATCCAATGTTGCCACCTTCATCAGGAAGGTCATTGAGTTGTCGGTGCACGCGGTAAAGGGCTCTCCGATGTCTACGTATTGGATGGTCAACTCCCCGGCGGTAGGATCGGTCGGGGTGTTTCCGGCAGTTCCCGGCCCGTCGACGTTCAAGTAGGGGAAGCTGCACTTATTGCCGGCACCAGGGCCCACGGGAACCAGACTCACTTCGCGGCAGTGAGGGCTTTCACCCTGTGCATTCACCGCGGTGACGTAGTAGAATACGTTGGGCGCGTTAGGCGGCGCCGGATCAAGGTATTTGGTGTTCGTCGCGCCCGAAACGCTGGCCAGGAAAACCTCGGCGCCGCTGGCCGTGCCGCGGTAAATGTTATAGCCGGTGATGGGCGAGCCGCCGTTATCCGGCTCAAGCCAGGTGATGAGAGCGCCCGGAGTCGGAGCAGAGAGCAAGACAGCCGAGACTAACTGCGGCGCTGCTGGGACCGCCGGTTCGGCCGGGTCGAAGAAGGCAAACAAGCGCCGCCCGCCGGATTGCCGGGTTACAGTGCCATGAGAAGAATCAGACTGGCCTTGGAAGGTGTTAGTGCAATTGACGCAACCATCCGCCCAACCCACCAGACCGCGGCCCTGGCTGTCGATCGCGAAGTCGTTGAAATCCAGAAGATTTCGGCCGCCCATGCAGGTCGTGCCTTCGAGGCAGACCGTGCCCTGCTGGACCGGGTCGTTCGGCGTGGCGTCCACGGTGATCCAGTTAGCACCGCCGTCATAAGTAGTAGAGACATACATGTGCCAGATGTTTTTGCAGTTCAACACCGCGCCATAAGGGTTGCAGGGCGTGCTGTTACTGGAAACACCATTGCCGGTGCCGACGAAGGCAAAGGCGGCCCGGTTATCGTCACCCGCCACTACCACTGGGAATACCGCATGGGTTACGCCGAAAGGAGCGCCCACGTCCACTGGTTGCGAATAGTTCGCGCCGCGATCCCCGGACCGCACCACTTTGGCTTTCCCATCTCCGTCCACGTAACCGACATAGATCGTATTAGTCGTCTGCCCGGCCGGTTTGCCCACATCGTTCTGGCCGATCCCCACCGATGGGTCCTGGCTGGTGGTGCTGTCGGTTACATTGTTCTCCGTCCAGGTCAGGCCGTTGTCCGTGGAGACAGCTACGCCGGCAGTTCCGGTAGTACCGCACGAAGGGTTTGGCACGTAGACCGTGCCGTCGCGGGCTACCTTGACGTGGCCATGAATACCACCGGTGCATTGACTAGGTGTGAAGATGGGAACGGAAGGTCCGAACGTGACGCCGCCATCGTCGCTGCGCGAGCATTGTGCTTCCGCCGCGATGTTTTGCGAACAATAGTAAATCGCATTCGGATAGTTCGGATGCGAGATCGCGACCGGCTGATTCGGACTGTAGGGACCGCCGCCGAGCGTTTCATGATCCGGTCCCGCGCCCGGGCCGCCGTTGCCGCCAGGCAGGTAAGTGTTGCCATCGGTGTCGGAGTAAGAAGCAGTGCTGTTACCTTGGCCGCCGATCAGGTCGAGCGTGAAAACACGCCCGGGAGTTAGCGGCGGCGGATAGGAAAGACCGAGCGGCGCTGTGGTGTAGTGGTCCACAAAACCAATCGGGTCGGAGAGAACAAAAGTCTGAGTGAAGAGAGCGGACACATCTTCCCAGGGATTGATCGCCGGGGAAGAGCAATCGTCGAAGTTGACCCGCCATTCGTTCGAGCCCGAAGTGAAGAAGGCTACGCCGCCAGTGTTTACCTTGTCGTGTTTGAGGGCGGGAACATTCGGGTTCCAATCAACCCCGAGCGAGGGCTCGCCCGCGTTGTCAGCCTGGCCGGGCCCAGCGGGATAGTTCTGGTAGCGGGGCGGAGTGCAGTTGGCCACGCTGGGATTGCACAATCCCGAGCCAGGCGCCGCCGGTTGAAGCGTAACCGTGCCGGTATAAGGAATCGGGGCGCCCGTGGAGAGAACGACGACCAGCTTGTAGGCGCTTAGCGCCTGGTTCGCCGGGATGATGATGCTGGAAGGATCTGCCGTCGAAGCATTCTTGGCGATGAGGTTACCCGCCGGGTCCTCGAGGAAAATATCATAGTCGACCGTAGCCACGGCCCAGCTCCATTGAAACAGAATCTGGAACTGCGCGGGATCGTATCCCGCAGAGGCCGTTTTCACGGAAGGATCGATCGTAAGATTGAACACGCTGCAGGCAGCATCCGCTGGACCGCAGTTCGGTTTTCCGAGCGCTACATGAGTAACATTCGCGGGGGCTCCCAGACTGTCCGTGTAAGTAACGTTATGAGTCCGGCTCAGGGTGTCGCTTGTGGGCGAAGGTGCCGCGAAGCTAAACATCGCCAGGAGCGCCCCCAGAGAACAGAGCCCAAGCGCTGCGAGAACGCGCGGTCGAAACAGGAAACTGAATGAAGGGTTAGTGTGCATAACGTTTTCTTTCCTGGCTGCGACGGATGTTCCGTCACTTGATGTTGTAAACCTCTACTAAAGCTAGGCCGGCGGTGGAATTCTTGCCGCGCACAATCGCGGTGTAACCAGCCGGCGGCACGGTGGCGATGATGGCCGATTCCAGTTCATGGGTGGGCGCGGCACCCGTCGCTTCGATCGCGGCCTGCTGTGACTGCTGCGTCTGATCGTTTATTTTCCAGTTATCGTTTGTCTGGAGTGTGTTGCCCTGGGAATCGTGCAGCTCGAGGGTTGGATCGTCGAGGGCCGCGGGCAGTTTGCTTTTGAGGGATGGAGCTATCGCGCGCACCAGCACTTTGATATTGCCCGGCTGGTTGCCGGCGATGAATCCGCCAAAGAGCGCGTCGTCGCCCAGCTGGGAGAAGCCGCGCGAACTGATATTAGCCAGCTTCGAATTAGAGCCCGCCGTCCGATCGTAGACTTCCACCAGGGCGACGCCGCTGGTCCTGTTCACGCCGCGCACTACCGCGGTGTAGGTGCCGACTGGCAGCGTCTGCAGGATAGCCGACTCCTTCTCGTTGGTTGGCGCCACACCACTTTTCTGGATCTCGTCCTTATCCGGAGATTGCCCCCAATCATCATTGGTCGTCATGATGTTTCCGTTGCCATCGTGCAGCTCGAGGAAGGGATCGGCGAGAGTTCCTGGAACCGGTGTCCCCCCGGAATTGACGGATGGTCCCTTGGCCATGATAAGCACTCTCTTGTCTTCTACCCCCGTGATGATGAAACCGGCGATGAGGACGTTGTCGTCAGTTAAGACTCGCGCTCGAGTGGAGATGTTCAGGAGCTGAGCCGGGCTGGGCGTAGGCGCGGGAGTGGCAGTCGGCGTGGCCGTTGGGGTTGGGCTGGCCGTCGGCGAGGCGGTTGGTGTAGCTGTAGGTGTGGCCGTAGGTGTGGGTGTAGGAGTTACGATGGGGGTAGCCGTAGGCGTAACCGTCGGAGTCGCCGTTGGTGTCACTGTCGGGGTAGCAGTCGGCGTCGCTGTCGGGGTGGCCGTTGGCGTCACGGTGGGAGTAGCAGTAGCAGTCGGTGTTGCTGTTGGAGTGGCGGTAGCCGTCGGAGTCGCGGTGGGCGTAGCGGTAGCCGTTGGTGTGGCGGTAGCTGTCGGCGTCGCGGTTGGTGTGGCCGTCGGAGTCGGAGTAGCGGTAGGTGTCGGCGTCGGAAGTGTTCCCGATTGTTCGCAGATAGTCAGCGGGCCGACCGCGATCGTAAACTGCGTTCCACCCCGGGCCGTGTCCGCTTTATTACTGCCGCTCGCCCCCGAGCCGGCAGTGGTAAATGTGCTCGCCCGCAAACCGGTCAGGATCGAGCCCGGCGCGAGCTGCGCATGACCCGCGGTAAGCGCTGCGTTCAGCTTGCTCAAGGCCACCTTCATGGTGAGCGTCTTGTCAGTCTGGTTAAAGAACCCGCAATCGACCGGCCCTTTATCTGTGTAGGTGACGGAGCCGTCATGGTTCCGCTTCGCGGTGCCATAGACAAAGGTCTGCGCCCCCGAGGGATCGGTCGTGGCTCGCATGAAGAATTGGTCGGCCCGGTCGGAGACGCCAAAGGTGAATTCGTTTGTAGGACTTAGAACCGAGTTAGGCGCATTGGCGGCAAAGGTTACGCGCCAGTTCGAGCTCGGCGGAAGAGCGGTCATGTCCGAGACCTTCATCTTGGCGACGAGCAACGGTGCGTTGTTCGCTACCGAAGTAGGCTCGGCCGTATACAAGACCGAGAGAATATCCAACGGGTCATCGGTAGGAACGACAGCTGTTCCACCCAGCTGGGGATTGCCTCCGAGCCGGACGTCATCCTTGAAGTCCGTTACTTGCGAGCCCGGCAGCCCGCCTACGCTGGCGGCCGTCGGAAGTGGCTGGTTCGCGGGAGGAGGCAAGGCGCTTCCTTCGATCGGCGCGGGAATATTCTTCGTCGCGGCTCCAGGTCCGCTGATTTGACGCGTGACAAAGGTGTGGCCGCTCAAGTCATTGTGATCGTCGCAGTAGCCAATGACTGCGGCGCCGGTAGGATCGAATGCGACCTGGAAGTAGTCAGCCAGATTGCGATTAGGCGGGTTAGTCCCGGTAGGATCCAGGCCGTTCTCGGAAATGTTGGAAGCATGGATCACATGGTCGCTGGCTTCGACCTGGCGAAAGGTGGGATTGCCTTTCACATCCGTTCCGAGCGCATAGAAGACATGCCAGTCCGCGTTATCGTCGTTAGTCGTAAGTTTATCACTGCCATACCAGACGACCCCGATCGTGCCGGGGACAGGTCCGGTCGTCATCCATGGGAAGACGGCGGTGGTGGTCTCCGCTCCATCGCTTACGCGAATAGCCGGGCTCCAGGTGTTCCCCTTGTTGGTAGAATACTTAACGTAGACATTGTGGTCGTCTGAGTAACAGACATAGGCGGTGCCATCTGCCGCAACCTTGACGGTGAAGAAGAGGTGGGCGTTGCCCGAACCGACGACACTGTGGGTAGTATAAGTGATGGGCGGCAAGCCGGCGGCCGGCGGGACACCTACGGAGACACTTCCATTGCTGCCGCTGATGTACACGGTGCCGTCGTTTTGATCGACCGCGATACCACCGGCCTGGCCGACCGCGCCCGCAGTGGCCGCATTACCGTAGGTCAGCCCTCCATCCGTGGAGCGCTGGATCTGCGAGATCGCTGGCTCGGCCGTGCGATAAAACATGTATACGTTATTAGCGCCGAAAAACTCCAGCCATTGCCGGTCATCTCCTGGCACCCCGCCGCTAGCACTGCCGACTGGATTCTGGGTGAAGGTGGCCCCGCGATCCGAAGAGCGTTGCGTCGAAATATTCCCCACGACCAGGCTGGTGTAAGCCAGGGAGGGCGGCGCAGCTGGGTTTTCGGTAGCTTCACTATTTAAGCCGACGGCTATATCCACGTCTCCTCCGCCATCACTGCCGACCGTTCCATTGCAAGGCACGCCAGCGCCGCAAGGCACTGGCGCGATCTTATCCGGCTGCCCGCGGTATTGCGGATTGCGCATGAAAGGATCGTAGTTCGGGTTTGCCGCGCCATTGACCGTAGGCCGAAGATCGAAATACCACAGGTCCGTTCCACCGGGCACACCACGGATGGCCGCGACATAACAGTTGCCAAACTTATCGCAGCGCACACTCGGCTCCACATCCTGGCCGATGTAAGGCGCGCGGGTTGTGTAGTTAGGGCTGAAGGTCATTCCACCCTTGATGAAAGTGACATTGCCCGTAACCGGAAGGGGGATGGGCGTGCACGCTGCATCCTTGGCCCGGACCGTATAGCTTCCGCTACTCGTGCTGTCCTCACCGGTAAAGAGCACTCCTCCGTTGTTCATCTGTGTCACTCCGTTGACCGCCGTCAGGGCAGAGCCGGTGGAGGGATTGCCCACTTTGCTCATGGCAATGGCGAGCCGGATATTTCCCTGCGTATCGTAGGAGCCCGAGTCAAGTGGACCCAGGCTCGTGACCATATTAGTAGCTATGGTTCCGTATTCGTAGGTCACGAACGGTTCCGCGCTGCCGTCCGACTTCATTGCCGCATAGTAATTAACTCCTCCGAACGTCCATTTCACGTTCCAGATCTGGTTCGGTGGGATGGTGCCCATGTTCGAATTAACCTTGAGGATGAAGACGAGCCGGGCCGAGTTAGTGTAAGTATAGTCCTCGCCTACGGACACTGAGATAATGTCCGACTGAGGCGGGTTCGCCGCTCCCTGGTCACCCGTGGGATCGGTTACGACAACGGTCGGAGGATTCGTACAAACCCCGCTCGGCGTAGCGGTAGGCGTGGGAGTAGCAGTAGGTGTTGCTGTCGGAGTAGGGGTCGCGGTAGCCGTCGGAGTGGGAGTTGCCGCCGAGCAAACGGTCGTAATGGTAACCGACCAACCACTGGCGATTGACCCTCCGTCCACATTGGTGTCGTCATCTACGTACAAACGCCAGGTGCCATTCGGATTGCTGCCGTTAAAGGCCGACAACGCGTTGCCGTAGGGCGAGGCGGGCGCGGGAGCGGGGAAATCCGCCGGGTGCGCGCCGCTGAGAGTGTTGACTGTGCCTTGAGTTGGTTTGTAGGAGGTGCCGGAGACGATTGGACCTTCGTCTGGCACCGAGAGCGTGGCGGCGTCGTCGAAGGTTATGTTCGCGCCCGAGAGCGACGTAACCGGAGTGCCGCCTCCGCCCGCGTCAGTCATCAAGCGCACCTTCACGCCCGTCGGTCCGACTAGCAGAAGGCCCACGTCATCCGGGTAGTTATGGGTAAGGCCGCTGACATCCACCGTAACCTTGCTCACAGTTCCAGGTTCTAAAAAGGTATCGATAGTAGATGGGTAAGGCGAGGCCGCGCTGTGATCGGTGATTGTGATCGGTCCGCTGTTGGTGAGTTTCACTGGCGCTCCACAGGCCCGCGGCGTTCCGGTAGGCGAGGGAGTAGGAGTGGGTGAAGGTGTAGGTGTGGCGGTGGGAGTAGGGGTGGCGGTAGGTGTAGGTGTGGCGGGAGTAGGTGTAGGAGCCACGGCTACGCATTGCGGGAAGCGGAAGCTACCGATGCGCGTGTGCCAGACTCCGAACGCTTCGTCCACTGAAGCGTAATATTCGGTGGTATACCAAAAGGTGCAGTCATCGGTTGGATCGACGGTTAGCCCGCTGTAGTCGCCCCACCGGCTCTGGCTCGGAGCATATAGTTCGCCGTGCTGCGGCCCGCTGCCCGCAAACATCTGAGTTTCGCCTTGCCCGAAAGTATTGAGCGGATCGGTGGCGAGCCTGCCCGCATAGGCGATGGAGGGAAAATCCGCGTTGGACGACGTGCTGTAACCGATCGCGATATCCCCCGATCCATCCATCGCGATGCTACCCGTCCAGCGATAAAGGAGATCAGTCGGACCCGTCGCTCCCCAGGTTCCTTGTTGGAAAATAACAGGCGTGCCGCCCGGGTTGCGCACTTCGTACCAGCGCGGCCCCAGTTGTTGGGTCACGCTGCTGGCCACGACCGTATGATTCAGGACGAGTGATTCGTGATCCCCAAAGTTGCGATAGACCAGGCGCGCCATCAGGCGATCTCCAATAGGATCCAGTTGAAACGGATCGCCCTTTTGTGGGACGCAACCCGCGGTGCCGTTTTGCTGAACGCAATTCGGACGCGCGAAATCTGCGATCGGCGTAACCGTATTCGGCTGTCCGTTGTTACCAAAGGTAGAGTTCGCGGGGTTCGCCCAGTCCACATGAAATTTCCAGATGCGCAATGCGGCGGCAGGCGGGATATCCGCCGCGTTATCGACCTCGGCGAAATAACCTGGCGCGCCGGCGGGCGGCAACGTTCCTCCGTCCACATTTGCGGGAAGATGTCCGCCAAAAGCCGGATTGACCGGATTGAGGTCGAAGTAAACGAACTGCGCCGGTTGCCCCACGAGCATCTTGGCCCGTTCGAAGGCAAACGCACCGGCTCCGATATAATTATCCGGGTCGAACTGGTGCGTGCTCATGTAATAGGCATCGGGCCATAACCCGAAGTGCGGATAGTCCTGGAACTTCTCCGGAACCGGAGCGTTGAGCAGGAAGTCGTAGAGGTAATATTGCCCCGTGGCATCCGAGGTTTTCGAAACCGCGATGCATTCGTGATATCCGACCGTCCCACCAGGGACCGCGAACTGGGTCAGGACCCAGCGGTCCGCCATTCTGTCGTAGATCACGACTGGATCGCCGTTGTTATTATTTGCGCAAGCGGTTCCGGGGAGCCCGGCGAACAAGGTGTTGATCTGGGCTGGAGTGGTGAGTCGTGTGCCGGTCTTGGAATAAACGGCGAACGAAGAGTTCACCATCTGCACGTATTGGGTGGGACCTACCGCGCCATTTGTGTCCGGGGGGATACAGCCGTCGCATCCTTCGGTTGAGTTCAGTCCTTCGAAAGTCGTGATCGGTGCGGCCATGGCCAGCGGTGCGGGCGCGCTTTGCAAAACAGGATCGACATAATTCTGCGGCACAGGGCGGTCAGGCTTGACCCGGCGCAACCCTTCCTCTTTCTCGATCGTGCGCGGTGCCATCGCTCCCGTGCTCGGCAGGTCGCGCACTGCGGGCGAGACCCCGTTGACGACCGACATCGAGACGATCGGCGTGAGAGTCGCGCCGTTTGCGTTTGCAGTGGGCGCTGGCGTGGGGGCCGCGAATCCGATGAGCGCGAGGAGGACTGCCGCCGAACAAAGAACAAACGTCAGAAAGATCCGCGGATTGAAGTAACCGGCCTCACTCTTTTTTTGCATCACGTTTCCTTTCCTCAGTGTTGGTAACGACACAGGAACTACTTAAAATGCGTAGATTTGAAAAGCGAGAAATCGCGCCGCCCCCCGAATTTCGGCGAAGTGCCGGGAGCCGTGACAACGGTGAGCCGTAGTTTGCGCATTGGCTTGGGTCGGGACCACGGCGTGCGGGACGGGAAGGCTAAAGCGGGACTTCCGAAACCACGCGGCAGTAATAGGTGATCGGAAACCGAAGGTCGGGGTGGATGTGAATTTTCTCGAAGATGACCACAATGTAATCTTAATGGGCTTCCGCCGGCGTGGCGTAATTCCATCTCCCGCGTGTTCGGTATTTATAAAAAATACTTTGGGGTTGACTCAGTGTCTGAAACTGATCAAAAAAGCGGCCTAACGACCGGAGGGAGGCGCCTTCACCCTATTGGAGGCAACAGCCTGGAAGGGGGTCACAGACCAATAGTCGGTTGTGGGAAAGCCGGGCACCTCGAACTAGAAATCGCAATCGATCCTCACAAAGGAGGCATCCGCGAGGATGCCTCCTTTTGTTTTGCGAGCCGGGCCCGAGCGATCCCACTAAACAGGATTTGCTCGAGCGAAACTAATCGCGAAGATTTGCCCCATGCGCAGCCTTCTCCTCGCCTTCACCCTTTGCTTGAGCCTTGCCTTCGCCGCCTGCTCGAAAAAAGCCACTCCGCCGCTTACAGAAACGAAGCCCGAAAAGTCCGCTTCGCCAACTCCTGTCTCGACGCCGGCAAACGAAATTGCGAACACGAAACACCTCGATGCCTGTGCGCTTTTGACGGGTCCTGAAATAGAAGGCATTCAGGGCGCCGCACCCGTCGACACCAAACCGAGCGTCAATTCCCATGGCGGACTGACTGTCTCACAGTGTTACTTCCTTCTTCCCGTCGCGGTGAACTCCATCGTTGTCACGGTCACCCAAAAATCCGACGGCTCCGGCGGGAGCGATCCGAAAGAGGCGTGGGGAAAAATCTTTCACGAAGAGCACGAGAACGCGGAACGCGAAGAGGAAAAAGAAAAAGGAAAGGAACCTCTCAAGCCCCAGAACATTCCTGGCCTCGGCGATGAAGCCTATTGGACGCCGCAACGTTTCGGCGGCGTTTTGTATGCCTTGAAGGGAAACAGCTATATTAGCGTCAGCGTTGGCGGAGCCGGCGACCAGGCCAGCAAACTCCAGAAATCCAAATCTCTGGCCGAGCTCATCCTGAAGCGCCTTTGACCCTCTTCCTGTAGCGGCGGTCGGCGCCTGCCCTGAGTCGGGCCGAAGGGACCGCCGGAGTGTGCGCCCTGCGCTCTCCCCAGGGACGGGCACTTTCCAAACCGCCCGTCGTTCCGTTCGGCTTTCTGTGCGCAGATTTCACAGATTCGGTCGCAAGAAAATCCATGTTCCATCTGGGTAAACTGCGGATGTTCACTCGAAGTCATCGCACCTCCGCAAAAGCGTTGGTCCTAAAGCTGCTAAATAGAGCGCATGGGTATTGCACAACTCCTGCGCGTGGTCTGCTACGAGATCCCGCGCGCGGTCATCCTCGCGCCCTGGGGAAAGAAATTCCGCGTTCGCCTGCACCGCGTCTCACTAAGCATCCCGTTCTAATAGGAGCGGTGACCAAGTCAGACCGCCGATCGCGGACTGCCACGCCGTCCCGTCACGCCGACTTGTCGCGCCGAAGTTCGCGCAGGCGGAAGCCTCGGCGGAGGCGGCAGCCTTGTGCGGAGGCGGGCGTATTCCCTTTCTAATTTCTACTTTCTCCTTTGATTCGCTCATGCCCGTTCGCTCACCCTTCGGGCTTCGTCTACGTCGCTCGCCCCCGCTCGCTCCGTTCTACTTTCGCCTTTCCACTTTGCCCTTTCCACTTTCTAATTTCCCCGTGAAGTCCAAGTCCGACATCGTCGCCAACTGGCTGCCGCGTTACACCGGCACCCCGACGAAGGACTTCTCGAAGTACGTCCTCCTGGTTAACTTCACCCAGTACGTCAACCTCTTCGCTGAATGGCACGGCGTGGAAGTCCGCGGTCGCGACCGGCCCATGGCCAATGCCACCGCCCACGGCATCACCATTTTGAACTTTGGCATGGGCAGCGCCAGCGCCGCCACAGTCATGGACCTGCTCAGCGCCGTCCGCCCGAAAGCCGTCCTCTTCCTCGGCAAATGCGGCGGCTTGAAAAAAAAGAACAAACTCGGCGACCTCATCCTGCCCATCGCCGCCATTCGAGGCGAGGGGACCTCGACCGATTACTTTCCGCCCGAAGTCCCGGCGCTCCCGGCCTTCTCGCTCCAAAAAGCGATCTCGACCACCATCCGCAACCGCGAGCTCGATTACTGGACCGGCACCGTCTACACCACCAACCGCCGCGTCTGGGAGCATGACGACGCGTTCAAGAAATATCTCGCCCGCATCCGTTGCATGGGGATCGACATGGAGACCGCCACCATCTTCATCACCGGCTTTCATAACGAGATCCCGACCGGCGCGCTCCTCCTGGTCTCCGATCAACCGATGGTGCCCGAAGGCGTCAAGACTGCCGTGAGCGACGACATCGTCACCTCGAAATTCATGGATCTACATCTGCGGATCGGGATCGATTCCCTCACCGAACTGATCAACCACGGCCTGACCGTGAAACACCTGCGGTTCTAGGCGCTTCTGTAGCGGCGCTCGATCGAGGCGCGAAGCCGGCCTTGCAGCCTGCACCAATCAATCCCAGCACCATCGCCCCCACAACCCACGTCGCCGGTTCCGGCACGGGCACGATCTCACCGTCGCCCAGTTGAACAGCTCCCGGGCTAAAGCCGGTGAAATTAATGTTGCTGAGAAATGTCGGATCGAGCGCGTTCGCAAAAATAATCTGATCGGTTCCGCCGCCGCTCAGGCTCCCGCTCCAGTCATTGATCGTCAGCGTCCCAGCCGTCCGCGTGCTGGTGTCGCCAAAGTTCAAGACCGTCGCGCCGCTGGCGAGATCGATCGTGGAGCTGGAGGTGAGCGTGAGCGCGCCCAGAGATTGCGTGGTGCCGTTGGTATTGAACGTGCCACCCGACAGGCTGAGCGGAGTCGCCGGTCCGAATTGGTTTGCCGTTGTCGTCAGCAGCGTTCCGCCGCTGTTCACTGTCACGCCCGATGTGCTCCCGAGCGCTTTGTTGCCGCCGGTTGCGCTGGCCTCGAGCGTGCCGGCATTGATGATCGTCGCGCCGTTGTAACTATTATTGCCATTCAAGGTCAGGGTGGCGGCGCCCGATTTGGTGATACCCGCGCCAACGGTTTCGGTGACGATCGTTGGCAAAGTCGCGTTCACGTGAGTTACGAATTGAATCGTGTTGCTGATTTCAGCAGCGGAGGGCGAAAAATTTATTGTGCCGTTGGCGACCGTGTTGCTCCCGATCGTGATTGTGGTCGGGGTCGGGTCGCCATTCCCGAATCGAATTGAGCCCGTAATATTCAACGTCCCGCCCGCTGCCTGGGTGATCGACTGATCGAAATTCAAAAGCAGTCCCACCGTGATGCTGTTTGTCCCTGTGGTATTCAACGCATTGATGCCACTCGTGCCCACACCCAAAAATGCATTCTCAACGCCAGTGATCGTGTAACCCGTTCCGAGCGTCTCGAATCGAATCCCCGCGACGGTAGTCGTCCCAACGGAGGAGAAAACGGGATCGTTCAACTTCAGGACGTTGAACGCCGCGATATCATTAAAATTTGGAACCCGATCAGGACCAAGCGGATTTGCGTTCGACCACGAACCGGCATCGTTGAAATCGGTTCCGAGATTATTCCAGTTGAGTGTATCGGCCATCGCCGGAACGACACTCGCGCAGAGCGCGATAAAACAGACAGAACTGCGCAGTGACCGGAACAGAGTGCGATTCATGAATAGCGGATGAGAGTCAGCATTTCACGCGAGCGAGCCGCGGCCGTCAAGCCGCCGATTTCTACCTCGGACTCAAGCTCGATCTCACGCTGGTAACTACGATTTCTGCCGGGCGAAGTTGTTAGGAATCTTCACGCGGGCGAAAGAAGTTCTCCAGCGCCAAGAGCAGCTATCTCGTCTCAGGACGCAATACGCCGGTGACAACGTTCAGGCCCGTCGACAGTCCACCAGTGCGACTGGGACCGATAAGCTCTAACTGATAACGGGCGACGGTCCGAAGGAATCGCCGCCGCAGCCTCTCAACGAATAACTGCTAACAAGTGACTCGCGAGCGCTTCACGAAGCGTCTTCGCTGACTGAAGCCGAGCGCTCCCAGCGCCAGCGCGCCGCCGATCCATGTGCTCGGCTCGGGAACGGCGATGAGATCGAGTTCATTAGTCCCATAAAAGAGGATGTAGTTGCTCGGCAGATTATTCACGGTGTTGAAGGTGCCGGTCACGCTGCCATAAGTCGCCAACACGTAGCTCGTGGTGCCGTCTGCGGCCCCGTTAAACGTGATTTGATCGGTGGTGCTGTTTAAATTCAACGCGCCGCCTATAATCAACTTGTCACTCGTCCCGCCACTGATGTCGACATTGTAGCCGGCTGTGCCGCTGAAGGTCACATTGCTGCTCAAGCTGAGTGCTCCGACGGTCCCATTGGTGCCTCCCGTGATGACCGTGCTAGAGCCCGCTGTAACTGCCCCGCTGATCGTGCCTGTGCCACCGAGAACCGTGCCTGAGTTCGACAACGTCACCGTTCCGGTCCCAGTGCCGGAGCCGGCGGTGTTGTTCACCAATACAGTACCTGCAGTGAAGGTGTTGGCGCCACTGTAGGTGTTGTCCCCACTCAGTATCAGAGTTCCGCTTCCCGTCTTATTGATCCCCTCCGTGTTAGTTGAGGTAATTTTGCCGCTGATGTCCGCGGTGGTTCCAGACCCAATGCTGAAGGTCGCGGAACCAGTTGCGGCACCGAGATTAATCGGCGCACTAATAAAGGTAGTCCCGGAGCCGGACGTTACGATTGCCTGTGTTCCCCCTGCCGTAGTGTTGCTCGTCAGCGTGAGCACGCTCGACCCGTTGATCGTGTAGCCACCGACACTGAACGTCAACCCGGCAGCCGAAACGGGGCCGTTCACTGTCACTGTACCAGCTGATGCACCAAAACTTGCGCGGCTTCCGTCGAGCCAGCTTTGATACGTCGCTCCATTGAACCACGTAGTCCCGCCAAGCCAATTCCCAGCGCCTCCGTTTACAGGGGCCGAGGCATCTGCGTCCCACTGGAGCGTCTGCGCGGAAGTGGAGTCGGTCAGCACTAGGGCGGCGGCCGCGATCAAAGGGACGATAATGAGTCTTAGCATTCTAGGGCTTTCACTAAATGGGCGTGACGGGCACATAAATAAACGTTGAGGCTTTTCGTGCGGGCCACCGAGAATGCCTGTAGCTGACCGGCCACGCAATCTTTTTTTACTGGTTTTGAGAGATTTTTTCGCCTCAGGGGAGCCGGAGGCGGTTATTCGTTATCGGGGATCGGTTATTGGGGATTGGTTATCGGTTATTGCAGAAGCATTGAGGCGCTCAAAGTGCCGCGACCAATCACGAAGGGGGGGCCAGAGCTGACCTCCGATTTCTGACTTCCGACCTCTCTTATCGGTGGGCCTAGCGATGGAGCCGGCGGTGCTGGGTGACGGCGATCGCGATGAGTGCCAAGGTGCCGCCCAGCCAGGTCGCGGGCTCGGGGACCTCGGTCAGCACCAGATCGTTGCCGGTGCCGCCGGCGTAATTGACCGTAAACATGTAGCCGCCCGCCGTGATGGTGGAACCGTTGGCTGCATTCGAAAACGTGCCACTGATGGCATCGGTCCCGTCATTGGCGATGATCGTGTATTGCGATCCCCAGGTAAATACCAGGCCGCTCGCGATGCTGGGCTCGAGCGTGGAGGTCGTGCCGAGAGTGACGGCGCCGGTGACATTCAATTTGTCCCAGCTCGTGGAAGCGGTGCCGGAGGCGTCGATGTGAAAAACGTTGGTGCCAGTCATCGTCATCGAACCAGTGCTCAACGTTCCGACTGCGCCCGAAGTGCCGGCTGTTCCTTTCTGGCCAGGATTCAAGATCGCTCCCGCGGCGGTGTTCCCGAGAGTAACGGTGCCGCTGATAATGCCGGTGCCGCCAAGAGTGCTGCCGCTGCCATTTACCGTAACAGCGCCGGAGCCGGTACCCGAGCCGGTGGTGTTGTTCACGAGCAAGGTGCCGGCGCTGACACTGGTGCCGCCGCCATAACCGTTCGCGCCGGAAAGCACGAACGTGCTCGTCCCGGTTTTGCTGATCGCGTAATCACGCTGGCCACTGCCCGGCGAGACGGCGCCGCTGAGAGTGACGATGCCGGTTCCGTTGCCGGTAAGAATGATCGTGGTGGTGTCGTTCCCGATCTTGTTCACCACGTCAATGTTGTTCGCGATGTATTGGGCGCTCGAGGAGTTCTGGGTAATGTTGCTGCCGTTGGCGTCGTATTGCAGGGCCTGGCCTCCGATATAGAACGTGGCGGCGCCGGAGTTGTAGGTGATGCCGCGGAGCAGGAACGGATTCAGGATGTTTTGATTGAGCGGAGTGCCGGAGGTGCCGGGGTTGGTGGATCCGTCGAAAACGAGGTCAGTGGTGAGCGCACTGGTCGGCGCGGTGCCACCCCAGTTTGCACCGGTCGTCCAGTTGACGTTGCCGCCCGCGCCGTTCCAAGTCCAGCTGGCACCGGCTGCGATCGAGGCAAAGGTGAGAAGGAAAATGATGAGCAGGCCGGCGCGGGAAAGTGGGTGCGCGAGACGCGGCGACGAGGGAATCATTGAGGCCGTTTCGGGCCTTTCTTCGGCACTACATATAGCTACTTTTTGCAACGACATTCCCCAAAGGTCCAACCTGTCGTACCCGAGGGAGGAGGTCGCCCCGTCTGGCGATGCGACAGGTAGTCACTCATCTTCCGAGGGAATGCAATAACAATTTTGTCATGTTTGGCCGGCGGGCGCAGGAGCGCGAGTTACCAAGTCGAAGGCCTCCTCAGCAATAGCCGACGAAGTCCGACTCTACGGCTTCGGAGAAGGAGTGGATTCAGGAGTCGACTCCGGCGGCTTCGGCCGCAAATCGGCCGTGCCAGCCTGCTCTTCGGGGAGCAGCCTTTCGACCGGAACCAGGGCAATCTCCTTCAGCGCCTCGTCGCGGTTACCGTTCGCCGAAAGAACGGCCGCGTGCACAGCCAGCGCTGAAGGCGAGAGCGCGTTCGGCATGGCCTGGACATTCGCATACGCGTTCAACGCCGCGACAGGACGTTTTTGCTTCAACCGCGCCAGCGCCAGCAACGTGCGGTGAGGCAGGCTCGAGGGCGCACGCTGGACGAGCTGCTCGGCGAGTTTCTCGATAGCGATCAATTCCTCGTTATAGGTCGTTGGTTCCGACCTCTGACGGCTTACCTCTGGCTTCTGATCGCCGCCCGCTGACTTCTGACTTCCTTCCTCTGATCTCTGCTCCTGCTCCGGCTCCAGCAGGAGCAATCGCGTATACGCTTCATCGTTCTGGATGGCGGTGTCGTTAGGCCAGAGCGCCAGCATGTCGGCCAGGACCGCGTGGATTTTCTTCGTGTCGCGCGCCGCTTGCGCGACGCGAAGACGCCCCTGCTGGATCCCGCGCATCTTCGGCGCGGCCGCCGCGGCGGATTCGTAGGCGGCGGCGGCAACATCGAGCGCGCCGTTTTTCTCCGCGTAGCTCGCCAGCGTGAGCAATTTCTGGATCTCGTTCCCGGCGGCTTCGCGCGCCCGTTGCCAATTATTCTCGGCCGCTGCTTTCTGTCCGAGCTGCGCGTTGCATCGTGCGAGATACATCCGCTGGATCACGGCATCGAGCGGAAAGCGCTCGGCTTCCAGGAGCCGCTTGATCTCATCCCAGCGGGCCAGCGCGCCGAGCGCGTCGAGATGTTGCAAAAACAGGTCGCGATCCTCCAACGATTTCTCCAGCGGAATGGTTTCCAATTGTCGCTGGAATTCGCCGTGGCCGTTCAGCCACGTGGCCAGGGCCACGAGTGAAGGGGTATCGGCCGCTTTCCAATCGGCGATCGCGCGGGCGATGCACGCCTCTTTTTCCGCCGGGTTTTCATGCATCTGCAAATCGAGCGCGATCAATTTTTGCGGCCCTTTCGCCAGCGGATGATTTTGAATCGCCGCTATGAGGGCAGTGGTTGATAGTTGAGGGTTGGTGGAAGAGGAAGGCGCCTGCTCTGTAGCGGCGGGCGTCTCGCCCGCAACGGGGACAGGTTTTGTAGCGGCGGGCGTCTCGCCCGCAACGGGGGTTGGCTCCGCAGCTACATTTTGCCCGGGGACCGGCGCTTGCAAGGCGCGGCGAGCGAGAATGATCAAGGCGTCGAGCGCGGTGTCGCTTTTTCCCGCGCCTAGTTTTGCGATACGAGACCAGGCGTCCGCTTGCGTGCGCCGGTCGGTTTCGGGATCGCCAGAGTTGGACGCCTGCAACTCGAGAATCGCCGCCTGCAAAAGCTCGCGCTCGGTCGAGGCGTTGTTGTCGAAAATTCTTTGCAGATGCCGGCTCGCTTCTGCCGGCTGTCCTTTTTGCACCCAGAGCTGCGCGGCGATCAGCCAATCGCGCGAGGTGGCCTGCTTCGCATTGTCCGCGAGGAGATCGTTGACCGCCTGGGTGGCGCGGTCGCCGTCGCCGGAGAGCATGGCAATAGTCGCTTCGTCGCGGAGATCGTCGCGGGTGAGGCGCGAGACGTCGCGCAGATTTTTCCAGAACTCGAGCGCCTGCTGCTGCCGCGTGCGCGTGAGATAGCGCGCCACAGCACGAAGAGCCTGCGGCTCGGTCGCTCGAAGCTGATACGCGGCCAGCGCCTCGCCCCGTGCGTCCGTCCATTTTTCCTGGTCGAGAAATTCAAATGCGCGCGCCGCATGTCGCCGAGCCTGGAAGGCTTTGATTGCGTTCATCGCCGGGCGGGCAGTGAACGCGGCGATTACCGCGAACGCCAAAATGCTTCCGCCGATAATGATGAGACGCCGGCGCTTTTCCCGGCGCAGCCGCAGCTCCTCGGCGGTGAGCATGAAGTCGGACGGACGAGACATAGAGAGGTCAGAGGTCAGAGGTCAGAGGTCAGAGGTCGGAGGTCGGAGGTCGGATATCGGAGGTCGGATATCGGACCGGTGCTCAGTCGACTGTTCGTGAACGCAAAAACTTTCGGATTTCTGGATCATCTTTCCGAGCATTCGGCCAATCTCAGCGCTCCGAGCGGTCAGATTGTGATGCTGCTCGTTCGTGATGTATCCGCATGCCAGGGCGAAATCGAGCGATGAATCGGTCTCGCTGTTTTCCCCGTCGCAATCCGACAGTTTGCTAACAAAGTGAGCTTCGTAACGGCGTTTGGCCCAAGCCTCACGAAGATTCAAACAGACCGAACGGGACGACCGGCGGAGCTGTCCTGTGAGAGCGTATTTTTCTTCCGCTGGGAACTTTTTCGAAAGTTCGAAGACGTCCATCGCAAGCTGGAATGCCGCTTTGTAAACCTCCAATTCTTTCGCTGATTCAATCTTCATTATTGATATTCTCTAATTCCGACTTCCGACTTCCGACTTCCGACTTCCGACCTCCGACTTCGGGCTTCCGATTTCCGACTTCCGACTTCCGACTTCCGATTTCCGACCTCCGACCTCCGACCTCCGACCTCCGACCTCTGACCTCTGACTTCCGACCTCCGGCTCTTAGCCTTTCTACTTTCTACTTCGCTCGTCCGCGACGATGAGATCGCGGACGAGCTCGCCGAACCGCTGCTCCGCGGCTTCGTCTTCGATCGGGTGCGAAGTTAAAAAAACGACTTCGAGCACCTGCTGGCCCAAATTACGGACGCCGTTGCGGACGGTTCGCGTGCGGGCTGTCATCGACCAATCCGGCTGCACGCCTTCCGCCAGTTGCAGATCGGGCCGCGCTTCGTCGGGGTGAATCTTATCTTCCTGCAAACAGAAGAACGTGTGCACTACCGCGCTGCCGTTCTCCTGCCGGAAGCTGACATGACGCGCCGGCAGTTCGATTCCGTCGCGCGACCGATAGATTTTCGTCCCGTACTCGGCTAGTAGATTCCATCCGGCACCGGGCAGGCAGATGTCCGGTCGATGCGCGCGCGCGCGGACCACGCTCGAGCTGCCGGGATTCCACCGAAAGTAATAAAGATAATTAGTGGTAGGGGTCTCCGGGGCCATGGGATCAGTGGTTTTCCAAACCAGTTCACGCCCGGTATCGTAGCGAAGGGTTTGGCGCACCCCCTCGTCAATCTTGATCTCGCGCAGTCCGGCCGCCTTCTCCGGCGTGTGTACGGTCCACGTCGTGCGCGGCATCAGGTTGCGTTCATGCGCGCGGTACCAGAATTCGACGCCGGCCTCGATCGCAAAAAGCCAAGCTAAAGAAAGTAGAAAGTAGAAATTAGAAAGTAGAAAAGGGGAGGCAGTCGGAGGTCGGACATCAGCGGTCGGTATCTTTCCTTCGGATCTCTGACTTCTGACTTCTGATCTCTGTTTGCTCGCGCGAGGCGCGAGCAAAGCGGCTAGGGCCAGCGAGCCGGCGAACACGGCGGCAACGATCGCGTAGCCGGCAAAATCATGCCAGCGATCGACGGCCGCGATGTCGCGGGTCGCGGCCATCCAGACGAGAAAAACTGCGCGGAAGAAATTATCGATGAGCGCAATCGCGACCGCTCCCGCTACCAAAACCACGCGCGACCAAAGCGAGAGACGCTTCAGTTCACCAAGAAGCAGTCCGATCATGAGTGACGTCTGGAGCGAACGCACGCCGCTGCAGGCTTCGTTCACGCCCACGACGCCGCTGGCGATACGAATGAGGTTTCCCTGCACTTGCGCCGGAATCCCCAGGAGCGAAACGGTCTCGGCCGCGAGCGCCGCGATCCCTCGCATCAATCCCTGTACGATTGGCGCTTCCACCGCGCTGATCCAGGGCACCGCGACCAGAAAAAACAGGATCGGAAAACTGAAGTGCCTCGTCCATTTCCATCCGCCAAGGAGATAGAGCGCAGCGAATGTGATCGCGATGACGGCAAACGCGTGGACCCAGCCAAGCGGCCGCCAATCCGGATTCGCGACCTCGAAAAGCCGGACAGGAAACAACAGGAGCAGCGCTAACGCCGCGGCGCTGATCACCAGCGCTCGCCACCCTCTGAGCTCCCCCGTCTGACCTCTGACATCCAGGCCTTGCACGTTTCCCGCGGCTTGGTCTCCAGCCTCCCCCTCCCGGCCTGAGGGCAGGCCGGCTCCATTCTGCATTTCTTCAAAACGCAGCCAAAACAGATACGCGGCAAAGAAAGGAACGAACCAACCGTAATTGTATTGCTCGTTCAGCGACCACTCGCTGCTGAGATGCCGGCACAGAATAAACCAAAGTAGAGCGAATGCCCCCAGCAGCATCCAGAGGCGGCTGTCCCCGCGCCGCGCCGATTCCAAGCCAGCTGGCTGAGGCGGGGACATTTCGACGTTCGGCACCCGCCGAAACTATTGGCAGCGCGAGACTCTGTCGAGCCGCAGCCCTCCGACCTCGGACCTCGGACTTCCGACTTCCGACTTCCGACCTCCGACGTCCGACCTCTGACTTCCGACTTCCGACTTCCGACTTCCGACTTCCGACTTCCGACTTCCGACTTCCGACTTCCGACTTCCGCCTCCCACCTCCGACCTCCGACCTCCGACTTCCGACCTCCGACTAGATCACATCAGCAAACGTGCGCTCGGTCTTGCGAAAGTACCAGATGCCAGTCGCGAGCACGAGAAGCGACGTTACAATCGCGACCTCGAGACTAAGGGCAGGGAACGCGGTCCTGCCACCGCTCACCGACCAGCGGAAACCATCGATCACGCCCACCATTGGGTTCAGCGCGTAAACGAATCGCCATTGTTCCGGCACGATGTTGCTGCTGAAACCGACCGGCGAAAGGTAGAGGCCGAACTGAACGATGAACGGGACGACGTAGCGGAAGTCCCGGTATTTCACATTTAAGGCGGCCAGCCAGATGCCCGCGCCAGCCGACGCCAGCAGTGCCAAAGCTGTGAAAACGGGCAGCATCAGAATCGGCCAGCCAGGCCAGACCCGGTAGATCGCCATCAGGACGCCGAGAAGCACCATCGAGATTGCGAAATCGACGAACGATACGATCACCGCGCTTGCCGGGACAATGAGCCGTGGGAAATAAACCTTGGAAATCAGATTGGCGTTGCCGATCAGACTGCCGCTGCCTTCGGAGAGCGAGGTCGCGAAAAGCTGCCACGGAAGCATCGCGGCGAAGACCATCACGGGGTAGGGGACGCCGTCCGCCGGCAGTTTCGCGATGCGGCTAAAAACGAAAGTGAAAACGGCCATCGTGAGCAGCGGCCGCAGCACCGCCCACAAAATGCCGATCACGGTCTGCTTGTAGCGCACGAGCACATCGCGCCACGCCAGGAAATAAAAAAGCTCCCGATAACGATAGAGGTCGCACCAGTAATTGCGCTCGGTCTGCCCGGCCTCAATGATCAACTCCGTCGCGTGCTCCATGCGGTTGGCAGAGCCTAGCTGCAAAGTGGAAAGGCTAAAGTAGAAAGGCTAAAGTAGAAAGTGAAGAGGGCGGAGTCGGAATACCGGTGCCCAGGCTGTGGAAAGGCTAAAGTAGAAAGGTTAAAGTAGAAAGTGAAGAGGGCGGAGTCGGCTTTGCCGTCTATGTCGCCGGCTCCATTCTACTTTCTACTTTCTACTTTTTAATTTCTACTTTCTCTCGTGTCTTCCACGCAGAGAGTTCTGGGAATTGATTTTTTTGACGGCGCAGTTCGCGAAGCTGTCGACACGATATCGGCAAAAGGCGGCCTTCTGGTCGCGCCATCCGGAACCTGTTTCGCACGCCTGCAACGAGACCCTGATTACCGTCAGGCAGTGACTTCTGCCGACCTGGCGCTGGCAGATAGCGGATTCATGGTCGCGCTCTGGCGCATCCTGCGACGAAGAAGAATCACCCGCATCTCCGGACTTGCTTATCTGAAGGAATTACTCGCGGGCCCAGATTTGCGATCGGCGGGATCAACGGTTTGGGTTCTGCCGAATAACATCGCGCAGGAAAAAGCAAAGCGCTGGCTCGACGAGCACGGTTTTCTCAGCGGATCCGAGAGTTTCTACGTCGCGCCGATCTACGGAGCTCGCGCCGAAGATTCCGCCCTCCTTGCGCGGATTCGATCACAGCGCCCGGCGCACGTTGTCATCGGCCTCGGCGGTGGCGTGCAGGAAAAGCTCGGATCTTATTTGCGCGAAAAATACGTCGTTTCGACTGACTTCCGATCTCCGACTTCCGACCTCCGTGATCGCAGCCATCGTCCGGCCATCCATTGCATCGGAGGCGCGCTTGGCATTGTGACCGGCGATCAGAAACCGATTCCCGATTGGGCCGATCGCTTCTACCTCGGCTGGTTATTGCGCCTCCTCGCCAATCCGCGTGTCTTCATTCCGAGACTATGGGACGCACGCCTCCTGCCGTTTCTGCTCATTAAGTATGGCGAAGAATTGCCGCCCATCTCAACCTCGGTCCGCAACTGAAACGCAGCATAGATGTCGAATCTCAAAACACCTCCCAGAGCTGAAACCCCACGGGAAAAGATCCTGGGCGTTTCTTTTTTCAATGGGACGCCCGCCGAAGCTGTAAGCGAGGTGAACCGGACCGGCGGCTTGCTCCTTTGTCCGGCGTCGCCGGCCCTGGTTAAATTGCGGCACGACGAAAGCTATCGCCGCGCCTTGCAGCAGGCAGAGGTTGTTCTCGCCGATAGCAATTTTCTGGCATTTCTCTGGAGAATCACGACGGGTCGAGCCTTGCGTAATGTGTCCGGCCTTGGCTACCTGAAGTCGCTCTTGAATGACGCCAGCTTCGGTGGCGGGCGGTCCACCTTCTGGATTGTTCCATCAGAACTGGCCAAACAACGCGCGATCGATTGGTTGAACGCGAGGGGCCTCGTCACCGACCCTGGGAATTTTTGTGTGGCTGAACCGGACCAGGAGTATGGCTCCCTGCAGGAAATCGAGACGCGCCGTCCTGCTCACGTTGTAATCGCTACCAGCGGGCCCGCTCAGGAGAAACTTGGATTGTACTATCGCGACTACCTTCTTTACCGTCCGAAGATTCATTGCATTGGAGCGGCGCTCGGGTTCCTGACCGGTGATGAACGCTCGATTCCGGAATGGGCGGAACGTCATCATATCGGATGGCTGTTTCGCTTTGCCGAGCAACCGGAGATGATCGTCCCCCGGCTCGCAATTGCCTGTCTCCTGGCCAGCCTGGTGTTGAGATTCCGGGAGAAATTACCGCCGCTAAAAACTCGGTGGTGCGATCGGTGACGGAAGCGAGGGCATAGTAAACAACAGTGGGAAAGTAAAAAGGATGAAGGTAAAAATGTATGAGCTTCGCTGAACGTTTTGAGGACTTGCGGATTTGGCAGGAAGCCCGGGCTGAAGTCTCGGCAATCTATCATTCATTGAAACAGGGGACGGCGGGCCACAGCGATCTTGGCTCTCGAACTCAAATCCAACGCGCTGCCGTCTCGGTCATGAATAATATTGCCGAAGGCTTTGAACGGAAAACACGAAAGGCTTCGCGCATTTCCTCGATCTGGCGAAGGGCTCGTGCGGAGAGGTTCGGAGTATGCTTTACGTTGCCGAAGATCTGAAATACCTCGCGCCGGAGGAAGCGCTTTGGTTTCGAAACAGCGCGGAAAAACTATCTTGCGGTATCGCCGCTTTCACGAGCCATCTTCGTTCGTAACGTTTGCACGTTTCTACATTCCCACTTTCTACTTTCCCCGTTTCCCATGACCATTCTCGGCCTTAATGCTTACCATGGTGATTCCGCCGCTTGCCTCATTAAGGATGGCAAGCTCGTCGCGGCCGCTGAGGAAGAACGTTTTCGCAGGATCAAGCATTGGGCCGGATTGCCGACGCAGGCGATCGACTATTGCCTGCGCGAGGCCCGTGTCTCGCTCGAGGAAGTCCACCATATCGCCGTCAATCGAAAGCCGGGCGTAAACAACTGGCGGCGCCTCGCCTTCATCCTGCGCCATCGCCCCGATCCGCGGCTGATGCTGCAAAAGGTCCGGAACATCCGTAGCGCCTCCTCCGTGAAAGAAGCGCTCGAGAATGAATATAAGGTTTCGCTTCGCGCCGAGCTCCACCACATCGAACATCATCTGGCGCATCTCGCCTCGGCCTTTCTCCTTTCCAATTTCAAGGAAGCCGCGTGCATTTCGATCGACGGCTTCGGCGATTTTGCCAGCACCGCGATGGGATTCGGGCAGGGGAATGCGCTTGAAATTGATCAGCGCGTTTATTTTCCGCATTCGCTAGGCATTTTCTATTCGGCCATGACCCAGTTCATCGGCTTCCCGCATTTCGGCGATGAATACAAAGTGATGGGACTCGCTCCATACGGGGAACCGAAGTATCTGGAAAAAATGCGCGAGGTGGTGCGCATCCAAGCAGATGGGACCTTCAAGTTAAATCTGAAATATTTCCGACACCACACCGATAACGTTTCCTACAGTTGGAACAATTGCGCGCCGGAAGTTGGGACGCTTTACACCAGCAAACTGTCCGAGCTGCTCGGCCCGGGGCGCGCCGAGCGGGATCCCCTGGAGCAGCGGCACAAGGATTTGGCCCGGTCCGTCCAGGCGATGTACGAGGAAGCCTTTTTTGCTTTGCTCAATGCCGTACACGAGAAGCGGCCATGCCCGAATTTGGCCCTGTCGGGCGGTTGCGCCATGAACTCGGTGGCAAACGGAAAGGTTTATCTACGCACACCTTTCCGGAAAATGTATCTGCCCGCCGCGGCGGGCGATGCCGGCGGAGCAATCGGAGCAGCCGCAGTTGTGCAAGCACAACTGACAGAGGTCAGAAGTCAGAATGGAGGGAGCGGGGCGAGCAACATGGACGGCAGCGCCGCGAGGGTAGCGGAGAGCGAAGCGGGCGCTGAGCGAATCAAATCAGAAGTCAGCGAAGGGTTCGTCCGTCTGACCTCCGACCTCGGACCTCTGACGTCCGCCTACCTCGGCCCTGGCTTTTCCAACGAGGAAATCCGGAAATTACTGCGTGATCGCAGTTTGCTTCCCGACCTCCGGCCTCCGACCTCTGACCTCTTCATCGAAGAGATAACCGACAGCGAACAACTCACGCGCCGCACGGCACAAGCTATCGCCGACGGCGGGGTGATCGGCTGGTTCCAAGGCCGGATGGAGTGGGGGCCTCGCGCGCTGGGCAATCGCTCCATTCTCGGCGACCCGAGACGCTCCGACATGAAAGAAATCCTGAACGCGAAGATCAAACGGCGTGAATCTTTCCGGCCTTTCGCCCCCTCGATCGTGCGCGAGTCGGTCGGCGAATGGTTCGAGCAGGAGGACGACGTTCCTTTCATGATGGAAGTCTTTCAAATTCGCGCCGAGAAACGCGCACTCGTCCCCGCGATCTGTCACGTGGACGGTTCGGGCCGCCTGCAAACCGTCCATCGCGAAACTAACCCGCTCTACCATCAACTGATCTCCGATTTCGGTTCGCTGACCTCTGTCCCCATGGTCCTGAATACTTCCTTCAACGAGAATGAGCCGGTCGTTTGCCGCCCCGAAGAAGCACTCGATTGCTTCCTTCGGACGCGAATGGACGTTCTTGTCCTCCGTAATTTTTTTATCGAGAGAGTCGGTTGATCACCCACCATCGAAGAAAAGAAAACCGCGGCGAAACTTGCGCTTCGCCGCGGTTTCTTTGATCCCTTGGGAGGCTTGGTTTGGGGGGAACTGCCCTTGGGGGATCCTTTGCTCTGGGGGAACAGAGGTGGCAACTACACTGCCATTGCTGTGGCGGGACCGCCCCAGCCGCTGGGGCCGGCGCTCCCGTTGGCGCACGCACGGACCCAATAAACCTTCCCCGGGGTGAGACCGTTGATCATCACACGGGTGGCGGTTGACAGGCCGCGGTCTTGCCACGGACCGTCCGGGCTTTGCGCGGCCTGCACCGAGTAATTGGCCGCATTTTGCACGCGATCAAACCGGAGGAAGAGCTCACCGGAGATTCCGGTGATGCTCAGGCGCAGGTTCTCTGGGGCCGGCAATATGCCGACGGGCGAGGGCGTCTTGACCGATTCGAAGCCCGAGCTGAGCAACGCGACCAAATCAGCGTTACAATTGCCGGTAACATACGCCGCCAACTGGCGAAGAAGCGACAGCATCTCCGCGCGAGCAGCGTTTCGGGTAGCGATGGCGATCTTGCCGCCATCGAGTGCATCGTGCACGGCTGTCTCCAGCGCGTTCACGGCCGTGGTGAGCACCGCCAACGTAGGCAGTGGTGTCAGATACAAAGGGTTTCCGGTCATCAGGGCGATGATGTTCCTCACGAACGCGATGAGGTCGGTGTCGATCTTTCTCGCGAAGGAGAGGGAAACCCGTGGATAGAATCCACTTTTCATTTCTTATTTTCCTTTCTGGTTTGCATTTGGGGAACCTAACTAGTTCGAGTCAACAAAGCTGACTTTCACTGATTCGGAAGAAGTAGCTTGGCCCGTGCCAAGGCCTAACGAGTTGACGCCTAACGAGCATTTGCGCGAACATTTCGTTTCTAGTAGAATTACGTACGGGACCGGAAGCAAAAACAGGGAAGGTCAGCGCACAGGTCCTCGCCGTTTTCATAGGAGAAATGCGCAAGGACTGGTGAAGCGGAGATATAAGTTTTGCCTTTGCAAAAATGGCGATTAACTTCGACGCGTTTTCTAATAAATATATTTCTTGTTCGCAAGAAACCGATTCTCAGGAAAGGCGTTTCCGGCGGCTTGATGCAGAAATGTCGGAGTTCAATTTCTCGTTTCTGACAACAGAAATTCAGCCGGATTGCGGGCCAGCCGGTTGGATCGAGGAAAAATCGACTAGCATCGAATCCAAGGAGAGTCGGATTCAGGGCGAACCGAACCGGATTGAGCCCAAAGCGACCCGAACTCAGCGCAAGCCGGTCTGGGTGGGGTCGAATCGTGTCAGAAGTGCTCGCGTAGCGGACAGGATTGGCGCCAGTGCTACCACACTTGCAGAAAAAGCGAATCGGTGTGAAAGGCACGCCATTCAATGCCGGCCTGAGCGACTCGAATCAGGGACCGATTTAGCGGGATCCAGCGGGAATCGAGCAGGTATCGCAGCGTCCGCGAGCTCCCCTTCGCTCGTCCCGGCAGTACATGTATCCGCCCTCCCAAGTCGGCGTCGCCCACTTTCCCCTTTCGCCTTTCGCCTTTCCCCCTTCTACTTCTCCCAATGTGCGGTATTGCAGCGATCTACGGTTACGGTGCTGACGCTCCTCCGGTCGATCATGATGAACTGCTGGCGATCCGGGATCGCATGATCAACCGCGGGCCTGACGGCGCGGGCCTGTGGATTTCGGACGACCGTCGCATTGGCCTCGCTAATCGCCGGCTGGCCATTGTCGACCTCACGGATGCAGGCCTGCAACCGATGTGGAATCACGATCGGACCCTCTGCATCACGTTCAACGGTGAGATCTACAACTACCCCGCGCTCCGCGCACAACTCATCAATAAGGGCTACGAATTCCAATCACACTGCGACACCGAAGTGCTACTCCATCTCTACGCGGAGAAGGGCGCGGAAATGGTCCACGACCTTCGGGGCATGTTTGCCTTCGCCATTTGGAACGCGAAAGAGCGCGCGTTGTTTCTAGCACGTGATCCGTTCGGAATAATACCAGTCTATTACGCCGATGACGGCAGGACGATTCGCGTTGCATCGCAGGTCAAAGCGCTTCTCGCGGGCAAAAATGTAGATACGACTCCCGAGTCGGCCGGCCACGTCGGCTTTTTTTTGTGGGGTGCTGTCCCCGATCCATTCACGCTTTACCGTGGGATTTCCGCGTTGCCCGCGGGGCACACCCTCACCCTGCGAGAGGGAGGAACGTCCCAGCTTAAGCCCTTTTGTTCCATCCCAGGAATCTTGCGCGAAGCGGAGATGGCTGCGCGCGATACGCCGATCAAACCCCAGGACCAGCGTCAAATTCTGCACGGCGCGCTTCGCGATAGCGCCCAGCATCATTTGATGGCTGATGTGCCGGTGGGAATTTTTCTTTCCGCCGGCCTTGATTCCTCGACCATCACCGGCCTCGTCAGCGATTCCCATCCCGACGTACGAACGGTGACGCTGGGATTCCGCGAATACGCTGGGAGCGCTCAAGACGAGACCACCCTCGCTGAAACCGTGGCCCGCCAATATGGGACAAATCATCAAACGATCTGGATCACACGCCGCGATTTCGAAGGCGAGGCGGAGAATATCTTCAAGACAATGGACCGCCCGTCGATTGACGGCATCAACACTTATTTTGTTAGTCTGGCCGCGAAACGCGCTGGCTTAAAGGTCGCGCTCTCAGGCTTGGGCGGAGACGAACTTTTCGCAGGCTATCCGAGTTTTCAGGACGTCCCCCGGATCGTTCGCACGGCGAAAATGCTGCGGCCTTTGGTTTCGTTAGGCCGTGGCATCCGCGCGGTCTCCAGCAAGACGATCGCGCGCTTCACGTCCCCGAAGTATGCCGGAATTTTTGAATACGGATCGAGTTATCCGGGAGCGTATCTCCTGCGCCGCGGCTTGTTCATGCCCTGGGAACTTCCGGGTCTACTCGAACCTGATCTGGTGAAGGAAGGCTGGCGACGGCTGAATACACTCGACCAACTCTCGACTCTCAGCGATTCCCTGCGCTCCGCGCGGCTGAAAGTATCAGCCCTCGAACTTTCCTGGTATATGCGGCACCAATTATTGAGAGATGCCGATTGGGCTGGCCTGGGGCATTCGCTCGAAATCCGGGTACCCTTCGTCGATGTTCACCTGCTTCGCGCGATCGCGCCTTTGCTGGCTTCACCGCACCCTCCCGGCAAACGTGACATGGCCCTGCCACCGAGAACTCCACTTCCGGGCGCGATCTTGTCTCGACCCAAAACCGGCTTCACCGTGCCGGTGCGGGATTGGCTCCTACAGTCGTTCGATCCCCAGGCGGCACGAGAGCGCGGATTGCGGGGCTGGGCCCGTGAAGTCTATTCGCGTTTTGCCAGCCCGCTGGAGATGCATCGCCTCACCATGCGTTCGAAGGGAAGGCGGCGCGTGGACCGCCGAGATACTTCGAGTTTAAAAGGCGGCGAGCAGCGAGTCGACCGCGGGCAGAATCTCCGAACTTTGATGCTGCTAACGGATGGCTTTGGGGGATTTGGTGGCATCGCGAAGTTCAATCGGGATTTCCTCACAGCCCTGTGCAGTCATCCTCGCATGGCCGGCGTCATTGCCGTCCCCCGACTAATGCCAGATGATCCCGGCCCGTTGCCCGAAAAGCTCGAGCTGGTTCGGGAGGGGCTTTCCGGCAAACGCAGCTTTGTCGCTGCCGCCATCAGAAAAGCGATGGAGCTTCGGCGAAACGCTTCGCCTGAAGAATCAACTCTCATTTTTTGCGGCCACATTAACTATCTGACCCTGGCTGTCGCGCTGCGCAGAATTTGCGGCGGGAGCGTGCACCTCATTATCCATGGCATTGATGCGTGGAAGCCTTCTGGAAAACCTCTTCTCAAATCGACGCTGAAGAAACTGGACGGATTTATTGCCGTCAGCCACGTCACGAAAGAACGCTTTCAAAGCTGGAGTGGTCTGCGCTTCGACCAGGGGGTACTTCTGCCGAACTGCGTGAACCTCGGGGCGTTCCAGCCCGGGCCAAAGTCCGCGGCGTTAATGGAGCGTTACGGCCTCGAGGGAAGAAAAACTCTTATGACTCTTGGCCGCCTCGCTGCCGTTGAGAGATACAAGGGGTTCGACGAAATCATCGAGTTATTGCCACGGCTCGCGCAGACGTTTCCCGGCATTGCCTACCTCGTCTGCGGGGACGGTCCGGATCGCGCGCGTCTTGTGGCGAAGGCTCGTCTGTTCAACTGCGACGTGTTCGATGTAATGGGTGAACCAAACGCGGATCTCAGAAGAGGCAATGAGACTTCAGCCCGCCCTTGTGTCATCTTCACCGGTCGCGTCGCGGAATCTGAGAAGGCAGATCATTATCGCCTTGCGGACGTATACGTCATGCCGAGCTCCGGCGAGGGCTTTGGGATTGTCTATCTGGAAGCCCTTGCTTGTGGAGTACCCGTGATCGGCAGCAAGGCCGATGGTAGCCGCGAGGCATTACGCGAGGGTAAGCTTGGAATCCTCGTCGACCCGCGCGATCCGGAGGACATTTACGAGGCGATTGTCCGAGTCCTGAACATGCCCAACAAGCCTGCGAGAGTAAAATCCCAGGATCTCGATTACTTTGGCGAAGAGTGTTTCCAGCTTCGCGTTCATGAGATTGTAAATGCCATCACGCCATCGGTTATTAACGATCACGGTGACTTGAGAACTGAGGTTGCCGATAATTTCGCCATGTCCTGACCGCGGGCGAGCCCTGACTCTTTTTGTGAACGACGCGATAATAACAGTGGAAGGCCTCGGAAAGCGGTACCGCTTAGGGGCCGGAGGATCCGGTGAGCGCTATACCGCGTTACGCGACGTAGTCACAGAAAAGACAAAGTCGCTCTTCCGCCGCACCAATAACTCAATAACTGATAACGAATTACTTTCGGAAACGCGCGACTTCTGGGCTCTAAAGAATGTGAGCTTTGACGTGAAAGAAGGAGAAGTGATTGGGATCGTCGGCCGCAACGGCGCGGGCAAGTCCACTCTGTTAAAAATCTTGAGCCGTATCACCGAACCAACAGAAGGAAAGGTACGCATCCGGGGTCGAGTAGCGTCCCTGTTGGAAGTAGGAACCGGCTTTCACCCTGAACTGACAGGTCGCGAAAACGTTTATCTGAATGGCGCGATCCTGGGGATGAGCCGCGCTGAGATTAAGGCGAAGTTCGACGAGATTGTCGCATTCGCCGAAATCGAAAAATTTCTCGACACGCCCGTGAAGCGATACTCCAGCGGCATGTACGTCCGTTTAGCGTTTGCGGTTGCAGCGCACCTGGACCCCGAAATACTGATCGTGGACGAAGTGCTTGCCGTCGGTGATGCGCAGTTTCAACAAAAGTGTCTGGGAAAGATGCGCGACGTAAGCAGGGGAGGAAGGACAGTGCTATTCGTGAGCCACAATATGGCTGCTATGACGGGTATGTGTACGTCGGCCGCTTGGCTTTCGGAGGGGACCCTGGTCGAGCGAGGAGAAGTAACTGGTGTCATCGCGAAATATCTTTCAGCCTTCGCATCGAATCAGTCGGGAGCGTTCCGCCGGCGCACAAGAGGAGACGAAGTCGCCGTTAGTAACGTCGAGTTGTTGGTGGACGGGCAAAATAGCGCCAGCGTGCAATCCGGGGCATCCGTGACCTTTCGAGTGCGGTATCAGAACTTACGTGATCGGGCGCTCGATAGCCTTTCGGTCTCAATTCTTTTGTTCGCCGACGGTCAGAAAATAACAAACTTGTGGACGAACTGCCATAGGAACATCCCGGGCCTTCCAAACTCGTTGCCGCGCACCGGAATATTCGAATGCCATATTCCGAAATGGCCCCTTCGCACAACAAAAGTGAGGTTGGATATCTTCTCCCATATCGGACATGTGACCCAGGATTGGATTGAGGAAGCGTTAGTCTTTGATTCTTTCGATGGTGATTTTTATGAATCCGGTATTACCACGAATCCTGACCAGGGAAGCGTGTTATTCGATCATCGATGGAGCTTCTTATGCCGATGAGTAATGCTTTGCACCTTCCGACGGTGCTTCACTTCGCCGGAGCAATTGAGCCGTTGCGGGTGCTCGACGTAGGAGTCGGTCTCGGCACCTATGGCTTTCTTTTACGCCAGTATTTAGATATTGGGTATCAAAGACTCGCGCGTGAAGACTGGAAAATGACGATAGATGGTATTGAAATCTTCCAAGGATACAGAAACGCAGTCTGGGAATACGCTTACGATCAAATTTGGATAGGCGACATTCGGCAGCGCATTGGAACCCTAGGAAGGTATGATCTCGTGCTCTGTAATGATGTCCTCGAGCATTTTGAAAAGAGGGAAGCTAAATCGTTATTTAGGACGCTACTTAAGATGGCTGGAACTGTCATAGCGACTACTCCGAACCGCGAATTTCCGCAGGGCGCTTGGGCTGGGAATGAGGCGGAAACGCACCATTCCCTGTTAGCCATCGAAGATTTCGACAGCCTCGTAGCCTGGAAACAAACAGGTGTAACTAACTGTTATGTTTGTAGCGATTTTCCTCCTCATCGTAAGCTAATACAGCTAGCCGCGGCGACCTGTCCGACATGGGTTCGGCCGTCGCGACTATCTCGAATCCTAATGAGGCTCGGTTTTGGCGAAGCTCATTGTCGGATCTGACTTGATGGACGTTGACGAGAGTTTCTGCGATACCGCGCTTTTCGCTTGTGAGGATAGGGAGCATCTCCTGTTAAGCACGTGGCACTCGTTCCAGCCGTCTGTGTCTTCGGTTTCAGGCCGCCTCATACTGTCGATCGACGGATTGATCCCGCCCTCTACCATCAGCGAAGTGAGTCCAAACCTTGTTGTTCACAATCCGCATCGACTCGGTTACCTTCGGTCCATTCTTACTGTGCTTCGCCTCATAGATTCTGAGTTCTTCTTCTGGCTCGAAGATGACTGGCAAATGGAGGTGCGCGTCGACATACTTGAAGCGATTCGTCTCCTGCGTAATCACCCCAATTGGTTACAGGTGCGTTGGAGCAAAGCGGCCCCACTCGATCCGGTCGCGATAGAGCTGGATCACGGCGTGCGCCATTCCGTGGAAGGTTTCTCGGCTAATCCGTGCGTGTGCCGTACGGCGCTCGTGCGGGATGCATTCGCGTATCTGCTGAAACAGCCACCTGGAAATTCGCTCGGCGTGGATGGGTTTGAGAACGTGATTTCTCGATGGAGTGGTGGGGTGGGGTTGATATGCGCGGTCTTCGATCCCGGATCTTCCCCCGCGGTTTCTCATACTGGGTATTTAGAGAGCACAGGCCGAGAATGGCATATGACATCGTCCCTGACGGCTCTCCCCACTGAGCATCTTCTCTCATTCGGCCGTCCGAGCCTTGTTCGCCGTTGTTGGATGGCAATAAAACTGATAGGCAACGCGATGGCGGTCGCCTGGAAGCAATTTCGGAACGACGGTGCCTACGAGTTGGCTTTTCGTTTCGTGACATCTGCGCGCCCGTTGCGCAAAGAGCGCGTGTCCGCAAAGGATCGCGACCCGCAGTGAAGAAAAATGATCGCGCCGTATTAACGATAGCGGTCGGCAAGCCGCTGTATCGGCGGCTCGCGATCAATCTTCTGCGGTCTCTGCTATATTGGCACCCTGAGTCCGACCTTCGGTTTGTGTTGGCGACGGATCAAACAGAACCGTTACCTTCCGATTTGGCAAGCGTCGAGATCGTGGCTCTCGCTCCGCGCCAATATGGCGAAGGTTTTTCACCGAAGCTCCACCTGGATCGCCTCGGCCCTGCCGAGAAAACATTGTTTGTCGATGCAGATTGTCTCTGTGTTGGGTCAGTGGATTCGGTGTTCGCCCGTTTTAAGGACCGGGCGGTGAGTGTGGTCGGGGGGGCGATCAGCCAAGGCGAATGGTTTGGTGATGTCGAAAGCGTATGCCAAAGGTTCGCGGTGCGAGCTCTGCCCAAGTTCAATGGCGGGATCTATTACGTCGAAAAGGGGGACATTTGCTCGTCGGTCTATTCGAAGGCGCGAGAGCTGGAAGAGCACTACGATTCGCTTGGCTTGGTCAGGCTGCGAGAGAAACCGAACGATGAGTTACTCATCGCGATTTCGATGGCAATCCATGGGCTCAAGGCCATCCCTGATGATGGGTCTGTTCTGAGCAGTCCCTTCGAGGCCCCGACACAACTAGAAATCGATGTTTTCAAAGGTCGGTCGGTTCTGGTGAATCCCTTCCCACCCAACCCGCAACATCAAAGTTGGTATCCTCTGCACGAGGTTCACCCAGTACTCGTTCATTTTCTCGGCGATCATCACAGCCGATACGAATACTGCGCCGAAGCCTTTAAGCTGCGGTTTTGGAATCGTAACCGCTTGGTCCTTGTTGTCCTGCCTTTCATGGCAATGCTCTTCATCACCTGGCCTGGCCAGATGTGGCAGGCCGCGAAAAACGCGTTGCGGCCTGCATATCGACGGTGCTTTGGTGTCCGACGGTTGAAACCGAGCGAGCGTATCTAAGATGGCTGACGTTTCGATAATCATTCCGACTTACAATCGTCTCTGGTCGCTCCCCCAGGCCTTGGATTCATGTCGGGGCAATTCCTGCCAAACTGAGATCATCGTGGTCGACGACGGCAGCACGGATGAGACGTGGGAATGGCTGCAGCAGCAGCCCGATGTTATCGCGATCCGGCAGGAGAACCTTGGAAAAGACTGGGCGGTGAATCATGGCTTCGCGGTAGCTTCAGGAGAATTTATCCGATTCCTCGATTCTGACGATTGGAGTATCGCTGGGGCAACGGACGCTCAACTCAAGCTTGGCCGGGAGGCCGGGGCGGATATCGTCGTTGCGGGTTACTCGGTCTTCTCAGAGTCAGGAGAATTGCTCCGCAACCAGCCTTGGGTTCCCTGCGACGATTTCATCGCCCAGCAACTCGGCGAGTGCGACGGCTCTCACTATTCGGCCTTTTTAATCAGGCGGAATTTTATCGCCGGGTTGCCCCATCGCCAGGAAGCAGGGATCCGCGACGATCGGCTGTTTGTTCTCGAGATGGCCCTCAAAGGCCCCAAAGTTGCGACATACAATCAATGTTCGCTGGGACATCGTCACCATAGCCACGACCGTTTACAGTTCCCGTCCGGATTACGTGCCTCAGTCACGAATTACCAGCACCTCGCTATTTATCGACGAATTCTTGGCGAACTGGATGCGCGGGGCGAACTGACGCAGCGGCGGAAATCTGCTGCGGTCCGAATTCTTTGGCCCCTGGCGCATTGGATCGCCTACAGCCACCCGGGCGAAGCGGCGGAAGTAGCAGAGTGGATCTATCGCCTGGAGCCCGATTTCACACCACCGGAAGCTGGCTTGCTAGGCTGGATGTACAGCCATCTCGGATTCCGCCGCACGGAGCAACTCCTTTTATGCCGTCGCACAGTTCTCCGGCTTTTACGTTTACGTAGTCGGGGGGTTACTTAGCTGGTGATGGGTACAAGGAATCGTTGGTGCGACTGCGTTCGTGGCTACGCAATTCTTCTCGTCTGCTTCGAACACATCCTGCACGTGCGTCCGATTGCCGCACATGTCGGATTTCTTTCGCTCTATCACAAGGGGGATACCGGCGTTTTCATGTTTTACGTTCTTTCAGGCTTTCTTGTCACTGCCATCCTCGTGCGCGAAACGAACCAGCTTGGCGCGGCGGATCACTCGACCCTGGGCAAAAACCGTCTCAAGGCGATCGGACATTTTTTTGCGCGCCGGGTCTTTCGGTTGCAACCTTCCCTATTACTCTTCGTTGGTCTCTACTTGTTGCTGCCGAAACAGGACACAGCTCTGCCGATATGGGCGCTTATCCTGCCGATCTCTAATTGGTACGCGGGCCCTTACATTACGTGGCACCTGAAAACGCTTCACATCGAAGAGTCCTATTATCTTTTCATCGGTTGGCTATCAATCGCGACAGCTTCTCTAAGACCGATTCTTTGGCTCATCCTCATGGCTGCTCCCGTCGGGCGAGCTCTGCTTTTTTTGGCCGCGCGCACAACTCATCCGTCGGCAACGTGGTGGTTGGATCGATACCCCCCCTTGGAAACGTTCGCCGCCGGCGGCCTGTTGGCGCTTTACTTGGACAACCTGCGTAAGAGTTTTGTTTGGACACGTCTACTGAGGACACCGAGGGCGCTTTTCTTTCTATCACTTGCCGCATTGTTGGCGTGCGGTTGCCTCCGAAACGTTCGACCCTTCTCATACTTATTAATCTTCACCTGGCCGTTATTGTTTTCCTTCTTCTCCGCATGTATGATTGTGTCAGGGCTCGAGGCAGACGACTTTGGACCTGGCCCGGAATGGTTGCGTAAGGTCGGAGTAGTGAGTTACACCATTTATCTTTTCCAGCAGTTCGCCCTGGGGCCGTTCGAGGATACGTTCAAAAGGTCTTTTACATTTCCTTTGTGGCTCCTCGTAGTAAGTGCTGTCGTTATTGGTGTCCCGCTATGGTACCGTTTTGTCGAAATGCCGCTCACTAATTTGGGTGCCGCTACCTATCCGCGCGTCCGATCGAGGAAGACAGCCGACAGGGGCCTAACTACGATAGTCGGGAGCGCTAGCCCAGGGCTTCCTCCCGTTGGGTGAGGCGAATGGAAGTCTTAAATCTATTCTATGAGGAACCCGACCCGGACCGCTGGGTCCGATTCGACAATTATCCGCGGCGACTGTTCCGCCGGATGATTGGCCGAGAGCGCCCCCGAGGTGGTCAGGCGATTGTCTTTATTAACCTGTGTGCCGGGCTGGATCGCATTGGAGTCCAGTACCGAGTTAATGACTATCGATACATTGAGCGGCATCCTGCAGAAATTGCGTGTGTCATCGGGAAAGTCCAGGTGCTCGACAAGTTGAAGTGGGGGAATCCCATCGTTTTCGGCGCATCGGTTTTCGCCCATCCAGTGGACTGTCCCGACGTATTCGAGCGATACCCGTTGCGAAGACTCCTTGTTCCAGGCGAGTGGATGAAGAGGATGTTTGAACGCCATTACGGATCCCGGATCGTGCAATGGCCTGTAGGGATAGATACTGATCACTGGCGTCCTTGCGGACGTGCCAAGGAAATTGACATTCTTTTGTATGACAAAAAGCGCTGGGATCGCGAAAGCTTCGACAGCGAATTTACTGATCGCATCCGCACATTTCTCGTTAAAGCCTCAATCTCGTTCAACGAACTGCGTTATGGTTCATACCGTCCGGAAGATTTAGAGAACATGGTTCAAACGTGCAAAGCCGCGGTCTTTATCTGCGAATCCGAAACCCAAGGGTTAGCTTACCAACAGATGCTGTCAGCGGGACTTCCCCTGTTCGTCTGGGACAGACAACTCCACTGGTATTGCCCCGGCTACAATGTCGGGGAAGGGGAATCTGAGCGTGCGACTTCCGTCCCATACTGGGATGAGAGGTGTGGCATGACTTTCAAGGATGTCCATGAGTTCGAGACAGGATTCGCGGAATTCATGAGCAAGGTGGGATCAGGTTCTTTCGCCCCACGGGATTACATCCTCGAACACTTGACATTGGAGAAATGTGCCCGCCACTACGTAGAAATAATTCGGGAAGTGCGGGAAGAAATCGGATGTTAACGGCCGTTAGACACCCGGCCCTGAAGCCGATCCGAAAGCTTCTGAAAGCAATGGCAACACGGTGGCCCTATCCGGTGGGCACCGAGCTTTACACTAAACAGCGTATCGTGGTGGATCTAAGATCTGCCATCGGCAAGGCCATTTATGTTAAAGGTCAATTCGACCTGGAGATCGGAAATATTATTCAGGGCATTCTTCAGCCGGGCGATGTGTTTGTCGACGTGGGCGCCAACGTCGGCAGTTACGCAATACCGGCTCTTCTTAAGGTTGAGGCATCGGGTATCGTGTTTGCCTGTGAGGTGGATCCCCGCTCGCTCCGGTGCCTTTTTAGTTCAAAAATGCGGTTTGGTTACCAAAATCTCGTGATCAACGGTGTTGCCATAGGCTCCAGGCCGGGAGTCATCAGCATTCTGGGGGGAGGGGAAATGGCTCACACTTACGTTCTACCGGATGGGGGAGGTCACTCTTTTCCCATGCTACCGCTTGACGCATTTCTTCCGGCATTCGGGGCCCGCCGGGTCAGGCTGATCAAGATCGACGTCGAAGGATCGGAACTCGACGTGCTGAAGGGCGCGACCGCCCTTCTCGAAGCTCACAAACCGTTCATTCTGGTCGAGGTAGTCGCAACGCATATGGCGCGACACAATTACCAGCCGTCCGATCTCGAATCTTTTTTGGCGGGCGTTGGTTACTCTTTTGAGCCAATCCAAGGTGGAAATGACCCGTGCTGGTTATGTTCGCCGATGGGACCGGCATGACATCGGGTGGGACGAGAATTCTGCGCCTATGAAGCGAATCGCTGCATTGCTGGTCGCTCCAGCAAATTCACTCCGAGAAGAGGGAGGCGGGGTTCAGCACGCCGCCCGCCAATACCAGAACGTCTTGCAAAACGCGGGCTTCGATCTTCGACTTTTTCCTTACGAGTTCGATCGTCGAGTGAGGCGGAGGATAACTCGAAGACTTTTCCCTTCAGTCTCATCCGCCGAATTTCCGCCAAATCAAATCGAGCCAGTGATTTTGGCTCTGCAGGAGCACAGCGCGAAATTCGTTTTCTTTGGATTTCACATCGACGAGGCGCTCTCCGCTCGGATCCGGGCAGTAGCACCGACTGTGCAGCAGGTGCTGCTATCTCAGGGCATTGAAAGTATCGACTTTTGCGTCGCGCAACGCGCCCGGCGGCCGGATGGATGCCCGACGAATACAAGTAGGGCTTCTGGAATGTTGGGGCAGCAACTTCTGCGGGACAGTCGCCTCCGACGCCTCATCGATGCAACGATGACCCTTTCCCCCTTGGAAGTGGAAATGGAACAGTGGCTCGGAACGCCGCGCGCAATCTGGGTTCCACAGGCTATCGTCGAAAGGCCGCTGGATCATATGCCAATCGACGGGCGGGCCGGTTGCGTCTCGACCCTTAATCATCCACCTAACTACGATGGGATCGTGCGCCTGTTGGATGCGCTCTCTCTTATGAATCCGACCGGACTCCGGTTTCGTCTGGTGGGCAGTCCGGCGACAGTCGGACAGGAACTGCAGGGGCGCTTCAAATTTGTAGATTTTCTAGGCCCCTTATCCGATCGGGAATTACGCGCCGAAGCTGCGACCTGGTGCTGTTTTGTCCATCCGATGTTTCTTTACGCGAAAGGTTGCAGCACGAAAGTCGCGATCGCGCTTGGCTGGCGACTGCCGTTGGCGACGACAAAGTTTGGCGTTCGCGGTTACGAATGGAACAGCGAAGTTCTGCCAGTTTCAGAGAGTCCCGCGCAGCTGGCTGCAGAGGTGGTGAAACGCAGTTCCAAAGAAAACTTCCGCGGGTTCCAAGGCGAGGCGGAGAGAATGGTCGAGTTAATGCCAACCGTGGGAGAACTGGCGGCGCGAGCTGCTACCTTTCTTTTGAATCGGCCTGAGAATGCTCAACCGGGTGAAACGGAAACATGAATTTGTCAGGAATAGCCCGGGAGACTTGGATTGGAAGCCTTCTAAGAGCCCCTCTTAGACTTATCCCGACCCAGGCTTGTCTTCCAATTCTACAGGGCCGATTGCGAGGCTACCGCTGGATTGCCGGAGCAGCTACCCACGGGTGTTGGCTCGGCAGTTATGAATCTGCCAAGCAAAACACATTCCAGCAGTGGGTAGGGGAGGGCGATGTGGTATACGATATTGGTGCGAATGTCGGGTTTTACACCTTGTTAGCTTCGAACCTCGTGGGCGATTCCGGCCGGGTGGTAGCCTTCGAGCCCGTGAAGCGAAACCTTCACTTTTTGCGCCGCCATCTTGCAATTAATAAGGTCATTAACGTTTGTGTCATCGAGGCCGCGGTGTCCGAAAGACCAGGGCAGGCGAAATTCGATGAATCCAGCAACCCTTCTATGGGGCATCTCACGACAGAGGGTCAGATTATTGTCCCGTGTGTTACACTGGACGCTCTAGTTGAAAAAAGTGCGATTCCTCCGCCGAACTGCTTGAAGATCGATGTGGAGGGGGCGGAGGATGAGGTTCTTTGCGGGGCCGAGCGTCTGATCAGCCAATATCGACCGATCATTTTTCTCGCTACCCACGGTGAAGAAGTCCGAACGAAATGCCTCGGACGTTTGGCCAAGCACGGTTATGTCGCCACTCCAATCACCGGAAAAGAGATTCCTTTTGCCGACGAATTCGTGCTGATTTCAGGGGGCCGGGCTTAGTTGCTGACGAAGAGCGCCATGGTATCTCGAACGGTGCTTATCGTCTCACCTAACTTTCCCCCAACTAATGCTGCTGATCATCATCGGGTTAGGATTAGTTTACCTTTCCTTCCAGAGTTTGGCTGGAAGGCCATCGTTTTGGCAATCTTACCACGCTTCGTGGAAGCGCCCGAGGACCCCCTCCTTCTAAGGACGGTACCCGATGACGTTGAAGTTCACCGAATAGCAGCTCTTAATCATCGAACGACCAGGAAATTTGGCTTGGGTAGCCTGGCGCTCCGAGCGCTTCCGTCAATGTTGTGGAAAGGCTCCAAACTGCTTCGTTCTCGCAAGATCGACCTTGTTTATTTTTCAACCACACAATTCCCGCTACTAATCCTAGGTCCGATCTTGCGCCGGGTCTATGGGATTCCTTACGTTATTGATTTACAGGATCCATGGCTTCATGACTATTACGAGTCTACCGGAACATTCCCGCCTGGTGGGAAGATCAAGCACGGGATCGCGCGTCTCATGGCGCGCTCCTTCGAGCCAATCGTCATGCGTCACGCGAAAGAGGTAATCGTCGTCTCACCCGCCTACGCGGAAACTCTGCTGAAACGCTACCCATTTTTTCGTCGCGAACAGTTTACTACCCTCCCTTTTGGCGGGTCGGAGTCCGACTTCGCCTTACTTTCTTCCCTCGAAGTGAAACATAACGTATTTAATCCAAACGACGGTTTGGATCACTGGGTTTATGTTGGCGTCGCCGGGGACGTAATGGCACCAGCGTTGCATTTGTTGTTTTCCGCTCTTCGCAAGATCCGTGAAGGAGCGCCGGATCGGCTCCGTCACACGATGTTGCATTTTATCGGGACAAGCTACGCGCCGAAGAGTCTGGCATCAAAGAGTGTCGAGCCAATAGCTCGTGCCCACGGTGTCGCCGACCTGGTCGAAGAAAGGACAGACCGGATCCCTTATTTTGAAGCTCTTCAATGCTTGGCGGCGGCGCAGGTCATACTTGTCATTGGATCTGACGCTCCGGGCTATAGTGCATCGAAGTTGTATCCCTGCATCCTGGCCAATCGACCCCTGCTGGCGATACTCCATGAAAAAAGCCCAGCCGTAAAAATATTGCGCGGAGTGTCCGGTCAAAAGGAGGTTGTCACTTTCGATCCCGCATCGCAAGAGAATGCGTTGGTGCAGCTACAGGCCGTCCTGCATAGGATGCTAGACCTGCACGGCTGCACTGGGAGGAATGAGGCGCCGGCAATTGAATCAACCCAATTTGCGGAGTACACAGCCAGAGAGATGACGAGGCGCCAATGCGATGTCTTCGACCGTGCCGCGATATCCTAGCTGGAGAAAGGTGTAGGAGGCGAAGTTAGGTTAGGTGGTTCAGACTTGTCCCGATTTTTCTTTGTGAACGTTTCCACGGTTAAATTACCGTTGCTTCTGAAGCTCCTTCAAGGCGTGGATTTCCCGCGCAAATTAGGTGTCTGTGCGCGCTTGTTCGGAAACCGGTTAAGTACACATGGAATCTGCTGGGTCGATACGGCTGCTGGTATTCCATGGAAACTTGACCTCCGTAACCGGACGCATCGCTGGATTGTTTACGGCAAATATGAAGGGGCAGCATTTCTGAACTGGGCCAGGGCCCACTTGCCTTCCAATGGCATCGTTGTCGATTCCGGCGCGAATATCGGTCAGACACTTTTATATTTCGGCCAGTGGGTCCCCGCCGGCCGCGTCTTCGCTTTTGAACCGGGGACCCGTTCCGCCGATTGGTTGGAAGAATGCTTAAAAGCCAATCCGCAACTGCCAGTCGAACTGCTGAGGCTTGCTCTGGGCGCCGAGCCCCGGAGTGCCTTCTTAAGGGAAGTCGGCGAAGCGGACTGGCATGGTGGTTGGAACCAGATCTCTGAGACGGCCGGGGAACCCGTCACAATAGTTCGCCTTGACGATGTCCTTGCCGAGCGCGGGGTTGATCGCGTGGATCTTTGGAAACTCGACGTCGAAGGAACGGAAGTGCAGGCGTTGGAGGGCGCGGCCGATTTGCTTTCTCGTCAACGCGTCGCGGCGCTCTCCGTCGAACTCCACGGAGACAACGCTTCACCGATCCAACGGCTGCTAGATGGTTTCGGATACGAGCTATGGTTGTTCCACGCCTCTGGAAAGCCGTTTAAGCCTTCAAAACTCCCCGAACACGACAACGGCCTATTCCTTCCCAGGCCTTAGGGTTGCGGGTAACCGCAGTGAATAGGCTCGAAAAGGAGCACGTTGGAGCGACGGGCGCCAAGACTTTGATGAGAAACTGTAGAGCAGTTTTGGATTGAGCATCAAATTCCCTCGCCTGACAATGTCAGGTGTGGAAAGCTCCCGTGTTGCTCCGCTCATGTCAGAAGGGGAGATGGGCAGACTGCCAGGGGCGGGGAGAAAAATATCGAATCCTTAATGCGCCGTGACAGCACAGACTGAAATTCGCCCTCAAGCCTCCTTGCCGACCTTATCCGCTCGCGAAGCCGGGACCACACGAGTGCGTCGGTCGCTTCGGATTGAGACCGCTTTCTATGTGGGTTTAGCGGTTGTCATCCTGCTATTCGTGAGCTCGGCGCGACCGGACAGCGTGGAAGGCGCGTTAGCAGCAGTTATGATCGCTTTCGCATCAATCCTGCCAACCATTTTGTGGATCCGCGCCGGCGCCAAGGGCGTGCCTTCGTTCGCAATGTATGCATTGACCCATCTTTGGACATTTGCCCTGCCCTTGGTGCAAGATCATCCAATCGTCAGGCTGTTCCCTCCTGAAGCCCAGCTCGTGGGAGGGGCGTCCGTCGCGGGGTTTTTGTTAATCGCCACTGTCATATGGCATCGGGTGGCGTCGCGGAAATCGAAACCACCGACCCATTGTCTAATGCTTAGAGAGTATGCAACGGACGTCCTTGCGCTGCTCGCGCTAACGATGAGCGTTATCTTCGAGGCTTCTATACTTGGCGGATGGCTTAGGCTGCCTCCAGGAGTTTACCCGGTTTTACGGGCAATCGCGATCGCGGTTAACGCACTAAGTGGCTTCGTCCTTAGTTATCGGCTCGGAGCCAAGAGTCTGGGAGGGATGGAAAGCTTAGCCTTTAAGGCCATTATTGCCTGTTTGATTCTTGTGCTACTACCAAGCCTTCTTCTCGTAAATGCAATGTCGGTCCTGGCGATTCTGTTCATTGGTTACACGCTGGGTGCGCGCAGAATTCCGTGGATAATTTGCCTCGCGACGATAGCCGTCTTCTTCGTCCTGCATGCAGGGAAGGCTGAGATGAGGACCCGGTATTGGAAAGATGATGAAGACCCAGTGATTCAGCCAACCTCCTACATCCCTTTTATCGGAGAGTGGGCAAAAACTTCGTTGGAGATGCTCCTTTTCATTCGCAGCTCTGGTGACACGGAGGTTCAATCTCTTTTCGAGCGGGCTGGTTTGATGCATCTCCTGCTCCTGATCCAGTATATGACACCAGATGTAGTCCCATACCTGGATGGCGCCACCTACACCCTAATCCCTGAGCTTTTAGTTCCTCGTTTCTTCAACCCCGACAAGATCCGTAGCCATGAAGGCACCTACCTTCTTGACATCCATTATGGGTTGCAAACGGAGGAAGCAACGGAAAAGACAACTATCGGATTTGGGTTGCTGAATGAGGCGTATGCAAATTTTGGTCAATTCGGATTAGTGTTGCTGGCCGCGGTAGTAGGGGCGTTCTATGGAACGATTGAACGCTGGGCCCGGGATATGCCAGTCCTTTCATTGCGCTCTCTTTTTGCTGTTTTGGTGGCGAGCTACGCTTATCAATCGGAGTTCACGGCCGGGGTTTACGTGGCGGGTTTGTTTCAGTCGTCGATTGCGCTTTTAATACTCGCCGGGTGGCTGGTGCGCCCCGTAGCACTTTCGACCGATACTACGGTGCGGCGACTATAAGCGCTGCTGCCAGCGAAGATCAGTGGCGGCAAATCAGATGCGAAACAGGCGGCTGGCAATTGTGACGACGCATCCGATTCAATACTATGCGCCTTGGTTTAGGTGGATGGCTGCCAATGCTCCAATCGATCTGAAGGTTTTTTACCTTTGGGATTTTGGAGTGACGGCGCGGAGAGATCCAGGTTTCGGACAAGAGGTTTCGTGGGATGTTCCATTGCTCGATGGATACGCTCATGAGTTCGTCCCGAACGTTAGTGCTAGCCCTAGCAGTATCAGGTTCTTTGGCGTCGATAATCCTGCACTACTTTCGCGACTATACAGCTTCCGGCCCGACGCGGCAATGCTCATTGGGTATCGTTTCAAGAGTATGATGAAGCTTCTTACCATGCCCGAAAGGGCCCGTGGATTCCCACTTATTATGAGAGGAGATTCGCACAGGCTCGCAACGAGCCTGGCCAGAGGTCAGAAGTCAGAGGTCCGAGGTCCGAATCTAGAGGGGGGAGGTCAGATATCACCAGTCGCAAGTCAGGGGTCGGTCATAAAGCAACTGAAAGAGGCGGCGAAGCGATTGGCGATCACAGTCGTCTATAATCGGTTTGCCGCGTTTCTATATGTGGGACAGGCGAACCGGGAATACTTTCGGATTCACGGAGTGCCGGACTCCAAGCTCTTTTTCTCGCCGCATGCGGTCGATAACGAGAGGTTCATGGCGGAGCCAGATAAGACCCACGCCGCGGGCGTGGCCTGGCGAGCAGAGCTGGGAATTCCAAAGGATTATCTCGTCGTGATGTTCGCGGGTAAATTTGAGGCAAAAAAGCGACCATTGGCTCTGCTTGCCGCGTTCCAGCATCTCGACCGAAAAGATGTCTCATTGCTTTTCGTCGGATCAGGCGCGCTTGAACCGCAGCTGCGTGAGAAGGCAGGTTCGGCGTCGAACGTTTTTTTTGCTCCTTTCCAGAACCAATCGCAAATGCCGCGCACCTACGCCGCGTGCGACCTGTTTGTCCTGCCTAGCTTCGGTCCCAACGAGACCTGGGGCCTCGCAATCAACGAAGCGCTTTGTTTGAAGAAGCCCGTGATCGTCAGCGATCATGTAGGCTGCGCCGCCGATCTCGTGCATACCAGAATCAACGGCTGGGTCTTTCCCGCAGGCCGATTGGATGCTCTAACTTCTACTGTTGAGGAAGCTTTAGCCGATCGCTGTCGGTTACAGAAGTTTGGCGAAGCAGGGTTTGAGATCGTTAAGGAATACAATTACGCGCGAGCCTCGGCAGGTTTGGAAGCGGCGTTGGAAGCGCTTAGCGCGCGGAAGTGAGAAGGGCGATGAAAATCCTTTTCGTTACTCCTTATTACTATCCCGAGTTTAAGTTTGGCGGCCCGCCCAAACGTATTCATGCCCTCAGCGTCGGGCTTGCGGGGGGCGGACACGACGTCCGGGTTGTATCGTTTGATTCGGAACAGCCGAAAGCGCACGACATGCGGACCTACGACAATATTCCCATCCAATACGTTCCATGGACTGGAAGGGCGATGCGGCAAGTGCCGATAAGGTTGCGTGAGCTGCGGACCGAGATTGGGAACGCCGATATCGTTCATTGCTACGGTTTGTATAACCTGCTTTGCCCGGCTGCTGCCTTCCTTGCCAGTCGACTTGACAAGCCCTTCGTCATTGAGCCGATGGGAATGTTTACGCCAAGGTTACGCAATTTGGTGGCAAAGCGTTTCTACAATATTTTCTTTACGCGCTGGATGTTTCGCAATGCGGGTGCCGTCATAGCCACATCAGGACTCGAGGCGGACGACTTAATCGTGGGAGGATCTAGCAAGAAGGTGGTTGTCCGGCACAACGGAATCGACTTGAAAGAGTTTGCGAGTTTACCACCGCGGTACGCTGCCCGGAAGAAGTGGAATATCGGAGAGGGCGAGAAGCTGGTAGTTTATGTCGGGAGGATTAGCGCAAAGAAAAATCTCCGCGAGCTCGTCCAGGCATTCGCGAAGCTGGATCGGAACGATGTAAGGCTTCTGATCGCAGGACCAGTCTCTGAACCGGTGTACTGTCGGCTCGTGGAAAAGCATATACGTACGAGAGCGAGGTATCAGAGCGTCAGACTCGTGCCCGCGGTGTACGGGGACGACCTAAAGAGCCTTCTGGCGGCGGCGGACCTGTTCGTTCTACCTTCGCTCAACGAAAACTTTGGCAATGCGGCGGGGGAAGCCATAGCAGCTGGTGTCCCCGTCCTTGTTACCAAAACGTGCGGGATCGCACCGTTGATCCACCGGCGAGCCGGCCTGTCAATCCCTTTGGGTGTCGAACATTTGACGGAGGGCCTTCTCACCATGCTAGACCCTGAGCTAAGCAAGGCCCTGACATCCGAGTCTGAACGCGTGAAACAGGAGCTTTCATGGGCGCACCCGCTTCGCCAGACCGAGGAGTTATACGAGCGCGTTATTCAAAAGGGAAAGAGGGGAACTGGTAGATAATACTTTCAACTCCTCCTATTTTCACGTAGAAATCCCTCCGATGCCTCTCAAAACAGGGAATATGATGTACGGCAATGATGAGGGGGTGCGCGACGACTTGACCCCGACCAAAACTTCTTCAGGGGCAGGTCCGATGGTAAGGCCTCATCCGGATTGGATTGCTCCAGTCCTTCTTCTTTTCTTCGACATTCTTGGGTGGGTGGGCTTGTATGGACTTATTTCAGCGCTGCGAGGTGATCAATTTTTCTCTTCGCCTTTCCAGCTCGTACTCGTTGAGCTGCTCCAGCTCGTGGTGATCGTTCAAACCCTTTTCATTATCGGCGGTTACGACCGTCAGACGGATATGCGCAGTTTAACTTATACGGCTGAGCATGTCCTCGCAGTGATTGGGGCGGCATTGGTTAGCTCGCTCGTTCTTTATTCGGCTGCGACATTTGAGCAAAACATGCACCCCAGCCGCGGCGTGCTTTTGCTAAGCTTTCTCGCTTTCCTACCCATCTCAATTGTTTATCGGCGGTGGATCTCCATTTACTCGGCGCGCAGTAGCGCGGCGAAGGCCTATCTCGTGATCGGTTCTGGCGAAGCAGCAACAGAATTCTACAACGCATATAAATTGTCGCCCAACCGGCAACGGCTTGAGTTTGTCGATCCCGAGGGCAAGAGAATAGGGCAGCGGATTGCGGGGAGTGGCTCGCCGATGCTGGAAGGCGATTTCGCCGCGAAGCTCGAAAACCTGAATAAGCGCTATAGCGGAGTGATATTAGCGGAGCGAGCAGGGAAGCTGCCGCCGGACTTGCTTGAGCGGTTGGTCCGAACTCAGTTCCAACGCATCCGCGTTTATGCACTCGAATCGTTTTACGAGACGCACTGGCGATATGTGCCGCTGAACGCGATCGATCCGGTGTGGCCGCTTCAAACAGGGTTTCAACTGGCGCGGATGTCGCCCTATCATTATCTCAAACGATTGTGCGATATCGGCCTGTCAGCTGTGTTATTGGTTATCGCTTCTCCATTAGTTGCTCTCATCGCCATATTGATTTGGGCGAAGTCCGGACGTCCCGTTATTTTCCGGCAGGAACGGGTGGGCCGGGATGACGAGCCTTTCACGATTTTCAAGTTTCGCACCATGGTGGAGCCGACCGACGAACAGGCGGAAGACCTTTACACCCGGGAGGGCGATCCGCGCGTAACGCGCTTGGGGCGCGCTCTCCGAAAGTTCCGGCTGGATGAGCTGCCTCAGCTTTGGAATGTCCTTCGCGGGGAGATGAGTCTCATTGGGCCGCGCGCGGAATGGACGAAGTGCGTCGAGCGTTATGAGAAGAAGATCCCGTTCTATCATTTTCGTCATCTGGTAAAGCCTGGGATCACCGGATGGGCCCAGGTCAATTATCCGTACGGGGAGAGCGAGGAAGACGCGATGGAGAAGTTAAAGTACGACCTTTATTACATCCGGCATTACTCGCTCAAGCTCGATGCCATGATTGTGCTCAAGACGGTGCATACGATGCTCTTCTCACGTGGCCGTTAGCCGCGAGAGAAGAGCATCGTCAGAGGTCGGAAGTCAGAGATCAGACAAAATGTCGGAAAATCAAAGCGGGCGATTCAGTCAAGCGAACCACCTGAGCGATTAGAACTGGCGTATCCATTGGACATAGATTTCCGAAAGGCGATTGCTGCTTCTGATGTCTGACATTTGTGCGCTTCTTCGAAACGCCGCCCGTTGGGTCTTCCTGAGCGCGCTCGTCTACGCCCCGTGGGCGTACGGGTGCACGACGCCGGGGACGATACGGGGCCTAAACGTTATTCTGGCGGTGGCGCTGGGCCTTTGGGCGATATCTGGCTTCTTATCACTGATCTCTGACCGCAGACCTCTGACTTCTGGCCGCACGGGAGTTCATTCATGGGTGCTCTTGGTATGCGGCTGCCTTCTCGCACTGGGCTGGTGGATGACGATCAATGCGCGGTGGATTTATGATGCGGATTTCTTCCTATTTATCCCGCGCGCGACACTGCTTGGATTAGGACCTGCTTCGGTGGATTACTCCATCAGCGTTGCCTGGATGCTGCGGGGGACTTTGCTGCTCGGGGTGATGTTAATGGCCGCAGAGCTTGCGCGGGATCCCGTTTGGCTGGTGCGACTTTGGTGGACGATCGCGATCGCAGGAGGCTCGATCGCGCTGCTGGGTTTGGTTCAAAAGGCGACGGGAGCCCCCATGATTTTCTGGGAGAAGACCGAAACTCCGGTGAAGAGCTTCTTTGCCAGCTATTATGCGCACGGGAATGCCGGTGCATATCTAAACATCGTCCTACCTGCGACCATTGCCCTGGCTCTGCGCAGTTTTTTGAGAAAGAGCGCGCCTTGGGTTCGGGCGGTTACAACTGTCCTTTGTCTGTTGGTGATCGTGGCGACTATTTCCAATACCTCGCGGGGTGGCCAGGCTATCGCAGTCTTGCTGGGTCTGGTCCTGCCATTTTGTCTACGCGACCTCTTGGTTTCCCGGGCGCGCGGAATTGAGAAAAAGACCATGCTCCTAGCCGCATTTGTCATAGGAATAGCGGTGGTCGCGATTGCCGGGGTGAGCCAGCTGGACCAGTCATTCGGTCGCTGGCACGACCTCGAGCACCAATTGCAAAGTGACAGTCGGTGGCTGGCTACGCGCGCGGCCTCGCGAGCGGTCGGCGATGCGGGCTGGTTTGGTTTTGGGCCAGGAACATTCCGCGTTGTGTTTCCTTACTACACAAACGGGTTGGGGCAGGAGGTCAGAGGGATATGGCGTTTTCTTCACCAAGATTATCTTCAGACGCTGATGGAATGGGGATGGATTGGCAGCGCGTGTTGGGCGCTACTCTTCTTCGGGAGTATGTGCATAGCAGCGCGAACCCTGCGCCGCACCGGTGAAGTTCCGTTGAGCGGGCGACAGCGCCTGTTTCTAACTGGTTCTGTGCTGGCCCTGGCAGGTATCGCGCTGCACGCACTCGTCGATTTTCCGCTTCAGATCGCATCGCTCCAGCTCTACGTGGCGACGTATGTTGGCGTCTGCGCTGCGAGCCGTAGCGGGAAGCAGACGCAGGTCGAAGTAGAAAGTGTAAAGTAGAAAAAGGGATTCAGGAAGTCCGGTAAGAGAGGTCAGAAGTCGGAGGCCAGCGGTCGGAAATCAGACGTCTGAGATCGATAACTGACAACTGATAACTGATAACCGAGAACGAATAACTAAGAAGCGCGATCAGAGCGCTTCTTGCTTCCGTACGGTTCGGCGGAGTAGGCGCCTTCGCCTTTACCGTAACCGTGCGAGGCGTAGTAGTAATAGTAACCTGATCCTCGATTGCGGGGAAGTCGATTCAAGACCACGCCGGCCGGACGTCCACCGGCACCGGTCAACATGCCGAGAGCGCGCTGGACGGCGTGGCGTGGGGTATTGCTGGCGCGGACGACTACGCAGACGGTCTGCACCAGCGGAGTCATGAGGAGGGTGTCGCTCACGGCGAGGATAGGAGCGCTATCGATGACGACGCGGTCGAAGCGGCGGGCCGCCTCGGCGATGAGCTTTCCGAAAGAGGGACCGCTGAGGAGCTCCGCAGGATTCGGAGCGCGGCGGCCTCCGGTTAGAACAGATAGCTTGCCTCCAGTGGCGGTAAGGACGCCAGCGTCCTCGCCGTTAGCAGAGCTAACATCGAAGGCGCCTGCGGAGATTGGTCGGGCGGCGATATCCAGATCGATGTCACCGACAAGGTAATCCACGATACCGGGCCGCTCTTCGTCGGCCGCTTTCTCGCCATCTGCAGGGAGGAAGATTTTGTGGAGACTGGGCCGGCGCAGATCGCCGTCGATGAGAAGAACGCGAAAGCCCTGCTGCGCCAGCGCCAGGGCGTAGTTGGCGCTGGTGAAACTTTTGCCTTCACTAGGCAAGGCGCTGGTAAAGAGAAATACTTTTCGTTCGTCCTCGGGTCCCAGGAGCGAAAGGGAGGCGCGGAGGTTTCGGAACGCTTCGGCGGCGGGACCTTCCGGCGCCTCGGCCACAAGACGGTAGCTTTCGCTGCCAGGCGGAGCGCTTCCCGCGGGAGCCTTCGTTACTTCATCCTTTTTAACTTCAGGTACCGCGGCCAGCACCGGTAAACCAAAATGCGCCTCCGCCTGATCGACTGTCTTAATCGAGCGATCGAGCGCATCTGAGGCATAGACAAAGGCCAGTCCCAGCGCCAATCCACCGAGAAGGCCGAGGGCGATCGCCTTGGGAATGCTCGGACTAACTGGAGCTCCTGGGAGCGGGGAGTGCTCGATCACCGTGACAGCATTCGTTTTCACGTCCTTGGTCAGGTTCGTTTCCTTAATCTGGCGAAGAACGCTTTCGTATAGAGCGCGGTCGGTCTCCGCCTGACGCGCGAGCTCGTGATACCCGATCGCGGCCTTGTTCAAGGCAACGGCGGCCTTCTCCTGTTCCTGCGTCGCAGCCGAGAGATTTGTTTCCGTCGCGCGAGCCTGTTCGAGCATACTCTGCAAGACTGCGGGCTGCGCGATCACCGCGCGCTTGAGAGCGTCCTTCGCCTCAGCGAGGGCCGCGCGGGCAGCCATCATTTTTGGATGTTTGTCCTTGTAACGTTGGGTCAGCCCGGCGACCACAGTTTCCAATTGCGCGACGTCGCGCCGGCGATCATTCACGGCAGGAGCGGCCGCGATACTGGGGATGGCGAGGAGCGCATCGACATTGTCTCCGAGTTGTTCGATCTGCTTGATCTCACTTTCCAAGCGAATGCGATCCGACTTTGCCGCGGTCACCTTACTGGTGAGTTCCTGCAACTTGTCCTCGACCAAGCCACCGCGGCTGGTTCCGGAGCCGGCCCCGGGCTGGCTTCCAGTCGAAGTAGTCCCGCCTCCGAGTTGAAGGGCATCAGGTGTCTTCGCCTTATATTCTGCGACTGCCGCTTCGCTCTTTTGCAGATTCGCTTTGAGCCGCTCTTCTTCTTCAAGCAGGTAACGCAGCGTTTCCTGGTTAGAACCAGCGCGCCTTTCGATCGAACTGCGGATGTATTCGCGGCCAACTGCCTCAGTCAATCGTTGCGCCAGCACTGGGTCGGGATTAGTCACGAAAAGGTCGATCAGCCTGGTGCCACGACGGATGACCGGCTTGACCATGGTAGAGAGCGCGCCCGCGAGCCCTTCTTCCAAAGGCGTGTAGGTCGTCTCCGTCCGGCCAGTGGCAGGAGTCGCTGATGCAGCGGGTTTGGGCTGCGCCGGCGTGACCTTCGCCGTTTCGTTATCGGCTGTCGTTCCCAGGAGCGCGCGGCCTCCGTCGTCAGCCAGGCCTTCCGCCCGGATGACACGGGCCATCAGAGTGCGATTGACCAGATTCTGTTCGATCGTGCGCATCGCTTCCTGGCTGGCGAGGAACATCGAGCGCATGCGAGCAGACGAATCCTCGGTAGTAATGGGTGAAGGCTCCGAGACGTCGACCTCGAGAACGGTATGGCCTCGATAAAGCTTGGGCGTGCGCGCGAGATAGCCAAGACCAAGGAACAACCCGGCGAGGACACACAGGGCAACAATCCAAAGCTTCTCGAGGAGGGAGTGCCAGAAATGACGGAAGTCGAAACCACGACGTTCGCCCGAGGGATCAATCGACGCGCCGGTGGTAGTCGAGAACGTCGGCAGGGGTGTGACTGGAGCAGGCGCACGGGCGGCCGCAGGAACGGTCGGTGGAGAGGGATTAATCATCTGCGGTTAAAAATCGCCCGAGGCCGAAGGCAGACTGGCATCCTCGCACGTTTTGCGATGGTTTGGAAATGGTAGAGAACTCTGCGAAAGCACGCGTCAGAATATGCTTTCCCCGACCGTGATGGTATCGCCCGAGAGCACTTTGAAGCCGCCGCCTTCACCGCGAGCCAGTTTCTTTCCATCAACCTTCATGACCTGATCGCCATGCCCAGTGTTTCGTCGCACGCTGATTCTCTCCGGCGCAGCGATTCGGGTATAACCGCCGGCCATGGCGATGGCTTCGAGGAGATCGATTCCGCCGGGGCTGGTTTCGGGCATCTCGAAATTCCCCGGGTGATTTACCTGCCCGAGCACGATGAAGCGCCGTTTCGCATAACCCAGAAGGGTGACGTTCACCTTCGGATGGACCAGGTAATCTTTCGCATACAGCTCGGTCACTCGTGCCGTCGCCTGGGTGAGAGTGAGACCTCCCAAACGGACCGAGCCAATCAGCGGCAGGCTGACGTTGCCTTCGGCGTTCAGGCGCGCCGCTGTCTTCAAATCGTCCTCGCCGAAAACTTCAACGGAGATGGAATCGTTCGCGCTGAGAACGTATCCACTGGGGGCACTTACGGCGGCCGCGGACGAGGAACTGCTCGAACTGGAAGAGGAAGGAGGAGGCTTGGCCGGCTCTGACGGCGCAATCGAGGAGGGATTAGATGGGTTGGTTTGGGCCAGCGCAACGGGCGCAACCAACAGAGTCAGCCAAAGCGCAATAATTGAACGAAGCGATTTACGCATGGAAACCACCGGAGCTGCGACCTGGAGAAGTTAGCGAGAAAACCAGGATCAGAAAGTGATCGAGCCTCTCACGCCGACCTGGTTATCGCTAAACCCGAAACCACCGACTCCACTATCGTTTTCACGATGAAGATAATAGGCGCCAACGGTGAACCAACGCGTCACCGTCACATCCACGGCAGGCTGAACGAAGAAATAATCGTCGGTGCGAGTGGCGCCGACTCCATCGAGGGTGCTGAAGTAATCGGAGTTCTCGTAGCCCACGGTGAGCCCGAGGAAAACTCGCTGAAGGAGTCGTTGGCGGGCGCCGAAGACAATGCTGGTCGAAGCGTAGTCCTGCTCGGCGAAGACCGCGGAATTCATGGTGCGACGCGAGCCGCGCAACGAGAGGCTGGTTCCGTCGAACGGCTGGTAGGTCATGCCCAGCTCGTACACCGGCGAAACATGGTCGCTGTCCGGGTTATTCTCGATCTGACGAAACTCAACGCCGAGCGACGCATTCAAGCTAATCTTCCCCGTGACTTGGTAAGTGGCGCGCGCGTTGATCTGCTCAAAGGTTTGATTGGGGCTCGGTTCATCGACCCAGTTATAGCCAAAGGTCCCACCGACTCCGACGACGAGCTTCGGACTGTAGTTGTAGTTGATGAAAAGGTTGCCGCTGATCGAGCTGGAGCTGATCAGGTTGTTCTCGTAGTCCCAGGCGTTGTACTGCATTCCGCCGCTGACAAATGTCTTGCCGCTCAAGTCGTAGCTAAAATTTGCGATGGTCGTGAAGACGTTGACGTTTGCGTTCCCACCCGCGTCCAAATTCAGCGCGGGCGTTCCGGTCGTCGTCGAGGTGGTCGTAGTGAGATTTGAACCCTCGAGCAGCTGGATATCCTGGCTGAAGTTTAGCGTTAGCTTGCTGAAGCGGTGTTGCCCTTCCAGGCGGAAAAGATGCTGGACTCCGTTCGAGTCCGAATGATCAGCGAAAATAAAGATGCTCGGCGCGTAATCGAAGCGGATGTAATTCTCCTGGCGTCCCACGATGTCGCCGAAACCGAGCGTTAAGCCGGGCTCGATCGCAACGTAGTAATCACTGACAGGATTCGATTCGCTCAGAAAAATATTGTCGTCGTAGACGCCGCGAATCGTCAGGCGCAGGGCGTACTGAAACCGGTGCGGTGTAGCCGAGATGCCCGAGTCGTTGTTCCGGATCTCAATGCTTGGTGTGGGATTCTTGGGATCGCTTAGATTTGTCGAGCTACTCGGCCCTTCGGCGGGAGGAGGCAAGTCGGCTTCGGTTTCGGTGTGGCGACTTCCGTCAGCCAAGGTCAACGGCGCGGGCTCAATCGCGGTAAAGACATCCTGCGCTCGCAGGGAGGAGGCGACGACGAGCGAAGCAAAAGCTACCGTAACAGCAGCCGTGCGCGCAGGGGCGAAAGTCCAAGCCATAAGAGTCTCCGAGCCGGACTACGGACCGCAGGGGCCGAGGTGGTCGGTTGGATGATTGCGGATATGGGATTCCGCGCCTTGTCTCGAAACAACGATTGTGTGTCCGTCGTGGCAGATCGTGGTGGCATCGTTTTCCGGCGTGTTGACGTTGCCTTGGCCGTTGGAGCCGACATTAGCCGGGTTGATCGTGCCGATGGCAGCGCCGTTTACGTTTCCAGCATCTACGCCGGGCGGACGGAAGAAAGCGGTTTCGGTTTCTTTGTTCAAACCGCCCGCGGCGATAATGCATTCCCGCGCCCATGGCGCGGAGTCGAGGGCCGCACGCAGGAGCGCCTTCTTGGCATCCGGCGCGGCCGCGACTGCAGCACGAATGATTGGATCGATATCATCGCAGGAAGTGTCAGCAGCGTCGCGACGATGCGCTTTCAGCGCGGCAACGGTGATCGCGGAAGCGAGGTCCGGCCGCAGCTTGATCGCCGCAGTCACGTAGGCGGCGAGGTCCTGACCATTCGGACGAACGATCACAGAAGAAAAACCTTTGATGAACTCGGCGGCGCTGGCCTCTTTCACCGAACTAGCTCCAGCGGCCACAACCGCGCGCGAGATTTCATCGGAAGGCGAGGCGTAAACGCTTGCGGGAAACAAGCCGAAGGCAGCGAGGACGATCGCCAGAACCACGGTCGCGGAAAATGAGCGGGGGAGGATTTTTTTTTGGTTCATAAGCATGGGGATTTAGCCGGTGGTGCAATAACTATGCCGTGGGAGAATTGTCTTTGGGGCCGGATTCTAGAGTTTGCCCTATAACACGCAAGCGAAAATTTGGCGTTGGCGTAAATAAAAAAACAGCCGTTCCGGCCGCTGGCGCGTTACGGTTTTCGCCAAGGAGCCGGCGAATTCCGCAATTTCGTTTCCACCTCGGTAAGGGCGTCTGCTGAATCGAGCGCCGCCATCACTTCGGCTTGCGCCGCCGAATCTTCCGACGCCGGGAGAACCGGCGCCTCGGCCAGGCTAGCGAACTTTCGTTCGCAATAATATCCCGCGGCGATCGAAGCACCAGGCGTGCGGGTATCCCAGTTCACGACGCCCCGGACGCACAAGACGCGAATCGATTCGCTCGTGTGGGTCACGGAAAGAAGAGCGCCGGGATTTGCGATCAGAGTCCCCACTTCGGTCTCGATTTTCAATTCTGCACGGGCCGAACCATCGCGTGGAAGGAAAACATGGAAGCGGCCGTCGCCGAGGCGAATGGCCCCGCGCCGCATATTCATCGAGTTTCCGGTTTCATCCCCGTCCTTGTAAACGCGGAGGTCGTCAATCTTCACGCGGGCAGGTCCGATACAGCGAAGATAAATTCCTGGGATCAGGCAGAGAGCGACCGAACTTTCGGCGGGAACGCGAATTTCCTCGCCTGCGGCGAACGAGCCGCGGGCCGAGAGCGGACGGGACCGATCCGGTTTCTGCAACGGGACGGAGAGCGCAGTGCCTTCAATTTCGAAGACAAATCCGAGGACCGGTTCTCCGTTATTCCGACCGCAGGAGACCAGGAGCAGAGCAAGAAACAGGATGCGCCACGCAAACTTCCACGCGAAAAAGCGCGCGCGTTCTCGGAGATTTTTTGCGAGGCCCGTCCCCGGGGGGCGCGAGAGTCGATTCCTATGTATGAAGTCGAGCACGAAGGACAAGATCAAGGGAAGCGTGAAGGAAGCCAGCGGCGCCATCAAGGAAAAGGCAGGCCAGGCATCCGGTAAACCAAACCTGCGAGATCGCGGCACCGCGGAGAAAGTGAGCGGGAAAATCCAGAAAAAAGTGGGTGACGTAAAAAAAGTTTTTGGCAAATAGAGTTGGCAATCGCCCGCACGCCACGTAGAGAGAAGGCGCAGTGAAAAAAGAAGTTTTCGTTTGCGACAATTGCGGGGCCCGGAGGCGCCTTGACAGTTCGCAGCGGCATTGGTGCGAGGACTGCACGAATCCCAAGCCTTTCGAACTGCGCTCCGTGCGCGACCGGAAACCGCCCCAGCTGCCGAGTTATGAATCTGCCGCGGTCGCGAGCGCGCCGTCCCAGCCGTTCCGCCGTTGAATTGCTTGGGGCGCTTCGCTCGAATCGCTCCCGCCGCCCATCCACTAGTTAGGCAAGGCCCGTTCCGGTTGTCATGGAATATGTAAACCTTGGCGCGACTGGATTGAAGGTGTCGCGCCTTTGTCTCGGCACCATGACCTATGGGTCGAGTCGCTGGCGTGAATGGGTTCTCGACGAAGAAGCCAGCCGGCCGCTCATCCGGCAGGCGCTCGAGTCCGGCATTAATTTCTTCGATACCGCCGATATGTACTCGTTAGGCGCGAGCGAAGAAGTGCTCGGCCGCGCGTTGAAGGAATTCGGTCCCAGCCGCGAGCAAGTTGTAATCGCGACCAAGGTGTTTTATCCCGTCGGCGATGATCCGAATCAACGCGGCCTTTCCCGCAAACATATCATGCACGCGATCGATGACAGCTTGCGGCGGCTGGGGACCGATTACGTGGATCTTTACCAAATTCATCGGTTCGATCCGGAGACGCCGATCGAGGAGACACTCGAAGCGCTCGATGACGTCGTTCGGGCAGGGAAAGCGCTTTATCTCGGTGCGTCATCGATGCCGGCGTGGCAATTCGCCAAACTTCTCTTCACCGCGGATGCGCACGGCTGGACGCGCTTCGTGACGATGCAGAACCATTACAACCTCCTCTATCGTGAAGAGGAACGCGAGATGGTTCCGCTTTGCGTCGATGAGGGGATTGGTCTGCTGCCCTGGAGCCCGCTCGCCCGCGGTCTCCTCGCGGGAAAGCGCAGAGCGCAGACGACGAGGTCTTCGTCCGATACTTACGGTCACCAGCTCTACGGCAAAAAACTGGGCGAGGCCGATGCCCGCGTGATTGAACGCCTCGAGGAAGTGGCGGCGGAGCAGGGGAGAGCTCCGGCGCAGGTGGCCCTCGCCTGGCTTCTCCAGAGGCCAGGAGTCGTCGCTCCGATCATCGGCGTGTCGAAGCCGAACCAATTTGACGATGCGCTGGCGGCTCAGGAGTTCCAGCTTCCGACCGAAGCCATGAGACAGCTGGAAGAAGTATATACGCCTCACCCGGTTGCGGGAATTTCGTGATCTCAGAGGGGGTTTGAGCTCGATCAGTCGCGCGCTTGTTTTTGCAGAAAACGGGAAATACATAGGAACCGATAGGGAGAATACCTAGGAGGGGGCACAGAAGGCGCTAGGGGGTAGTGCCGTAATGTCCCTTGCCAAGCCATCTGGAACTGGCTTCGCGTTAGCTCTTACCGGCGCAGCGCTGCTTTTTTGCGCCTCCGTCTTGGGGACCACGGCCTTGGGCGCCACCTACACCTGGGATGGCGGGGGCGCCGATAACAATATCACCACGGCGCTAAATTGGCTGGGGGATGCAGTGCCGGGGGCAAATTCCGATGTTATCTGGGCCGGGACGGTAAGGCTTAACGTCAATATCGATGCCGGAGGCGCTGGCCGAACCTTTACTTTCGACAACACGGCTGGGGCATTCGTCATCGGCGGCGCCGCGTCCAGCCTTTCCAACGGCATTACCAATAACAGCACCAATACTCAGACGCTGAATTTTCCCCTGACCTTAACCGGCGCCCAAACCTTCAACGCCGGGAGCGGCAATCTTGTTTTCGGTGGAACGACGCTGGCCAATGGAGGATTCCTGCTCACGATTGACGGCGCAAAAAATACGTCGATCGCCAATGTGATTTCAGGCACAGGCGGCCTGACGAAGACCGGTGCCGGCACCCTGACCCTGACCAATACAAACACCTACACCGGCGCTTCAACAATTAATGGCGGGACCGTTTCGGTTAATCGCGATACGAGCCTGGGCGCGACCAGCGCGGGGCTCACGATCAACGCCGGGACTCTTGAGATCGCCACAACGTTCACCAACACGCGGGCGATCACACTGGGCAATGCGGCAAGCACGTTCCAGGTGGATTCGGCGCAGACGTTCACCGTCAACAACGCGATAACCGGCACCGGCGCTCTGAACAAAACCGGCGCTGGCATCATGCTTCTTGGAGGCGCAAATTCCTACACCGGTGGCACCAACGTCAGTGCGGGGACATTACGAATCACAAACAACGAAAAGATCCTGAACACGACCGACCTCACTGTTTCCGGCGGCACCTTCGATGTGCAAACGTATAGCGAAACGGTTCGCAACGTCACGCTGTCGAGCGGCTCGATCACCGGAAGCGGAGCCGGGAAGGTGACGGCGTCGAGTTATGCGGTCCAAAGCGGCACGGTCAGCGCCATCCTCGCCGGCACTGGCGCGACGATGACGAAAACGACCGCCGGCACGGTCGCCTTAAACGGCCTCAACACTTTCACCGGCGCCACCACGGTGAGCGGGGGAACGCTGACCCTCTCCAGCGCCTCAGGCGGCGCACTTGGGTCCACCAGTTCCGTCACGGTCAACTCCGGCGGGACCTTGCTCGTAAGCGTGAACAACCAAATCAATAACGCCGCGACGATGACGCTTGCCGGCGGAACGTTTCGAGTTAGCAGCGCGCAGGAAGGAACAACCGGAGCGAGCGGCGTCGGAGCGCTGACCTTGAGTTCGAATTCGGTGATCGACCTGGCGGGCACGAGTCTCCTGCACCTGGCCGCCAGCAACGGCCAAACCTGGACGGGAACACTCTCGATCTACAATTGGAACGGGACGCTCAAGACGGGCGGCGGCGCCGAGCAGCTTCTCTTTGGGGCGAACAATACCGCGCTCACCCAGTCCCAGCTCAATGCGATCTCTTTCTACAGTGACAGCGGCAGCACTTTCCTCGGAACGGGTGGATTCGGCACGGTGGGGAACGGAGAAATTGTCCCTGTGCCGGAACCGGCCACGTATGTCGCGGGAATCTTCGCCCTGGGCGTTCTCGTTCGTCATCAGCGCAAACGCATTCGCGGATTATTTCGCGCACGAAGCGCAACGAAATAAGGGCGTTTTTTCTGCAACGCACGGCACGGGAGTTGCATCATGAATCGGCGAACAATCCGTTGTGGTCCGCCGTGTAGCGCGGCCAGGGCGGGTGATCGATTAATCATTATGAAACCACTCCTCGTCATCCTTTCCAGTTTCCTCTTTTGCTCCTGCGCAGACATGTTCGTGACCAAGACGGACGTGCCCGGTTCGAGCACCAGCGTTACCAGGTCCACGAGTGACGCGAAGGATTACGATTCCAAGAGCGGTGTCCGCATGGTGGTGAACTGCGGCGTCGGTGCAAGTGAACCGAAGGCGATCTACATCCGCCCCTTTTGCATCGACAACGCCGTCTTCCGCGGCGACGAAGCGCATTCGGATGGCGAGATGCCGATCCGCAAAGCTCTTACCCCGGTCGAGTTTGCTGGCGACCTGAAAGAGCAACTCGAGAAGATCGCGCCGGCCCGGATCCTGAAGGATTACGAAACGCCGCGGACCGGCTGGCTGGTGGAAGGTGAATTCACGCTGGTGGATGGCGGCGACCCGGTCGGCCGTTTCTTCCTCGGCCACGTTGGAGTGGGCCGCAGCATTCTCGCGCTTCACGTCAAAGTCACGGACGTCGACAAGGGCATGGTGATTTATGAATTCGACATGGCCGGCGGCAGCCGCCTCCAGGGCAGGGCCGGCACCATTCGCGCCAGCGGCCTGGGCAAAGCGACTCCCTTCGATCTCGTGAACGCAGCGGAACGAATCTACCTCGTTCTGACCCCGAATGCTTTCCGCTACGGCACGCGTTCGGACATGGCGCTGCGGTAGCGCGAACGCGGTTCGCTTGGGTCTCGATTGCGGGGTTGCCAACCTAGCCCCGACGATTAGGGTGCAGCGGTTTTACGTTGCCGTGACAATTTTCCGCCGCTTCTTCATCGCTTTTTTCCTGCTCCCGCTCTGCCTGCCCGCGGGCCCGGCTCTCCGGGCGGCCAGCGCCTACGCCATTGTCGATTCACAGACGGGCTTCGTCCTCGATCAGCAGGAAGGGAAACAAAAACGCCAGATTGGCAGCCTGACCAAAGTCGCGATGGCAATGGTGGTTCTGGATTGGTCCGAGAAAAGATCGGGCGACCTCAACCAGGTGGTGACGATCCCGCCCGAAGCGTTTGTCGGCACGGGCGAAAACCTCATTGGCTTTCAGCCGGGCGACGCGATCACCTTGCGCGATCTGCTCTACGCAGCGTTGGTGCAATCGGATAACGTTTCCGCGTACACGCTGGCGAATCACGTCGGCGGCGTGCTCCAATCCATCGTTCCATCTCCGTCCGCCAACGCCACTCCCGTGGCTGTTTTCGTCAGCCAGATGAACACCCTGGCCAAAACGCTCCGGATGGACCGGACGCGTTTCGTGAATCCGCACGGGTTGGATGACCATGAGCGCTCGCTCCCGTACTCGACCGCTTTCGATCTCGCCCGCCTGACTCGGTATGCCGTGAAAAAAGCGGCTTTTCGTTTTTACGTCTCGCAGAAAGAACGGCAGATCTCTTTCAGCCGCGCTGGTAAGAAACTGGGCTACATGCTCCGCAACACGAACGAACTTCTCGGCGCGAATGGAGTGGACGGCGTGAAGACCGGCCGCACGGCGCGCGCGGGCGATTGTTTGATTCTCTCCGCGCAGCGCGAATCCGAGATCGTGAAGGAAGGCCCACGGACTTCGGTGATTCCGCGGCAACTGATCATAGTGATTCTCGCCAGCCCCAATCGCTTCCCGGAAGGGGCGCAACTTCTCGCGCGCGGCTGGCAGCTTTACGATCAATGGGCGGCCGGCGGACGGATGGTGGATCCGAAAAAGACCCTTTGATCTCTCGGCGCTCATGACCAAGCCCCGTATCGGCGTGCTGACGAGCGGGGGAGATTGTCCAGGCTTGAACGCGGTGTTGCGCGGGGTGGTGCTCGCCGCGGAAAAACTCGGATGGGAAGTTCTCGGATTTCTCGACGGCTTCGAAGGGTTGCTTCCGCCGGGAAATTTCAAATTACTCAATCGGCGCGCCATTGCGGGGATTATGCCGCGCGGCGGAACCATCATCGGCACGACTAATCGCGGGCATTTCGTGGCGAAAGTCGGAGCGGGCGACCGCGCGGAAGTCGCCCAGGAAGTGATCGCGAACGCCCGCAGGGTCCTGGAAGAACTCGGCGTCGATGGACTCATTATTATTGGCGGTGATGGTTCCATGGCTACCGCGCTGCAACTTCAGGCGGCCGGCATCAATTGCATCGGAGTGCCGAAGACGATCGACAACGATTTGGAAGCGACCGCGATGACCTTCGGTTTTGATTCCGCCGTCGCCACCGTTATGGACGCGCTCGACCGTCTCCACACGACAGCCACCAGTCACAAACGCGTGATGGTGTTGGAGGTGATGGGACGCCATGCCGGTTGGATTGCTCTGCACGGTGGGCTGGCCGGAGGCGCGCATATTATTCTGATTCCAGAGATCCCATTCGATTACGAAAAGATCGCGGCGGCGCTAGCGGCACGCGCGGAGCGCGGGAGTTTGTCGGCCATCGTCGTGGTCGCGGAAGGAGCGAAGCCCCGCGATGGGCAGGTGGTAATGCGTCCGTCGGATGAAGGCGAATATCGGCTCGGGGGCATCGGCGCGGTAGTCGCGCGCGAGATTGCGGCGCGCACCGGAAAGGAAACGCGTTGCACCGTGCTCGGCCATTTGCAGCGGGGAGGCGCGCCGACCACTCTGGACCGGATTCTCGGGACGCGTTTCGGCGTGAAGGCAGTCGGGTTGATCCGCGAAAAAGAATTTGGCTCGATGGTAAGCTACCAAAATTACCAGGTCCAACACGTGCCCATTGCCGACGCGGTGAACCGGCTGCGGCTCGTCTCGCCCGAAAGTCAGATGGTGCAAACGGCTCGGGACGTCGAGATTTCGTTTGGTGACTAAAAATGAAAATCGTTCTCGCATATTCCGGCGGACTCGACACGTCGATCATTCTGCGCTGGCTCCAGGAAAATTATCAGGCGGAGATCGTCGCGTTCTGCGCCGATATCGGGCAGGAAGAGGAACTTGACGGCCTCGAAGCAAAGGCCCTCAGGACCGGTGCTTCGAAATGCATCATCGAGGATTTACGCGAAGAGTTCGCTAGAGATTTTATCTTTCCGATGATGCGGGCGAGCGCCATTTACGAGGGCCAATATTTTCTCGGCACCAGCATTGCGCGGCCGCTCATTGCCAAGCGCATGGTGGAAATCGCGCGCGCCGAGAAAGCCGACGCGATCGCGCATGGAGCAACAGGGAAGGGGAACGACCAGGTGCGTTTCGAGCTGACCGCGGCGGCGCTGGCGCCGGAGTTGCGCGTCATCGCGCCCTGGCGCGAGGAATCGTTCCGCGAAACATTTCCCGGGCGCGCCGAGATGATTGCCTATGCTGCCGCGCACGATATTCCGGTGGAAGCAAGCGTAGCGAAACCTTACTCCACGGACCGGAATCTTCTTCACATCAGCTTCGAGAGCGGCGTCCTGGAAGACCCATGGTATGACGCGAGCGCGGCGGACGCGCGCGAGATGTATAAGCTCTCCGTTGCGCCGGAAGACGCACCTAACGAGTCCGAGCATGTCGAGCTCGAGTTCGAGGATGGAGATTGCCGCGCGGTGAATGGCCGGCCGCTCTCGCCGCTCGGCGTCATGCAGACGCTGAACAAGATTGGCGGGAAACACGGTATCGGCCGCGTCGACCTGGTGGAGAGTCGTTTTGTCGGGATGAAAAGCCGCGGCGTTTATGAGACGCCCGGGGGTGCGATTCTTCATTTCGCCCACCGGCAGATGGAATCGCTCACGATGGATCGCGAAGTAATGCATTTGCGCGACAGTCTGATTCCAAAATACAGCGCGCTCGTTTACAACGGATTTTGGTTCGCGCCGGAACGTGTCGCTCTTCAAGCCCTGGTGACCGAATCGCAGCGGAACGTGACCGGCGTCGTGCGGCTAAAACTTTACAAGGGCAACATCATCGTGGCCGGCAGAAAAAGCCCGAAGAGCCTATACGATCCGCAAATTGCGACAATGGAAGGCAGCGGTGCGGCCGCCTATAACCAGGGCGACGCGACCGGTTTCATTCGTCTGAATGCGTTGCGGCTCAAAGTGCGCGCTGCGGTCGAGGGCGAACGGTAGGGACGCCGCGCTGCGGCGTCCGGGGAAGGCCTAACGATGGGACGGGGCAGGCGCAGCCCTGGCGGTCATGAAAAAGCAGTTGGCGCGGGTGGAACTCAACGTAAGTTCTGCGACTCTTCCACAGGGAAGGTTCTCCTTTTCGACTATGATTACTCTTCTTCGCAAACATAACCGCTGGATCATGATCGTGATCGCGGTCCTCGCCATTCCCTTCGTCTTTTACTTCAACAAGACGGACCTCGGCGCTTCGCGCTCGAACGATCTCGGCCGCATCTACGATCGACCCGTCACGCACGTGGAGTTCATGCGGCACGCCCGCCTGATGAATCTAGCCAACAGCCTCGGCCTGACCCTGGGCCAGGAACTCTCCATGGGCGCATCGAACGAGGCAGAACTCTACCCCGAGTTCACCTGGAACCGGCTGGTCCTTCATCACGAGGCGGAGCAACTCGGCATCCGCCCCACCTCGGATGAGATCACGCAGTTTGTGAAAACCCTGCGGCCTTTTATGGGACCAGGCGGCTTCGAACTCAATAAGTACACCGAATTCACCCAGACGATGTTGCCCGCGTATGGGTTCAATGAAGCTCAGATCGAGGAGCTGGTTTCGGATCAGATCGCCCTGAATAAAGTGAAGGATTTGCTCGGGACCGGCCTGCGTATCAGTGCGTCGGAGAGCCTCGAGAATTACCAGCACAGTTATGGCAAACTGGGTGTCGCCGTGATCAAGCTAAACAAGGAGGATTTCGAAAAGGACCTTAAGATTAGCGACGAAGATATCGCGAAATATTACGAGGCGCATAAAGCCGAGCTGAAGAGCGAGGAGAAACGCAAAATAGAATTCGTCAATTTCGAGCTGATCGAGCCGGACAAGAAATTGACCGGCAAAGAACGCGTCGAAAAGCTGCAATCGCTGGCCAATTACGCGAATGATTTCAGCCAGGCGCTTCTCGCAAAAGACGCAAATTTTGGCGAGCTCGCGGTCAAATATAAAGGAGCGGTTTCCGCCACCGGAGAATTCACCGCGACGGCGCCCGACCCCAAAATAACTTTCAACCCGCAGCTCTCCCAATACGCATTCATCCTGACGCCGCAGGAACCGTATAGCGATCCGATCCAGGGGACTGATGGATTTTTTGTGGTGCATCTCCTCGGAGTGACTCCAGCGAAACCGTTAAGTCTCGAAGAGGCTAAACCAAAGATTGCCGAATCTCTGAAAACCGAACGCGTTCGCGAATTGCTCGCCAACAAGGGCGCGGAAATCGCGCGGCTGATTCGCGCGGGCAACGGCAAACCGCTCGACCAGATAGCCCAGGAAGCCGGCCTGAAGCTGGAGCGCGTTCCGCCCTTCGCGCTGGCGACAAATACCATTGTCCCGATCGAAAAGGACAAGGAGCCGCCGAAAGTTGATCCTGACACGCCGACGATTAAACGGGCGGTCTCCGAGCTTTCGCCCGGCGAAGTGAGCGAATTCACGCCGACCGAAAAAGGCGGTCTCGTCGCCGTGCTGGAAAAGCGCGAGCCCATCGACCCCGCGGCTTACACTCAGGCGAAAACCTCCTTCGAGCTTCCATTCATCCGGCAAAAACTGAACATCGCTTTCTTTGAGTGGTTGCGGGAACGCCGTCGCCTAGCGGGTGTCGCCTTCGCCACGAACAGCTGAGCGTTCAGCCTCCCAATCCAGCGCATGCCCACGCTCGACGAACTTTTCGACGATGCGAACGGCGACCTGGCCATCGGCGAATTGGAAAGCGCGGTCGAGAAGTATCGGCAATGCGTAGAGCTCGATCCGGAGTTCTTCGATGGCTGGCATGCGCTCGGCATGGCCTTGATGAAGATCGGCCGGTTTCCCGAAGCAATCGAGGCCGGCAGGAAATCGACGGAGCTCCGGCCTAACGACCAGATCGGCTGGACCAGCCTGTCGTTATTTTACAATCGCAACGGCGACATCAAGGAAGCCGAGGCCGCGGGCACCAAGGCAAAGATTCTTTCCTGGGGCGGAAAAATCGCGAAAGAAGCGTAGCTCTGGATGCAGCTGGCTTTCCGCCGATTCGATCTGAAGCTGGCACACCGTTGGATGGTGGCCAGCAGTCAGGCGGCGGGTGGAAAAACAATTTATCCATCGCTCCTGGTCGAGCTCCGCGATCAGGACGGTGCGGTCGGCTACGGCGAATCTTCTCCGTCGCGGCGTTATCTCGAGACGGTCGAAACCTCCATGGAGTTTCTCGCGCGCGTGGACGCTTCCCGGCTCCGCTTTGATGCGATCGAGGCCAGCATGCACTACGTCGAATCTCTCAGTGCCGGCGACTTTTCCGCGAAAGGGGCAATCAACCTGGCGCTGCTCGATGCTGCGGCCAAGAGAGCGCGGCAGACGGTGCACGAGTTTCTGGGATTGGAGTTCACGGAAGGAAAACATCTCACTTCGATTTCCATCGGAATTGACGCGCCGGATTTGATTCGGCGGAAAACGCAGGAGGCCGAAAGCTTTCCTATCCTGAAATTGAAGGTGGGATCGCCCAGCGACGCGGAGAATCTTGCCGCGTTGCGAGACGTGGCCCCGGATAAGACCGTGCGGGTAGATGCAAATGAAGCGTGGACCACAAAGGAAGAAGCACTGGAGCGCCTCGAAGAACTGGCCCGCGATCCACACATCGAATTTGTGGAGCAGCCGATGCCCGCCACGAGCGCACCTTCGGATCTGGCCTGGCTAAAAGAACGATCGCCGCTCCCGCTGGTGGGCGACGAGTCCTATCTCAGCGTCGCCGATCTGCTGCTCTGCGCGGATTGTTTTCACGGTGTGAATGTGAAGCTGTGCAAGACCGGCGGGATATCTCGCGCACTCGAAGCTTTGCAAGCGGCGCGCCGCGCCGGTCTCAAAACAATGATCGGGTGCATGGTTGAGTCGAGCATTCTGACCTCCGCCGGAGCACATCTGGCGAGCGCGGCAGATTGGCTGGACCTCGATGGCATGCTTCTCATCACCAACGATCCATTCGCCGGCGTGACGGTCGAACGCGGAGTCATGTCATTCGCGAAGGCTTCGGAGCCGTTTGGTCTGCGCGTGCAGAAGCGTCAGGGCGACGATGTGGAATCTAGCGAGAACGCTCCATGAACATCCACTTGGCCCTGAGCCGGAGGTACTGCGCCCTCCTCTTAACCCTCATTGCTCTTCTAGCGCGCCCTGCGTCCGCGGACGACGATCACACGGGCTTCCATCTCATTGAAGAACGCGAGGGCACTACAATCACGTTGTCGATAAAGTGTGATTACGCGACGGAGTTCACCATCACCTTGGAAGGGACCTTGAAGAACATGACGGCCTCGCCGCCTGTTCCGTTTACCGTTGATGCCGGAGGTCGCAGTAAATTCGTTCTCGCCCGGCTGCGGCAGAAGGACCTCACGAAAGCCTGGAGCTACAACTACCACTACTTTTGGCAACTCGGAGGTCGCCGCGCCGGCTCGACCAGCAACGACGTCGATTACGCGATGCCCTTTGGGCCGGGTCGTTACGTCGTGATGCAGGGCCCGCGGGGCACCTACAGCCACTTCGCCGGATCGAGCAGCGAAAACGCCGTGGACTGGACCGTCCCGGAAGGAACGGTCGTCTGCGCGGCCCGCGCCGGAAAGGTCGTGGGCGTTCGGCAGGACTCCACCTTTAGCGGTCCCGACCCGAAGCTAAAGCCGCTGGCGAATTACGTCATCATTAAGCACGACGACGGCACGTTCGCCGATTATGTGCATCTGAAAACGGGCGGAGCGCTGGTGAAATTAGGCGACGAAGTGAGCGTCGGGCAGCCGATCGGTCTTTCCGGCAAAACTGGATTCGCCAGCGCACCGCATCTCCATTTTTCCGTGTTCCAGATCATCGACGGCAAAACGAAGCTGACGCTTCCGTTTCGACTGAAGACGAACCGCGGCGTCTTCACCGAATTCATTCGCGGCCGGGAATACTAGCGGCGCCAATAGAATTGCAGGGCGTCCAGGTCAGTCACCGATTAGAGTCGGTGGCATTCCCAGAACGCCCGGCAATTCCACGCGCGAAGGATTACCAGATATTTACTCGCTGATCTACCGTGCGGACCATCGTGGAACCATCCGGAATATTGAACGCCTTCTGAAACTCCTCGAAGTTCGACAACGGAATAATCGTGCGGAAGCGGCCTGGCGAATGCGGGTCCGTGTTCAGCCGCAGCTTCAGATCTTCATCGCGTTGCGTGTTGCGCCAGATCTGGGCGTAACCCAGGAAGAAGCGTTGCTCCGGCGTGAACCCGTCGATGGCCGGCTGCGGCCCTTTTTTCGCCATCGCCTTCTTGAAGGCCATGAACGCAATCTTCACCCCGCCAATGTCGGCAATGTTCTCGCCCTGCGTGAGCTCACCGTTGATGTGCTGGCCCGGGAGCGGTTCCGCCGCGGAATATTGCGCGACCACTACCTTGCGCCGCTTGTCGTACTCGTCGGCTGACGCTTTCGACCACCAGTCACGCAGGTTCCCCACCGCGTCGAACTGCCGGCCCTGATCGTCGAAGCCGTGCGTCATTTCATGGCCGATCACCGCGCCCATTCCTCCGTAGTTCACGGCGTCGTCCGCTTTCGGATCGAAGAACGGTGGCTGCATGATCCCCGCCGGGAAAACGATCTCGTTCATGTTCGGGTTGTAGTAGGCGTTCACGGTTGGCGGCGTGATGCCCCACTCACTTCGGTCCACCGGCTTGCCGATTTTCCGCTGCCTGCGCTCGACCTCAAACATATCGCCGCGCATCACATTGGCCGCGAACGAGCCGCGGTCGATCTTGAGGTTCGAATAATCGCGCCACTTGTCCGGATAGCCAATCTTGACCGTGAAAGCCGCGAGTTTTTTCAACGCCTCTTGCTTGGTCGGTTCGTCCATCCAATCCAGGGTTTTGATGCGATCGGCCAGCGCTTCCCGGATGTTGTTCACCATCTCGAGCGCGCGCGCCTTGGCTTCTGGCGGGAAATGATCCGCGACATAGAGCTTGCCCAGACTTTCGCCCAGTTCTTCGTCCGTCTTGATCACGACCCGTTTCCAGCGCGGCTTGATTTGTTTCGTCCCGCGCAAAGTCGCCTCGAAGAAACGAAAGTTCTCATTCACGAAATCGTTCGAAAGCGTGCCGGCATATTCATGCAGCAGATGCCAGCGCAGATACGTTTTCCAATCGTCCACTGACACCGTCTTGAAGACTTCGTTTGCGCCTTTGAAGAAATCCGGTTGCCCGACGTTGATATCGCCCGGCGCGGTCAGCTTGATTTCCTTGAAGTAATCCGCCCAATTCCAATCCGGCGTCAGCTTTTGCAGATCCGCCGGCTTCATCTTGTTGTAATTCTTTTGCGGATCGCGCAACTCCACTCGCGTCCGGGCCGGTTTCGCCAGGGCGGTTTCCAGCGCCATGATCTTTCTGGCGTTTTCGGCTGCCTGCGCTTCGGGTTCCCCCGCAAGTACCAACATTTTTGTCACGTGCTCGACGTATTGGTCCCGCAGTTTTTTTGAAGCGTCGTCCTCCTTCGTGTAATAATCGCGGTCCGGCATTCCGAGTCCGCCCTGATAAGCCTGCGCGATCACCCGCGTGCTGTCCTTGTCGTCCTGCCCCGAGGTGAAACCGAAAAACGCGGTCACCCCCATCGTGTGCAAACGCGCGATCTCTTTCAGCACGTCCTTGCGATCTTTCATCGCGTCGATGCGCCGGACCTCTTCCTGCAGCGGCTTCACGCGATCGGCTTCCACCGCCTGTTCGTTCATTCCGCTCGCGTAGAAATCGCCCACCTTCTGCACGTCCGCCGCGGGCGCCTTTGTCGTCTTCGGTTTCTTGGGGTCGGCGGTTGCCATGCCGGCCGCTCTCTCCGCGATCTCGTGGAGCGCGTCGTTGTTCTTCTCCGCCAGTTCGTTGAAGGAAGCCCAGCGCGAAAATTCCGGCGGAATCGGATTGCGTTTCACCCAGCCTCCGTTGGCGAACAGGTAGAAATCATCGGCCGGCTTGACCGACGTATCCATGTTCTGCGGATCGAGCGGTGGGGGATTCTTATCGACCTGGGGCTTGGCCGCGGGATCAGCCGAAGAAGGAGCGTTCGGGCTCTGGGCGACGGCCGGGACGGGGCTCGCTTCGGTCGGCGGTTTCGCGGGATCGCGAACAGTCGGTGGCTTGGCGGCATCCTGCGCCGCGGGCGATTTGTTCGGTTCGGTTTGGGCAAACAAATTGCCGGCGGCCAGCAAGCCGGTGATCAGGAGACAGATAGGCTTTAGCATCCGTGAAGGAACGGCGGAACGCCCTAGTTGTCCAATGGGTTCTTGTCGCCGGCGCTCCCTCGCGCCGGATTATGACGCGTCGCTCATTTCCCCACGGCCTGAGGGCAGGCCATCTCCCGCGGTGAGGGCAGGCCGTCTCCAAGGAACAGTCCGCAGTCTGGCATTTATCCTGCATGTGCTAATGTATGATCGCCATGCGACTTCGAGTTCTTTCGTGCGCGATCTCCCTGGCGCTCGCTTGTACAGCCTCCGCGAAATCCTCCCGAAAAACGTCCGCCAAACATCCTTCCGACAAAAAGCCCGCGGCGGCAACGCAACCATCCGCCAAGCCTTCACCGACTCCTGCTCCTGATTGGCAGGTCATCAAAGTCGGACCACGCGATTACTTGAGCGCCGATAACATCGCGAAATTCTACGGACTTCTCGGCAACGTCGATTCCACCGGGAAAACGGTCGTGCTCAACAACGGCCGGAACCAGCTTCAGGTCACGCTCGACAGCCGTGAAGCAATCGTGAACGGCGTGCGTAACTGGCTTTGCTTCCCCGTCATCGCGCATGATGGGAAATTTCTCGTCTCACGCATCGATCTGGCCAAGACCATCGAGCCGCAGTTGCGCCCGCAAATGCTCCAGCGCCAGGGCAAGGTGCAAACGATCGTGCTCGATGCCGGCCACGGCGGTTACGATAAGGGAGCCCTCAGTTCCTTCGGCAGCGAAAAGCAATACACGCTCGAGGTCGCGCGCCTCCTCCGCCCGCTCCTTCAGGCCAAAGGTTTCAAAGTCATCATGACGCGCGAGAACGATGTCTTCATTCCGCTGGAGGTGCGCGCGCGCATCGCTAACGCCACCAGGGATTCCATTTTCGTCAGCCTCCATTTCAACGCCACCGATGCCAACCCCGCCGCCACCGGCTTCGAGATCTTTTCGCTCACGCCCCGCGGCGCGCCTTCCACGAGTGATGACTCGCTCGCCCTGCATTTCGTAAACATGCAGGCCGGCAGCCCGGTCGACGCCCAGAGCTTCGAGCTTTCCACCTCGGTCTACCATTCGATGCTCGGGCATCTCACGGAGTTCGATCGCGGAATAAAGCGCGCGCGTTTTGCCGTCCTCCGGCGCACCAACATTCCGGCGATCCTGGTCGAAGGCGGTTTCCTCACTGAAAGCGGCGACAGCAAACGCGTCGCGGATCCAGCCTGGCGCGCCAGGTTCGCGGAAGCCCTCAGCATTGGCATCGACAACTATCGCAACCTCGTGGAAAAAAAGCAGCGCCCGATGCTGGTGGCCGAATATCGCGCGCAAGCCGCCGGTGGAATCACCGTCGTCGATCTCGCTGCGCCGCCCGCGCGGCTGGATGCGTCCCCCGCGCCGGACGTGATTCCCGTCACGAACCCGAGCATTCAGTCCACTCCGGACCCGAATCGCGAACCGTAGGTCGGCCATCAGCGGTCAGAGGTCGGAAGTCGGAGGTCCGTTCAGATCGTACGAGGTCACGATTCAGGGCACCATTGGCGGCAAGGACGCCTCGGGCACTTACAACTGCGGACCGTCTGGGGCTTTGGTGTAGCGGCGCGTGTCCGCACCCGCAGAGTCAGATTTCGCTTTGCGGCTGGTGACAGCCGCCACTACATCCACTCGTCAAAGTCGAAGCCGCCGCGAAGTAGCGGCCTCGATGTAGCGGCGCGTGTCCGCACGCGCAGAGTCAGATTTCGCTTTGCGGCTGGTGACAGCCGCCACTACATCGACTCGTGAAAGTCGAAGCCGCCGCGAAGTAGCGGCGTTGGTGTAGCGGCGCGTGTCCGCACGCGCAGAGTCAGATCTCGATTTGCGGCTGGCGACAGCCGCCACTACATCCACTCGTAAAAGTCGAAGCCGCCGCGAACTAGCCGGCTCGGTGTAGCGGCGCGTGTCCGCACGCGCAGAGTCAGATTTCGCTTTGCGGCTGGCGACAGCCGCCACTATATCGACTCGTCATTGTCATTTTCTTGGCGCGCCGGAAACCTCGGCCAGGGCCGATCACTTTCCACTTTCGCCTTCCGCCTTCCTCCTTTAGCTTTCTTCGCAGCGGGGGAGCCAATGGCTGAGAGTGTTCGATGAATTTCGAACTGACCCCTTAAACCTGATGCGGGTAATGCCGCCGTAGGGAGCGAGGAGTTGATTCTTTTAGCCATGCGTTCTCGCGCATGGCCTTTTTGTTTATGCAACCACCTGTCATCCTGAGCGAAGTCGAAGGATCTCTAACTCTTCTCCCCGGCGTCACCCTGTCATCCACCCGCCGCTCTGCCTCACTCGTCAATTGTCACTCGTCACTTTCCAAATGATCGCGACCAAAGATTCTCTCGAACCGAATAATGCTACTCCGGCTCGGAGCTCCGATTACGTCATGCCCAATTCGCGGCGCGTGTACGTCGAAGGCGAAATCCATCCCGACGTCCGCGTTCCCTTCCGCGAGATCAGCCTCGCGCCGACAAAAGATTTCAGCGGCAACCTCGAACCGAACGAGCCCGTCCGCGTTTACGATTGCAGCGGTCCGTGGGGCGATCCGAATCAGTCGCCGGATTCCACCGAAGGCCTCGCTCCCATCCGCGCCGAATGGATCGCAAGGCGAGGGGACGTCGCCGAGTACCAAGGCCGCGAAATCAAACCCGAAGACAACGGCTACCTCACCCGCGGCCACGAAGAATTCGCCAGCACCGCCGAGCGCCGCAATCGCCTCGAGCATTTCAATGGAGCCGGCGCGCCCTCGCGCCGGAAACCGTTGCGCGCCTCCGCGAATCATCCCGTCACCCAGCTCTGGTATGCCCGCCAGGGCATCATCACGCCCGAAATGGAATTCATCGCCATCCGTGAGAACGGCCGTCTCTCAACTCTCAACAATCAACTCTCAACCTCCCAATCTTCGCTGAGCCACCAGCACCCCGGCGAAAGCTTCGGCGCCAGCATCCCGCGCGAAATCACCCCCGAGTTCGTCCGCTCCGAAGTCGCGCGTGGCCGCGCCATCATCCCGGCCAACATCAACCATCCCGAGCTCGAGCCGATGATCATCGGCCGCAACTTCCTCGTTAAAATCAACGCCAACATCGGCAACAGCGCCGTCGCCAGCTCCATCGAAGAAGAAGTCGAGAAAATGCGTTGGGCCACGAAGTGGGGCGCCGACACCGTCATGGACCTTTCCACCGGCAAAAACATCCACGCCACCCGCGAATGGATCATCCGCAACTCGCCCGTGCCCATCGGCACCGTCCCCATCTACCAGGCGCTCGAGAAAGTGAACGGCCGCGCCGAAGACCTCACCTGGGAAATCTTCCGCGACACCCTCATCGAGCAGGCCGAGCAAGGCGTCGACTACTTCACCATCCACGCCGGCGTCCTCCTGCGCTTCGTCCCAATGACCGCGCGCCGCATGACCGGCATCGTCAGCCGTGGCGGCTCCATCATGGCGAAATGGTGCCTCACCCATCACAAGGAAAGCTTCCTTTACGAACATTGGGACGACATCTGCGACATCATGACCGCGTACGACGTCAGCTTCTCCATTGGCGACGGACTCCGCCCCGGCTCCATCGCTGACGCCAACGATGAGGCGCAGTTCGCCGAACTAAAAGTGCAAGGCGACCTAACGACCCGCGCCTGGGCCAAAGGCGTGCAAGTCATGAACGAAGGCCCCGGCCACGTCCCCATGCATCTCATTAAAGAGAACATGGAAAAGCAGATCGAGTGGTGCCACGAAGCGCCCTTCTACACGTTAGGCCCGCTCACCACCGACATCGCCCCGGGCTACGACCACATCACCAGCGGCATCGGCGCGGCCATGATCGGCTGGTACGGCTGCGCCATGCTCTGCTACGTCACGCCGAAGGAACACCTGGGCTTACCTAACAAAGACGACGTCAAAACCGGCGTCATTACCTACAAACTGGCCGCCCACGCCGCCGACCTGGCCAAAGGCCACCCCGGCGCCCAATACCGCGACAACGCCGTGAGCAAGGCTCGGTTTGAGTTTCGCTGGGAAGATCAGTTCAATTTGTCACTCGACCCCGAGACCGCTCGCGAATATCATGACGAAACGCTCCCCCAGGAAGGAGCGAAAACCGCTCACTTTTGCAGCATGTGTGGCCCCCATTTTTGTTCCATGAAAATCACGGAAGACGTCAGAAAGTACGCCGCGGAACAGCAGGTTTCAGAAGAGGAAGCGCTCAAGGTCGGGATGGAACAAAAATCCCGCGACTTTACTGCCGCCGGCGCCCAAGTATACCTGAGAGACTGATTTACGCTGCTGGTCCACAGTTTAACTTGCGGAGCCCCCATTTTGGAAGTGAGTGCGCAACAACAAGAACTCGACGAGTTCGGACACTTCAACGAATTCCGCATATCACGACCGTCAATCGATGCTGAGGAGTGGAACGAGGCAGACACTCGTTCAAAGTTGATCGATCGACTGCTGAAAAAATTGCCTTGGTTGGCCCGAGGACTCCATTCGTCGGGAGCTTATCAAAGAGGAGCAACGGCTTGATTATTTGCTGAGCGTCGACCGCCCAATACTGGTAGTCGAGGCGAAGAAAAGCAGTTTGTCGTTCGCGATTCCGCCGCGCACACAGCAGTACACAGTGAAGATTGATTCGTTACTTAAGGCGAATCCGTCACTAACCGACGACATCGACCAGGTACATGGATATTGTGTCACCTGGTCCGCCCCCTACGCTGCGTTAACAAATGGACGGCAACTGATCGTCTTTGCCGCCTTCAGGTTCGACGGCAAGCCGTGGCGTGAGGGCGACGCGCATGTTTTTTACGATCTGTTCGGCAACTATGATTACGCAAGTATATTCCGCTTGCTCGCATACGACGCCTATCGAACTAATCTTGTTTATTCCTCCTTCTACGAGCTGCCACCGGTCGACCGCGCGAGTTCCACGTTGTCGAACTACTCGCGTCCGAATGCGACTGTACCGCGAAACGAGCTGGGTGTGGCGATCGAGCCGGTCTTGCAGACCGCTTTCACCGACGCTCTAACAGAAGACTCCGATGAAATATTGGAGCACTGCTATGTCTATCCCGCGGAATCAAAACTCCGCGACGACGAACTAGAAGCGCTTCTCCTCGACCGCAAGCCAGTTTTCGACGGCGAGATCAACGATCTGGATAGCAAGAACAGTTTCGTGCGATTTGGCGAGCGCCTGCAGGATTACCTCAATGTCGGCAGACCTACGCAGATTGTCTTCGTCATTGGCGGCATCGGCGTAGGGAAGTCGATGTTCATTAAACGGTTCTTTCGCATATCGGCTGACGAGTCCTTACGCGCGAAGATGACATACCTCTACGTCGACTTTCGCAACCCGACCACGGATCCTACGAAGGTAGACCGGATGATTTTGCAAAAGCTTCGAGCGGCTATCGTCGAATTGCATGGCCAGTCCGCTGGCGACGAGACCACGAAGTATGACTTTGAGTCTGGTGAAGCACTCGAACAGATATTCTGGCCTCAGATGCAGCGCTTCCATCGGGGTCCGGAAGCCGAACTCAAAGCGCTAGATGAAAAGGACTGGCAGAAAGCCCGACTTAGCCGCCTGTGTGCGCTCCGGGATGATGATCTGCAGTTTGTTCGCGGCGCTGTCCGTGTTTTGAAAGAGCGTTACCATCGTTATATCGTAATTATCATCGATAATGCTGACGTTTGCGCGGAGGAATACCAGAAAGCGGTATATCTGTACGCACGAACGCTTTTGCAGGAACTAAATGCGCCACTAGTCGTCGCCCTTCGAGAGGAGTGGTATTGGCATTTCAACCGCGGAGGCGGACCGGCAAGCGCTTTCCAAGACATGGTTTTCCATGTGCCGTCCCCAAGGGCCCGCGATGTACTCGGCAAACGGCTCGACTATTCTATTGAACTAATTCAGAAGCGTAAGACGGCCGCTCCGAAGTTCCATATTTACGCGATGACGGTCGAAGCTGAATCGATTGTAAAATATCTCGAGATTTTGAAACAGGGGCTCATTCAGTCCGATGAGGTGGGTAGTTTTTACGAGTGCCTTGCGAACAAGAGTGTTCGGCGAGGACTAGACATTTTCTTGGATTTCGTTCGGTCGGGACATACACAGGCAGATACTTATCTGACCGCGTTGGTTACCGAAGGTGATTATCGAATCGCTTTTCACCAATTTTTCAAGTCAGTGACTCGCTCAAACTACGCTTACTACTCCGAGGTCAATTCCCGTTTACCAAATGTGTACCAGCTGGAAGGCCGAGTTCACAGAAGTCACTTCCATCGACTGAATCTGCTGCGTTACCTATACAATCAGCGAAAATTTCGAAACCCGTTAGGCGACGGCTTTATTAACAAAGCGGTCATCGCAAACTTCTTTGAGCAGATGGGCCTTTCCGAGGACTCAGTGAAGGCATTGCTTACGCATTTGCTGGAGACGGAGTTGATTGAGAGCGACACGCGACTAAAGGTCTACTCTGAAGTGGCCCAGGCTTACAGAGTCACAGTCCTCGGCGGGCTACTGAGCGAGAAACTGTATCGCAGTTGGGAATACCTCGAAGCTACAATGTTGGACACCCGAGTGACAGACCCAGGTTTACGACAGCGGTTGCTGGAGACTTTCAAAGAGGGACAGAGGACGTCTATCAAAGACCGGCTACCGGCAGTCGCAGGGTGGATACGATACCTTCAGCGGCAAGAGGAGCACGAACTTGCTGGCCGCAAAGGATGTCAGATTTACGGCCTGCAGCCGATCGGGCCGGCGTTGCAGGCAGCGCTCACTCGAGAAGAGGAGCGAATTATGCGGTCTGCGGCGAGACGAAGTATCCGACAACGTCGTTAACATGCGCTGCGGCCGAAGGCAGCCACCTGCACCCAATTGCTGGCTGGTCGTCGCACTGCCCATGCGCGCGAGCGGGAGGCTGTTTTGCACCACACGGCCTGGAACTCGACAGCCGAAGCGTTGGACTGGACCGTGACACCATGCTTCATCGGGGAAATAGCGTTGTCGCGAAATCGATCCGTGCAGCGGCTGAGCAAGATATCACGGAACCGTGCTATGACGTGTGCGAATGCGAAAACCTGCAACGTAATTGCAAATTAGCCACGGGGCTCGAAGGTCTGTTCGTAGCAGAGATAGCATCTCGCTTCCACGCATGGCTCCACGAGCGACGCGGATGGAAGTTTAACGAATGCATCTATTTTCCTTCGACGCGAATTGAGCGCAAATGCGGGTTCGATCTCTCCATCGGGCACTTTGAACAACGGCGCAGGGTCCGCCTCATGCACAAGCTGGTGCAGAAATGGTGCGACACCGGATGGGATTGGCACTCGAAAAAGGAATGGTCGGGAGATCCAAAAATCTATCGGTGTGCCGACCACATCGTAAGCCTTGTCCAGCAGTTTCAGCAAAGCCAGGGTCTGATCCTTCCTTATCTTTCTCTCACCGCTTGCTTTTGTCTGCACGAACATCGCCGAATGGGGTGCGATGACATTCCCGCGTTTGAGCATCACTCCCGATCACTTTTCATAGACCTACGGCCGCTGGCAGGTGTTGCTGCAGTGTCCGGAAGACTCGAAGTAAAACATACAGTGGACGGCGACAACTCTCACCTCTCTGCGCGCTGGGCTTCGGATGATGCTGAGAACTTAGACCTCGCCGTGTCTGACTGGGGCGCCTTTCGTGAACTTACTGGGAATTTCTTGACCGAATAGACGAAGGACCGATGAGTTCGCGCAGCCGTCGCCGGGTCGCGGTGATTGCGCGCGGATGCGCGGCGACGCAGCTACAAGTCTGCGGGTTTGGTGGCGTCCTTCTTGGCGTCGTCAGGTTTCGCGTCGTCGGTTTTGAAGGTCGGTTTCTCGAGAGCGGCATTCCGCCGATGTAGTGGGCGAGCCAGTTCTGCATTTCCCAATGCCAGTGAATGGCGTGGTCCGCGTCCGGGTAGGTTCCGGGTCCCCAGCGATAACGATCTCATTGTTTGTTCTCCGCCTCCTTTTGTTTGGCCTCGGCTTCCTTTTCCGACAGCTGACGCATTTTGACGATTTTCCACTTACCAGCAGCATCGAACTTGAGGGTGAACAGAAAGTCCCTGCTAAGATCTTTTTCGTGGTCCTCGCCCCACTGGTACAGTTTCCTTAAGGAAACGTGCATCACCAGTGTGGTCGCCTGGACCCATTTATCGGCTCGGATTGACCACCAGGGCGTCCGTCCGGAAGTTTTCGGGACACCTTGCTTCTTTGCTTCTGCGGCGACGGCGGCATCGGCCTGCTCGTACGCCTCTTTGTCGGGTGATTCGAGCTCTACCCACTGACCGTCGCGTAACTGGTAAAGCCTGGCTTCACTTTTGCGCCCGTAACTCACCGCAAACCGTTTCGAATCGGGCGCCCAAAGCACTGAGCGGACACCTGGTTCCCCCAAATCTAATACGACCTCCTTCGTATCTGCTTTCCGAAGCTTCGGCTCGTCGGCAGCGTCGACGAATTCCCATTTCTTATCCGGAGAAGCATGGCTCGCGCTCGGTGTCGAATCTTCCGCCGGAGTGGGAGAGGTCTGCGCGATCGAATCCGCGAAGGGAAGAATAACGGAGACAGCGACCAGAATGCGAAACAGGGAGGCGACGTTGCACATGGAGTTCGATCTAACACGAGCGACCTCAACTTGACCAGCGCGCGGTGGGCACTATCGGAAGCGGATGAAGGAGACAAGGCGGACGCATCTGGAGGCTATCCCGCCGGTTCCCGCGATCTTCGCCGGCATCGTCAGCGTTCAAGGCGGGGCGGCGCTGGCCAAGGGCCTATTCCCCGCGCTCGGGCCGGTCGGAACGGTGGGGCTGCGCGTAGCTCTCTCCGCCTTGATGCTCCTGGCGGCGTTCCGGCCGAGGCTGCGCGCATTGTCGCCGGCACAGTGGCGGGCGGTGATCCCGTATGGCGTCGTGCTCGGAACGATGAACATCCTGTTTTATCTTTCGCTCTCGCGCATCCCACTCGGCGTCGCGGTGACGGTGGAGTTCGTCGGTCCTCTGGGGGTGGCGGTGTTCGGATCGCGGCGCGTGGTGGATATCGCGTGGGTCGTTTTGGTCGCGGCCGGTATCGCGCTGATCACGCCATGGTCGGGTGGCGGAGCGGACGCGCTCGGTGTCTTGCTCGCACTGGCAGCCGGTGCGTGCTGGGCCGCCTACATTCTCCTCGGCGCGCGGCTGTCCCGCATCATGCCCGGCGGCGCGTCGGTCGCGGTGGGAATGGTGATCGCTTCGTTCGTGGCGCTGCCGGCCGCCGTGGCGACGGGCGGATTCGCGCGGCTGACTCTGCCGCTTTTGGTGGCGGGAATCGGAGTGGCGCTGCTCTCGAGCGCAATTCCTTACACGCTGGAGATGATCGCGTTGAAGGGACTTCCGGCACGCACGTTTGGCATCCTCATGAGCCTGGAGCCGGCGGTGGCTGCGCTACTTGGGCTGGTCGTCCTGCACGAACTGCTTTCCTTCCGTCAATGGCTGGCCGTGGCGCTTATCATCGCCGCGAGCACCGGATCAACCCTGACCTCGCGCCGGACCGCGCCTATGGTTGGAGGCGAGGCAGGAGAAGGCCGGCAGGGAGGGTGATCGTGACGCTGAGGCTGCGGGCAGGACTAATATCGCGGATGCGTTCTCTTATCCCGTCCAGATTATTCTTGCCCAATTGGCAGTGCATCTCTTTATTCGCGCGCATGAAAAAATGCTTTCTCACGTTTCTGGTCGCTTGTGTAGGCGGCGTCGTCCTCGCTGGAACTCCGATCTCCTATCCGAAGGACGAAGCGTCGTTCACGGTTTCGTTTCCGGAGGGCAAAGAAGAGGCGAAGATTGCCGGGAAGGAGAACAAGCTCATCTGGTGGTCGAAGGTCGGCTATAACGTGATTGTCTCGCCATCCAAAGCCACGAGCGCGGAGGAGATGAAAAAAGCGGCCGTCGACGCGGTCACGGCGCACGCGACCGGCATGAATGCGAAGGAGATCAAGGCTGGCGAGCCGACAGAGAAGGATGGGAAGGTGTTTGTAACCGCCGACTGCAAGCAGGAATGGGACGGGAAGATGGAGTCGTTTTCAGCGACCGCGGTCGTGTTTGAGGCGGGCGGCAAATACTTTCAGCTCGTTTCGCTCAGCAAGGTAGACGTGGCGAAGCAGCGCGATGCGGATGTCGCGGAGATCGTCGCCTCGATCAAGCCGGCGGGCGGTTCGGAGGAATAAGAGGAGTCGCGCTTATGTCGATCGAGGATGCCTAGACTGGAACGCTGAAACACTGCAACGCTGAGATAACAAAGAGTCGAATTGCGGAATCTAGTTTCAGATTTCCGCTCCGATCATGTCTCAGAATTTTACGATTTAGCCGCTGGATGCGCGTGGAGACTGTGCGCTGGCAAGGCCAGGACGCACGCGAATGTTCCGGCGCTCACCGCAACCATCAACAACAGGCCCAGGCGAAATCCGCCTACGGTTGCGGCTAAAACAAATGCGCTCACGCCGAGTGCAGCACCCACCTGCCGGATAAATTGCTGGCTGGTCGTGGCGCTCCCCATCCGCGTAACGGGGACGCTGTTTTGCACCACTACGGTCAGGGCCGGCGATATCAACCCCATGCCGGCGCCGGTGATGAGCGACGCGGCAACGACCCAGCCGAGTCCATGTTCGAAGGCCACCATGAAAAGGAGAAGTCCGACAATGTGGATCACGGTTCCAATCACACAGGGAAGCCGTTCTCCGATCCGGTGGACCAATCGTCCCGCAATAAACGACAACCCGCTCCATGCGATGGTGAACGAGCCCACCACCAGACCTACGACGGCGCGGTTCCCATGAAATGCGGCATTGGTGGCGAGCGGCAGATAAGAGCTCACACCGAAGCCGCTGAAGAAGGCGAGGAATGACGAAGAGATGGACGATGCGTAGCCGCTATGCTGGAAGAAGCTTAACGGGAGAATCGGATGCGGTGTCCGCCCTTCATGCCAAACGAAGACGGCGAGCAGAATAATTCCAGCCGCAATGAGTGCGGCCTGCATTAGACCGATCTTTTGTTCACCGAGATCGACGAACGCCCACATCAGGCAACTGCCGCCCGCGCCGGCGAGCAGGGCGCCCGCGAAATCGAATCGGCCGACGCTCTGACCAGTGCTCTCGTGCATCCCGACAATGACGAGACCCGCAGCGACGAGTGCAATCGGCACGTTGATCAGAAATGCCCAGCGCCATGAAACATGCGTAACGATCAGTGTGCCCAGGAGTGGTCCGGCCACACTCGCCACTGCCCAGGCGCTGCTGGCCGCGCCGAGCGCCCGGCCGCGTTTCTCCGGCGGATAAACAACTCCGAGCAGAACAAACGGAAGAGTGGCGACCGCTCCCGCGCCGATGCCCTGGATGGCACGAGCGGCGATGAACTCGATCATCGTGCGCGCGACCGCGCAAAGGCCGCTCCCTATGGTGAACACGATGATTCCCACGAGATAAGTGCGCCGGCGTCCCCAGCGATCCGAGCCGGGTCCCCAGATCGGCATCGAGACCGCGGCAGCGAGCATGTACGCCGCGAACGTCCACGCGTAGAGATGCGCGCCGCCGAGCTCAGGCAATGCGACGGGTATCACGGTGCTGACGATGGTGTTGTCGAGACCGGCCAGGATGATGGTGAACAACACACCGAGCAGAACCAGCACCCCGCTCTGTCCGGACGAATCTCGCGATTGCATCGCTCATATTGCGCGTAACACGACGTACCGCAAAGTCCCACCCGAGTGTAGCCGCGCCGCTGTCTCGGCGCGTCTCCTTCTCACGGCTATAGAGCGCCGTGGCTACAACGCGTCTTCTTTTTTCACGGCGACACAGCGCCGCGGCTAATCATATTGCCTTTTCAACTTGTCACTGGTCACATGTCCCTCGCTTGATATGAACAAGATCGCTTCCCGCGAGGAGTGGTTAAAAGCCCGGAAGAATCTCCTCGCTGCCGAGAAAGAACACACTCACCGCAGCGACGAGCTGGCACGGCAACGCCAGCAACTCCCCTGGGTCCGGATCGACAAGGAATACCGCTTCGACACCGACGACGACAGTTTGGGGACAAACTCTACGGCGGGAGGCTGTGAGGCTTCTGCGAATCAGTCTAGGGGAGCCGGTGACTCGGTTCGGAAAACCGAGAACGCGTCGCTCGCCGACCTCTTCCGTGGCCGCTCCCAACTCCTCATTTACCATTTCATGTTTGGCCCCGACTACACCGCAGGCTGTCCCGCCTGCTCCGCGATCGCCGACGGCTTCAATGGCGTCGCCGTCCATCTCGCCAACCACGACGTGATGCTCTGGGCGGTCTCGCGCGCGCCGCTCGCCAAGCTCCAGACCTACAAACAACGAATGGGCTGGACCTTCCCTTGGGCCTCCTCCTTCCGCACCGACTTTAATTACGACTTCAGTTCCTCATTTACCGAGGAGCAGGAACGGGAAGGCGTTGAATACAACTACCGCCGCGAGCCGCCCTACGAGCCACCCAAAGACCCCGACAGCGGCGCGGCAATGTTTGCCAGAATGAGCGGAACCGACCATGCCCACTACACTCGGGAAGCCCCCGGCATGAGCGCCTTCGCCCTCGAGGACGGCGTCATTTACCACACCTATTCAGCCTACGCTCGCGGCCTCGACGGTCTCTGGTCCATGTATCAGTGGCTTGACCGCGCCCCGAAAGGGCGGAACGAAGATGGCTTGTGGTTCCGCCGCCACGACGAATATGAAAAGTGACGTGCGACATATCACGTCACTTCGTCCGCCGCGGCTTGGGCGTTGAAGCTTGGATTATTCTGATGGCGGGGACATGCTGGGAGTTATGAACCAAAGATTTAATACCGTCAGAACCATGGGCGTGTTTTTCGGATTATACGCGTTCCTATTTATGCAAGCTGCCCCGCTCTTGGCGCAACCAATTCCCACGGAACACCTGCCTCCTGCCGGGGTTGATGCCGGGCTCGAGGGCAAATACGACCCGGAAAATGGGATTGCGCAATTGATTCGGGATAAGAGCCCGGAGGCGGCCCGTTCCAAGATATTCGAAGACGATCGTGTGCTCGTCTTCGTGCCGCTGCCGGACGAAGAGGTGGTCACGCCGGGTCATGTGCTGGTCGTACCGAAACGAATAGGCGCGCGCAATCTCCTCGACCTTAAGCCGGATGAAATGTGTTACCTGCTGGCGACAGTGCAAAAAGCGGCGATCGCGCAGAAGAATGGGCTCGGAGCCTCAGGTTTTAGAGTTCAACAAAATAACGGGCTCAGCAGCAGCCAAACTGTTTATCATTCCCATATTCACGTCATACCCTCTTTCGGGGGAAAAGCACCGGGAACGCCTGCGCCAAGGAGAAAGCTGGCGGAAACGGAGTATAACGAGATCGCCGCGAAGCTGCGCGCCGCCTGGCCGAAATAAAATCTCGGCTGCACGAAGCCTCCCTTTGCGCTGAAGGTAGTCGCCAGAGTCGCTTCTTTGGTTTTGCCTCGTATCGTGCTCGCACTCGCGATGCTAGTCCTCAACAGAAGCGGCCGAACTCTTCGTTCGGCCGCTCTAGGTTGTCCTTGGCGACGATTTACCTGCCGCCATTTCCAGGACCTACGATTTGTCGTAAGCCTGGGTGCTGGTGACCTTCTCGCCTTTCTCGTTCGTCATCGTGTTAGTCACGACCCGCGTTTTTCCATCGGCCGCGACTACGATCTTTCCTTCACCCACAGTTTTGCCGTCCTTCTTGCTCACCATCTCGATCGTGTCTTTGCCGTTCAGCTTAAATGACCGCATGTCGGAAGTGGCATCGCCCGTGATCGGGTAATCTTTCCCGTCCAGCTTACCGATCCAGACGGTGTGAGTCTTCTTCCCGTCAGCGTCCACTCCGTCGACCGTGCATTTCTCGTTATCGCCCTCTTTTTCCCAGACCACCATCAGGCTCTTGCCCATACCGGCAGCGAACTTGGATTTTGCTTCGTTCAATTTCCACGTGCCCTCGGTTGGGTTCGGGCTCGCGAAACATATTGCGCCTGCCGCAATCGAAAGCAGCAGGGCCAGACCTGTCGTTTTTATTTTCATTACGAGATTGCAGGGGTACGCAGTCGATCCGTCAACGATCCTTATTAAGTAAGAACTGCTTCAACGTGAGAACGCCGCTCCGCTCAGGGAGCGACCTAACAAGGGGTGCCACGTTCTTCGAGCGCCTTCGCTAGCAATTTATTCGCACGCCGCGACGCCTCTTTCGCTTCCTTGGCGACGTAGCGCGGCGGCTAGAGAAAGCGCGAAGCACGGCCCGACAAGCGGGAGTTCCAAGTGCAACAGCCAACAGCACGGCGAAGGGCGTAGTCCAGGGTCACTTCTTTGGTGTCGCCTTTTTCACGGCCAACTTGGTTTCCGTTGCCCAGGAGCGCCCGCGCCTGGTTATTGGATATGTGCTCCTCGCGACTGCTATGTGCCGGCACTCGCAGACTGTGCTTCCGTGGCTAGAACTTAACGGAGAACGCGCCTCGGTATGATTCTTCTTTCTTAAATTTCGGGGAGTCTTCGCCCACCTTATAACTGAAGGTGAATCCAAAATATTCATTCATCATCAGGTTCAGCCCAGCCGTGAGGTAGTTGTGAGAATCACCCGCCTCTGTGAGATAGGTGTAATGATCCTCAGCAAACAGGCTCACTTCCGTAAAGTTGAATGCACGCGCGATCGCGTTCAGTTTGAGTTTCGCGCCGACCTTGGCGATAAGCCAGAGAGTGTCGTCCGCTCCTTTCGCAACATTGTGCGTGTCAGAGGTAATTGTGCCCGCATCGAGACCAAGATACGGGCGCCAGCGGAACTGAAATGATGGCGCGGGCGCAGGCGGTCTGAGCCCGGGTTGGTACACTCCCATCGCAATTGCCGGAACCGTTGGTGCAATCAGGAGTTCGCCACCCACGCGATTGTAATCGAACTCGCGGCTGGCTTCCTCCTTGAACGAGGCTCGCCAAGTAAAGGCCGCGATCGCGTCGGGGTTAGTTGCCAGAGCATTGTGAGCGTAGCGTCCGCTGAGGGTCGCGCGGAAACGCCACGCATCCGTGTCCGTGTCGTTCGTACTTGTCAGCTTTCCCTGCGCAGAGACACTGGCGTCCATATCCCACGCGTCCTGCCGCCAGCCCCACCGATACGCCAGTGCATCCGATGCGGTCCACGACAGGAAAAAATCTGACGTGAAAACGGTCTTCGCCCCCGCCTCAACGTCTCGCGCGAACGCGAATACAGCCGGGTTGTCATCGGTATCAGATAGCTGCAGATGGAAGCCTGCCTCTTGCACCTTACTAATGAAAGTTTGCTCCCCTGCGGCAGGCTCGGATGACGCAGTTTCCGGGGCGCTCAAAGGCGCTTTTGCGAATGCTGAGTCGAGCTTGCGCAAGCTTGTCTTGAGGTTCTCGACTGCGTTCCAGTCTTCCGCATCCACCGCGCGATGCAGCTGTGCCTTCAATGCCGCACGGGTCGTCTGCAAGTCTTCTGCGGCATCCGCTGCCGAGGCGAAGAAGGCGAAGAAGACCGGCACGCTCAGCACCGCGACCGAGAACCAGACCCTTTTCTCGATTGAACGCTGCTTTTTATTCAGAGATTGCATTTCTTTTGCAAGTCCTTCCAGATCGCCTCGGTTATGTCCTGCACCGTTTTCATTTTGCGATAGGCATTGCTACCTAGCCGTGTTTCGCAGCCGCCTCGTCGTGTCGCTTCGCGCATCCAGCCCGGCAGGATGGCAGCACGAGCTTCTTCATCCATACCCAAGTCGCCATCGAGTTTTGTTGATGGTTGAATTGGGATGTGTGGGTATCGGATCTGGAGGGCCGCGCCCACAACCGCTTCTACCTTTCCTTTTGAGTTGAGCGTGCAGTGCTCCGTTTGAGGAGCTTTTGCGGCTGCGGCCCGGCGACTTTGGTTGGTTGCAGGCATGGTTACCTCTGTGCTTCCTGATGTAGGGGTGATGTTTTCATTCCGTATGTTTCTAAGGATTTTGGAAGGCGAAGTTCCCTATCGATGATGGAAAGGTTTCGGGGCGCTTAGTGGGAAGAGCCGCCCGTGGTCGTGGGTTGGATGACCGTAATGTGAACCTGGACGGACGCACCGGGTTGTGCCGTGGAACCATGTGCAGTCACGGTATACGTTTTCGCTCCCTGGGCTTGGGTTGGCGTGCCCCAGATTTCGCCGGTAGTTGTTGCCAAGGTGAGCCCTGCTGGAAGTGATGGAACTACTGTGAATCCTGAGAAGGGAACTCCACTCGCCAGACTTGGCTTGTTCGTCGGGATTGCAGTCCCGACAGTGTAGCTTGCCGGATTATCATGATAAGTAAGGCCTGAGAGCGCTGAACCAGCATCGCGAACCTCAATGTTTAGCGTTGCGGTGGCCGAGCCACCGGCGTTGCTGGCCGTGATCGTATAGTTCTTGGCTGGTTGAGCGACGGTCGGGGTTCCCCAGATATAGCCAGTGGCTCCGCCGGGATCTGTGCCGGTTTGGATATACAAGCCCGCTGGTAACGCGGGCTGGACTGACCAAGACGTTACTTTTCCACCGGTATAAGTGGGCGCGCTCGGGATCACGCTTTCGTTCATTACATAAATAACCGGATTGACCGGATAAGTGAGTTGGGAGGGGACAGCTGGTGACTTTACCGGACCCATGTGCAGGAGCTTTGTCGTCGAGCCCTGCGCGCCGGACGCGGTAACTGTTCGGTCCGCCGCGGGCGCTGTCGTTTTCGGGACGCCGTCGATAACCCCGGTTGTCGGATCGATCGTTAGTCCTTGCGGGAGCGGCGGGTAGATGGTCCACACAGTAACCGGGCCGCGCGCAATAGTCGGCTTCGAGATAGAGTACTGACCCACGGTATAACTGGCTGGATTGTGTGGATAGTCGAGGCCAGTCGGCCCGGTATTATTTGTGCCCGTGCACGTGGCATTAGCGTTGATCGCAAGCCAAGGCACGTCAAACGCGACAGGCCCCACTCCTTGGAGCTTACTTGTGGCCTTAACATGAAATCGTACTCGAAGACAAACCTCGTTCAGGGGTTTGGACCCTCTGTAAGCGTAATATTTCTGAGTCTGACTGACGTTTTCACTGCTGAAACTGGGCCCTTCGGTGTCGCCACAGCGGACGTGGTAGTAAACCGGGGCAAGATCGACGTTGACCTCCGCGTCATTAATTCCAGGGGTCACCGCTTTGGCCGAGAGCGAAAAATATACACCGAGTTTGAAGTATTGCGCAGTGCATTTGGCTTCGACATCGTGGACCGCTTTGTCAACCTCATTTTCGAGGGATCCGATTCCGCTATCGCCGCAGCGCTGACTTTCTTGACCGGAAGCGAGCAGGTCCAAAACCGCATCGTCGGTCGAAAACTGGCGAATGTTTGGATTTGACGTTCGCTCGGCTAGGAGATCGGCGTACTCCGATTCCTGATCCGCCGGCAGCGCGTACACCTTTTTACTTGCAGGATTGATCTTAAAGATGTGGTCGCCGATTTGGACGACCAGGTCCGGGTTTAAGATCGAGCGAAAATCATTATCATCTATCAAGGCCGAAGGAGCCGGTTTACCACCTGCGATTCTTTCGGTTGCCTTAGGAGGTGCCGTGGCCAGAGATGTGAAACCCTTCAGTGTCTTCAACTGATCAAGCACACGCTTCCGAAGCTCGGGCTTCGACGCGCCGACGGCCCGCTCGTAATCATCCCGCGTCCCGAAGACTAGACGATTATTGTTTACCGTTACGTTGATGTTTTGAATTGCATTGTCGGCATGCACCAAACGTTGCGCCGAAACCGTCGTCGTGCTCAATATCAGGCCTGCACCTAGCAGATAAAATCCAGAGAGCGAGAATGTGCGGACTTTGCACTGAGAGAGGGAGAACAGATTTTTCATTTCCCCGGGGGCTTTTGGGTGCCGCATTACACAAGGAATGTGATCTGCAATCAATCCTTTTTTTCCATGAAAGATCTTCAGGGCAAATAGGGGTCGGAGCTAACTATCGACACTCAGCTGTGCTGCTACTTAGCGGACTTCTTTGCGCTGCTTTTCCCCTTGCCCAGGAGCGCCCTCGCCGCCTGGTAATTGGCCATGTGCTCCTCGACGGACACGCGCGCAACGGTGCGTCCTACCACGTCGAGGGCCAGGTCCTCCAAATTCTTGAAGCGGACGCAACCTTTCCCCATGTCGAGCTTCTTGCCGCTTTTCTTGTATTCGCTGGTGAACCAGGTGGAGAGAGTAGGATGACCGTAGAAGGAGAGGAAATGCAACACCATGCCTGACTTCTGCGAGGCGAGGGCAACTAGCGGCAGCGGCACTTTGGGATTCTCGCCGTAGCCCGCAGGATACAGTGACAGCGGGACGTACCAGCCGATCATCCCGAATTGCATGCCCTCCTCATATCCGTCCGGCAGGTTATCATTGATCGTCTTGCGCACGGCGCTGAGCGCCGCGTGGCGATCCGCGGGAAGTGCGCCGAGATATTGGGCTACGGTGGAAGCTGTCATGTTGAGATGATACTCGTTCAACTGTGCGGCGGACAAGACTGGTTGCTAAAGCCTTCCTTGTTTTAATGTTGCTGCCACACTCCGCGTATGCCTCGCTTCTTCGCGTGCCAATTCCATTGCGTGCTCGCCCTGGTAACGGCGAGCACAACATTCACTGCCACCGCCGGCGACCTGCCGCGCGAGCAACTTATCTACACGACGCTCCGGCCCGCGAACACGGAGTTGTATCTTTTCGAGCCGGGATCTGCTGCATCGAAGGCGATCACCCATGATCCAGCGCTCGATTATGACCCCACGTTTTCTCCCGATGGGCGCTGGGTTGTCTTTTGCTCGGAGCGCGCGGGAAATCCTGACCTTTACGCACAGGATCTAACTAAGAGTGAACCACCGCAGCGGTTGACCAGCGGGCAGTTCATGTCCGCAGCGCCGGCTTTTACGCCCGATGGCAAGACATTACTCTTTGTCAGTGATCGCGATGGCAACGCCGACATTTTCTCGATGCCGTTCGATCCGGCAAAGACCGGATCAGCCGATCGTGTGCAGAACCTGACTCACTCGTTAGGCGGCGATTATCGGCCGTCTGTTTCACCGGACGGTAAGACGATCGCCTTCAGTTCCGACCGCGACAGCTTCAACGGTTTTCTGGAGGATAAGACGAACACTCGCGGTTTTGAGACAGAAATTTACGCGATGGATATCGATGGCTCACACGTGCGGCGCCTAACGAATACGCATCGCACCGAAAACAAGCCGTTTCAATTCAACGACAACGGTTCGCCTATTTGGTCCGCCGATGGCCGCTCAATCTATTTCTATTCGAATCGCGACGATACGAACCACCGCATCTGGTCGATGGATGCAGACGGCTCGAATCAGGATGCGATCTCGCCGGCCGAGATCGAGGCCGTCTCACCAGCGCTGATGCGAGACGGACGGATCGCATTCACGGCCACCAAACCGGATCCGAGCTCGCCTGTACCGCTCGGCACAATCATGTCGATGAAAGCCGATGGTTCTGAGGCGCGGACAGAAAGCGGGGAAGCAAAAGACTGCAGTGGCGCGGCCTTCGACCGCTCGACCGGCCGCATGATCTGCAGCGCAAAGGGTTCACTGGAAGGAATGGCCGGAGTTTCCAATGGCAGGCCTTTCCTGGCGCGCGGCACGACGAGCGAAGTGCGATTGCCAGATCGCATTCTCGAGGTGCAGGCGTTGCACCGGCAGTTTTGCTCGATCAGCCCCGACGGTCGCGAATTTCTTACGCCGCAATTGGTCACCGCCGTTGAATCAAGGGACAAACACAGCGCGAATCTTGTCCATCTGGTTGCGAACGCGCGCGACGGATCGGCCGCGCGCGAGGTTTTCCGGCCCGCTTCCGTAACCGAGATCTGGGCGACAAGTTGGTCGCGCCGAGCCGATGTGATCGCCTTCACTACCGGCCCGCAGTTCGCGCCGGACAAGGCCGTCGTCGACATCTGGAGCGTTCATGGAGATGGCACCGGCCCGAAAAATCTGACCGATGGCAAAGCCGCGAACAACGCCTTTCCGGATGTCACTGCCGATGGAAAGCAGATTGTCTTTCGCAGTACTCGCGATGGGAATAAAGAGATCTACCTGATGAACTCGGATGGCACGAATGTGCGGCGAATCACGAACGATCCGGCTAACGACACGATGCCGTCGATTTCGCCGAACGGCGACATGATTGCATTCACATCGACTCGCGCGGGCGGACTTTTCCAGATTTTCTTGCAGCGGCTGAAAGACGGTAAACCGGACGGTTCGCCGCGCCCGTTCGCGCATAGCACGGCGCTAAACATGCACACCCGCTTTTCCGGCGACGGAAAATGGATTGCGTTCACGTCGGCGCGCGGATGGCTGAATGACGAGTCAGCGCTTTCCGCCTTCAATCCGCAGCCCTACGGCGAAATCTTCGTCGCGCCGGTTGATGGAAGCTCAGACCCCGTTCGCGTCACGCACAACAAGTGGGAAGACAGCTTGCCGACGTGGGGCGTTATTCCGCGTTGAAGGTGTGTCGACGCCGCACGTGCTTGCGACTCGTTCGGGTAACCGCGGCTCGTTCTGATTGGCTGCTTGTGTGAGCATAAAGGGGCTGGCATGATTGATAACAGCCATGAAAGATGTTGAGACAAAGAAGAAGTTGTCGGCGAAAGAGCGCGAAAAGTTACTCGAAACATTGCGAGCTCGTTTCGAGAAGAACGTGAATCGCCACAAGCGTCTTGATTGGGCTGGGGTAAGATCAAAACTGGAGGCAAACCCCGCAAAGCTCTGGTCACTTCACATCATGGAAACAACCGGGGGCGAGCCGGACGTGGTGGGTCAGGACAAGAAGACTGGCGAAATTATATTTTTCGATTGTGCGGCGCAGACTCCGAGCGGTCGCGTAAGTTTTTGTTACGACGATGAGGCGCTGGAGGCGAGGAAGGAAAATAAGCCAAAGGATAGCGCGGTCGGCATGGCAACTGAGATGGGCGTCGAGCTTTTGACCGAAGAAGAATATTTCGCGCTCCAGAAACTGGGCGAATTCGATAATAAAAGATCAAGCTGGATAAAGACACCTGCGGAAATCAGAAAACTTGGCGGTGCACTCTATGGTACTCGCAGCTACGGCCGCGTCTTCATAGGCTCCAACGGCGCGGAGTCCTACTATAGCGGCAGAGCCTTCCGTGGCTCGCTCCGGGTCTGAGGACCGCGACGATCTGAACTCTTCTACTCCATCTGCTATCGCTAGCAGATGGGTTGTGCGACGGCTTGATGTTTGCACGACGGCATCTGCCGTGATGCGTGACAAACATTTGAATGGCCCCTCGTCGCTATACGTGACTCACCTATAGCGCTGTGCTCGGCAGGTGCGGCGTCCGGTTTTCGGAGGCAGACCTGTCAGCGTGACAGCGAGTTTGTTTCGTGATCGTGGTTGAGGCGGAGCGTCTAGTCTTTAGAAGTGCGCGCCTACATACTCCCACATCTGGTGATGCCAGTAGGGCCATTCGTGTCCGCCCTTCGGGCCCCAGTCATCCAGGTGATGCGCGATCCCGCGGCTGTTTAGCACATTCGACATTTGATAGGTCGGGCCGGGCACTTCCCATGGGCCGCAGCCAGTGGCGAGATGGATGTCGCAGCTCTTATACTGATCGAGAAACCAGGGGTCGTTCTGGTTAGCCATGTAGTCGACCGGATTATTGAAGTAGAAATTGTCGTCATACATCCCGTCCATCGAGTCGCGCATGTCGTAAACGCCGGAGAGGGCGTAGCAGCGCTTCACGCGATCGGGATGCTTGAAGAGAGTGTTGGCGGCGTGAAAGGCCCCGAGCGACGCGCCGTAAGTGGTGATCGGAATGCCGGGCGTCTGGCACTGGGCGTCGATGAAGGGGATGACCTCGTTCGCTACATAGGCCTCGTATTGCGCCTGCATCCAGCTGCGATGAAAGGGGTGCGCTCCCTTGTTGCTGAACGAATCGCTTTGGACGCCGTTGATGGAGAAGAATCGGATGCGCCCCTGCTCGATGTAAGGGGCAAGAGTCCGAACCATGCCCTGACCTTCCTGCTCATGCTCGTCGCCCATACTCGTCGGGAAGGCGAGGATAGGCCTGCCGTAATGTCCGTAAACGTTGACGCCCATTTCGCGGCTAAGACGATGTGAATACCAACTCTGATGGTCGCGGTGCATATCGGGCGAGAATACCGGCTCAATGGTCGGTCTCAAGCCCGGTTTGATGGAAGGCCGTGCGAGTTCACTGGCGCCGCAACGTCATCGGCCCGCCGCCTTTGCGCAGCGCTCGAGAAGCCCAGGCGCCTCCATCCGATCTGCCCACGCCGCGAAAGCCGGCGTCGCACCGCGCCAGCGCAAGGTCTCGACCTTCTTAAAGAGTGGCGCGTCCGTCCGCAGCGTCGCGAGCTTCTTGAAGAGCAACGCGAGATCGCGTTGCTGGCCCAGAATGTCCGCCGAGAAGTTTTCGATCGGACCGTGGCGGTTCAAAAGCTCGGCTGCGCCTTTCATGCCAATGCCCGGGATGCCTGGATAGCCGTCGGCCGCATCGCCCACCAGCGCGAGCAGGTCCGGAATGAGCGGCGGATCGACGCCGAACTTTTCGCGGACACCGGCGGCATCGCGAATGGTTTTGCGCCGGCCGTCGATCTGCACCACGCGCTCCCCCCGCACGCATTGCGCGAGATCCTTGTCGGGCGTCCAGATGGCGATCTTCTGGACGGTCTTGTCTTTCGACGCGATATGCGCCGCCGAAGCGAGCGCATCGTCCGCTTCCAGTTCCACCATCGGCCACACCGCCACGCCCATCGCGGCGAGCGCTTCTTCGAGCGGATGAAATTGCGCCCAGAGCGCGGGCTCGATGCCCTCGCCGGTCTTGTAGCCCGCCCAAAGCCGATTCCGAAACGACTCGATCACATGATCCGTCGCGACACCGATATACCGGTCGCCGGTTTCTATCATTTGCAGCACGCCCTGCAGCACGCCAACGACCGCGCCATACGGCCGGTCCTTGCCCTTGGTGAACCGCCGCAGTCCGTAGAAGTGACGGAAGAGCTCGTAGGTGCCGTCGATGAAGTGGACAATCATATGGCCGCTGACTCTACCTCACGCCGCAAGCTAAGAGCGACAGGTGGATCGCGTCGCTACGCGGGCGACGGCAACTCCCGGCGCAGTCTGAGATAACATAGAGGGCGGAGGTCTCGATCCACCATCTCACGCGGCCATTCGCCTCTCCGTGCGCGATTCAGTAGCATGTTACGTTGGATCATTCGGATGGTGGCGATCACCTTTGCGTCGAAACTCATTGCCAAGTACGCCCGGCCGCGAGACGTCCGCGCAGAGCGCTAGCCCCGCTTCGTAAATTGTAGGCCAGGCGCATCGCCTGCCGCCCGATTGCCAGGCAACCGATGCGGTTGCCCTACAACCTATTAACCCGCGCCGCGGCTGCCGGGTTTCGGTCCCCCGCTGTCCCGACGACTTCCCCGAAATCGTCACATGTCACTCGTCACACGTCACTGTTATCTGAGCATCTTCGCCGGAAACCGCGCCGTCTCTTCCCGCCGCAAAATATGCTGCTGTCTCCACCGCAAGACGGCGCTCGGATTCCTGGGATCCCAGCCTTTCGGATTCGGCAACACCGCCGCCAGCATGGCTGATTGTTCGCGCGTCAGCCCGCGCGCACTAACCCCGAAATAATACTGCGCCGCCGCTTCCACGCCGTAGATCCCGCGCCCCATCTCAATCACGTTTGCATACAGCTCCAGGATGCGCCGCTTCGGTAAGAGCAACTCCATCCAGATCGTGTAGTACGATTCCAATCCCTTCCTGATCCACGACCGTCCCTGCCAAAGAAAGATCGACCGCGCGCATTGGTTCGTGATCGTAGACGCTCCCCGCACCGGCTTCTCGGTCTTCTCTGCCTTTTCCATCGCGAGAGCCATCTCGGTCCAATCAAACCCCAGATGCTGAAAGAACCGCTGATCCTCCGAAATCCAAAGGTGCTTTAAAAACATCTCCGGAATCTGCGCCAACGGAATCCAGCGATAGCGCAACGGGGCCTTCGTCCCGCTCGACCACGTTTGCTCGATCCACATCGGCACCGTCTTGGGCGGATCAACAAACCGCACCACTGCCACCTGCATCGCCGGGATGAGGAGCAGAACCCCCACCGGAATCCAAACCCACTTCCAGCGTCGGAAAAAACCGCGTGAAGATGAGCGTTTTGCTGGGACGCGGCGTTTCTTTGCGCTCGGTTTCGCCATCCCGGCAAGAGACTGCCGTGGTGCCCCAAGCGCAACCCGTGGCGCCACGGCGTTCCCGCGAATTCCGGCGTTTGCCGAACTGCTAAGTCTGATCCTACCGATCGTAAGCTCCGGCCCTTTCTGCGCTCCAGTGCCACTGCGGGGCAAACCGCAATTATCCTTGCCGCGATTCGAGGACTGACCCAAGAAGGGAATTGAAATGAACCGAGTTGCCCTCTGTCTCGCGCTGTGCGCGCCGCTTGCCATGATGGCAGAGCCCGCTCCAAAGCCGGAACCGCCCCGTTCCGCCTATGAGCAACTGGCGACCTTGTTCACCGAGTGGCGCGCGTTTAACCATCCCGCCGTCGACAAAGGCCGGCCCGATTACACTGCCGCCGCCATTACGAAAAAGGCCAAGGGCCTCGCCGCTTTTCGCGCGCGTCTCAAAGCCATCAACCACGGCGACTGGTCGACCGAGCAGAAAAATGACTATCGCGTCGTGGAAGCCGAAATGAACGGTCTCGATTTCTTCCTTCGCATCCTCAAGCCCTGGCAACGCGACCCGAGCTTCTACGCCACCGTGTTCCCGGAGATGAGCGACGTTCCCGCGCACGAAGGACCGTCGGCCGAGCCGAACATCGACCTCTTCGCCTACAAATTTCCATTGTCGTCCGCCGACGACGCCAGGCTCAGCGAATTGATCGGCGCGATCCCTGCGCTCCTCGCCGACGCGAAGGTCAACCTCGCCGGTAGCACCGCGCACGACCTCTGGGCTTACGGCGATCGCGGCTTTGCGGATCAGGCCGATTTTCTTGCCCAATGGCAGAAGGGCGCACTGGAAGTGCGCGACCTCGGCGGTACTCGAAAAATCTCGCTGGACGGCGCGAGCCCGGCGCTCAAGGCGGCGGTCGAGAAAGCCCGGTTGGCCAGCGCCGACTTCGCCGCCTGGGTGAAAGCCGAGGCTCCCAAGCGTCAAGGTCCCTCGGGCGTCGGCAAAACCAATTACGATTGGTGGCTCAAGAACGTTATGCTTTCACCGCTCACCTACGATCAGCAGATCGGCCTGCTCGAGCGCGAGCTCGACCGGTCGCTCGCGTCACTCCGGCTCGAAGAAGCGCGCAACCGCGAAAAACCGCCGATCACTCCCATTGACGATCCCGCCGCCTATGCCGCGATGACCCGGGCCCACGCCGAGAAGCTCTACCGGCTCTGGGTCGACACCGGTACGATCGCCGACAAACCCTACGCGCACGACGCCCTCCTGGCCCAGGCGCCAACCTACGTCCCGTTAGCCGACCGCAATTTCTTCAGTCACGTCACGGCGCTCGACCCGCTCCCGCTCTCCAGCCACGAATTCCACTGGATCGAGCTCGCCAAGCTGGCTAACGAGACGCAGCCGACCCCGATAAGAACCCAGCGCCCGTTATTCAACATGTATGCCGATCGTTCCGAAGGTTTCGCCACCGCGATGGAAGAGATCGCGATGCAGGAGGGAATCTACGACGACGAACCGCACGGCCGCGAACTGGTCTGGATCATGTTGGCCAATCGCGCCGCGCGCGGACTCGCCTCGCTCCGTGTCCAGAACAACGAGATGACCTTGGACGAAGCCGGCAAATTCCACGCTAGCTGGACCGCGCGCGGCTGGTCCGACGCAAAGAGCAAATTGGTCGGATTCGAACAGCTCTTGTATCTGCGCCAGCCCGGCTATGGCCCCAGCTATATTGTCGGCAAATCGCAGCTCGACAAAATGATCGCGCGCGCCAGCCACCAGTCCGAAACGTCAGGCAAACCGTTCAGCCTCCCGCAAACCTTCGCCGCCATCTGGGCCTCGGGCATCGTCCCGCCCTCGGTCATCGACAGCGAGTTCGTCGAGCGCCTGCAGTGAAGGCAAGGCCGGCAAGGGGAGTGTCAATAGTAAGCTCTGACCCCTTCCGAATTCGCTTCTCAGCTTATCTTCGGGTCTTGTTGGCGTACTTGTCGGAGCTCTAATTGGCCATTTCTCCCAACGCTCTCTGGTCCGCATGCAGCTTGCGGCGGCAGACGAAGCGCAAGGCAAACTGCTCAAGCAGATGTTGGAGGACCGCCAATTGCTCGACGCGCGCCTCGGGCAAATCTCGTCGAATACTAGCAATATCGTTTTTGGGCTGAAGTATCCGCACCACCGGAATCAGAGAAATAATCAACGCAGACTGATCGCTTGACGACCAGCACGCGGATAATTACGATCGCATCGCGCACGCGCCCCCCTTTTCGATCGTTCTGAAGTCCTATCGTCCCCTACCCGAAACCGGTTCCCTTTCATGACACACGAGGAAGCCTTTAGACTCGCAGTCGCGAATGTGGCGGCGTTTGGCGACACAGATATCTTTCCTTCGCCTTTGGACCGGTTCGCTTGCCAAGACGTTCCGGAGAAAATGACGGCGATGCTCGTGGAGATCCATCGCACCTTCGAACAATATTTGGCAAGTGAACCTCCAGAGAATATCAATGCGCTCGCGCCGCTCGGATACACGGCGTTTCGATGGGCGACCCAAATCGACCCTGCATGGAATCTTTACTTTTTGGCGCTCGTGCTGTTTATCGCGGAAACGATAGAGGCCAAGCGACTACCAACATCAGCTGATACCGTATTCTCGTATCGGTTTCAGCCGAATTTAACTACTGGCCATCTTTACGCAGATTCGACTTGGCGGGACTACAAGCTCAGTGCCCTTGAGAAGTCAAAACGATATCCGTTCGTCTTGCTTGCGGACGTTGCCGATTTTTATCCGAGAGTCGCGCACCACCGCCTAGAAAATGAGCTGATCCGACTCGAGGCGCATCCGGAGGAGACGCGACGGATCAAACTGCTACTTTCACAGTTTTCGCAAACTCGCTCTTACGGTTTGCCGGTCGGAGGACCGGCTTCGAGGATTCTGGCCGAGCTAGCATTGAATCCCGTCGATTTGTACCTGGATCGCAAAGGAATTGTCTTCTGCCGATATGTCGATGATTTCCACCTTTTCGCCGAAACCAAGGAACAGGCGTACAACCATTTGGCTTTTCTCGCCCAAATATTGTTTAACGAAGGACTATCGCTTCAGAGAACAAAAACCCGAATCCTAAGTTCGGAAGAGTTACAGGCTGCGTCGCGTCATCTTGATCTGGCAGAAACTGACGTGATCGAACAGTTGCCCGCTGAAGCGCGCTTGATGCGTCTATCAGTCCGCTACGATCCGTACTCGCCCACAGCTGCGGAAGACTATGAGACTCTCCAAGAGGCCGTAAGCTCAATCGACATTGTAGGCATTTTGGCAAAAGAGATTGCTAAAACGAACGTCGACATTCAGCTCACAAAACAGGCAATTGCCGCAATCCGGGCACTTTCTCCAGAGCTCCGACCGGGTGCGATTGGGACGCTTCTTGAGCCAGGCAATCTGGAAACTCTCGCTCCGGTCTTTTCAAATGTGATGAGGTTGCTGCGGAGTTTATATACCGAAATGGATCCCGTGACGCAAAATCTTTGCGACGACACGATGCAGGGATTGTTCGTACAACGATCACATCTGATCCAAAACGATCTTAATCTGGCGTATATGTTGCAGGTGTATGGACAAAAACAATCCCCTATCAAGGAACGAACTCTCATTGAGTTATTCGATCAGAACACGTCCGCCTTGGTTCGTCGGCAGATCATTCTGATCATGGCTAAGTGGGGAGTTACGTATTGGTTGTCCGATTTGCTTCGCCGATTTGGCTCTCTTTCGAACTGGGAGAGAAAAGCGTTTATCGTGGCATCCTTCTGCATGGCAGACGAAGGAGAACATTGGCGAAACCACACCAAGCGAACGCTGTCTGAAGCGGAGATCATAGTCCGCGACTGGTACCGAGTGCGACTTTCACGAACTCAGGAGGTCCCCCTTTGATCTCGGAAAAGCAGTTGTCAGAGCTATTCGATTCATTTTGGCAGCAACACTTTCCCATGTTGAACGCCTCCTTCGTTCGACGATTTAATGCCGAGCAGCAAGACCGCGTAATAGACACCAATGGCTTGCCGATTCGTCCTGTGCCGATGGGAAAAGAAGGTCAGCGATTTGATCTCGTCGCTGAGTTGGCATTCGAAATTGCTGCGGAAGAGAACAGCGTCAACAGGACAGGTTCACCAGATCTGCCAGCGGCTACAAAACGGGTGCTGACAAAAATCGCATTACTGAAGGGCGAGCCGACCATCTCCCCTCCTTCAGCGGGCGAAATGGCGGAAACAAACCGCCTGCTTACGGTTTACCGTGAGTTCTTTCGAATGTTCGAACGGCCAGAATTCCTGTTCAAACCGAGGATTATGGGTGCCGGGATTCTGGACCAGATGGAAGGGGACTTTTGCACGCCTGAAGTGTTGTTTGAGGTGAAAGCGGTTAATCGAAATCTTCTGTCGACCGATCTACGCCAAGTAATTTGCTACCTCATCGCGGGTTTAGGCTCACATCGTTATTCTTGGAGCCAGTATTGTATCTTCAATCCGCGACTTGCCATTTATTATTCGGGCAGAATCGACGATCTACTCACTTACGCTAGCGGCAAAACACCACAGGATTGTATTTCGACCGTTTTAGACGCGCTCATGGAACGGGAACAACCACTTGAGATTCAATTCTAGTGAGAAGAGATGTGATGGGTCACAGCCTACTATTGACAATTTGTGACGAACGTAAACTCTGACCCTTCTGCTCTCTCTGAGCCGAGGATGTAGCGAATATCGCTGATCGTCCATCGTCGGCGGCGCGGCCAAGTACGTATTCGCCACGCGCCGATTTGAGAAATTAGATCGCCGATTTGAGGCTCAGTGTTCGTCAGAAGCAGGACTAGTGGATTTTTGCGTAGCGATTATATGCCCAATTCGCCGCGGCCAGTCAGCGCCATGCGTTTGATTGAGCAGTCGATTAAGGTTGGGGTAGCCGACAAGTTCGATTCGGCGGGCGTGCTTTGCAAAATCATGTCCAGGCTTTGTGAACCCGTTTGGTGCGATTAGAATTCCACGATTAACCTTTTCAGTTTCAACGACGCCTACAAACGAACGTATTTCTTCAACAGCAAGCTTTCGCGCGTGAAGTTTACATTCAATCAGGACGGACTCCTTTGATCCAGCCTCCGTACGATACGCTTTGATGTCACATCCGCCATCCCTTGTCGCACTCGTTACGATTACACGAAAGCCGAGGGCCTTATAGATTGAAGCTGCCAGAAACTCGAAGTCGCGATTCGATAGCCCCGATAGGACTTCTTGCGGATGGCTTTGGTGTAGATAACGAGCTCTGATGATATTTTCTACATCACTAAGGCTGTGCATTCGACCCTCCGGTAGCCAATGCACATGCGCTACGAAGTACGCGCTTACAACGTTAATGGCCTCTCGTGGGTTATCCGGCAAAAGATCCAACACCCAAGTCAAACCTTCCCATGGCGGTTGCCTGACCAGCCGTTTGGCAAATTCGAATCTTTGCACGTCCTGCCGGTACACGTCTGGTCGCTCAAGATACAGATCGACTATCGCTTTGTCGTGTCCAAGGGCCCCCGTGGTTATCAGAAACTTCCGCATGAGGCCTTTCACTTCGGCTTCGGAACGTTTGGCAATTTCGCTTATGTACTCATTGGCAAGGCGATCGTTCGGGAAGCAATAATCTATGGCAAGTGGTCGACGGTCAGACTCCGCAGTAAAAACGACGCGGAGCCGGTCGTGCAAGCTTGCATTTTCCCAGTCAAACACTGGTTTAACATCTGTCTTTTTTCGCGGCACACAGCAGCGTACCGTCGAAAGCAATCTTTGAAAAGCTTCACGTGCAATTGGTCTGGTTCCGCGCGGAGATCGTCGAGAGAGTCGCTTTTTGGCGAAGAGAAAGAAGAGTCAGTCTATGATTGTCGCTCTGGTTGCAACGCGATTCCGTAAGAAACGGCGAGAATCACAGACCGCTTCGCTCGTTTGCTTACAGGCCGGATTCTCGGGTTTTGAGCGTGCCGAGGATTTCGCGTAACGACACACCGCTCTCGAGGATTTGAAGGAAAATTTCCTTGTCTCCGAACGCGTGCGCCTGGTACATCCGTGTGATGCCCCCAAGCCCTACTGCCACAGCGGCCGCGGGCGGAGTTCTGACACCGCTAGCGACGCCCTCCCCCGTCTCGGACTTTGCGCATTCTCTGTTCCATCACCTAAGAACTTTTGTATTTGATTTAGCAGAAATTGCTAAAGCGGCGTCGTGGCTTGCGGTAGTCTTCTCGGCGGTTGGATTAGTGATCGCTGCGGTCCTTATTTGCGTCACCGCGCCGGATTCCCGCACCAAACTGCTTGGGACATTGTTTGTCACAGCGCTCTGCTTCGCGGCCAATCATCTGTCCGCCTACCTGCTAGGCATCTTTATCATCGCTACTTTAGTGACCGAATTAGAGTTTCTCGAAAAGCTAGCCGCAATCTTTTGGAACCGAAAAGAGTATTGGGAGTATTTGACGAAGCGGGCCTCCACTAAAGACGTCGATCGCAAACTAGAAAGGGAGGTTCAAGAGGAGCAAAGTGCGAATCAGGGAGCGGTGGGTGAACAGGTGCGCCGACCCGAGAGCGAAACCGTGCAGCAGCATGCTCGTTTCGAAAAAGCAGCAGTTGATGCGCTTGAGCCGCCGATGGGCCCGTTGCGACTGACGAAGTTGCATCGACATATTTTATTCTCAGGCCCAAACATCAGGTTCGTCGTCGATGCCGTAGGGCAGGCTTCCGGGGCATCTTACATTATTGAAGTTAAGTTTGCTCGGCGCGCACGTGACTGGCAGCGAGTCGCTGATCAACTTACAAGGTATGCGGAAGCTTTTGTCGCCCTCAGAAGGCAGGAGGGTCGGGACGAGGAGATCCGGAAGATAATGATAATCCCACCGGGAGGATATAGCGACTGCCATATTGGCGATGCAGCCGTCTTGCACTTTGATATAGAAACAGGGGCGTTCACGAACTTAAAGGACGTGCAAACTTTGTTTCCCGGATGGCACTGGAAAGAATGACCCCTGCCGCCTCCTCTCGCGCTGAGTTCGTCATTTAGTCCCGCGGCTGGCATTCCGTGAACGGAAATTGTTTAACCTTTGGTAGCCGACCGCGGCAGCGTTACCTTGAACTTGATCTGCGCGAGCTGCTCGTGGGCATTGCTTAGCCTGCGCAGGCGCTATCGGAAGGGGTTTTATCGAAGAGTGAGTCGGTCAAATCGCTAATCCAAGGTCGCCTTCGAGAACCGTTGTTCTGAGCTGCGGGCGCTCGCCGCTCTTCCACAGGGCAGCGGTGTGCACGGTCCGATATTTGAGCGGGCCGCCGTCTGGTTTTCGTTGCGCGTAATGGGGCGCGAGATGCAGACAAACTCGGTGCGCATCTCCTCGGCCCACAATCGGACCTTCGCGTATCCTCCTCCTAGATCGACGAACTCGAGGTGGGGAGCGAGATCCGGGTTGGAGAGCGACCGGCGCGCTTCAGGTCCAAGCTCTTCGCATATCCAGCACGAACGGACGCCGTGGGATCGGGAAGACTTTAGACGCTTTCCAGAAGATCGGAGACGCTGGCGAGAGGGCGGGAGAAAGACCGGGAACTTCGGTATTCGCTTTCCGTAGATAATAGCACCGGTCGCACAACCGCGATCGCTGCTCTCTAAAATGAAAATAGCCAGACTACTTTGTCCTCTTATTTTCCTGTTCGTATCTGCCTGTTCGACAGTGCCTCGAGGTCAACAGATCAGTCTCCATCAAGCGGTCGTGGATTCCGTTGATGCTCTGAAATATGCATACAATCAAACCGGGAGCGGTACGAAGACATGGGGGCTAAAACCTGCAGAGGTCACCTTGGTCTACAATATCAGTAATACGCGGGCCGCTGATGGCAGTCTCGCAGTGGATAGCGCCGTTCCGTCACTTCCCGTCCGCATCGGAGGGAAGTTAGGTCTGACTGATACTACGGTCCGGGGCAATACCGTTACTTTGCGATTCACACAAGCGGGCGAGTAATGCCGCGTGAGGCGAAGCCTTTTACGCCGTCAAATCGCCAATCCAGGGTCGCCTTCGAGAACCGGTGTTCTTAGCTGCGGGCGCTCTCTGCTCTTCCAGAGGGGAGCAGTGTGTAATACGCGGTACCTGATTGTCCCGCCGTCGGTTTTTTCGCTGCGCGTGATGGGCCGGGGGAAGCCGGAAGCGAGGATGGAGAATCGGGGATCGAGGATCGAGCCCGCGGGAAGCGGTGCGAGATGGCCGCGGAGCCCGGAGGGGGAGCGCTGGGAAGCGCGAAGCAATTACCGGGCAATGGAAGAATTTCGCGGTAGGGCTCGTAAGCAGCGAGTGACGTTTGACATCGAGGCGCGCGGGGCTCGCGTTCGCCCCAGGCGAGCGGCTCCGAGCGATTTAAGGAATGGGATGCGGCTGGAAGCAACGTCGGGTGCGTTGATGTTCTGTGCGAGCCATGAATTATCGCGGGCCTCTCCGGGTCCGCATCGACGAAAAACCGATGCCAGAAATCCGGCATCCCCAGGATGCGGTCGTCCGCGTCACGCGTTCCTGCATCTGCGGGTCCGACCTTCACCTTTACAACGGTTCGGTGCCAGATACCCGGCCGGGCATGACTTTCGGCCACGAGTTCACGGGCGTGGTTGAGCAGGTCGGCTCCGCGGTCGAGAAACTCAAGGTCGGCGACCACGTCCTGGTGCCGTTCAACATCGCCTGTGGGAAATGCGTCTTTTGCCAGCAGGAGCTCTACGGAAACTGTCACGAATCCAATCCGGAGGCGACGGCCGTCGGCGGCATTTTTGGTTACTCGCATACTGCCGGTGGTTACGATGGCGGCCAGGCTGAATACGTCCGCGTTGCCTATGCGGACGTTGGTCCAACGGTGATCCCTTCCGGCATGGACCCCGACGACGCAGTTCTCCTGACGGATGTGGTCCCCACCGGCTATCAGGCGGCGGAGATGGGCGGGATTCAACCGGGCGACACCGTGGTGGTTTTCGGCGCGGGTCCGGTCGGCATCATGGCCGCGCGCTGTGCCTGGCTCTTCGGCGCGGGCCGCGTGATCGTGATCGACCGGGTCAATTACCGGCTCGAGTTCGTCAAGAATTACGCACCCTGCGAGGTCTACAATTTCGAGGAACTCGACGACGTGGTGCTGTTCATGAAGCGCACCACCGACTGGCTGGGCGCGGATGTCTGCATCGATGCCGTGGGCGCGGAGGCGGCCGGCAATGCCATGCAATCGTTGCTCGGGCGAAAGCTGCTCATGCAAGGCGGCTCCGCGACGGCTCTGCATTGGGCGATTAACTCGGTTAAGAAAGGCGGGATTATCTCGATCGTGGGAGTTTACGGGCCGATCGATACGCTGGTGCCGATCGGCAACGTGGTGAACAAAGGCCTCACGATTCGCGCGAACCAGGCGTCCGTGAAACGCTTGCTTCCACGGCTCATCGAGCATGTGCAGAGCGGCGTCCTGAACCCCAAGGCGCTCATCACTCATCGCATCCCGTTGGAGTATGTATCCGATGCCTACCGCATGTTCTCCGCGAAGCTGGATGGCTGCATCAAGCCGGTCCTGCTCCCTTCACCAAACGGTCACTAACTCAGCCATGAAGAAGACAAAGCAGCCACCCAAGCAGACAGCGATCGATGCGACCCAGGTGAAAGGTTGGGGCATAGACTCCGATCCGAAAAACGATCCGACCTATCCGATGAAGAAGCGGAACGATGGCGAACACAAAGGTTACACCTGGAAGCGTCCGGCCGAACAGAACGTGGATGTCGAAGTTCTCCACTCGAACGAAAGACCCAACGTCAGTGCGGTTTTTGGCCGCTCCACTCCGCCGCGTGGCCTCAGTGGTCTGCTGCGCCGGTTCGCTTTCAGATACAGCGAGTCGAGCTATGGCCACTGGTTACCGCTGATGCTGGCGGACCGCGTCGGGATGGTTGAAGGATTGCTGGAGGATGTTGGTCGTGGCCGCCTCCCGAATATCCCAAGCGAACTCGGCTGGAAAGCCGAGTGGCAGCACAATCGCAAAAGCCTCGTGACCCGTGTGGTCGTGGGAGCCGTGCTGACTACGGCTCTCGTCGCTTATCTTACCCGCGACGAAGAGGAGTAGCGTCGGAGGAATTCGGCAGGCGGAGTGCCCGCCCTACAAGACAAAGGCCGGAAATCCCAGATTGTAGGGCAACCTCGTCGGTTGCCGCGTTTTCTTTCTTCAAATCGACAGACCCGCGTCGCCTTCGAGAACCAATGTTTTAAGCTGCGCGCGCTCGCCGGGCTTCCACAGGGCAGCGGTGTGCACGGTCCGATACCTGAGTCGGAAGACAAACGAGAATTCTTGCGGGTGGGACACCCGCCGCTACATCGGCTTCGAGAAGTGGCGGAGGGCGTCGGAAAGATCGAGCGCGTTCCGCGTGGCAGCGCCGAGGGTAGTATTATCGAAGATGCACCAGATGCTTCGCTCCTCAGCAGCTTCGCATTGCAGGCGATCGGCGAGGCTCTTAATAAATTCGGCAGTATAGGCGGAGTAATAAACCTTCGGCGATCCGTGTAAACGGAAGTAGGTGAAGTGCCGGCTTCCACCTGGCTCAGCGGCCGCCGCTACACGTGCCGGATCGGCAGCGACGCGAGCGATATTGAACTCCCTTAGGAGCCCATCCGCCTCAGGATCGAACCAGCTTTCATGTCGCGGTTCACACGCGACTCGTACGGTGGTCCTGACTCGAAGGTTTTCGAAGAAGCTGGCTGCGATTGGCGCATTGAAGACAAGGCTCGGCGGGAGCTGGACGAGGAGGCAGCCGAGCTTCTCTTGCAGAACGGAGATCTCCTCTACAAAAGCCGCGACCACATCGCCGCTCACGTTGAGCCGGCTGGTGTGAGTAATCGTCTTAAGCATCTTGACTGAAAATCGAAAGCTCGGTGGGACCGCCTCGCGCCACCGCGCCCATATCGCCGGCTTGTGGGAGCGGTGGAAGGAAGAGTTAATTTCCACCGCTACGAAACGGGCGGCGTATCGTTCCAAATGACTGCCCAGGGCAGGGAAGTGAGGCTGCTCGGCTCGGGGCAAACTCCAGCCTGCTGTGCCGATAAGAATGCGTTGCTCGGGTAACTCCATCGTGCCGAAGATCGCATCACGATTGCGATTCGTCTCAACGCGTCGGAGCTTTTGAAAGGACGTGGAGTGTACGCATGCACACCATCCCTGAAGTGATTAAGTGCGCGCGGCCCGAACTCAGGGAATTTTAGGGCCGCCCTTCTGCGATTGAACACCGAGGATGTAGCCGGCGAGCGTGCCTAAGAGACCGATCACGGGCGTGATTTGCGCACTGGAGAATCCAGTAACCACGAGAAAGACTGCTGCGACGATAACCATTGGAACCGTGAACAGGCGAAGGACTTCGCCCGCCGAGGATTTTCGTACGACGAGCACCGCCATCGTTAGGATAACCAGGAGACCGAACGCGAGGACCGAGACGGTGAGAAACTTGACCAGCTCGGGGTTCCAAGGCTGTCCTGTTGCGATAGGACCATTGCTTTTTGAGATGAGTTCCGCGAGTTGGCTGTCAGTTAACTTGCTAAGGTCAGTGTCCATGATCGTTTATTTTCCTGCCAGCTTCGCTTTGAGGTCGGCGTTCTCTTTTTCCAGAGTTTCCACCCGCTGTTTTAGGCGTTTGTTCTCTTCGCGTAAGAGATCCGCCAGAGTAATAGGCGTGGGCACATTGTCGGGAACCTGGGCTCTGTGCCATATTTTGTCTTGAAGGCTGGTTGGGCCTGTTGTGGTCCATTTTTCAAGTTGGCGATTCCCGCTCGAGGATGGGCTGGGGGTTGGTGTGCTCGATTGCGCGAAGGCGGAACCAGCCATGCTCAAGGCGAGAACGATGAGCCGGACGAGCAGCAGGCATGCGCCGGGAGGGTGGGGAAATGCAGGTTTTCGTGTTTTCATGACATTCCTTGAGCTGGCCGGATATTGTCTCCACCAATGAATACGGATTGCGGCTGGCCAGGTTCCTTTCGGCGAACCCAAACGCTTTCGACCCTTGCCTGTCCGTCAGGGCGGGTGATACCCGCATAGTTTTGCAACGGACGGAATTGGGCGACGTTGCTCGCCCGTGAGCGCAGTCCCAATTTCTGAGAAGCTCCTCCTCAATGCCGGAGGATGGCAGGCGATGAAGCCGGCGCGCGAGCTCCTCAAAAGCGGCCGTGTCTCCGAGGCAAAATACGAGCCGCCCTTGCTGAGCGGCTACGTGCGCGAAGGTGCGAAGAACTATCGCTCCGGGCTGCGCATCAAGAGCGCGGTCGACGTCGAGAATCTTTGCAGCTGTTGGGAGTCTCGCTCAACGGGAAAAATTTGTGCGCACTCGGTCGCGGTAGGCCTGGGCTATCTGAACCCGCCGGCTGCGGTGGTGCCGGCAACAGCCGAGCCGGCGATTCCCGAAGCTCCGGCAGGTCCGCGGTTCGTCGCGACCGAGATCATTGATGCGGCTGCAGTAACCCTGCACGTCATCCTGCCGCCCAACTTCACGAGCGCGTGGGAGCGCGGGCAGATCATGATTGTCGTTGAAGCTGAGGTCTCTCGAAATCGCACGCTCGTTTCCGCCCTCAAGAAGAAGCATACGTTTGCGGTCGACGACGCCGATCTCGTGCTGGTCGAAGGCCTGCGCGCGGTCCCGGCGATCTTCGACAGTGGGATGGCGAGCTTATCGCGTGATGGATTTCTGCGGCTGCTTCCAGCGTTGCAGAATCATCCACGCGTTACGTTCGGCAAAACTACTCGAGTGGCGGTCTCTTCGGTTGCGCTGCGCCCTGAGCTTCTGGTCGAGTCGCGCGGTGAGGGGATCTCGGTGAGAGCGAGCTTTAGTAGGAAGAGCGAGCACGATCACGAGCAGGAGCACGAGCGCGAGGATGAAGGGAAAGCACTGCTGCTCTGGAACGCGACGGACGCATGGCTGCTGCGGAACAACGAGTTCGTCCGATGCGGCGAAGCGTTGCCGGCGGGCTCGACGCATCTGATCGAGCGGCCTTTGCTCCTCGAGGGCGACCGCGCGTTGCACTTCCTCGCGTTCGATCTGCCGCGGCTGCGCGATGCCTTCGACGTGCGCGCCGGTGAGGGAGTTCGCCTGCCTGAAATCGCCACGGCGCGGCCCGCCCTTGAACTGCGGCTGGCCGGCACACTCAACAGCGTCACCGGTGAGCTGATCTGCAACTACGGCGCCCGCGCTCCGATCAAAGCCTTGACCAATTCACAGGATCAATTCGTCTTCCGCGATCCGAAAAATGCCGATCGAGTGTTGATGCGGAATCTCGACGCGGAGAACGCGGCGGTCGCGCGGCTCGAACAGATTGGCTTCGCCCGAACGGACGCCGGGGGCTTCGTGCTGCACGGCCAGCTCAATGTTATCCGGTTCTTCGCGACTGATTATCCGAGACTGCAGCGCGATTGGAAAGTCAGCCTGACCTCGCAGGTAGAGAAGTGGACGGGCGAGATCGAGCGGGTCACGCCGAAGCTCGAGATTGTCGGGTCCGGTCAGGACTGGTTCGAGGTGCGTTACTCACTGACGACGCCCGGTGGCGAAGTGTTTTCGAACGCAGACATCCAGCGGCTGCTTCGCTCCGGCCAGTCCCAGACGCGATTAAAGAATGGTAACCTGGCTGTGATCGATACCGCGGGCCTGGAGGATTTCGAGCAGGTTATCCGCGACTGCGATCCGTCCCAGACGCAACCGGGGCTTTATCGCATCAACCGCGCTCACGCCGCGTATATCGAAGAGACCGCGCGCGAGCTTGGCTCCGCCGTCGCCGATCGTCGCGCAGCGCTGAAGAAGTTCATCACCGGCCGTGACGCGCCGCCGGAGGCTAAGACGAAACTCGGCCCGCTCGCGGAGACATTGCGCGAGTATCAACTCGCCGGCTTCGACTGGCTCACTCGTCTCGCGGCGAACAATCTCGGCGGAATCCTGGCCGACGAGATGGGTCTTGGTAAGACGGTGCAAACGCTGGCGTTTCTTCGCGCCCATCAGGGCGAGGGTCCTGCGCTCGTCGTTTGCCCGACGTCGCTGGTGTCAAACTGGGAGAATGAAGCCCGGAAGTTTACGCCCGAACTCAAGACGCTCGTACTCGAAGGGGCAGATCGCGCCGCCCGTTTCAACTCGATCGCAGACGCCGACCTGGTGATCACGAGTTACGCCCTGCTGCGACGCGACATCGACACGCTGCGCGAGATCAATTTCTCGACCGCCGTGCTGGACGAAGCACAGCACATCAAAAATCCGGAAACGCAAAACGCCCAGGCCGCCTGCGCCCTGCGCGCGACTCATCGCTTCGTGCTGACCGGCACGCCGATGGAAAATTCCGTGCGCGATCTCTGGTCGATCATGAACTTCGCGTTGCCCGGTTATCTCGGGAATCGCGCCGACTTTCGCGAACGCTACGAACTACCGATCGCGCGCGGCTCCGCGCCTGAGGTGCAACGCCGGCTCTCGCGCCGGCTCCAGCCGTTCCTGCTCCGCCGGCGCAAGCGCGACGTCGCGAAAGATCTCCCCGAGAAAATCGAGCAGGTCGTGCTCTCCAGCCTAACGAGCAATCAACGCGCCGCTTACGACGCGCTGCTGCGCGAGATCCAGCAAGGTCTCGGCGGCTCCGGCAAAAACGTGAACGCCGGCGCACAACGGATGAAGATGCTCACTGGCCTGCTCCGTTTGCGCCAGGTCTGCTGCGATCTGCGCCTTGTCGGAATCGATAAGGAAGAGAGCTCCGCCAAGCTGGACCTGCTCGACGAGCTCCTCGAGGAAGCGATCGACGGCGAACACCGCGTTCTCGTCTTCAGCCAGTTTGTCTCGATGCTGCACCTTATTCGCGACCGTCTGGAGAAGCTGGAAATTCCGTTCTGTTATCTCGACGGCTCGACCAAACGGCGTCAGGAAATCGTCGATAGCTTCCAGAGCGATTCCGCGATTCCAGTCTTCCTCATCAGTCTGAAAGCCGGCGGCGTTGGCCTGAATCTTTCCGCCGCCGACACCGTCATTCATTTCGATCCGTGGTGGAATCCCGCGGTCGAGGCGCAAGCGACGGACCGCGCGCATCGCATTGGGCAAACCCGTGTCGTCACCGCTTACAAGCTGATCACGCGCGATACCGTCGAAGAAAAGATCCTAAAGCTGCAGGAGAAAAAACGCGCGGCGATCGACGCCGCGATCGACAGCGAGGAACCACTGATGACTGGCCTTACCACCGAAGAACTGGAAGAGCTCCTGGCGTAGGAGGCGGAAGCAGGATGGTAGGGCGACCGCTCCGGTTGCCATCAGTCCGGCAGGCGATGTACCTGCCGACAAACAAGCTGCAGTTGCGTCGCAGGAAGCGTGGACAACGTTGGCAAGATGAGCGCTTATGCACTTCAGCCGATCGGCTTTATTCGTTCGACCATCAAGACGCGGGAGGGCGCGCCGCGGCAGGGCCCGGAAGGTGCGCCGGACGTGTGGCTCGAAATCGAACCGCAATTTGCCGAGGCACTCCTGGGCATGGAGGTCGGTCACGAGCTGATCGTCATCACGTGGTTGCACGAGGCGCGGCGCGACGTGCTCCAGAACCATCCGCGGAGCGATGAAAGCCGTCCGCTAACGGGTGTGTTTTACACGCGCTCACCTGCGCGACCGAATCCGCTGGGGCTGCATCCAGTGACAGTCCGGGAGATCGATCCGCCTTCGCGCGATGCTACCGCGGGACAACTGCCACGCCGGATCAAGATCGGGCCGATCGAGGCCTTTGATGGCACGCCGGTGGTCGACATCAAATCCGCGTCGACGCGGGCTGAAGGTTAGTTGCTGCGCGGAAAACGCGCTCGACATCTTCGCGATATTTTTGCATCCATCTGGCGGGCGCAGATGAAGATACGGGTTATTGTCCTAACGTTGCTTGCGTGCGCTGAGTTAGTGAAGTCGGCCGGCGCGGCCAAGCTGGAGCTACCGAAATCCGGGCCGTTGTTCTCGATCGAGTTACCGGATGATTGGGAGATCAAGGAGAACAATAACGTTGTCACTGCTGCTCCTAAAGGAACGGATATGATCTTCTCGATATTACCGGTTCCGGGAGCCACGAACTTGAAGGAGGCGATGGAGACAATGACGAAGCAAACCAGCGCCAACTATGACAAAATCAAAGTCGACCGATCGTCGGAGGGCACCGAAGCGGGGATCCGGTTCATTCAGGCTGAAGGAACGGCGCGCAAGGGCCCACTCGACTTCGAAATGCAGTTTACGGCTTTTAGTCCGGATAACGCGCATTACTTTGGCATCACCCTGGCAGTGGATGCGCCCTCCATGCAGACGCAGGTCGATAAGTTCGACAGGATTCTCGAATCCATCCGGTCATTCCAAGAACAGGCGTCGTGGATGCTTTTCCCGAAAGCCAGGCCGGCGTTTACCTTTAAGATTCCGCCTGAGTTGTGGAAAGAAGAAACAGAGCAGGGGTTAACAGTGCGGGTGCGAAAGGAATCCAAGGAGTTTTTCCGGATCGCGGAAATTCCTAATTCGACTGGTATCACCACTCTGGACCAGGCTACGAAGTGGCTGAAGAACCAAGTCACGGAGCAGCTCCAGAAGACCCACGCGCCGGTGAATGAAGAGTTTATTTTTTCCACGCCCTGTAGGGGGTTTTCGATCAGAGCCGGCGAATGTGAGACTATTAGTTTCGAGGACGGCAATCGGCGGCACACTGAATTGGGGTTTTTCACCCTGGACGAGAAACGGTTTTTCTCGACCCACTATGAGCAAGACTACGCTGAGTTTGAAAAAGAGCAGTCCGGTGGGCATTATTGGTGGGAGAATGTGATCGCTTCCGTCAAACTGCCGCAGAAATGAGGACGCGACCGGCCAATCCTAAAGTCAGCCGCGGAAAAGGACGCCGGCTTGTCAACCGGGACCTAACGAGACGCGATCCTAGTCGGCGATGGGGAAGGGGCCGATCCATTCTGTTCATTGTTGGCCTACTCGTCTTGGCAGGGTGGGTGAGGGCAACTCACGCGCAAACCATCTCTCCATCTCCCGCTAGCACACCCGACGATGTAGCACCCATAAGATTTCCTAAAAGCGATCCATTGATGGTTATTGATATCCCGAAAATTTTTCCCGTCGATCAAACCGACGAGCGGCTGCTGGTAAGAGTGCGCGACGATTACGCGTTCCTTTCCATCGCGGCCATTCCAGCTTCTGAAGGGGTGAGCGATCTGATCGCGGCGGAAGAGTGGGTTCCGAAAAAAGGGGCGCAGTTGCTGCGCGAGATCGGGGTAGAGGAGGCTCAGTCGTCAGCGGGGCCGCGGGGTCGCCTTATCGCAGGACATTTCTGTCGGTCAATGAGTTTTCGGCACGCGAAGCTCAATATCCTGGAGATCTGGGCCTTCACGCCTGATGGGAAAAGGTACTTCTACGCCTATTATCAGGACAGCGTCGCTGGGTCCGGGAATTATAACTCCGCTCTCGCAACCTCGCGCTTTTCATCTTCCTGGTACTCAGATGCTGTGCGAGCGATTCGAGCGGTGAAGTGAGGAGCTTAGCGCGGATCTTGGGCGTTCCCCGGGGGGGCGCCGAATTCGAACCTGGCTGCCAGCGTTCTGCTTACTCTTCGCGCTGTAGCTTTTTGAGCTCGGCCTTCGCCACGGTGCGCTTGGAGATGATCTTCCAGCCCCCCCGATTGTCGCATCGAGCTCTGAAGACAATTCCGCACGATACTGACTCATCCTCTACGCTCGATTCCGAGTAGGCGAAGAGTTCCAGCGTCGCGTTATCGAGCCAGCGGAGCGCCCTCCAGGTGTCGTCGATGCGCCTCTGGTTTGCGTCGGCAGGCAGCTTGAGTCGCCGGATCTGAGCCAGCTTTGCCGCGGCAATCGCTTTCTGCACGCTGCCGGCTTTCTCTTCGAAGTCGGGCAAGACCTTCCAGGTCGAGCCAGCGAGCTCATAAGCGGCACAGGTGCAATAACGGGTTCCGGAACGGTAGTTGAACGCGAACCTGCGTGAGTCCGGCGCCCAGATCACTTCGCCTGATTCCGCGGCGGACGAACCATCGGCGCCCGGTAACTTCACCACTACTTCCGAGGAATCGGCTTTCACGATGACGGGAGCGCTGTCGATAACGCGATACTCCCATTTGCGGTCGGGCGAAAGAGAGTGGTCATCGGCCGTGCTCTTCTGCTCTGCGTGAAGGGCACCAACGAACAGCCACACGAGGACGAGCGTCTGTTTCATAATCGGAACAATCTGAGATTGCCTGCAAGCTTCGGCGAGAAAAATCGTCGTTTGGCACTTTGCACTGGTGGCCGCCGGTGCGCGGATCAGTCGCGAAATCACACGCTACAAACCTCGGTTAAAATTCAAAGCGTCGAAGCGCTAGTAACCGTTTTTGGAGCTTGGTGCTTGGAATTTGAGGTTTCCGTGCGGGACCAGTCAATTTGAAGCGCTTATGTGTGCGGAGGGACGGTCCTCCAAGATGATGTTACATCTTTGACAATATGAGCACCTCCTCGCGCGTTATGCTGATCAGTAATTCCACTCTGCACGGCGGCGGTTATCTCGACCACGTCGAGCAAGCCATAAAGGATTTCCTCGGCCCGGTCCGGAACGTTTTGTTTTTTCCTTTCGCGCTGTTTGACCGTGACGGCTACTCGGCCAGGGCCCGTGAGCGCTTCGCGACCATGGGTTACACAGTTCAGTCCGCCCATTCGGTCGCGAGTGCACAAGAAGCGATCCGGACGACCGACGCCTTTTTCGTCGGCGGCGGGAACACTTTCCGCCTCTTGAAAGCGCTGCAAGAGTTCGATTTGATCGAACCGGTCCGCCGCCGAGTGCGCGAGGGAGTGCCCTACATGGGAAGCAGCGCGGGATCGAACGTCGCCGGCCCGACGATCAGGACGACGAACGACATGCCGATTGTCCAGCCGCGCTCGTTAAATGCGCTTGGGCTGGTCCCATTCCAGATCAACCCGCATTTTCAGGATCCGGATCCGCGTTCGCGCCACATGGGCGAGACGCGGGAAGAACGCATCATCCAATTCCTCGAAGAAAACGAGACGCCGGTGCTCGGGATGCGCGAAGGTGCGTGGATCGTTGCCGAGGGTGGCACCGTCATACTGCAAGGAACCAACGGTGCGCGCATTTTTCGTCGCGGGCATGAGCCGGTGGAAGCAAAGACCGGCGACGACATCTCGGCGCTAGTGGGAGCGCCTTCCAGCGGGTAGCGGGTCAGTCTCCGGACGTTTTGGAGGCGTATGCTTTGAGAACGGCGATGCGCTCATTAATCAGCTTCAACTGCGCGTCCGCGTAATCCATCCGAAGCGCGCTGCCTCCTACTGCCCCGCCGTGGCGCGCGATAAACAGGGCTTCCGCATCTCTCCACTTGATCCACGCGCGCTGCGCATCGCGGAGGCTGGTTTTCTCCCTCTCGGCATCGAGCGCGCCGGTTCTGTTTTTAGGATCGCCCGCCTTGGCCATCAGGTCGCGATACACCCCATCAAGGACCGCGTTGGCCTTATCGATCTCAGCATTTTCTTTCGTGCCGGGCGGCTCGAATTTTTCCTCGGCCCAGGCGTTGCGCACTGGAGCGGAGATCAACGTGAAGGCGAGAGCAGCGACCGAAGTGAGTTTCACAAACCTTTGCATGGCCAAACCTTGCGCAAGCCATGGCTTCCAATGCAAACAATATCGCATTGTGGAACGGCGATGGGGATCGAGAGGAAGTCGAACTCCAAAGAGGTTGTCATCCTGAGCGAACGCGAAGGATCTCTGACTATTTCTCCGCGCTATATGGCACCGGACCGGAAATGATCAGAGATTCTTCGCTTCGCTCAGAATGACAGCGTTATTGGGAGGTAGCTGGTGGCTGCTATGGAGTGAATAGCGGAGGTGCGAGTAGATATTGTGGTCGCAGCCGAAAGGTGTCACTCGCCGATGATTTTCACCAAGGCGCGCTTTCGGCGTCCACCGTCGAATTCGCCGTAGAAGATTTGTTCCCACGGGCCAAGATCGAGTTTGCTTTTAGTGATGGCGACGACGACTTCGCGGCCCATGATCTGGCGCTTGAGATGCGCGTCGGCGTTATCTTCTCCGGTGCGATTGTGCCGGTAAGCGCCGGTCGGCTCGTGCGGCGCCAGCTTCTCCAGCCAAACCTCGTAGTCGTGATGGAGCCCGCTCTCGTCGTCGTTGATGAAAACCGACGCGGTAATGTGCATCGCGTTAACCAGGCACAACCCTTCGTGCACGCCACTTTGCCTAACGAGTTCTTCGACCTTGGGTGTGATGTTGATGAACCCGCGCCGGCCCGGAACTTCAAACCAAAGATATTCGGTGAGTGATTTCATTGGGCCAAGCGGCAGACAAACATCGGCGGCAATAATAGCTCACTGTTGCAGCGCTGAAAATCGTCCATCCGCAATGGGCGGGACCGGCAATCGGAAAGGCCTATGGCGTGGCGGCTGAATCCGGGGTGGGGAGGGATTTCAGCGCGACCAAGGCCTGGCGCGTTTCCTCCGTGAGTCTGCTCATGGCAGCAGAGGTCCGCTCGCGCTCCGGCAGGGAATTAAGATGCTGCGCGAGTGCTTTCCACGCCGCTCGCGACTCCTCGATGCGGCCGGCCTGCTCGAGCACCGCGGCACGACGAGCCATCCACGGTTCCGGGCGTGGGGCATCCTTTTGCGCGTCCTCCACTCGGCGCAGCGCGGCGTCAAAGTTTTTCATTCTCATCTCCAGTTCCAAGGCGCGAAGGACCAGCGAAGGGATCTTACCCAGCCGGTCGATTCCGGTTGCCAGCACTTGGGCAGCTTCCGTTTCGCAACCGTGAGTAGCGAGGGCACCGGCTACCTCCTGCACGAGATCCGGGTCCGGCGATGCGGTGCGTTTGAGGGCTTCACGGTAATCCGTAAGGCTGGCTGCATTTTGATGCAGCTCTTGCTCGGCTCGCGCTCGCAGCAACCAGGCGCGCGCAACTTCCGGATGAGCGACGAGCTGCCGGTCCAATGCCTCCTTCGCTTTGGCAAATTCGTTTGCTTCCAGAAAGGCCCGGCCGCGCAGGAGCTCGGTCAGAAATTTTCCAGGAGCGAGCGCATCCACCCAATCCAGATCCTGCAGCGTCAGCTTCAAGTCGCCGTGCTCGGCGTGCAGGCCCGCCAGCTCGAACCAAAGGTGCGGGTCGGACGGATTCTTTTCCACTTCCGCGAGCACATTGGCGATCCGCTCATGAAATGCGCCGTGCCCAAACAACGATCCGGCCTGGAGTAGAAAGAGAAAGCCGCTCAGCGCCAGAAGAGGGAGCCCCGTTTGCTTCAAGTTTGATCGAGAGACCATGCAAGGAAGGCGTGGTGCAGCGATGACCGCAAAGGTCGCGTCCTTTGTCAGGCCGCTCCCGCCCTTCGTGGATAAGCCTTATTGTTTAATGATCGTAAACGAGTCGGGCGTCGTTCCGTTTTCCCGAATGAACGTGGCGTCGAGCCGGTTCCCATTTATGTCGAGCACGAGTGAGCCGAGGTTCAGTAACGAGATGTAGTGCGCGGGAAGAGGGAAATCGGGCTGCGTAAAAGTAGCCTGTCCGGACGAGCCGGCCACGGCATAGACCGCTCCCTTGTGACTGCGCGAGCTGAGCGGTTTCAGGTAAGCTCCGCCCCCGCCCGGACGGCCATCACCCGGATTCAACTTCATCGCCGGCGTGAGGGTGTTGGAGTCGCCGTAATGGCCATCGAGGAAATAAGAGCGCTCGTAGATATGGCTGTGGCCGGAGAGCGTCAGATCAACGCCATAGGCTTCCAAGATCGGCAGGAAATTCCGGCGCATCTCGATAAGCTGGCCTTCGGTATCCGAGTTGTGCGAGCCCTTCGTGTAAGGCGGGTGATGGAAGAAGCAAATGATCCAGGTGGCGGTGGTGCTTTGCAGGTCTGCTCTTAACCACGCAGCCATGGGGCCGTCTTCGTTCGCAGGCGTGCTCGGATCATCCGCGGCCCGGCTTGCGGTCATCGAGTCGAGAGAGATGAAGTGGATGTTTCCGTAGTCGAACGAGTAATAGTGCTCGGTGCCTGAAGCAACGCCACCGGCCTCGCCCGCTTTGGGCAGTGTATAAATATCGAAATAGGGATAGGTATCGACAAATGCAAGGGCCTGATCGGTTTCGTGGTTGCCAAGGCAGGACCAGAAGGGAGTCTTGCGCATCATCGTGGGATACATGTCGAAGACGGCGCCCTGAAACTCATTATCGAAGCCGGAATTGTAGGCGTTGTCGCCGAGTTGGAGGACGAGGTTCGGCGTGCGATTGCCGGTGAAGTTGTAGAAAGCGTCGCGGACCGCTATCTGGTTGCCGTTGCCGGTGCCGGCATCGCCGAGGACCCAGATGCGGGTATTGAGGACTGTGCCAGGTGTTGGCGGAGTCGTGAAAGTGAAGTCGGCGGCGCTTACTGGAGCGGGGGCCAGAGTATCAGCCCCAGAACCGATGCTGTAAAAGTAGGTCGTGTTTGCAGTCAGCCCGGTCAGGGTGACGACATGATCGCCCGCTGTGGGCCCGGGGGTGGCATTTTCATCCACGATCTGGTTCAAGCTCACCTGAGTAGGGCCGTAGCGCACGCGACCGAGGTCGTAGAGCGTGTTGCGCCAGCGGATTGTCATCTGGGTGGGGGCGGCCTGTTGGAGATAAGGTCCGCGAGTCAAGGACCCCGCGCCGGAAACGGCGGTGACATTCACCACGGGTGAAGCGGTCTTCTGGTTGTTGTTGTCCAGAGCGATTGCCTTGAGCGCGTGCGGGCCCGGCGATGCGCCAGTCCACGCGAAACGATAGGGGAAGGTAGTGTCCGTGCCGAGCAGGGTAGCGCCGTCATAGAACGATACGCTCGTAATGGTCCCGCTGCTGCTGGCGGGAAAAGCGGAGGCTTCGATCATGAAGGCGGTGCCTACATTCGCGCCGTTAGCCGGGGCCACGATGTCGGCCACTCCCGACTTGAGCGTGTAAATTTGTATTACTGCGATACCCGGCTCGTTGTTAACGCCTTTCGCGATCGCGGTGTAATTCGCGCCATTGGCCGGAAGCGTCGCGATCAGGGCGGATTCCAGGTTCTCCGTAGGCGCTGCGGTCGTCCCGATAATTTCGGCTTCCTGATCGCCGTTCCGCCAGTCGTCATTCGCCGCCAGGATCGCGCCATTCGCGTTTCGCAACTCCAGGGTGGGATTCTGAAGTTTCCCCGGAACGGTGAGCGACGTGCCTATGGCCCGCACGAGGACTCGTTGCGGCGCCGTTCCCAGCACGATCGTTCCCGCGATCAAAACGTTATCGCCCGTCTGTGTTAATCCGCGGGTCGATATATTCGCCAGCGTCGAATCGGCCGCCTGGTCCAGGTCGTAGGCTTCCACCACACCGATGCCGGTCCCATTATTCACTCCTCTGACGATGACGGTATAACCCGCGCCATTAGCGGGCAGTGTGGCCACGATGGCCGATTCCAATTCGTTCGTGGGCGGTATGGTCGTGGCTTCGATTTCAGCCTGCTGGCTGCTACCGTCCTCGCGCACTTTCCAATCGTCGTTCGTGCGGATGAGGGCACCCGTTCCATCATGAAGCTCCAGGATCGGATTCGCCAGTTTGTCGGCAAACCCAAGGGAAGGTCCGATCGCCCGGATAATGATTTTCTTCGGCTGCGTTCCCGTGATGATAAAGCCGGCAAACAGGGCCTGGTCGCCGGTTTCCACCCGAAGACGCGAGGAGACGTTTCCGAGCAGAGTGCCCGCCCGTGATGGCGTTGTGGGAATCGCCACCGCGCAAGCCGAGAGCAGGAGAACGCCGAGGAGTCGGCGAAAAGAGTTACCGCTTGTGATCGTAGATTTCATTATTTCTTTCTTATTTGTTCTCAGCGGTTGTCCCTGATTTGGACTTTGTCGAGAAATCAGCTGCGCCGCATTCGGGACCTTTGCGGAAGATATGTCGAGCTATATCTTCCGCGAAAAAAGTTGGGATACTTTCGCAGAATTGTCCGCTCCTAATTCAGGGCGGAATTATTCGAGACGATTCGTTAGGTATCGTCCTGGGCGAGTAGTCGTAATCCAGGCGAGCTCGCCGTGGCGTGGACAGGTCACGAGGTGGTCGTTGACCATGCCGGTCGCTTGCATGAGCGCGTAGCAAATGGTTGAACCGACAAACTTGAATCCGCGTGTGAGCAGATCGCGGCTCATCGCATCCGATTCGGATGTGCGTGCGGGAACGTCGGACCCGCGGCGCCAGCGATTCTGGATCGGCTGGCCGCCTACGAACCTCCAAAGGTAAGCGTCGAAGCTGCCAAATTCTTCGCGCACGGCGCCGAACATTTTCGCGTTGTTGATCGTGGCCGCGATCTTCAACCGGTTCCGCACGATGCCGGGGTCGGCCAGCAACCGCTTCACGTCCCGCGCCCCGTACCGGGCGATCTTTTCCGCTCGAAATCCCTCCAAAGCTTTTCGGTAGTTCTCGCGCTTGTTCAGGATGGTGGTCCAGCTCAAGCCGGCCTGCGCGCCTTCCAGGATGAGAAATTCGAAGAGCTTCCGATCGTCATGCACCCGCACGCCCCATTCTTCGTCGTGATAGGTAATGTTCGGCTCACTCGAAGCCCAGGGACAACGCGGCATTCACCCAGCATGTGGGATAACCGCTGTGCTCAACAAGCGAGAAGCTGATCGTCTCGCCGAAATCACCAAGATCAGGAGCAAGATCATGATCACGAGCAGGCAAGAAACCCGTCGCCGTGTAGCCGGGAATAGTTGATCCCGGCATTCGAGTTAAAAAGTCTCCGGCCTTAGTGCGGCGCGGGCGATTACTGGCGGCTCAGCGCAACCGTTCGTAAAATCGCAGCGCCTCAATGTCGCTGCCCAGTTCGCGCAGGGGATAGTAACCTTTCGCCGCACCAGCGCCCGGATCGCGGATGAGGTAATCAAATCCTTCCTTGCCGGCAATGACGACGAAATGCGTGACGCCGCTGCTGAAGCGAACTCGCACGATGACCGGGTTGCCGCGCGCGAGATTCGAATCGATCAGATGGTACGAAGGCAAATCTTCGTAGACATGCCGGACACGGTCGGGCGCCAGCCAGGCAGCGCGTTCCCAGTAGAGCCAGCCTTGCTCGGTGTATCCGCCCACAAAGGTAAGATACCAGTTCAACTGCTGCGGATCGGTCTCGATCCCGTAGGACTGGAACACCATCGCCACCGCGGCCACTGCGCACCCGACGCTGCCCAGCGTGCCGTTCTCTTCGACTCCGCCGATTGGATCGTCGGTCCATTTTTCGTCACCCTGCCGGAACGACGGCACGGGCAGTTCCACCCGATGAAAATAGTAGCGTCCACCGCGCGGCCAGAGCGGGCGTTTCCATGTCCAGCAGATGACGAGGCCGCTCACCGCAGCCAGCAGGACCAGGACGAGAATAAAAACCAGGCGCTTCAGAGAGCGAACGTAACCGCAGGCTTGGGCATGTTTCAAACGAGTTCGCGATTCCTGAACCTCAACGTATTCCTTGCCCACCGCGCACGCATCTGATGCCATCATGGCAGTGAACCGGTTTATCGCTGCCGTCGTCGCCTTAACGCTCCTCGTCATCTCCGCGCCTTCGGCGTCTTCGACTAATCCGCACGCCACGCTCGATCAGTTGAAGGTGCTCAAGATCATCTGCTACGTTCCCGGCTGGCTCCCGAAAGGTTTCAAACTAAAGAGCGTCAGGCTTACCTACGATGAGCCGGGACCAAACGAAGGGAGCGTCGGCCGTTTCCCGCTTTACGGCCTCGAATACTCGGATAACCACGGCCGCTCCTTCACGATCGATTCCGCGCGCGAAGGGATCGGTGACCGCAACCTAATGGAGACCGAGGACAGCGCAGAGACCACGATCGATTCCCCCTTCGGCCCGATGTATTTGATCTACACTCCCAAAGGGAAGGGGAATACGGAACCGAAAAAGGAGATCAAGGCGAACTGGGCTTCCGACCCGAACATGAAGTCCGAAAAAGCAAAAGACCCGCAGGCGCATCCCGTCCTCGGTCGCTACCACGGTTTCTCCACCACTGGCCTCAGCGTCGCTGAATTCGCCAAGATCATTGACTCGCTGAAGCCTATCCAGCCTTAGATTCCCTCTTTTCGGTGGCGGCAGCCGTGTCGGCTGCGTCTTCATGCTACTCCTTATCAGGCTGGGTTGGGCGAGCGATGCGAAAACCGCGGCGGTTCGGTTCCGTGCGCGGTTCGAAATCCTTCCAGTTGAGCTGCATCTTGTTGGGAGCTTCAATGCGCCACTGCTCGCGCGCCGGTGAAACGCCGGCTCCGTGGGTGCCGCTCCAGAGAAGATCGTCGATCGTTAGGCCATCGGTTAACTTAATATCGGCGATCAGCTCGCCGATGGTTCCCTTCCAGACGCCGCCAGTGGCGGTGGTGTATTCGAAGAACACCTCCGGCTCGGAAGCGACGCTGCTTCCATTGCGCACCTGATAGCGTCGCTCGATCACGACTTCCTTGCCGACCGGAAACTCGACGTCGATCGCGTGCCAGATGCGCTCGAACGCGCCCTTCTCCCCGGCTTTGGCGGGCTCGTCAATGCCGTCCCGGTTGAGCACCCAGCCGCGAAGCTTGCGGGATTTCCTCTCCTTGCCATCCACGAGGGTGACGAGGTTTTCGAGCGGCCCGCTGAAATCGGCTTCAAAAGTGCCGTCGGCTGCCATTGCGGTGCGATCGGGAAACCCCACCGTCTGATGTGCCGCTGCATCGGTTTTGGTATTGAGAAAAACGAAGGTGGCCCGCACCGCAGTTTTCTCTTTGCCGAAAGTGATATCAAGATGCTCGCGCACCATGCGGATAACGCTCTCGGGTCCGTGCAAACCGCCGATGGGAGCAGGTCCGTCATTCCCATCGTGAAGAGCGGTATCGTTGGCAAGGGCGCAAGAGGCGAAGAGGAGAAAGGCGAGGCGCTTCATTGCCTCGGATGGGAGCGGAGTGGGCGATTTTCGTAAAGGCAAATTATCTATCCTACGATTGCAAATCGCCCGGTGATCGACAGCGCTGCACCGAGCTGCTATTTCCTCTTTATGCGCGGAGTTCGCTTGTTCGCTCTGGTTTGCTTGTTGTCCTGTGCGCGCGCGGCCCATGCGGCACCGCGCTGGCAAGGCCCGAGTGTTATTACCTACAGCTCTGGCGAACGGCTCTGCGCGAAGCACCATCAACCGTTGCAAGCCGTGACGGTTTTCGGGCCGGGTACCGGGGCCTGTGTGTTAGTCCAACCTTCGAAAGCATGGACCCGGCAAATCGCGCGTTCGCCGAACGCATTACCTTTCGCCCTTAGCCGCAAGTCTAACCTCCTTTACTCGCGCGCAGTGCAGATGACCTACTGCGTCCGTTGTGAGGAAGAAGTTCAACGCGCAATCCGGAATAGGGATTAGAAGCCGTCTCACAAATAGCGCTGTCATTCTGAGCGAAGCCGATGAATCTCTGATCACTTCCGGTTTCGTTCGGTATGTGGCGGAGAAATAGTCAGAGATCCTTCGCATTCGCTCAGAATGACAACCTGTTTAGGATGATCCGGCGTTGCTGGCCGGATTCGCAGAAGGTCGGGGTTTACTGTTGTGGTTTGACTTACCCACTTTGAAGCTGGACGCCGCGGTTTTGCTCGCTAGAACGAGTGCTTATGGCACCGGCCCCAATGGCTGACGACGCGGATCTTAGGCGGGGACGATTATTGGTGGTACTTGCGACCGTCGGAATCAATGTGGTCGCGGTCTCTCTTCTCACCCTCGCTCCCTGGTCGAACTGGCGCACGGGCACGGTCCTGAACGCATTCGATACCTGTTTGCTGATCGGCTTCGCCATAGTCCGTCGTGACCTGTTTCTCGGCCGGCTTCTCGTATTCGGTTTCGCCGTTGGTATGACAGAGCTTGCGGCTGATGCCTGGCTCGTCGATCACACGCGCACGCTCGATTACTCGGTCGGCGGCGGACCAATGATCTGGCGCTCGCCCATCTGGATGCCGCTGGCTTGGGAAGTAGTGGCGGTCCAATTCGGATACATTGGTTTACGGCTTTTGGAACGCTTCGGGCGCCTGGGTCTGTTGTTGGTTGGTTTACTTGGGGCGATCAATATTCCATTCTACGAGGAGATGGCGCGCAGGATCCACTGGTGGCAATACAGCGGGTGTCGCATGGTATCGTTCACGCCCTGGTACATCATCCTCGGGGAATTCGGTATCGCTGTAGGTCTCGCGCTGCTCGCGCGAACACTTCTTCAAGGTTCGTGGCAAAGAGCGATCGTGGCGGGAATTGCCGGCGGCGCGGTTATCTTCGCTTGCTACATCGGGGCGTTCTTCCTCACCGACGTTCTCTTCGTAGCCCACTAGAGTAGCGGTAGCTCCTTCGCCAGCGCTACGGCCTGGCGGGCAGGTCCAGCAGATACTTGTCGAACCAGGCTAGAGTTTGCTCGAGCCGGCCCGCCTGGTTCTCGGGCTTAACGAACATGTGGCCTTCGCCGGGATAGACGATGAGTTGCGTGGGCACCCCGAGCGTTCGCAAGGCGTGCCAGAACTCATAGGACTGCGCGGCGGGACATTCGGCATCGTGCTCACCGACGATCACCAGAGTAGGTGTCTTCACCTTCTTGATGAAGCGAATAGGAGCGCTTTTCTCGTACACGGCGGGATCATCGTAAACCGATGCGCCGAAGAAAGGGATCATCCATTGATCGATCAGGTTCTGGCCATAGTAACTCTGCCAATTGGCGATACCCGCGCCCGCAACCGCGGCATGGAAGCGATTGGTTTGAGTAACCGTCCACATCGTCATGTAGCCGCCGTAACTCCAGCCCGTCACACCCAAACGCGCCGAATCGATTGGATATTTCGCCAGAGCTGCATCGACCCCAGCCATGACGTCTCGCAAATCGCCACCACCGAAATCTTTTACGTTGGCGCGAGTAAAGTCTTCCCCCTGGCCGTAACTACCGCGCGGGTTGGGCAGGAGGACATAGTAACCACGCGAGGAGAGAGCAGCGATGATAGCTCTCGACATTCCGAAACCAGCCGGCCACTCCGGCATGGTAGCGCTGGAAGGTCCACCATGAATGAGAACCACCATGGGATACTTCTTGCCGGACTGCACTTTCGCAGGCGGCAAAAGCCAGCCTTGAATATTGAAGCCATCGTTCTTCCACTCGAGGTTCTCCGCCTTGCCCCAGCCCGGTGAGAGACTTGAGTTATTGCTCGTTAGCTGGCGCCATTCTCCGAGCGGTCCGCTCCACATTTCCGGAGGCGTCTCATAACTGCTACGGGCCGCCGCGGTGAACTTTCCATCTTTAGAAACATCGAAGTTTGGAAAATTACCAAAAGCATGAAGACCTTCGGCGCCTTTCCAGATGGTCCTGGTTGAGTTGCCCGTTAACGTCAGCTCGGAAATAGCGCTTCCGCCGCCCACTACCTCAGTGAAAAGGATGCGATCCGGCGCCACCCAGAAGAGTGAGCTGGCTGAACTCTTTCGCCCACGCGTGCGATTCTCCAGCGCCTGGCCGGTAGCGGAAATAGTAAACAGGTCGCCCCCATGCTGTCCTTCGTCGCTCATGATCCCTTCAATAAAGGCGACTGACTTCCCATCGGGCGACCAGCGCGGAACGGCAACCTGAAGAGCCGGCTTATGAATGGAGGTAGCGTTGCCCTTCGCGAGATCGACCGTGTAAATTTGCGCAACCCACCAATTGTTATCACCCGGTCCGGGCGCGGCCGTAGTGACCAACATCCGGTCATCGGGCGACCAATCGTAGTCGTAGATATGAAGATCGACCGGCGACGCCTGGCGAAGTTCCCTGGTCGCGACGTCGAGAAGCGCAATCCGCTGATTGTGAATAGCGGTATCGACGACGCCTGTCGTAGCAGGTGCCGCCAGTAACGGCCCGCCGCCTCCTGCGCCTTCTATATAAAGAAAAGCGATCTTCTTGCCGTCATGCGACCAACGCGGTCGCGCGGCGAATCCATCCAGTTTGGTGACCTGCTGGGGTCCGGAACCGTCGGCCTTGACGGTCCACAGTTGCGCCTGTTCGCTCGGCCCGGATTTAGAAAAAAACGCGAGCGTTTTCGAATCGGGCGACCAGGCCGGGCCCGAGTCGATCCTTGATGAGCCGGGGCTTGGGATGTCGATGAGTGTCGCTGAAGCGCTCCCTGATATCTCCCGGACATAGGTCTGCTTTGATGTTGTTGCAGCCGTCGCCTGGATCCATGCGACGCGGGTGCCATCAGGAGAAAGGGATACATCGCCGTAGAGAACCGTTTTTCCCAGCTGCTCGGTCAGTTGCATACTTTCAGCCGATAATAATGCCGGAAAGAGACAAGCCAGGAAAAAATGCTTCATGCCGCAACATTCTGACAAAGCCTCGGTGCCGCGGCAAGGTTCAGGGTCCAGTTCCTGGAGACGACCTACCCTCAGGCCGGTGGGTGACAACGGGCGATTCTCTTTTGCGGCGCGAGGGCGCGCCGGGTCCATCACCTCAGGTTGTAGATCTCAACCAGGCCGATGCCGAAGCCGCCGTTCTTCCCGGCCAGGATCACGGTAAACGGTCCCGGCGGCAGCGTCGTGAAGATGCCAGCCTCTTTCGGATGCTGGAGCGCCAGTCCATTGGTCGCGAGCTGACCGGCCGAGGTACTGTCATCGGTCCAGTCGTCGTTCGAGATCATGATCGTTCCGTTCGCGTTGTGCAGCTCGAGTGTCGGATCAGCCAGCACGTTGTTCCCCCCGAAGTATGGCGCGAGCGATTGTCCTATGCCGCGCACCGCGATGCGGGTGTTGTTTGGATTCCCACCCAGCGAGAAGCCTCCGATCATCACCTCATCGTCCTTCTTCACG